>NZ_CAKZLP010000011.1 GCF_937127095.1 uncultured Amphritea sp.
GTTTATGGGTAGTTCGACTTCCCTTGGCATTCAATGAGTGTCTTGGCTGCTCATAGACTGCTCTGCAGATGTGAAGGTGGAAGATGCCAGGCACAGACAATAAAAAGCCGCTATCAATGGGGCGGCAACCCCTAAGCGGCATTTATCAACTAACTGAGGTAGCGAGTATGAATCATGCACTGACAACCTGCAACTATCAGATGGTGATGAGTAGCCGCGAAATATCTGATCTTGTTGAGAAGCGTCACGATAACGTTAAGCGCACGATTGAAATGCTGACCGCCCGGGGCGTTATACAACTTCCTCAATCTGAGGATGTTAAAAATGAGCGCGGTCAGACGGTTTCTGAGTATCGTATCACCAAACGTGACAGTTATGTCATTGTTGCTCAGCTATCCCCTGAGTTTACGGCGCGGCTGGTGGACCGGTGGCAGGAACTGGAAACTCGCTCTGCACTGCCTGACTTTACTAACCCGGTTGAGGCCGCTAGAGCCTGGGCTGATCAGGCTGAACAAAAGCAGCAGCTTGCCCTCGAAAACGATTCTTTAAAGCATGAAAACGACCACCTTAGCCGGTTTTTCAGCGACGGTGTGGGCATTGTTGATTTTGCCCGCACCCTGAACGGAGTGAATATTCAACAGGTGCAGAAGTTTTTAGCGGCGAAAGGGTGGATCCGCCGGGCGGGTTTTGAAGGCTATAAGGCGAACAGCCAATACCGTGATCGTTATGTGGCTGATTCGTGTCGCAACTGGACACACCCGGTCACTCATGAGCAGTGCCAGAGCTTTAAGCCTGTGCTGCTCAAACAGGGTGCCAAGCGCCTTTATCAATTTTATCTTAACGGTGAGTTACCTATGAAATCGAACTGGGATGGCTGCTTTCTGCACCAGGAGGCAATGGTTTGAGCATGACGTTGATGGTTGAGGCGTTGAGCGTAAAAGTGGGTAACCACGGGCGCAAACTCGTCTTAATCAAATTGGCTGATAACGCCAACGATAAGGGCGAGTGCTGGCCGTCTTATCAGCATGTGGCTGATCAGTGTGAGATGGGGCGCAGCACGGTTAAGGCGCACATTAAGCAGTTGGAAAAGGATGGGTTTTTAAAGATCGAAGCCCGGAATGATGGCAAGAGCAGCAACCGGTATCTGTTGACGATTAGCAAAGGGTCTATTGATTCAACCCGGTCAAATTCTGACCCGGTTGAGAATAAACCCGGTCAGAATACAACACCCACCCGGTCAGAATCTGACCCCCTGACCCGGTCAGAATCTGACCCCAGAACCTATCACTCTTTTGAACCTGTCATTGAACCGGAGGAGAGCGCACCCACCAGCAGCGATGAAAATGCCCCATCGGCTTTGCGTATCGAGACAACCCAGACCGCTGATGATCTGCTGGCCAATCAACCGCCCGCGTTGAGCAGCCCAGTCAATCGTCAACGGTTTGAGATGCACTGGGACTGGCAGCCCTCGACGGCCCTGGCGGATCACTGCCGGGTGATGGGCGTTAACCTCGCTCTGTTTGATTCTGATGCGCAGGAGCTTCAACTGGGCGAGTTTCGCAGCTATTGGGTATCTCAGTCCGCCGCGTTTAATCAATCGGGCTGGGAGCACAAGCTGGCGCAGCACCTGAAACGCCAGATGGTTCGACTACAGGAAACCCCGCCGGATAACACCACCCCGGCAGACCGACGCGCTACGGTGTCGGCGGCTATTTCCGATCTCCATGACACAAATTGGTAACCCGCGAGGTAACGACATGAGCTCACATCAGGAACAACGCAACATCAACGCCATGCAGTCAGGCATGAAACGCACAGAGCGGGCGCTGACTGAAGCCAGAGCGGTGATTATGGCGGCCCTGGATGATCTTAAAGCGGGCGGCACAATCGCGGCAAAAGCGAAGCTTGAAAACTATGTGAAAGAGGTGATGTGTGGTGACTGATTCGGTTATTAAGTGTCATATTTGCCAGCGAGTTAAAGGCAAAGATCAGCAGTTTGTTATGACGAATGGTATTTATCTGTGCTCCATCGAGTGTGCTGATAAGCATTTCAAATCATCGGAGGCTGAAGCCACTCCAGACGGTATTGATCAGCATGAACCTGGCGCAAAGCTGAATGTGTCATTCATAGAGAAATCACCGGTTAAGCCTTCAGAGGTGTTAATGGCTGGCGCAAAGCACATGGAGGATCGTTCCGTTACTTACGATAAGCCAGATGGCGAGCGCAGCATGGAGGCAACGGTTAACGCTTTTAATGCCGTCACTGGTAACCTTCTGACTGAAGAGCAGGGGTGGCTGTTGATGGCGCTATTAAAAATGGTCCGCAGTCAGCAGGGCATGTTCAAGTTAGATAATTATGAAGACGGGGCCGCTTATTTTGCGCTGGCAGCAGAGGCTGGAGCAAATGAAAGAGATCCTGCCGGGGCTTGTCAGTCATGATTATCGGTATCGATCCAGATCTGGTTAAAAGCGGTGTAGCGGTGACAGTAGACGGCACGATCATCACGCTGGATGCTATGCCGTTTTTCGACCTGTGCCGGTTTATTGATGAGCATAAGCATCAGTGTGTGTTTCATGTTGAAGATGTGGAGTGCAATAAGTCTGTATTTATTCGCCCGGGTACCAGTCCAGCGGCTATGAGAAAGATTGCTCAGAACGTTGGCCAGGTTAAAGCGATCGTGCGGTTGCTGGTGGAATATCTTAATGGTGCCGGGGCTAACTACAAGATGGTCAGGCCGCTGGTGGGCCACGTTAAGAAGGCCAAGGGTGACGCTGAGTTCTTTAATCGCTTAACCGGCTGGACTGGTAAGAGTAACGAAGATAAGCGTGATGCCGCGCTGCTGGCGCTCTACGGATGAGGCCAGAGCATGAAGCCGCTAATGCCGCGTTAAGCCACTGGCCAGATAAGGCGGCCATGCGTAAAGCGCTGCAGGCGTATGACAGAGCGGTTAAGTTGATAGCGGGTGATCTGGTAAAGCGTCAGATGCTGATGTTTGAGTTTGAAGATTATCGATATTTTGGGTGGTGCACGGTGAGGCCTGGCAATGATAAGCGAACTGAAGATAAAGAACGTCGTTGATCGGTATATCTCTGTTGAGATCGCCCGCCAGCTTAACCAGGACGCCGGTTTTCGTGGCGAGCATCAACTGGGCCGCATGATCGATTATCTGGGACAGTTGCCGGACGGGTGCGGCGGTGGCGGTAGCAATAACGCGATGATCTATCAGATCAGTCTGTTATTCAAAGAGCCGAACGACCCGCAGACCCGCTGGGCCTGCAAGGCGATGCAGTTGGTTGAGAAGCAGAGCATCAATCAGCACCGGTCGCTGGTGGCGTGGTCACTGTTTAAAAACCGCCCGGACCCTATCAATGAGTGCGACTATCACACTGATGAGCGTATTGCAGCGCTGCTGGATGTCAGCCGGTCGACATTCCTGAAAAGTTTATATCGGGGGAAAGCGACTATTGCGGATTATATAGAGCTGCGAGAGTGTGATGTGGCGTGATGAGACGTTACGGCTGGGCCCTGGATGGCTATGGAAGAGTTTTTCTTTATGAGGAAGGCGACGATAAAGTTCTGTTTTGTGTGTTGCCGGGCATTAGCGTGTATTTAGCTATCGACGCGCTGCAGGGATATTGTGACTGTGAGTATGTTTGTGGGGGATAGCATAGCAGACAGGGGTAAGCGCTCAGTGCGCAGTCCAGCTACTAAGCGTTGTTATGTTTCGTTAAACTTCTGCAAAAAATATAGCAAAACGCTTTACATACATAAATATAGTTATATACTATATTCAAGGTTGAGGAGTGGCCGAAACCGGAAAAGCAAAAAGGATACGGAAATGACTAACGCAATCACTGAAGCAGCATCAATTGAGCAAGTAGTAGAGATTATAAATGCAAGCAAAGCCGGAGATGTAAGTGAGTATTTCGGCGGCAGTGACACCCGCGAAGCTGAGGAAATGGCTGGGCAGTACGCATGGGAAGCGGCAGAAGAGTCGGGATATACAGACGATGGAAGCATTGAAGCGCAGCTTGATTTTCTTGTTGAAGTCGGGGCCGAATTTGACTTTAGCGCAGCGCTTGAAAACGCGATCAGCAGAAAAAAGCAGTAAGACCTGCGGCCAGAACACTCGGCGAATACATCGCCGATGAGTTCTCCGGCTCACAGCGCGCATTCGCGACCGCGCAAGGAGTAGCCCCAGCCCAGGTCACGCAATGGCTGAAAAAGGGATTTATTGTAGTAGACGATATTTTGTATTCACCCCGGCGCGATCTGGAGCGAGAAACATAGCGGTAATGCTCGCGAGCCGAAGGCCTAGCGCAGCGCAGTGCTATATGCTTTTTAATCTGTTAATTCATACAGCCTGTAAATTAATACAGTGGTGTGTTGATTTATCGACACAAATATCCTACGATATTTCTAAGTTGGGATCGTTGCCCAAGAACCATAGCCTCGCCATTCGGTGGGGCTTTTTTATGCCTGAGATTTGAGCCCTTTATCCAGCAGGAGTTTAGTTTGAACCAGCACTCGACAGTGGACACTGCCGTTATTACCTATAGCGGTTATGTGACCAAAGGATCTGGCGTGACTGCTGTCGGCGCTGGTATCTCTCAACGAATTGCAGAAAGTCCGGAGATGATAACCATGGCTGATATTGGCGTTATTGCTGGTATCGCGGGTGTTGTTATCGGGTTGGTCGTCAATGTTGTTGCTAATTGGCGTAGAGACCGCCGTGAACAAGAGTTTCATCGGTTGCGGATAGAGGCATTAAAAAACCAATGTGATAGTGGGCTGCTGTGATGAAGATGCGGTTGGTTGTTGCTGCACTGTCGCTCAGTGCTGCCGGATTTGTGGGTATCCTGACCCATGAAGGGTATCGTTCAAACGCTTATCAGCCAGTGTCTGGGGACGTAGCAACAATCGGCTTTGGTACCACATCAGGCGTTCAGCCTAGCGACACCATCACCCCCGAGAAGGCAGTTACCTTAGCGCTGGCGGATGTTGAACGGTTTGAAACCGCGGTGCGGGGCTGTGTGAGTGTGCCTCTGCAACAGCATGAGTTCGACGCGTTTGTATCGCTGACGTATAACATCGGCGGAAGTGCGTTCTGCGGGTCTACCCTGGTTAAGAAATTAAATGCTGGTGACTATGCTGGCGCATGTGAACAAATAAAGCGCTGGGTTTATTTTAAGGGCCAGCGGTTAGATGGGCTGATCAAACGGCGGAATATTGAATATCAGCAGTGTATGGGTAACTGATGTCTGCCCGGGTCGTATTGATTGCGCTGTTTGTCGCGGTTTTTGCCGCCGCTGCCTGGCAGACTTACCGTATCGGTCAGCTATCAAGCGAGGCTGATCAGTATGAACTGGTGATTGATGACATGCGCTCAGCGCTGCTCGATCAGCACCAGCGACAGTTGAAGACCGATAGAATGCTGTTGGTCTCTTATGAAGATAGCCTGGCAATCAGACAGAAGGCGAGGCAACTTGAACATGATCTGCAGCAACAGGGCGCTGAGTGTATTAATACTGTTATCTCTGATGACATTGTTAACCGGGTGTTCGAGTTCAGCCCCGCTACCGACTCAGATGATTAGAGAGTCAGTGCCGCTCATCTGGACAGATAGTATTCATTCGCCGATGGAGCATGGGATTACATTCGGTGATTACATTGCTCGATGCGAAGCAGTCATCCAACAATGCAACGCTGATAAGAAAAGCATCCGCACCTGGTCAGACGCAGAGAAGTAAATGCCCCCGAGAATACCGAAAGCCTGCCGTGTGCGTGGTTGCTCTGGCACATCAACCGAGCGCCATGGTTATTGTGAACAGCATGCAGATAAAGCTAAGCCGTGGACCGGCGGACGTGCTGGCCGTGGACGTGGTGGTAGATCGTGGCGAAAACTGCGCGAAATCGTAAAAAGCCGGGCTAATGGGCTATGCGAAGAGCATTTAAAGCGCAAATTCGTGGTTGTTGGTTGTATATGCGATCACATCATTCCAACGGCTGAGGGTGGCACTGACGACCTGAATAACTTGCAGTTGTTGTGTCAGTCATGCTCAGACAAGAAAACCCATGAAGAGAAGCTGAGGGCTATCCGCCGCAGCTCCTGACAGGGGGGGGCGGGTTAAATCTCTACAACCTGAGCCACAGGACACCGTCCACTCAAGTCAATTTTTACGTGGACAAAATTAAAAAATAATCCGGGAGGGGCTATGGCAGGGAAAGCGGTGGCTCCTGGTCGGGGTCGCAAGCCTAAGCCGAACCGTCAGAAAGTGTTGGCGGGCAGCAAGCATGCTAACCATGACGCTGTTGAATTCCAGTTGATGCAGAATGTTGATCCGCCTGGCTGGCTTGATGAACTGGCTGCAGAAATGTGGCGCACGGTTTGTCCGCATCTCTGCAAAGAGAAAGTGTTGGCGGTGACTGACCTACATAATCTTGAGGCGTTTTGCTCTTCCTATTCCACATTCAGAATGGCTGAGCAAGAGGTGAGAGAAAACGGCCTTACGGTTGAAGGCGCGACAGGTGGTCTTGTTAAGAATCCTGCACTCACTGCAAAAAATGAAGCGCTGCGTCAGATCGCCACTTTCGGCTCGATGCTTGGTTTAGATCCTTCCGCCCGTGGGCGGCTAATGGGGCCCAGTGGTGGCGCCGGGGGGAATGATTTCTCGGAGTTTTAATACATGGCCAGTTATCCCAACGTTAACGCCGCTAATAAATATGCGCGTGACGTTGTCGCTGGTCGGGTTGTTGCTTGTCGTTATGTCATGCTGGCGTGTAAGCGGCAGATTGATGATCTGGAAAAGGCGAAAACCCGCGCCTTTGGTTATCGGTTTGATAAAGAGGCTGCTGAACGGGCCTGTCGCTTTGTTCAGAAGCTACCGCATACAAAAGGCAAGTGGGCCCGCGAGCGCCGCAAGCTAAAGCTTGAGCCATGGCAGTTATTTCAGTTTGCAGTTGTGTTTGGCTGGAAGCGGAAAAAAGACAGGCTGCGCCGGTTTCGTGAAGCGTATTCTGAGATACCGCGCAAGAATGGCAAGTCTGCCGTGGGCGCGGGTGCCGGGCTTTATATGTTCGCCGCTGATGGTGAGGCGGGTGCTGAAGTTTACTCAGGCGCAACCACTGAGAAACAAGCGTGGGAAGTTTTTCGCCCCGCTCGGCAGATGTGCCTCCGGACACCGGATCTGACTAATTATTTTGGTATTGAGATCAATGCTAAAAACCTGAATCGTCAGTCGGACGATTCCAAGTTTGAACCGGTGATTGGTGACCCGGGGGATGGGTCGTCGCCATCCTGCGCGATTGTCGATGAGTATCACGAGCATAAAGACAATGCTCTGTATGACACGATGATAACCGGCATGGGTGCGCGTGAACAGCCGCTGATCTGGGCGATAACCACCGCTGGCTTTGATATTGCTGGTGCGTGTTATGACCACCGCCGGCGCGTGATAGAAATGCTGGAGGAAACGACGCCGGACGATAGTCTGTTTGGCATCATCTTCACTATCGATGAGGGCGACGACTGGACATCTGTCGAAGCGTTGCGCAAGGCCAACCCGAATATGGGTATCTCGGTCTTTGAAGATTATCTGATCGGCCAACAGCAAAGGGCTATTAAAAACCCCCGGCACGTTAACACATTTAAGACCAAGCATTTAAACCTGTGGGTTCAGTCAAAAACCGCTTTTTTCAATATGGAAAAGTGGAAAGCTTGCGAAGATAAAAGCCTGACGCTCGATCAGTTCCAGGGCGAAGAGTGCACGCTGGGTATGGACCTGGCGCGTAAGCTGGACATGAACAGCATGCCCCGCGTGTTTCACCGCATGATTGATGGCAAGCGCCATTATTACTGTGTTGCGCCGTGCTTCTGGGTGCCAGAAGACACCGTGTTCGATAAAGATAACAGCCGTTTATCCGAACGTTACCAGGGATGGGTTAACGCAGGCTATCTGACACCGACAGACGGAGCCGAGATTGATTACCGCGAGATATTAGCCGAGGCCCTTGATACACAGGAGACGGCCCCGGTTGTCTGTTGTGCGATCGATCCCCACGGCGCGACCAACTTGTCGCACCAGCTGGCGGATGAGGGGTTAAACCCGGTCACCATTATTCAGAACTTCACACACATCAGCGACCCCATGAAAGAACTGGAGGCGGCTATTGCTGTTGGCCGGTTCCATCATGACGGCAACCCAATCATGACTTGGTGTATCTCGAACGTTGTCGGCAAATATATGTCCGGAAACGATGACATTGTCCGCGCCACGAAAGAAGGCAACGACAACAAGATCGACGGCGCGGTCGCGCTGATGATGGCGATTGGGCGAATTATGTTAGGTGATGCGAAAGAAGAATCGCTTTCTGATCATCTTGAAACTCACGGAATCAGGACTCTTTAATGGGATTTTTCAGCCGCCTGTTTGGCAGCAAATCTACTGAATTACTGGATACACCAGAGAAGATCGCATCAGCGATCGGCTATGGTTATGACACATATTCAGGCAGAGGCGTATCAAGCCAGAAAGCCATGCAGCTGACGACGGTTTTTGGTTGCGTGAGAGTGCTGTCAGAGTCTGTTGGTATGCTTCCTTGTAAACTGTATCAGATGAATGGCGATCAAAGGGAATCAGCGGTTAACCACAAGGTATATCGGCTGCTAACCACGGCCCCTAATGATTACATGACCGCCCAGGAGTTCTGGGAAATGCTAATCGCCTGCCTGTGTTTGCGAGGCAATTTTTACGCATATAAAGTAAAAGCGTTTGGAGAAGTTGTAGAACTGTTACCGCTTGACCCAAGCGCAGTAAAGCCAAAGCTTGAGGACCATAAAGCCAGCTACGAAGTCACGTGGAAGGACGGCACAAAAGAAACGCTCGATCAGGATCTGATCTGGCATGTGCGGATATTAACCCTCGACGGCTTAACCGGATTAAACCCGGTGGCATACGCCCGCGAGGCGGTTGGTCTTGGGCTGGCGACAGAAGAACACGGCGCGAGACTGTTCAGCAATGGGGCAGTGACATCTGGTGTTCTAACCACTGAACAGAAACTGACTGATGAGGCATTTAAGCGCCTTCAGACACAGTTTAAAGATAATCATGAAGGCCTGACTAACGCCCATAAACCGATGATCTTAGAGATGGGTCTCAACTGGAAGCCCGTCGCGCTTAACTCTGAAGACAGTCAGTTTCTCGAAACCCGCAAATTCCAACGGGATGAGATCTGCGCCATATTCCGAGTACCGCCTCACCTGGTGGCAAACCTCGATAAAGCCTCTTTCAACAACATTGAACACCTCGGCCTGTCGTTCGTCAATTATGCGCTGGTGCCTTATCTGACACGCATCGAAAGCCGGGTTAATGTCGGCCTGCTAAAGAAAGAAGACCAAGGCAAGTATTACGCAAAATTCAATGCGGGGGCACTGCTGCGCGGTGATCTCAAATCACGCTATGAATCATACGGTCAGGGCATTAACTGGGGCATCCTCAGCCCGAATGACTGCCGTGAACTCGAAGACATGAACCCAAGAGATGGCGGTGATCTGTACTTAACGCCTCTCAATATGACGATAAACCCGGAGAGCCAGACCAATGCTGACCCGAAAACGGCTTGATGTGCCGCTGAAAATAAAATCTGTCACCGAGACCGGGGAGTTTGAAGGTTACGGCTCTGTCTTCGGTGTGAAAGATAGTGATTCTGACATCGTCATCAAAGGGGCCTTTGAAAAGTCACTCGCGGCGTGGAAAGAAAAAGGCCGTCTGCCTGCGATGCTGTGGCAGCACAAGATGAGTGAGCCTGTCGGTATTTATACCGAGATGAAAGAGGACGAAAACGGCCTGTATGTGAAAGGCCGACTACTCATCGATGACGACCCGCTAGCAAAACGCGCTCATGCGCACATGAAGGCGGGATCGCTTGGTGGGCTGTCTATCGGCTATATGCTCAACGAATACGATTATGACAATCAGAAAGACGCCTGGATTCTCAAAGAGATAGATCTCTGGGAGGTTTCACTGGTCACCTTTGCCTCAAATGAAGAGGCACGTATCTCTGATGTAAAAAACGCGCTCGAAAAAGGCCAGGTGCCTCGTCCGAGCGATATGGAACGCGCCCTGCGAGATGTTGGGTTGTCCCGAACGCAAGCCAAAAGTTTTATGGCGAATGGCTATGGTGCGCTGGATCTGCGAGACGCTGAGACAGAAAAAGCACTGCAATCCCTTAAATCCCTAACATCATTATTCTCAGGAGAATAATCATGGCTGTTGAATTAAAAGATGTTGAACTGGTTGCAGCAGAGCTGAAAGGCCAGTTTGAAGAGTTCCAGAAAAAAAATGACAAACGTGTCGAAGCGCTGGAATCAGAAAAAGGTAAGCTGACGGGTCAGGTCGACACCCTGAACGGTAAGCTTGACGAGCTGGATAAGCTGAAATCCGATCTTGAAAAAGAACTGCTGGAGCTGAAACGTCCTGGTGGCACTGCAGTGAAGAAAGAAGTCGCAGAGCATAAAGCTGCATTCTCTCAGTTCTTGCGCAAAGGTCGTGAAGATGGCCTACAAGAACTGCAGGAAAAAGCGCTGAGTATTGGCGTTGATGCTGACGGTGGCTTTGCTGTTCCGGAAGAGCTTGACCGCACTCTGCTTCAGCTAATGCGTGATGAGTCACCCATGCGGGCTGTGTGCAACCAGATCACCATCTCCACATCTGACTACAAAAAACTGGTCAACTTGGGTGGCGCTGGTTCTGGCTGGGTAGGGGAAGCTGATGCACGTCCTGCAACCGACACCCCGACACTAGCGCAAATCGTCGCAACCATGGGCGAGATATACGCGAACCCACAGGCAACACAGACCTCGCTGGACGACATGTTCTTCGATGCCGAAAAGTGGCTGTCAGATGAAGTGGCGATTGAATTCGCAGAGCAAGAAGGCACAGCTTTCCTGACGGGTAATGGCACCAATAAACCCAAGGGTATTTTGGCGGCAACGTTGGCAACCACTGCTGACAGTGTGCGGGCGTTCGGGCAGCTGCAGAAAGTTCACTCAGGAACGTCTGGCAGCTTTGATGCAGACAATTTGGTTGAGCTGCTCTATACGTTGCGGTCTAAATATCGTAATGGTGCGCAGTGGATGCTGGCAGGCACCACGCTGCACACAATCCGCACGTTTAAAGACGGTCAGGGTAACTATCTCTGGGTGCCTGGGCTTCAGGCGGGTCAGGCGTCTTCTCTGCTGGGTTACTCTGTCGCAGAAAACGAAGATATGCCGGTGGTCGCAGCAGATGCAAATTCAGTGCTGTTCGGCAACTTCAAGCGGGCTTACACCATTGTTGATCGTACTGGCACCCGCGTTCTGCGCGATCCGTACACCAACAAGCCAAACGTTGGCTTCTATACCACTAAGCGAGTCGGCGGCATGCTCACTGATTCCAATGCGGTGAAGGTGCTGACGCTCAGCGCATAAGTGCTGGGTGGTTAAGCAAAATACAAAGGCCCTTCGGGGCCTTTGTTGTTTGGAGTAATAAACCATGAAAGTAATCATCGTTGAAAAGCCGTTCAGACACTCGGATGACGGCAATACAGTGAATCAGTATGAACCCGGTGAACAGGTGGTCAGCGACCGTTGTGCTGAAGTGGCTGTTAAGCATCTGAAGGTGGCGAAAGAGTCGAAGAAAACGCCCGAGCAATTCGCAGAAGAAAAAGCGAAAAGCGAAGGCCAATCTTAGGAGTAAGCGCTCTTACTCAAGGGCGCAGCCCTGCGCCTTTCGTTAAGACTGTTTAGGTAACCACTATGCCAATCATTCAAGCCACACCTCCCGCTGAAGAGCCGATCACGCTGGAAGATGCCCGCGTGCAGTGCCAGATCGACGCGGATATCACCGACGAAGACGCATTGATCGATCAGTTTATTGCTGCTGCGGCTTCATTCTGTGAAACGTTCACCGGTCGGCCGCTGATCACTCAAGAAAAACAGTATATCGGTGGGTTTGGAAAACTGATTGAGCTGACGCCGAATCTGCTGTCGGTTGAATCTGTGACGTATATCGATGTCGATGGAGCCACTCAGACGCTCGACCCGGTGACATATTACATCGACACCGCGTCTGTCGTGGGGCGTATTGTGCCGCTGGAGTCATGGCCGTCCGTTAAATCAGGACACCCGCAGCCAGTCACCGTGAATTTCACTTGCGGCTATGGTGCTGCGGCTGATGTGCCGGACAGCATCAAACAATGTATGCGCATGCTGGTGGCCCACTGGTACCGCAACCGCGAGGCCGTGATTGTCGGCGTGAGTGCTGGCCCGATAGATTTTGCCGTCGATGCGCTATTAAACCCGCACCGCGTGATGAGGATAGGTTAAATGCGTTACCCGCATCGCGTCACCATCCAGCAGACAAAGAACACAAAAAGTGCAACCGGTGTCCCGGCAGATGCGCCTGTCGCGGTCGCGGCTGACATCTATGCAAAAGTGTCGGTAATCACCGGCCGTGAAAGATGGCTGCCGGAATCCAGCGCACAAACCAACGATGTCACTGTGATTATTCGCTATCGCCCCGGCATCACAACGGCGATGCAGGTTGCCCACGGCGCAGATACTTACGAGATTACCGCCGTCATACCGGACGAACGCAAACGCGAGTTGCGGCTGGTGTGCAAACATTACCGCCGCTGATCAAGGTGACAGATGGAAATAACTACCGACGTTCAGGGCCTGGCAGAACTCGAAAAAGCGCTGTTAGATCTCGGTGCACAAACGGGCTTTAAAACGCTACGGTCTGCTGCCCGTAAAGCCATGAAACCGGTATTGTCGGACGCGCAAGCTAATGTAAATGTCGACTCGGGTGACACCAAAGAATCGCTGGCGATATCAGCCAAAAAAGGGAAAGGCCACGCCAGTGCGGTGGTGGTCAGCGTGGGTAACACCCGCAAAAAAGCCCGTAAATCCGAGGGCGGTCACAAGTTGGCCGGGGTAAACCAGAAAGTGATCGCGCAGGAATATGGCACAAAAAATCAGGCGGCTGACCCGTTCCTGACGCCTGCGCTTATCAAGAATAAAGACCAGGTGCTTAACCTTTTTAAAGCCGAGCTGGTTACCGCAATAGATCGCGCCGTTAAAAAAGCAGCTAAAACGGGTAAAAAATGAGCCTCGATATCGCCGTTTATACAGTATTGGATGCGGCCGGGGTGACTAACCCGGGCCGGGGCTGGAAGTCAGAAAGCCAGCCGATGCCCTGCGCTATTGTGCGTTATATATCTGACTCACCGATTAACTCGCTGAAAGGCGAGATGAACATGCAAAACGAGTATATCGCGGTTGATTGCTGGGCGGATGATCTCGAATCAGCCGAAGCCAAGCGCGACGCGGTGATAGCCGTCATTAAAGCTGCGGTTGCAGCTAAAACCCTGATTGCTATTCGCAAGGCCACCAGGCCATTACATGAACCCGAAACAACAACGTTCCGCTTCACCATCGAATATTCGGTGTGGGGCTAATACCTGGAGATGAACCATGCCTACACCTATTCCAACCGAAGGCACTCAGTTTTACATTCGTGATACCGGCGGTGTCGATATTGAAATTGAAAGCCACACTGGTATTTCAGGTCTTGATGGTGAGCGTGCGGAAAAAGACCGCACCACACTAAAAGACAGTGCTGAGGTGATCGCGCTGGGTATTAAGCGTTATGGCACCGTCACGTTGTCTGTCCTTCATGCAGACGATGATCTCGGACTGGCTGAGGTTGAGGCGGCCTATGAAGATGGCGCGTCTCGGCTGATCACCTGGGTGTGGCCAACGGGCACATACCGACAGTTCACAGCCTATATCAAAAACTTTCCGTTCACTGATGGCGGGGTTGACTCAGATTACAAAGGCGACATCAGCATCCGGGTATCTGGTTCACCAACCAAAGGTTCTAGCTTCGTCCCAGCCGTATGATAGCCACCTCATCAGACACTGAGCGCCGGTTAAACGCCTGCGCTCAGTGTCCACATCTTATCCACACGCTCACCGTCAAGCGCTGCGGAAAATGCGGTTGCTTGTTGAGTGTAAAAACGAAATTTAACCGGGCTAAGTGCCCGATAGGGAAGTGGTGAAATGGCTCTATTAACACGCGATCAGATTCTTGCAGCTGATGATCACAAAACCGAAGTCGTGCCAGTGCCTGAATGGGGTGGTGAGGTGATGGTCGGCACAATGTCCGGCACTGCGAGGGACAAATTGGAGGCTAGCGTAATAGGCAAAAATGGCGGCGCTAACCTAACCAACGCCCGGGCTAAGTATTTAGCGGCGTGTGTTGTAGATGAAGCGGGCAATCTGATGTTTTCAGAGAAAGATATCACGAAGCTTGGGTCTAAATCAGTTGCCGCACTTGATCGCGTTTTTGAAGTGGCACAGCGCCTCAATCGCATCACCGACGCCGATCTGGAAGACCTCGCAAAAAACTAATGCGGCGTCCATTCCGTCGCTATGCCATAGGGTTGTCGCTGCGGATGGGGATGCCGGTTAATCAGATGATTGAAGTGATGGACTCAGCCGATATAGGCGAGTACATCGCATTTGATATGACTCAGGATAGCGATTTTATTGATCGCTATAAGCAAGAAAAAGACCGCGAGTTCGCCAAGACACTCACCCCAGAGCAGCACGAAGCCTGGCTTTTATCACGGCTGGGCGATGCTTAAACAGGAATCCTGATAAATGGCAACTATCTCAACGCTGGTGGTATCACTGCAGGCGAATAGCGCCAAACTGGTCAGTGAACTGGCGAAATCAAAGAAAAATGTGAACAGCTGGGCTAAGGATATCCGGGCAAAAGTAAACTCACTAGCAACCGCCTTCGCAGCCTCTGCGCTGGCAACTGGTGCCACGATTGTAGCTATTGTTAATGGTCATTCTGAAGAGATAGATAGGCTAGCAAAGAAGGCAGGAAGCCTGAGAATAGATACAAGTGGTCTTCAAAGGCTGAGGTATCAGGCCGGACTGTCAGGCGTTTCAACAGAGTCATTAGATAAGTCTATGACAAAAATGTTGAAAACGGTATCAGACGGTAAAGCAGGCTTATCAACCGCAGTCCGTGCGCTGGATGACCTGGGTTTAAGTGCTGAAAGACTTTCTCAAATGAACAGTGATGATCAATTTTATGCTATTGCTGAAGCGATGAATGGCGTTCAATCGCAGGCTGATAAAACCCGTATTGCCATGGACATTTTTGGCCGGTCTGGGTCTGACCTGCTTAACATGTTTGCATCAGATCTTAAAGCAACCGGAGCTGAGTTTGACAGTCTTGGTGCATCTATGACCAGTCAACAAGCGGCGATGGTCGAGGCGTATGTTGATGCTAAAGCAAAGCTCAGCACTATCTGGGATGGTTTCCTCAACCAGATGACTATTCGACTGGCTCCATTAATGAAAGATTTTGCTAATTATATTAGCCAGATCGCTATCGAATTTGGTGGCCTCGACAAAGTGGCCGCAAGTGTTGTCAGCGGCATTGCCACCGGGGTCGGTTTCGTCGCTGATGTTTTTTATGGATGGCAGCTTGTTATTAAAGGCGTACGAATTGTCATATTAAAACTAGCCGAAACAGCAGCAAAGGCTTTTAAATTCATCTACAGCCAGTATTACGATTTAATTAAGCTAATAAATAAGGACGCCTTGCCGCCTGATTTTTTTGGGGGTATGTCTGACTCATTCTCAAAAGAGGCGGATAAGATAAAAAAGGAATTCGATGATCTGCTGGCAAAAGATCGCCCTTCAATTGCAATCGATTCAGCCGTGGCAAAAATGCAATCTGAGGTAGTGAAGGCGGGGAAAGATAACCGTGTAAAAAATGTAACGGCATCAAACACCGAAGCCAGCAAACAAAATACAGCCGCCACCGATGCGCTAACGGCCGCGATTAAAACCCCCTCAAAAACCGCCGCCTCCGGCTTTTCTTCTTCCGCCTGGGAAAAGGTATTCGGCAAGCAAGACGATGTAGCCAACAAAAACCTGAAAGTCTCTCAAATATTCTCTGACTATGCCCGGTCGCTGAATGCCGCGATCAACCGGCAAGACACCAACAGCATGGCGTATTTTGTCGAACAAACCCAGCGCACCATCGATGGTCTCGCTGGGCGGGGGCCGAACGGCCTCAACTTCGGTAGTGACCGGTCATACGACATCGACGGCATGCAATCTGTGCTCGATCGTCTGATTCAGAAAATGAACGACACCCCGGAAACCGTCGGGTCCATCGATATCAATGTCGCCGCAGATGGCAAAACCATAAGCGGCAAGCTGATGGGCGACCCGGCTTTTTTGAAACAACTAAAACAATTTGTGGATAACTCTACAAAAGAGACCGCCCGCGCGGTGGCGAGGTAACGCATGGCACTGGCTGATGTAACGTTTAAACTGTATGAAGATGCAGCGCTCATTACTCAATTCACCGGCCCGCTGATAATCGAGCACCAGAGCGATCTATCAGACGGTAACCGTGACTATGTGCTCTATTTCGGGTCGTTGTCGGCCAGCACTCAGTTGCAAACCACGGTTAACCCAGGGGTGGATGACATCACCATCACCCCGGTGGATATACTGCCTGAATGGGTGGCCAGCACGGCGGCAGCACTGGATGACTCTATTGAACCAACGGCCGGTAATAACCGCCGCTATGTTGCCACCACAGCCGGCACCACCGGGGCAACAGAACCCACATGGCCTACGGCTATTGGTTCGGCAGTGGCTGACGGATCAGTCATCTGGACCTGTGTATCAGAAACGCACGAACCCACAGAATTTAAAGTCGCATCCACTAACGCTGGTTTAGATGCCGCCACCGCCGGGGCAGGCTTGGCGCTGGGCAACACGTTGCTGTCGGGTTCGGCCAATGCGGTGGAAGTGCATATCAGAGTGACAAACACTGTCACCACCCTGGGCGATAATAGCGCCCAACCTGAGATCGGATTTAACATCAACGACGTAACAGAAAGCGCCCAGTAGGAAAACCATGGCATCAGGATCCGGCACGCTATTTACAGTTGCTCAGCGAGTCGTGCGCTCTGGTAGTGGGCCGTTATTTAACGTTAGCCAGATAGTAGTACGCTCTGGCAGCGGCCGTCTGTTTGATGTTGCGCAGATTGTTAATCTCAGACAGTCCGGCAAGGGGCGGCTGTTTAATGTTGCTCAGATTGTTAAACACTCTGGCTCTGGCACGCTGTTTAAAGTCGCTCAGCGCGTTAAAGACCCTGCTGTTAAATACCAGTTTAACCAGGAAGAGGGCGGGCTGTTTGGCTGGTCTGAGTTTGACCTGATCGTCACCATTGGCAATACAGTGATAGACCCGGGCCTGCTGACTGACACGATAAGCATCACCCGCCGAGAGGGTGATTCAGCGCTGGCAACATTAACCCTACAACCGGATTACGGCCCTCAAAATCTGAGTCAGTATCACGGAAAACGGGTAACCATATCCGCTTCATCTGCCAGCAAAACAAAATTGATGTATGACGGCATTGTCGATCTGCCAAAAATTGACCTGATCTATAAAAAAATCACGTTGGAATGCACAGACAGCCGCACCGAAAAAAACAATGCGCTCAGCGCAGCATTTGTGCAGGGTATTGGCTATCACTCTCCGGCGGTATTCACTGAGCCCGCCGATCTGAATGAGGAGTTAACCCAGCGGCTGCAAACCATTCCCTACGCGTTTGACTATGGCAGCGATGGTATCGGGCGGTTAACCCCATGGGCACCCAAAGCAACGCCAGATTTTACCATCGACGATGACGTGATTTATTACCGCAATCCAACAGCGTCTGTGCTGTCGCGGGGCCGGGTGACTAACAAAATAACCATCACACTCACCTACAACTACCAGCTGCTGCGGTGGCGTGAACGTCAGTTCAGTTTTGATAGCGGCCTCAGTGCTTTTTATTACGGCTCGTGGGGGCTGCCACCTTCAAATATTCAGCTAAAACAGGCGATTCAAGCCGCCGGCTGGCCCTATGATAACTATCAGTTTGTAGGGCTGGACCCAGCGGGAAAATATGGCGATATCCACTGGAGCCCAAAGGTCAACAAAGCGAAAATTGCGCCAAAACTGGATGCAGACGGCAATCAGGTGACCGACCAGAACGGCAACCCTGTTTATGAACAAACAGGCCGAACGGTCAGCGATAGCACTAACCTCTATGCCAACACCGCTACCTGGACCGCCAGCAAACGCTGGGCACAGAATGTTACCGAATCTATCGAGATCACGCTGCAGGCGCCGCAATCGATTCAACAGTACGGTGAAGTCTCTAATGATGTTAGTTATGGTGTGGCCGACGATTATGACGCAACCGATTGGGAAGCGTACGAAGCCCACAAAGCACCGCCAGCATCTGCCAGCCAGAGTGCAAACGGTGATTATCTCATCAGCAAAGCAACCGATATCGCTGGTTTCAATAACATGGCCCTGACGGCGCTCAACCGAGAAGCCACAAAAATCATCAAAGGGCACCGCGACAACCGCGTCGAATTCGAGGTGCCGTGCTGGCCAGATGTTGAGATGCATCACACCATTGAAACCACTGGCGGAACAGTTAAAGCAAAAGCGAAGGTCAGCGCCATAACCCACACATTCGATCTCGGAGACAAAGAGGCCGCTACAGAAATTGAGCTATCACTCAGTCAGTCAATCAGCACCACCACGAATACGCCAATCACCGTGCCAAACAGGCCGCCGATTGTAGATGCAAACTATACGCCGCAAGTGATCAAACTGTCGGCGCACACCATCCCATTGAACGGCGAGCAGAACACAGACTGGACGGGTTATATATTCCAAGAACTAGTACGCCCCGGCAAAGCGGTTCGCTATGGTTTGAAAGCCCCGGTTGCACTCATTATCGACACGCAGGATATCGATGATCAAAGCCGTGACACTCGTGAAATATCGTCAAAGCAGGCGTATAACATCGAGATCCGTAATGATCTGCTCGAGGTAATATTCTGATGGCAAACCGACAGCAAGAAGATTTAAAACTGATCGTCGGGGTGGAGGGATCTAAAACCGGCAACATCCCCGCCCATAAACCGAAAGAGAAAATCAAAGGTCAGCGAGGCATTGTTTACTTCAATGCCGACGGCACCAGCTCAAGCACCACCGGCAACACCCCCAGCACCGATGAAGAGGGTAACAAAGAAGAGGGCACCACCCAGCCAGACGCTGGTGGAACAGGTGCAGGCACATCCGGGGGTAATTACAACAGCGGCAACAAACTGGAAGACACCGACCTCACCGCGCCTTATCCGGTCGACGACCCAACTGCTCCGGGCGCGGGTATATTCTCTGTAGACCAGATGACCCTGGGCGATGTCGTTAAAGGCCTGTCAGGGCTGATCGATTGCGCCACCGGTGACCCTGTTGATGTGCGCTTTGATGGGCAATTTACAGCACCGGATGGGTGGGACAGTCCAGATTCGCATGAAGTCCCTGCATTTGATGATGATGGTACTTTTGTTGAGGGGAGTTTGTATCATGTAGGCCAAGCCTTGAACGGCCTACCTTTTTATGCAACGGCAGGCGATGCTTATGCCGCCGATAATTGGCCCGCTTCGTATCGGCTTTTTTACTATGTCGGCTCTTGGCGGGCGCAATATCAGAATCAGTTTGGTGATTGGGCCAATGCTCAAACATATAGATTATATAACGCTGCCGCCTATGGCCTCACAGATGCTTATGCAGCATTAACGACACCAACAGTCGCTACCCAATGGCCCGCCGAAAAACCTATGCAGCTCAGCCGCAACCCCGAAACCGGATTATTCGGAACGCACCCCATGGACGGCAACGTCACCACCGCCTATGCGCAGCCAGTTAGTCAAGTGAATCTCTGTGATGCTGACGGCAACCCAGTTGGTATGTACCATCAGGCTGGTGGAGGGATTGCTGTATGGCTCCCTGGCGATAGTCACGCAACCTTTCTTGATGCAACCGGCAAAGTCACCGGCTTTGGTGATGGTGCCGCGGTCACCAACAACCAGCCCCGCTAAATCTAAACCCCTAATACACATAATCAAGGCTTCCAGATCGCTGGTGGCCCGCTAACACCTGGAGAAACACCATGGCAATCACTCGCACCGTACCGTTACTGGTAACTGATACTGGCTGGGTCGAAGGCATCACAGTCGCCACCGATGATTTTATGGTGCAAAACCCCAGCAGCGGAATCCTATACTGGCGCCTATCACCCACCGACCCAGGCGCAGCGGTAGAAGACGGCAACTTCGCATACCCTGGCGGCATGATTGGTCGATCTGATGCGATTAACGAGCCGATTCAGCAGGGTAAAGTCTGGTTTCGCGGCAGCGTCCCCATGTCAATCTACATCACCGATCCGGAGTAAACCGCATGAGATTTATTAATGCGCTGTACAAGCCGAATTTATTGGCCGGGGCGGTTAATCTGCAGATAATGAAGACACAGTCTTCGGGCATAAAGTCCACGGGCGGTAACGTTTACGCCAGCGCCTCTTTCCGTGTTCGCTTACCTGCAGGCGGCTTAACTGGCATGACAGCTATCACCATTGGTGGTGTTAGCTGCACAGATGTCACTGTCATCAGCGACACAGAGATGACCGCTATCGCCCCGGCAGACGGATTACTGCATAAGGATTCCGTGGGTGATTACATCAATCACACGCTAGAAATTACCGGCGCTGGCACTATCAGCATTAATAATGTTCGCTATCTTCCTGCGTCAGCATTCAACGTATCTGTTATCGACACCGCATCACCTACAGCTGATTCAGTCGCCTTCGGTGCGGTCGGTTTAGCTGTTAATGACAATATCGTGTTCCAGCGGTCAGCAGTGCGTACAGGGGGCGGCACTGGATCTGTTGTGCTGGATGCTGCTGGCGTTCCTACTATTTCCGGCCTGCCAGGCGAATACACGTTCTCATATCATCTGATTCATGTAGCAACTGGCCTGAAATATGGCGCTGGCTCTCACGTGATGACGGTCGCAGATGTTGATGCACCGAGTGTGCCGCAAAATCTTCTGGCGGCTGCGACTGGTGAAACAACCGGAACAGCTACATGGGATGCGGCAAGCGATAATGTTGGCGTTGATCACTATGTTGTCTATCTAAATTCAGTCGAGCACGATACCACATCATCAACTACTTACGACTTCACCGGCCTAACAGATACAACACCGTATAGCGTTACCGTGAGCGCGGTTGATGCTGCGGGTAATGAGTCAGATCAATCAGCGGCTGATACATTTACTACAGTTACACCAGATACCAACGCCCCAGTTATTACGTTGCTAGGCAGCTCTACTCCAACGATTGCACACGATAGCGTTTGGACTGATCCCGGTGCGACTGCTTATGATGATGAAGACGGCGACATTACAGCGTCAATCGTTGTTACTGGAACGGTTGATACTGGGTCGGTTGGATCATACGTGTTAAGTTACAATGTCAGTGATTCAGCGGGTAATTCGGCAACTCAGGTTCAGCGTACCGTATCAGTAACAGACCAAGTTGCGCCAACTGTTCCCGATAATGTCGTGGGTGTGTCTACAGGCAGTGATTCAGGATCGGTTACGTGGGATGCGTCAACTGATGCAGTCGGCGTTACAGGCTATAAAGTTTTTGTCAATAGTGTTGAAATTGAGGCAGCTGCAACATCGCCATATTCGATCACAGGACTAGTTGCAGAGACATCGTATTCAGTTCAGGTTAGCGCATACGATGCGGCGGGTAACGAATCTACGCTGAGTGCGGCTAGTGTTTTTGCGACTGATGTAGTGCCAACAGTGACTAGAAATATAACTCCACTTGAGTCAGCGGGATCACAGTATTACAGAATACCGATTGTTTCCCTGCCGGGTGATTTTCTGCTTGAGTTTGAAGGCCCTCTTATATCAGATATTTTTACGATAGAAACGTTTTTCGGGTTAGAAAGTTCCGCTGCCAGCAAAATACAGAGAGTGCAACTTTCAAGCATCCCAAGAATACGTATGCGACTTGGTGGAATTAACGTTGATGTTGCTGTTGGTAATGTATCATCAGATGAACAGTTACGAACTTACGGGTTCGGGCGTGTAGGCAACACTATGACGTATTATGAAAATGGTATTGCTGTCGAGTCAGTAGTTAATGCGACAGCCGGAACAAAATTGGTAGAGATAGACACTATAGCATTTAGTAACAACGTAGATAAATTTGACGGGCCGTGTCTTGGTGCTAGAGTCTGGAGCGCTGGAACGCTGATCAGAGACTATCGAGTTGATGAAGACTGGGCGTCTGATTTAGTGCTGTTAGATTACTCGGGAAATGCACAGCACGGTGCTGCTGTAAACATTACATCCGCTGATGCTATAACCGTTACGCTGAATGAATCTACTACTCCAGACCAGTTGGAAAATGCTGATCTAACATATGTGTTGCCGATAGCGGGGACGCCATAATGAGACATTTATGGGAAATGCGTTTTCAAGAGCGTGATGCGCAGGGTGATCTGGTAGATCCGATTACGCAGGAAATGTTTGATAGTTTTCCAAGCGCAAGCGCCCCGCCTTTTTGGTTTGTATTCGTTTCGAGTCACCCTGGCACGGTCGGTGCTATCGTGCTTGATGACGTAATGTCAGAACACAATTTGCTTCTAGATGAACTTGCGTGGTTCACAGCAAAATTGCTGGTGCAAGAGCCAAGGCCAGTAATTCAGTACACAAAAAAGCTGGCAGGGAAGCTATGGAAACATCCCGCATGGCGTGTGTGGAAAGCCGATTACGGCTCTGAAACTGGCGTGGATGAGCTTCGTGAATCTGACTGGAACTACGTTGGGAATATCGTTGAAGCTGGTATGCCAGAGGCTATTGGTGCATGGCCTGCATTTGATTCTACTATCACTGCTGATCAAGCCCGTGAGATCATGGTTACTGCAATCAAAGCGTATTCGTGAAAACTAAAGCTCAAATTGATGCCGTTGGTGTAGCTGTCGAAAGTGTGGCGTTTAGCCATTGATTAGCTGAGAGCCGCCCCGGGGAGAAATGGAAGTAAACTCCAAGGGCGGTTGGCCGAAGCCATCCACAATATAAAACCGTTCTTTCTGTATGAATATAGGAAAAAGTATGATTTAGCTTTTGTTGTTGTTTAAGCAACCTTCCTCACCTCAAAGGGTGAACCCCTTTATCCCATAGTCTCAAAATCCGCCCCTGATACTCGATGTAAGCCCACGGATACCCGGACACTTTATCATAAGCTTCGATAGCCTGGTCCAGCGTGTCGAAGTCATCAGAGTATTTGCAGTTTCTTTCCTGATCGTCCCACTTGCCTGCTATTACTGAGAATGCAGTTTTTCTTAATCGATCATTCTCTGCAGCCATTCCCAGGCATAGCGCCTGGAGCTCTTCAAACTGAACGTCAATACCATGTATCCAGTCATTAACCCTTTCAAAGCTGCAGTCTATTGGCATTGTTACGCCGTCCTGAGTTTCTGTTAAAACCTCACCCAGTTCATTCATAGTAAAGCTCATATGCCAAAGCCTCTGATCGGTTTTGATATTGAAATTAAGTGACAGGCAAGTGCCTTCGCACTTTTCAGAACTCTTAAAAATGGTGTGCTGATTACCTGAGATGAAACAAATAGATAAGACTGATCTGGGGAATATGTCCCCGCTATTTTGATAGGGTAGAGTTTCAAGTCTAATTCTTCTTATATTTCCCGTTTTTCTTTCTGAAAACCATTTGGTAAGTATTTGTTTTATAATATGCGTAATAGCCTGTTTTTTTTAGGCAAAACTACACCGAAAAATAATGGTTAATTATTTGAAAAATATAGATAAAAAGGCTGTTTTATTTGTATGCCTGGGTAACATTTGTCGCTCTCCGACTGCACACGGTGTATTTCGGGCGCTGGTGGAGCGGCGGGGCCTGGCCCATCTGATCGAGATCGATTCGGCGGGCACGGCGGCCTATCATATCGGCAATCCGCCGGATCATCGGTCAGCTGCAGCGGCGTTGCGGCGGGGTTACGATCTGAGTGATCTGCGTGCCCGTCAGGCGATTGCTGCGGACTTTGGTCATTACGATTACATTATCGCGATGGATAAAGAAAATCTTGCTGAGCTTAAATCTATCTGTCCTGCCGGGTTTCAGGGATACCTTGGCCTGTTTCTTGATCTGGCTGAACTGTCTGTACTGGAAGTGCCTGATCCCTATTATGGCGGTCCCTCCGGTTTTGATCAGGTACTGGATCTGGTGGAAGCGGCTTCTGAGGCGCTTTTAAATCGTATCGCCAAAGAGCTTAATCAATGAGTCTTCAGTTTCAGGAAAATATCTCTCTTAAGCCCTATAACAGTTTCGGTTTTGATGTGTCGGCGCGCTATTTCGCGCTTCTGGACAGTATTGAGCAGTTAGCAGATCTGCGCGAGTTTATGCAGCATCAGGCTATCCCTGTGTTGCTGATCGGCGGGGGGAGTAATCTTGTTCTGACCGCGGACCTGGATCTGTTGGTGGTGGTCAACCGAATTCGCGGATTACACATTAGCGATAATCCGGATGGAACCGTTTCAGTGACCGCGGGTGGTGGTGAAGACTGGCATCAATTTGTTCGCTGGACCTTGGAGCAGGGGGCATATGGCCTGGAAAATTTATCCCTGATTCCCGGTACTGTGGGTGCGGCTCCGATTCAGAATATCGGTGCTTACGGTGTCGAGATTAAAGACCGGATGTTGAGTCTGGAGGCGTTTGATCTGGAAACCGGCGAACAGGTTGTCTTTACGTCGGCCGATTGCCAGTTTGATTATCGTGACAGCATTTTCAAAAGTCGCTTCCCGGGGCGCTATCTGATTATCGCCGTAACTTTTACCCTGAGTCGTGAGTTTACTCCTGTGCTGCATTATGGTGGCATTTCCGGTCAGTTGGCGGATCGCGGTATAACATCGCCTGAGCCGCTGCAGTTTAGTGATCTTATCTGTGAGGTGCGTAATAGCAAACTGCCTCAGCCAGAACAGCTGGGAAATGCAGGGAGTTTCTTTAAAAATCCGGTAATACCTGAGGATCAGGCGCAACAACTTAAGCAGGTTTTTCCCGGTATGGTGGTTTTTGCCGATAAGCCTGGGTACAGTAAGCTGGCCGCGGGCTGGCTGATCGATCAGCTGGGTTGGAAAGGGCGTACTCAAGGTGATGCTGGGGTCTATGAGAAACAGGCGCTGGTGCTGGTAAATCATGGTAATGCTACAGGTACGGATATTGTTGAGCTGGCTGGTGCGATTCAGGCGGATGTCTATAAGCAGTATGGTGTAATGCTTGAGATTGAGCCCCGCTGTTATCCCTGATAGATCGAATGACTCTGCTATACGCAGAACATAAAAAAGCCGGCTGAATAGCCGGCTTTTTTGTCAGTTTACAGAGTCTCAGCTATCGCTGTTTTCCTGCTGACGCGGATCATTAGGCGCGCGGCGCTGGCGACGCTGACGTGGCGCCGCTGCTTCGGCTTCCGGTGCCGCAGTGGGTGCTGCTTCACGACGGGGACGGGCAGTCATTACTTCATCAGGTGCTACAGCCGGTGCTGTCAGATCGGGGCGCTTGCGCACACGACGTCCGGTAGGGCGTTGCTCCTCTTCAGTAACTGTCTGCGCAGCTGCCTCTGGAGTTGTTTCGATTTCGATTTCAACTTCGAGAGTCTCAGCTGGCGTAATCGTATCTGCAGTCGTCTCAGTGACAGGCTCTGCGGCGACGGGGGCTTCTGTAGCTACTGTTTTAGTTTCATCGACAGGCTTGGTCTCAGAAACGTTTTCTGTAACGATAACCTCGTCAGCTACGGTCGCTGCAGTCGCTATCTCTTCAGGGGCGGTTTCTTCTACAGCTTTTTCAGCTATAGCTTCTTCAGCTACAGCTTCTTCGGCTACCGTTTGTTTAACTAGTGTCACTTCTTCCGCTACAGCTTCTTCAGAAACAGGTGTTTCGTCAGCAGGAGTCTCAGGAGTAGTGACTTCAGCAGCCTTAGTTTCAACAGCCTTAGTATCAGAAGCCGCTTCGGGCTGTTCGATCTGTTCCGCTACAGTGTCTGCTGCGTCGGGTTCAGTCAGCTCAGTCACCGCAGGTTCGGCCGCTTTTTCAGTAACTGCTTCTACAGCTACCGGTGCAGATTCTACAGGTTCTGGTTTAACGGCATCGGCAGTCAGGTTGTCTGCTGTCTCAGAAGATTCTGCAGCGGTAGACTGATCAGCTTCATTGCTGGTTGAGCTATCTGCTTTTGGTCCACGACGACGCTGGCGGCGCTTGCGTGGAGCTTCTTCAGTCTTAGCGTCGGCCTGAGAATCACTCTGAGTCTTTTCTGCAGGCGTTGGCTGGCTAGCTTCACTGTCAACCGGCAGTTGTGCCGTTGTTTCTGCTGCAGCATCGGTTGTGGTTAGCTGCTCATTCGTTTCGGTAGTGTTGCTGTCAGCAGTGCGTTTACCGCTTCGCTCACCGCGACGACGACGTCCGCGACGGCGTTCGCCGCGCGCGCGTCCATCTTCATTCTGCTCAGCAGGCTTGTCCTGTTCGTTACTCTTTTGAGGGGTTTCCTGTTGAGTAGCGTTCTGTTGGGCATTGTTTTGCTCTTCAGGTTTATCCTGTTGAGAGTTTTTATCACGCTCGCTACGACGGCGATTGCGCGAACGTCCACGACCAGAATCTTCAGGGGCTTCATCACGATCACGTGATCCCTGCGGTTCAGGCGTATCAGACAGGTTGTCAATAATCGTGTCGTTGTCACGGCGTTGATTGCGGTTACGATCACGATCACGGCGATTGTTGCTGCCACCGGTGCGTTTACGACCGCGTTGTTTCTTATTGCGCTCTTCCTGCTCCAGTTCCTGCTTGGCTTTTTCCTGCTCCAGTCGGGCTTTCTCTTTGGCGTCTTCAGAATTGCCAAACAAACCGCCCAGGGCATTGAAAATGCGACTGGTCAGGGAAGGGGCTGCAGCAGTCTGCTGAACAGGTGCTACCGGCTGCGGTGCAGGTGCTGCCTGTGCCGGAGCCGGTGTTGACGGTGCAACAGTACTGACTGCAGCGCGCTCACGAACAGGCTGCGTTCGGGCGGCTTCTACTTCCAGCTCTTCCTGAGGCTCAGGTTGCAGGGTATAGCTGGCATCATTGGTGTTGATCACTGTGTGATCATCCCGCAGGCGAACCACTTCGTAATGAGGTGTTTCCATGTTCGGGTTGGGTATAACCACCACACGAACTTTATGACGTAATTCAACTTCGTGAACTTCACGACGTTTTTCGTTGAGCAGGAAGGTCGCCACAGAGACCGGCAGAATAGCGCGAATCTGCGCGGTGCGGTCTTTGGATGATTCCTCTTCAATCAGGCGTAGAATCGACAGTGCAAGCGACTCTGGATCACGTACGGTGCCCTGGCCATTGCAACGAGGGCAAACGGCTCCACGGCTTTCGATCAGCGATGGACGTAGTCTCTGACGAGACATCTCCATCAGGCCGAAGCGGGAGATGCGACCTAGCTGTACGCGGGCACGGTCTACCTTCAGCGCATCACGCATCCGGTTTTCAACATCGCGCTGGTTCTTAATGGGGGTCATATCGATAAAGTCGATAACGATCAGACCGCCGATGTCTCGCAGGCGTAGCTGGCGAGAGATCTCATCAGCGGCTTCCAGGTTGGTCTGCAACGCGGTTTCTTCAATATCGTTACCGCGGGTTGCGCGGGCAGAGTTGATGTCGATCGATACCAGTGCTTCAGTGGGGTCGATAACAATAGAGCCGCCTGAAGGCAGGTGGACTTCACGCTGGAAAGCGGTTTCGATCTGGCTCTCAATTTGGAAGCGGTTGAACAGAGGGATCGCTTCATCATACAACTTGATCTTGTTCTGGTAGCTGGGCATGACCTGCTGAACGAAGTTCAGGGCTTCCTGATAGACCTCTGGCTTATCGATTAGCACTTCACCGATGTCCTGGCGCAGGTAGTCGCGGATTGCACGGATAACCACGTTGCTTTCCTGATAGATCAGGAAGGGCGCGCGACGCTCTTCAGCAGCTCCGGTAATCGCTTCCCACAGGGTCATCAGATAATCAAGGTCCCATTGCAGCTCTTCTGAGGTGCGACCGATGCCGGCGGTACGTACGATGGCGCCGGTCTTTGGCGGAATGGTGACGCCATCAAGCGCTTCTTTCAGCTGTTTGCGATCATCGCCTTCGATGCGGCGGGAGATACCGCCTGCACGTGGGTTGTTCGGCATCAGTACCAGATAGCGGCCTGCCAGGCTGATAAAAGTGGTCAGCGCAGCACCTTTGTTGCCGCGCTCTTCCTTATCAACCTGAACAATGACTTCAGTGCCTTCAGCGATCACTTCTTTAATATTAGGACGTCCACCTTTATCGGTGCCCTTTTTGAAGTATTCGCGGGAGATCTCTTTGAGAGGCAGAAAGCCATGGCGCTCGGAGCCATATTCTACGAAAGCGGCTTCCAGGCTAGGTTCAACCCGGGTGATTTTGCCTTTGTAGATGTTGGCTTTTTTCTGTTCGCGGGAGCTGGATTCGATATCCAGATCATAAAGGCGCTGCCCATCAACCAGGGCAACGCGCAACTCTTCTTGTTGAGTTGCGTTAATTAGCATTCTTTTCATTGTTTGTTAGCGTTCTCTTATAACACTAACGCACTTCATCCGGCCGCAAGCCACACAGAGAGGTGTCTGCAAACTAAACAGACACAGAAAACCAAGTCTTCGTAACGACTCATGTGTTTAACTTAATGCCAGGCAACACAATGATGTTGTCTGGTCTTATCGACGGTGAAGGAAACAGTTGCCTCATATCGACTTCTTATTTCGAGTCTGATCAGGTTGTGTCTGCCGGTTTATATTGGCAGGTTCCGGGCAACTGACATCTTCACCTCCAACTGGCTTTGTAATTCAGGGCATTGCCAGCTGGATGAAATACGTAGTAATTCTCTTAAAATTGATGCTGTACGAGGGATTCAAACCGATTATTTGCCTGATTCTTCAAACTAAATTGCAAAATAATAGGGAATTTCAAATTAGCTAAAGCCAACTGCCCGCAGCAGCGCTAGAATATAGCAGCTTAAACAGATAGCATCAATCGAAAGGTCCGATATCCCATTAATATGTCAGAAGAAACAGCAGTATCAGCCCCTGCAGTGCAATGGTTTGAAATAGATTCAGAGTTAGCCGGGCAGCGGATAGATAATTTCCTGCGCACCCGTCTAAAAGGTGCTCCTAAAACATTGATCTACCGGATTTTACGCAAAGGTGAGGTCAGGGTTAATAAAAAGCGCATTAAACCGGATTACCGTTTACAGGATGGCGATCTGGTCAGAGTTCCGCCTATCAGACTGAGTGAAGAGAAGCCTCAGGCAACGGTCAGCGATAATCTCAAACATCTGGTTGAGAACGCTATCCTGTTTGAAGATGATGATCTCATCGTGTTGAACAAACCTTCAGGGCTGGCGGTTCATGGTGGCAGTGGTATCAGCCTTGGTTTGATAGAGTCGATCCGCCAGATACGCCCGGATGCCCGTTTTCTTGAGTTGGTGCACCGGCTGGACCGGGATACCTCGGGCTGTATTATGGTGGCTAAAAAACGCAGTGCGTTGCGCTTTCTCCATGCCGCGCTGCAAGCTAAACAGATCACCAAAATCTACCATGCACTGGTAGAGGGTAAATGGTCTGCCCGCAAAACAAAGGTCGACGCTCCGCTGCAAAAGAATGAACTAAAGTCCGGAGAGCGGATCGTAAAAGCCCATCCTCTGGGAAAGCCTTCGCTCACCGAGTATAAGGTTTTACAGCGTTTTGATGGTTTGGCTACACTGGTTGAGGCGCGGCCTATCACCGGACGTACCCATCAGATCCGGGTGCATTGCCAGTTTGCAGGACACCCGATCATTGGTGATGATAAATATGGTACAGACCCGGTCAATCGGGAGATGAAAGGTTACGGTATGCGCCGTTTATTTCTTCATGCTGCTGAGCTACGTGTACCTCTGCCATCCGGTGGCAGAAAAATTTTCCACGCCCCATTGGGGGATGAGTTGGAAAACGGGTTAAAAAAATTGCAGAAAATTGACGGGCAGTCATCAGCCCGGTAAGGCGTTATCAATGAGTCAACAGATTAATACTGAAGAGTTTAATAAAGCAGCAGATGCCATGCTTAAAAGTGGCAGAGCACCCAATACCGATGATCTGGCAAAGGTGCTCGGGGTGGTGCCAGAGCAGCTGGTGGCACTGCTGGAACAGTGGTGGACGGTGTTGCCTGATCGGATGCGAATGTATGGCGATTCCTCGCCTAAAATGCCGGAGCTGCCAGAATCCTTAGTCCATAGCTTTGAGTCTATGTGGCAGCTTGCTGTACAGGAAGCGCAGTCCTCTTTATCGACCGATAAGCAATATCAGCAACTGGCCAGTGAAGATGCTCGTCGACACTCAGAAACCGAACTGTTTAAGGCGCAAAGTCAGCAGGCGGAGATGGATCAGAATGTTCGCGACCTGCAGCAGCAGCTGGTGCAGGAGAAACATCAGATCCAGGTGTTGGAAGCAGAGGTTTCGGTGCTGAAAATAAACCTGGGAACCGCCATCTCTGAGCAAAAAGCTGAAGAGCAGCGTCGTTTGAATGTCGAGCAGGAGTTGAACCTGCTGCAGAAAAAAATGGACGACTCTAAACGTACCTTCGATCAGCGCATTGTCGATGAGCAGCGACACAGTCTTGAACAGGTTGCTAAGGTTGAGGCCGATACCCGCTATTACCGTAGTGCGCTGGAAAAGTTTCGCGATGAGTGTGGTCGTAAAGAGTCCGCTCTGACCAAAGATATCCATAACCTTCAGGCTCTGGTGGCGAAGAAAGATGTCAAGCTGGAAACATCTGCGACTCAGATTAAAACGCTGGAAGCAGAGCTAAAGCGATATAAATCTGAAGATAGTCAGAATGGCCGCGAGCGGAGTCAGCTAAGTAGTCTGTTACTAACGGAACAGAACCGCAGTAAGCGCCTTGAAGACAAAGTCAATGAAGTTAAAGAGGAGCTGAAGCGGGTTAATCAGAAAAACCTGCTGGCGGTTAACGATGCATCCCGGCGTGAAAATATGCTTCGGGGACAGGTTAAAGATAAAACCGAGGAGGTGATGCGTGCAACCGCTCGGCTGGTCACTCAGGAGAAAAAAATCACCTCATGTGAAGAAGAGATACGTAAGTTACGTAATCGACTGAGCTGAACGGAAGACGCCAGATTATTCGCTAAGCCGACCTTTGTTTAGGTGATGCTGAAGATAGGTTTTCCGAAAACGGTAACGGTGTATTATAATCAATAGTTATTAAAATATAGTTTTATCGTTGTTGGAGGTATAAATGAAGCTGCAGCAGTTGCGTTACATCTGGGAAGTGGCCAGACATGATCTGAATGTCTCGGCCACTGCACAGAGTCTTTATACTTCTCAGCCGGGTATTAGCAAACAGATACGCCTGCTTGAAGATGAGCTGGGTGTTGAAGTGTTTGCCCGCAGCGGAAAACACCTTACCCGGGTAACGCCTGCCGGTGAAGCGATTCTTGAGGTGGCGGGTGATATTCTGCGTAAAGTAGAAAGCATCAAGCAGGTTGCCCAGGAGTTTAGTGACGAAAGAATGGGGAGTCTTGATCTGGCGACGACTCATACTCAGGCTCGCTATGCCTTGCCACAGACAATTAACAACTTTATGAAAAGCTATCCGGATGTTTCCCTGCATATGCATCAGGGAACGCCGATGCAGATTGCAGAAATGGCCGCTAATGGCACGGTGGATTTTGCCATTGCGACTGAAGCGATGTCGCACTTTAATGATCTGATTATGATGCCCTGTTACCGTTGGAATCGCTCGGTCGTTGTGCCTAAAGATCACCCCCTTGCCCAGGTGGCTAAACTGACGCTGCAGGACGTTGCTCAGTACCCCATAGTCACTTATGTCTTTGGCTTTACTGGCCGCTCAAAGCTTGATGATGCATTTAGCCGGGAAGGGCTGGAGCCAAAAGTTGTCTTCACTGCGGTCGATTCTGATGTTATCAAAACCTATGTTCGCCTTGGATTAGGCGTCGGAATTGTCGCCAGTATGGCATTTGATGAGAATCAGGATCAGGACCTGGTGCGTCTTGATGCCAGCCATCTGTTTGAGTACAGCACCACAAAGATTGGTTTCCGTAAAGGTACCTTCCTGCGGGGTTACATGTATGATTTCATTCAGCAATTTGCACCTCATCTGACTCCTGATGTGGTGAAGCAAGTACAGTCATGCAGTAACCGTGCAGAGATCGAAGAGATATTTTCCCGTCAGCAGTTACCAGACCTCTGACCGGCAGGCGGTTTTAAGAAGCCATACAGATCTGCTGCCAGAAAGCCTCCCGTGAGGCTTTTTTTATATTTTTGATGCAGGGTTCCGGTCCATTGTCAGTCTACTTTACACTTATTTTTAATCTTTCTGATATTGAAGGTTCTGGTGCCTCTCAGCAGTTTCCTCTGTCGTTGACTGAATTTCTGCGTTCACGCCTGACTGATGGGGATGGTTTAAGGCTGACAGAACTGTTGGCTGATGGCTATATCAGTGTCGATAACACCGAAGTTTCAACTGATCAGCTGCTTAACGGAACTGAACAGCTCTGTGTGAGGTTGCCGGATCACGCTGAAGAGGACGTGGACACAGGCTGGCGGTTGCTGTGGCAAAACAGTGAGCTGATGGCGGTGTATAAGCCGCATCAGCTACCGGTTAGCCGTACTACCCGTAATCTCTATAATACCCTGATCTCTCTGGTGCGGCGGCAAACACCTTATTATGATGCCCGCTTGTTACATCGGTTGGATACCGAGACGGCCGGGGTGATGTTGTTAGCGAAAGATGCAGACGCAGATCGGCGCTGGAAGCCTCGTCTGCATGAACTGATTCATAAAAAGATCTACCACGCCTGGGTTGAGGGTGTGCCTGACTGGCAAGCAAAACTCATGGAGTGTGAGTTATCTGAAAAAAACGGCAGCTTAATACGCAGTCAGGTATATGTCGTTGATCCGGCTGAGGCGTGTCACTTTATAAAGCCGCGCCATACTAAGACGGAGTTCAGGGTAATAACCAGTTATGCAGGCAGGGCACTGATTGAGTGTCACTTGTATACGGGCCGAAAGCACCAGATTCGTGTTCAACTGAGCTATCTGGGTTATCCGCTGGTGGGTGATAAAATCTATGGACATCAGGGGTATTATTACCTGAAGCGAATAGAGCAGGGACTGGACGATACCGACTTTGAACGGCTGGGCAGCCCCTATCATCTGTTGCAGGCAGTTGAGCTAACACTGGATATTGACGGCCAGGTGGTGACGCTAGCGTTACCGGAAGAGCAGCGATTGCTGTCGGTTTCTGATCGGCCGGTTCACAACTGAACCGGCTTTTACCTGCTTAAAATGCGGCCATCAGTTTGCGATAACTGTTGCAGCGATCTTCAAAACCGTGGGTGACATTCACCAGCATCAGTTCCTCTGCATGGTAGTGTTGTGCCAGTAGTTCAAGTTCTTCACGGCACTCAGTCGCTGAGCCGCTGACCACTGAATCAAGGGTTTCCTGATAATAGGCCTGATCCGATAGTGGCAGCTTGTTGACAAGACTCAGAGCTTCCTCAGGACTGCGGATATGCTCACGAATACCGTGGCGGAACGCCATCACTTTCCAGTACATATTAGGGGCGGCCAGATAGGCGGCCTCCTCTTTACTGTCAGCGCAGAGGCAGGCGACCGAGAGGATTGTCTGTGGCTGCTCCAGTCCACGTCCATTGGGCCGGAACCTTGTTTTATAGCGTTCAAAGATCTCTGCTGGCCGTTCATGGGTGCCGATAAACAGTGCCAGAACAAAACCCAGACCGAGCTCAGCAGCCAGATCAACACTGCCGCTGCTGGACCCCAGCGTCCATAGTTGTGGGGCTGTGGCATTGATCGGCGTGGCGTTGATACCGAAAAAAGGGTGTTCAGCGGGCAGATTGTCATGCAGAAATCCGCTCAGATCACTCAGCAGGTGAGGGTATAGCTCTGCGGTGTTGGGTCTGTTCGGAAAAGCCAGCGCTCTGCTGGTCAGGTCAGTACCGCCGGGTGCGCGGCCAACGCCCAGATCGATTCTTCCCGGGTTGAGTGCTTCCAGCGTGCGAAACACTTCAGCCACTTTCAAAGGGCTGTAGTGGGACAGCATGACACCGCCGCTGCCGACACGAATCTTTTGGGTATTCTGGGCGATATGAGCAATCAGAATTTCCGGGCAGGAGCTGGAGTAACTGGCAGTATCATGGTGTTCAGCAATCCAGAAACGGTGGTAACCCAGCTCTTCGCACAGCTGCGCCAGGCGGGTAGAGTAGTGTAGCCCCTGAGTTTGAGACTGGCCGTCGTGAGCTGGAGACTGGTCAACAACGCTGAGCTTAAACTTCATCGGTTGCTCCTGCAGGGGTGAAGCCGGCCTGGTCGATAGCGGCAAGGGCGATCATTTTATCTTCTGCGGCGCTACCACCAGAGATGCCGACGCCGCCGATCAGTTGGCCCTGATGAAACACCGGCTCACCTCCGGCAAATAGAATCAGACCTTCATTGGTCTGTTCAAAGCTGTCCAGTTGCTGTTCCCGCACGAGTTGGCCCAGTGCTTCGGTGGGGGCGCCAAACAGTACGGCGCTGCGGGCTTTCTTCTGGGCAATGTCAACAGACCCTAGTGGGGAACCATCCATGCGTTGAAACGCGCACAGGTTGCCACCAGCATCGCAGACAGCGATGTTTACATTAACGGTTGCGTTTGTGGCGAAGGCGATCGCCTTATTCAGTAGCTGCTGGCTTTGTTCAAATAACATCTTATCCAATCTCTATATTCAGTTTTTTTAGCCGGTACGCCAGTGTCGGGCGGGTGATATCGAGCATCCTGGCTGCCTCAGCCACATTGTTTTCCGCTTTAGAGATAGCGTATCTCACCAGCGCTTCTTCAATTTTTTCCATCGACCCCAGTTGCTCTATAGCCTGTTGCGCCCAGTGGCTATCCGGGTTCTGAGGTGAGGGTGTGGAAGAGTCGATCAGCTGCCCGGAGGTTGAGATCATCTGACTGTTGCTATCACGATTCATGTTGGGGAACAGGTACTGAGCGTCGATGGTTTCGCCATTTTCAGCCAGTATAAGCCCCCGCTCGATTACATTTTCCAGTTCCCTCACATTTCCGGGCCAGTCGTAACTAAGCAACGTTTTTGTTGCCAGGTCAGATAGTCCGAGGGTTTTTTTGCTGTAGTACGCCTCATATTTACGCAGGAAATACGTCGTCAGCATTGAGATATCTTCGCGCCGTTCTCTTAACGGTGGGATTTCAATCGGATAGACATTGAGACGGTAGTAGAGGTCAGCACGGAAGCGACCGGTCTCAACGGCTTTAATCAGTGATTCGTTAGTGGCGGCGATCACCCTGACATCAACTTTGCGTGTCTGGGTGTCGCCAACCCGCTCCAGTTCTCCTTCTTGCAACACTCGCAACAGGGTTGCCTGGGCGCGGGGGCTAAGTTCAACCACTTCATCGAGAAAGATAGTGCCCCGGTGAGCGCGTTCGAAGCGGCCTTCTCGGGTCTGCGTTGCCCCGGTGTAGGCGCCTTTCTCAACACCAAACAGCTCTGCTTCGATCAGGTCGGGAGGAATGGCTGCACAATTGACCGCGATAAAGGGTTCGACCGAACGACAGGAGTTTTCATGTATGCCTTTGGCTACCAACTCTTTACCTACACCGGTTTCACCCAGCAGCAGCACCGAGACTTTTCCGGTTGAAGCTTTGTTGGCCAGTTTGCAGACCCGTTGGAAGCCGTCTGACTGGCCAATAAAGTTCCCCAGACTTGCGCTGCTGTCTATCTTGTGGCGCAGCACTGAAAGCTGATTCTGAAGATCGTACAGCTCTTCAATAATGGGGGTTGTTTTAAAGTAGTTACGATAGCTTTGGTAATCATCCCACTCGGTAGCTGGTTTGCCTTCAAACAGGCATTGAGGATCACCGCAGCCACGGCATTTGATCTCTTTGAAGATGATCTCCTGTCCCAGTAGTTCGGAGGCGAAACTGCTGGCATGCCCAACCAGTGCCCAACAGGCCGGGCCGTCAGTGAGACCCAGTTCAGAGATGAACATTTCGGCCTCGTAGGCATCGTGCATATTCAGTAGGGCATAGAAATGTTTATTGTCCGGGTCAATCTCGAGTTTAAGTTCTTCAACCTTTACCGATCCTTTTAATGAGTCGAGCTGAAAGCCTGTCCTGAAGAGTTCTTCGGGTTCGATATCACCGGCCAGTCGTTTCACCAGTTCCGCATCTTTTTGTCCCAGGCTGTAGCCCAGGCGCATAAAGAAGCCTTTAGCCCGTTCCAGGCCAACAGTGAGTATCTGCTCCTTACGAAAGTTTGTCAGTGAGGCCAGTTGCATTAGCAGCATCCGTTGCTCACCAAACCAGACGGTACCATCACTGTTCTGGAATCTAACCTGCTTTGATAACTCGTGGATGTCAGGGCTCCTTGTACTCAGGTGTTTGGCTGCAATATTCATTAAATAAGCACTCTGGATGGTTATGATTGTTATCAAATCATCATATATGATTGCTTATATAAAAGTATGATGCGGATGTGTAATATATGATCCCATATATGGGTTTATGGTGATGAAATGAACTATCAGGATCTCTATCTGTTTCTCAAGGTGGTTGAACGCGGCAGCTTTCTTTCGGCTTCTGAGTCGTTATCAGTACCGACGTCGACGGTGAGCCGTAAGGTGCAGCAGCTGGAAAAAGACCTGGGCTATAAACTGATGCATCGTAGTGCCCGCAAGATGGTGCTTACTGAGGCGGGGATGAAGTTTTATAACCGTTGTCTTCCGCTGTTTGCTGAGCTGGAGTCTGCCGCAAAAGAGCTTGATGATGAGCTTGCTGAGCCTTCGGGGCTGCTACGGGTAACGGCGCCGGTCAGTCTTACTAACGATCTGCTGGCTGAATGGTTCTTTAAATTTATGGAGCGCTTTCCGCGGATTAATCTTGAGTTGATTGTTGTTAACCGCAATATTGACTTGGTCGAGGAGGGTATTGATGTTGCGTTTCGTATTGGCGATGTGCGCTTGCAGAACTGGATCTCCCGGCCGCTGTTGCAGTCAAGTTTCAGTGTCTGTGCCAGCGATGATTATTTGCGTCGACGGGGAAGGCCTAAGCATCCGCAAGAGTTGCATCAACACACTCTGATATTAACCCGGAGAAACCCTGTGTGGAGTTTTAGTGGGCCGGATGATGAGGTGGTCAGAATAGACGGTGAGGCACGGCTTAAAGTAGATGAACTGAATATTGCCGCAAGGGCGGCGGAAAACGGTCTGGGGATTATCAACCTGCCTGATTATGTGGTGGATAAATCTTTAAACGCCGGGCGTCTGATAAAACTGATGCCCGGCTGGCGGCCACTTCCGCGGCAGGTGTATATGTTATATCCGGAACGCAAATATATACCCGGTAAAGTGCGACTGTTTATTGAGTATGTGATGTTTCAGGCGAATGAGAGTCGGGTCAGTTGACTTCACGGGTGGTGATTAACTTTTCCGGTTCATAAAACTGCGGCCAGTATTTTTTAACCACCTCTCCGGTGCTATCGAAGGTATGGCAGGTATTCAGTGTATGCGGCCGGTCATGCTCATCATCCTGCTCTTTTCTGGCTTCCCGGGCCTGATGGGTTGCCTGAAATGCGGTGGTTGCGACTGGCCCGAGAAGTTCCAGCAGGTGGGTGCAGCCATTTGTGCCGCTGAACAGTTCTTTGCATTTTTTTGTGAAGCCGGGTGCAATTCTTAGCCCGGTCAGTTGCTTATACGCGTCCGCAATTGAAGGGCAGATGCGGAAAGGGGTGTGATCCATGCTGGACACGGCATCGATGATGTTAAAATCAAGGTCAATGGTAATCCGGATAGACATTTCGTGGATCGGCACACCGGGTTCAACAGCCGTATCGCTTCTGTCGCGCAGCATAATTGGTACTGTTTTAATATCGGTGAGGTGTCCTTCAATATCCCAAAGTCCGTCGGTTCTTTCAAACCCTTCGCAGGTGACGGTACGGGTGTGCATCTTTTTCCGCTCAGCGGCTTGTGGTAATGGCATAGAATCAGTTCTGTGTAGTCGAAAAGGGATTAGCTGGCAGCTTTTATGGCTGCTCTTTGTTTTATTAATTCCATAAACTGTTTTGAGTTGCAACAGTTTGTTGCAGTTGCTTACAGACCGCCAAAACGTTTATAGAAGCGTGGGGCGGGTTCTGGCAGTGAGCCATCAGCGGTTTCCTGGGTTGCGGAGAGATGGTCCTCTGCTTTCTGATAGATTAACCGATAGATGTTTCTGCAAAGGACTCTAGCTGATGTTCCGCACCAGTCAGCAGGCAGCAGCTTCTCCGGCAGTTGTGGGTCACGCAACAGAATTCTGCGATAGTAATGAATCAGCAGGGTGCGCAGCTGAAAACATTGTTCAGGGTCCAGTTCGGGTTGTGCTTCTACGGCTCTGAGAATCGGCCTGAAGCGTTCCAGAAATGACTGATAGCCTTCTGCCAGCTGATCGAGATTCCAGCACTCATGTACCAGCTCTTTCAGTGGTGATGAGGTTTGATTGCCAACCAGCTCTGATCGCATATGAATAACATCATTGAGTACACATAACTCCTGCAACGTGGCATTTACATCGGTCATATCCGCCATTGGGTGTGCCATGATACTAGGGGCGATGTTACCGAATCCGAGCCACTCAAGCTCTTTTTTAACCACTTTACGTAACTCGTTATCAAGCTGCGTAGTAACGATCATGTCCCATTTGCCGTCCCATTCAGGGTAAAGCTCGGCATAGATCCGTCTGAAGGCAATTTCAAATCGGCGGCGTCCGGTGTCGGTCAGGCTGTAAAAACTTTTACGGCCAACCTGGCTTGACGCGAGCCAGCCATCTTTTGTCAGTCGGAATATAGATGTTCTGACCAATCGCTGGTTAAGCCCCAGGGGCTCCAGCAGTTTGATCAGGCTTCCGAGCCAAACTGTTCCCCCCCGGGGCGATATGGCATCGCCATAGATGGTGATAATCAAAGAGCCTCCGCGGATGGGGCGTTGATTCTTAAAATCATCAACCAGCTCTTCAATACAACGAAGTTTGTTCATGCGGCTCTCATACAGTCAGAACGGGAAGGGTATTCAATGCTTGTCATCGGACATTACCCGCAAACCAAAGAGTTTATGTGCAAAAAAGTATCCCATCAAGCTAAGAGAAGGCAATTATATCCCTATGGTCTATAAGTAATTATGCTGTTGGTCTTTATTGTCGCGGGGCCTTCATACGGGTGTGTAATCGTTTTCTCCGTTTGCGCAATGGTCGCGGGGTTGTAGCTGATTCTTGTTTATATCTGTTTACGGGCAAATGCATCTAAGTTAACATGTTAACTATATTGCATTGATGGACACACTAGAACTTCCATTGCCTGAGTGCCGAGTCTTTTCAGACGGGGTGTCGATAAGCATTAAGATAGTGTGTTATTGATACAAATATACTACGTTATTTGTATAGAATTGTATCACGTTGTTGGTTATGATTCGAATTGACCTTATTGCAGAGATGCAAAGGTAAATAATAAATAGGGGCAAAGCCCCAACAATCTCTTATAAAAATAATTGACGTTAATAGCGTCGAAGAGATAGCCAGGAGATAGAACGAATGACAAAAATGACTTTCCTGAAAACTGCTGCCGCAGTTGCTTTGGGTGCATCCTTTTCTGTAAGTGCAATGGCTGAAACTACACTGCGTGTAGCCAGTTGGTTGCCACCGACCCATCCGCAAAATGCTGTTGTCTGGCCTACCTGGGCTAAGTGGGTTGAAGACGCCACTGAGGGACGGGTTAAGGTTGAGATTGAGTATGGTCTGGGCCATCCAAAAACGATGTTTGAACTGGTAGAGGATGGCGTTGTTGACGCGTCATGGAGCTATCACGGTTATGTGCCGGGTCGTTTCAAGCTGACACAAGCTGTTGAGCAGCCTTTGCTGGGTGCAAGTGCTGAAGCAGCCTCTGTTGCTCACTGGCGTGTGCATCAAAAATACTTCGCTAAGGCGAATGAGAATGATGGTCTTGAAGTGATCGGTCTGTTTACTCATGGCCCGGGTCAGATTCATCTGGCGAATCCAATTACTTCACTGTCTGAGCTGAGCGGTAAGAAGATCCGCCTTGGTGGTGGTGTACAGGGTGAAATCGGCGAGCGGATGGGTGTTACTGCAGTCGGTGCTCCGGCACCAAAAGTATATGAGATGATGCAGCAGGGCGTTATCGATGGCGTCTTTATCCCTATGGGTGAGCAAAAATCTCTGCGTCTGCATGAAGTAGCCCGCAACGTTGTTGCACTGCCGGGTGGCATGTACCTGGGTAGTTTCGGCATCTTCATGAATCCTGATTTCCTTGCCGACCTTGATGCGAAAGACCGCGAAGCGATTCTCAGTGTTTCCGGTGAAAAACTCTCCGCAATGGCGGGTCGTGCCTGGGACGCTGCCGATGTTGAAGGTCTTAAAGCCGCTCAGGAAAATGGTGTTAACGTTGCGCTGATTAAGCCCGGCGAGCCTATGGCTGAAGAGTTTAAGGCTCTTACTAAGGGTATGGATGAGGCATTCTATGAGTCTGTAGCTGACCGTGATGTTGATGCTAAAGCTGCTCTTGCCGAATTGCGCGAAATTGCCCGCAGCTATAAGTGAGGAGTTTGATATGTCCTTGAGTGCCTGGATTACAGAGCACTATGAGGAGAAGGGGCCAGTCGTATGGCTGGCCTTTTTCCTTGAGTTGATTGCTGCTCTCACGCTTTTTTTTATGATGATGCTGACCTGTGCTGATGTATTTGGTCGCTATTTTCTTGGCAATGCTGTAGACGGCGCAACAGAGCTGACCGAGATGAGTCTCGCTATCCTGGTTTTCGCAGAGATGCCTGTTATTACCTGGCGCGGTGGTCATGTCGTGGTCGATATCCTTGATCGGTTACTGGGTAATACGCTGATTAAAGTTCTGGGGCTGCTGTCGGCTCTGCTTATCTCCACATCATTGTATTTTCTCGCTGTACGTATCCATGAGCTTGCAATGCGCTCCATGAGCCGCGATGAGGTGACTGAGTTTCTGCAAATGCCGGTGGGGTATATTGTTGAATACATCGCCATCATGAGCTGGGCAACCGCTGCGCTGATGATCAGCTATGGTATCTACCGGTTGTTATTTCTATCCCGGGATTGATTCCGGGCTGCCGGGTATAAATGCGCTGATAACGTTACAGGTATTATAAGAATGATTACTGCATTAATTGGTTTTGCAATATTACTGCTGTTTATCGTCGTGGTTCGCGTGCCTATTGCTTTTGCGATGGGCTTGGTGGGCTTCTTCGGTTTTGCATATATGCAGGGACTGAGTTTCGAAAATTTTATGGATTTCAACTGGAACTCCTCTTTATCGATGGCTTCCAAGCGGGTTATCAATACCGCTCAGGAATATAGCCTGTCGGTGATTCCGTTATTTATCCTGATGGGAAATCTGGTAACTAAGTCGGGTCTTTCCCATGAGCTATACCGCGCCTCCTATGCTTTTCTCGGGCATCGTAAGGGCGGGTTGTCTATGGCAACCGTGGTTGCCTGTGGCGGTTTCTCTGCCATCTGTGGTTCCAGTCTGGCTACGTCTGCAACCATGGCCAAGGTCGCTATGCCTCCGATGCGTAAGTATGGATATGCAGACTCGCTGGCAACCGCATCAATCGCTGCCGGTGGCACACTGGGTATACTGATTCCACCGTCAGTTATTCTGGTGATCTATGGTTTGTTAACAGAGACCAGTATTCGCGAGCTGTTTGCTGCTGGCTTTATTCCGGGTTTTCTGGGTATTTTACTCTATCTCTGCGCAGTACGTTTTGTCGTCTGGCGCACGCCGGAAGCGGGCCCTTGCGGTGATAAAATGGACTGGCCGGAGCGCATTCAGGCATTGAATGGTGTCTGGGGTGTGCTGGCACTATTTTCAATCGTCATGGGGGGGATATACATGGGTATATTCACTCCAACTGAAGCTGCAGGCATTGGTGCGGGTGGGGCGTTTGTTATTGCGCTTTACCGCCGATCGCTGAACTTTGGCAGTCTGTTTGATATTCTCACCGATACTGCGCGTACCTCGGCAATGCTTTTTGGTGTGCTTATCGGCGCGCTGATCTTCTCAAACTTCATCAATCGTGCGGGTTTACCGTCTGATCTGCTGGATCTGGTCAATAGTCTCAACGTAGCCCCGATGGTCGTCATTCTGGTGATTCTGGCAATCTACATTGTGCTGGGTATGGTGTTTGAAAGCTTGTCGATGCTGCTGTTGACGATACCGATCTTTTTCCCTCTGGTTCAGAGTCTGGGTTTTGATCTTGTATGGTTTGGTATTGTTGTGGTTGTGGTGACAGAGATTAGTCTGATTACCCCGCCGGTCGGTATGAATGTCTTCGTACTGAGTGCGGTGCTGCGAGATGTGAAGGCCAGTACAATTTTCAAAGGGGTTACCCCGTTCTGGTGTGCTGATATTATTCGTCTCGCACTGATTACACTGTTTTCATCGATCTCACTTTTCTTACCAGAACTGCTGTATCGCTAAACTGTTAAGTTACAATATTAAGGCCCCGCGGGGCCTTTTCTATCTGAGGGTTTGAATATGCTGCCTGATGTAAAAAAAATTCTATACGCGTCTGATATTGATAAAGGTTCACGGCCTGCATTTCGTGCAGCCGTCAGTCTCTGTGGTCACTATCATTCTGAGATTACCTACCTGCACGTGATAGAGCCTCTGAGTGCCTCGGCTCAAAGTATCGTGCAAACGATGATAAATGATTCGACCCTGAACGAATTGCATGATCAGAGTCTGGCAAACCTTAAGCTTAAAATTCAGGAGCGCATTGAGCGTTTTTGCGAATCAGAGCTTGAGCAGAGTGAGATGCTAACCGAAGGCTCTATCAGCTCCAGAGTCGAGGAGGGGGCTCCCTGGAAAACCATTTTACGAGTAGCTGATGAGATTGATGCCGATGTTATCGTCATGGGAACCCGAACTCACTCTGCGATGGGGCAGTTCCTGTTGGGGTCTACCGCGAATAAAGTGATGCATAACTCAAAGCGTCCGGTATTGATTGTGCCGCTTTAACGACGGTCTTTGTAAATACGGTCTTTGTTAATAAAAAGCGGCAATTGATGCCGTTTTTTTTTATTCGTAGCTGTATCGTGGGTCAGATGATTATCCGCTTTGTCGAATTAATATTGTTTCTTCTAAGGTGCCCTGATAGCGTTAAGGCTGATCACGGTTATGGAGAGTCGGTGAATGGATGTATTGTCGGCGATGAGCGTATTTGTGCGGGTGGTGGACCTTAAAAGTTTCTCCCTGGCCGCAACGGAACTGGGAATTTCCAGTTCATCTGTGAGTAAGCAGATTTCACATCTTGAACAGCATGTAGGTGCACGGCTGTTGCAGCGAACAACCCGGCGGCTGAGTGTCACTGAAGTCGGTGCGGCTTATCATGAAAAATGTCAGCGTATTCTTGCAGAGGTAGATGAAGCCGAAAACCTGGTGTCGCAACTTCAGGGTAAGCCTCGTGGTGTGCTGAAAATAAACTGTAACATGACTTTTGGTCAGTTACTGCTTGCTAAAGCAATACCCGAATTTATGGCGGCTTACCCGGATGTTCAGCTGGAAGTTGCCCTTGATGATAGTGACGTGGAGCTGCTAAGGGATGGATTTGATCTGGCGCTGAGAATTACCCATCCTAAGCTGCCCGATTCCAGCCTGATTGCCCGTGAGATAGCATCTATACCGCTGTTCCTCTGTGCTACTCCTGATTACCTGGCTCAGCATGGCTATCCGCAAACGCCTGACGCACTTAAGCAGCATAATTGCCTGGTGTTTATGCTGGCGAGTAATACCAATGCCTGGACACTGACAAACGCTGCGGGCAGTCAGACTATTCAGGTCAGCGGTGACCTGAAAGCCAATAATAGTCTGCTGGTTCTACAGGCGTTGCTGGCGCATCGCGGCGTGGCTAACCTGGCGTCCTTTGTGATTGAGCAATATGTTAACCAGGGGCAGCTGGAGTTGCTATTGCCGGGCTATGAAGCTGAGCGGCTTAGTCTGTATGCGGTCTACCCGGAGCGGAAGTATGTCCCGCCTAAAGTCAGTCTGTTTATTGAGTTTTTTAAGGACTGGCTGGAGAAGAACCTGCAGCAAAAACTAAACCATCAGTGCCTTGTGTAGTCTCTGCTTATGAGCATGTGTGGGCGGTCTGATATTATCAATTAGCTTTAAATTATATTTATAATTAATTGATATATAGATTATTAGAGGAAAGTTTGAATGATCTTATACGATTACTGTCGCTCGTCAGCGGCTTACCGTGTGCGTATCGCGCTTAATCTTAAAGAGGTTGACTATCAGCAGGTGCCGGTTAGTTTGCTTGCGGGAGAACAGGGCTCTGCTGAATATCTGGCGCGAAACCCGCAAGGGCTGATTCCCGCACTTCAGGATGGAGATCTGCTGTTAACTCAGTCACTGGCGATCTGTGAATACCTGGATGAAACCTGTTCAGAGGTGCAGCCGCTGTTGCCAAAAAATCCTGCCGACAGAGCTAAAGTTCGGGCTATGGCTCAGCTGGTGGCCTGTGACATTCATCCGCTTAATAATCTGCGGATGCTTAAATATCTAGTGTCTGAGTTAGGTGCTAGTGATGAGCAGAAAATTCAGTGGTATCAGCACTGGATCTACCAGGGGTTTGATGCGCTGGAGCAGTTACTTGCCGAAACGGCAGATGAGTATAGTTTTGGTGGTGAAGTGACGCTGGCTGATCTCTGTCTGGTACCTCAGGTGTTTAATGCCAATCGTTTCAATTGTGCACTCGATAGCTATCCTAATATAGTGCGGGTGAATGCGAATTGTGTGAAGCTTAAAGCATTTGCCAGCGCGCACCCGGATCTGCAGCTTGGCGCATAAAAAGCGCGTATAAGACGAACAAATAAGCAGCAGGCCGCAAATGCGGCCTGAGGTTACGGATTAATGGATGCTGCGTCTCTTAACCTATATCACTGAGGGCCTGCATCGCCTCTTTGCTCCAATCGAGCGCTTTGCGATAGCTCGATTCATAAAGGTTTGAGTCGAAGTTAGTCGGTAACAGGTCCCAGTCGCCGGCTTCATAATAGTCAACGTGCAGCAGTGTTTCGCCCATCTCTCCCTGGTTGAACAGGATCGCATTTTTAATTTCGTCACTCAGCGGAACTTCTTTGAGCATCGTTTCACGATCAATATCCAGCAACAAGTGCAGGTTGGACATCATGCCGGTCATGAAATAACTGCCATGATTGCTCCGTTTAGCGGCCAGCGCGATCTCTTCACACATCCGGCCCCGTACCAGCAGGCTGCGGCAGATCTCTTCCGGTTTACCGCTCTGGTTGTTCAGGGCGATCAGGGTTGCCCACTTTCTGATCTGCGCCATGCCAAGCATGACCACCGCTTCCGTCAGGGACTCAACCTTGCGCACCAGAGAGTAGGCCGCCGAGTTAACAATCCGTAGTAGTTTGTAGGTCAGAACAGGGTCACGTATGATCAGGTTTTCGAGGCGTTCCGGTGTGGTATTGGGGTTTTGCAGTTCCTGTACCAGTTCAAACAGGGCGGCCTGGTTAGGATCAACTTTTTTCCCCTTCACCATTTTCGGTTTACTGAGGAAATTACCCTGAAACAGTTTAAAGCCGAGTTTATTACACTCTTCTAGCATCTCCACCGTCTGGATCTTCTCGGCCAGCAGGGTCACCTTAAAGGGGCTCAGCAGCCGAACTTGTTCGGCAACCTCTTCAAAACTCATATTCTGTACATCAACCTTAACGATCTGGGCCATCTTCAGCAGCGGCTCATACGCAGGTTTATAAGTAAAATGATCCAGTGCTATCCGATAACCTGCTTTAACAAGGCGGTAAACAGCGACGATCACATCCCGGTCTACTTTAATGCTTTCATGAATTTCGAGGACGATATTTTTACGTGGAAGTTCTGGAAAATCATCTGACACCAGCAGGTCGCGATTGAGGTTAATAAACGCGGGTACCCGCTTCAGCTCACCCTGATCAGAGATGCTGGTGTAGGAATTGAGGATCACTTCGCTGGTGTTGCCTGAATTACGGAACAGTCCGTTTTCAGTATCCTGTCCATCCCGGTATAGCAGTTCATAGGCAACAACCCGCTGGCTGCGATCAAAGATCGGTTGTCGGGCCATCAGAACTTGTGAATCTGATGTGGTTTCCATATAGGTTTTTTCCATTAAAACTGCTTTTTGGTTAAGCATATAAGCAATGGCGTTTGTTGTCAGCAGGGCATATCACCATTACAGGTAATCCGATTATCGGATAAACGGCGAAAGAAGTCGCTGTTTTCTATGCGACAGGTATAATGTTGCTCCCTGATTTAGCAGACTGTGATTATGAGTACGATTAACTGGTTCCCGGGCCATATGCATAAAGCCCGCAAAGAGATCGCCAAGGTAATGGACGAGATCGATGTGGTCATTGAGGTGCTTGATGCCCGCCTGCCTGTATCCAGTGAAAATCCGATGGTATCTCAGCTGCGTAAAGGGACGCCGGTTATTAAACTGCTGAATAAAAGTGATCTGGCTGATCCACAGCGAACCCAGGAGTGGGCGGATTACTATAATAGTCTGCCTGACACTCAGGCGATCATGATCGATTACTCGCAAAAAAAGCTGATCAGTACTATTCCTGATCTGTGTAATAAACTGGTGCCTTCCCGCAGTAATAATGGTCGCCAGGTGCGGGCGATGATTATGGGAATTCCCAATGCCGGCAAGTCCACCATGATCAATGCGCTGCTGGGTAAGAAGATTGCCAAGGTTGGTAATGAGCCCGCCGTCACCAAGGGACAGACACGCTTTACCTTGCGCAACGGTATGGCGTTATCCGATACCCCGGGGATGTTGTGGCCAAAAATTGAAGATATTGATTCCGGTTACCGACTGGCTGCCAGCGGAGCGATTAAGAATACCGCTATCGAGTTTGAAGATGTTGCGCTTTATGCTGCTGAGTTTCTGCGTAAGGACTACCCGGATCTGTTAATGGCCCGCTATAAGCTGAAACAGTTGCCCGAGCGCGGCGATCAGGTGTTAGAAGCGATTGGTCGCAAGCGGGGCGGTCTGAGACCCGGTGGCAAAATTGATATGCACAAAGCATCAGAAATATTGCTGAACGAGTTGCGGGGTGGCCAGCTAGGCCCGATAACCTATGAAACCGTCGCCGAATGGTTGGAAAAGTGGGAACGGCAGAGGCTGGAGGCTGAGCAGCTCGAACAGGAAAGACTAGAACAGGAACGGTTAGACGCAGAGTCACAGAGTGATCGCTCGGCTCACCGAAATAAAGGTAATTGAAATGTCACGTATAAAGAAAAAACGCACCTCGCCAAAACCTATTTTTCTCGATGTTCCCCGTCGTAGCGAAAAACTGGCAGACCCTGACAGCTATGAAAGCCGTAAACGCCGTAATCTGGAACAGAAGAAAAAGAGTAAGAGCAAGTCTGTGTATGAGAAAGCCCGCGAAGCTGAAAAGGCTAAAGAGTCGGGTCAGCCGCAGCGTAACACGCCATTAGCGGAAAAAATCCGTCGTCTGAAAAAGGCAGAAGAAGCTCGTCAGAAAACCTCTGACGAGGAATAATCTCTCCTGGAGTTTGATCTCTGATAAACCGTACTCTACGTTTACTGTTACCTGCGGAATGATTCGCAGGCAGTAAACGGAGATCAGAGTATGTCTCATGCTGATGTTCAACGTGCTGGCGACCTGCCAGCCAAAGTAGATCTTACTGAGGGTGAAACCTATGGCTGGTGTGCCTGTGGGCGTTCCGGTAAGCAACCCTTTTGTGATGGCTCTCATCAGGGCACAGGGCTCGACCCGGTAGTCTTTGTGGCCCGCAAAACGGAAACGGTTTTTCTTTGCCAGTGTAAACAGACCGGAACACCACCGTTGTGTGACGGTAGTCATAGTCAATAAGAACCGCAAAGCTAATAGCACTCGCTAGAACCGATCTGACTGGGTACAATGCGTTTCATTTTTTAGCGGGAAATAGTTACCTTGCAACAGGTTGATGTGGTTATTGTAGGGGCTGGTGCTTCCGGTCTGATGTGTGCTGCTACAGCAGGCTATCGGGGGCGATCCGTACTGGTGCTTGAGCACACGGCAAAGATCGGCCGGAAGATCCTCATGTCCGGTGGTGGGCGCTGTAACTTCACCAATATCCATAACTCTCCCGCTAACTTCATCTCAGAAAATCCACATTTCTGTAAATCAGCTTTAAGTCGTTACACCGCCCAGGATTTTATCGATCTGGTTGACCGTCACGGGGTGGAGTATCACGAAAAGACTCTGGGGCAGCTGTTCTGTAACGAATCCAGCAAAGAGATACTACAGGTCTTACTGACAGAGTGCGACTGGGCAGGGGTTGAGATCAGAACCGAAACCCAGGTGCATAAGTTACTGCAGACCGAGGGCGGTTTTCAGCTGCAAACCACCGCTGGCAATATCGCTGCGAAATCGGTTGTGATTGCTACCGGTGGGCTGTCTATCCCCAATGGCGGTGCCACCAGTTTTGCCTACGATATCGCCGAGCAGTTTTCGCTGGATCTGTTACCGCGAAGCGCTTCTCTGGTGCCTTTTACCCTGCAACCCAAAGATAAAGAGCAACTGAGCGAGTTGTCCGGTGTTTCGCACCGGGTGCGGGCGAGTATCGGTAAAACCAGCTTCGTTGAGATGATGCTGTTTACTCACCGGGGGCTGAGTGGCCCTGCGGTGCTGCAGATATCCAACTACTGGCAGCCGGGGATGGAAGTTGAGATCGACCTGTTTCCCGATTTCGATCTGTTAGCATGGTTGAAAGAGCAGCGGGAACAACGCCCTAAAGCAGAACTGACCACCATCATGGCGCAGCAGATGAGTAAGCGCATGGCGCAGATACTCTGTGCCAAATTTGAGCTCTCTGGCGTAATAGGAAACCTCTCCAATAAGCAGCTTGAAGCGGCTGCTGCTGCATTCTGTTGCTGGAAAATCAAGCCGTCGGGTACCGAAGGTTATCGCACAGCTGAAGTGACGATTGGTGGTATAAATACTAATGAAATCAATCAGAAAACTATGGAAGCTAAATCTGTTTCTGGCCTGTATTTTATTGGCGAGTGCCTCGATGTAACCGGCCATCTGGGCGGCCATAATTTCCAGTGGGCCTGGGCATCCGGGGTGGCTGCAGGGCAGGCGGTTTAGTTTCAGACCCGCATTCTGCAAACACTGTGTTACATGCTTGTATCGGTTTCATCGCTGCCTTTTTCAATTCTACCTGTAACGGAGAAGGGCAACGATAGTATTACCAGATTGATCTGAATGACCACAAATCAGACAACTCTCAAATGTGAAGTTTCTCTTAATTAAACATAGCCGCCACGATGGCTTCTGGTGCGTCCTCTTGCATCAGGTGGCCCGATGCCGGAACCGGTGTTAACACTCCACTGGTCAGCAGGTTTGCAAGTTTCCTGCCCTGTGAAATCGGTATCCATTCATCGTTCTCGCCCCACAAAATCTGCACTGGGTCTTCCATGGGGGCGTAAAGCTTCTCTATGTCATCAGTGTAGCGCTGATCCATCTGTGCTATTTGGCGATAGAATGCTGATTGTCCAATGCTGCCTTGCCAGGGGGCCATATAGATTTCAAGCGTCTCTTCACTCAGTTCACAATATGCAGAACTCTGAAGGTATGCACGGAGCAGAGCATCATGAGCATATGCGGGTAGTCCCGCAAATGCTTCTTCGTATTCGCGGACATGGCTGACAAACGGTGATCCCCAGGGAGCGACTGCTACCGGATCAATTATAGTCAGCCGGGCATAACGGACGCCATTCAGGTAGTACGCCCGCAACGCGGTTGCGCCACCAAAATCATGACAGAGCACTTCAGGCTTCTCGATTCCCCATTCCTGAAGCAGAGCAGTAAACAGAGTATTTTGAACCGCCAGCGATACATCCTGGCCTTCCCGCTTTTCTGATAATCCATACCCCAGCAGATCGAAAAAGTAGACTTTCTTTCGCCTTGCCAGCAGCGGTGCGATCTTCCTCCAGACCTGTGAGGAAAAGGGTGTTCCGTGAATGAGCACGAGCGGTTCACCCTCACCCATACATCCCCACGCAATATCCTGTCCTTCAAATGTGAAACGATGTGACAAATTAAGCATAAAACGACCTGTATAACCCTTAATTGGATATAATAGGTTAGTTAATCAGTTATAATTAAACAACCGTTAAATTGAAGTAATAGGTTATGGTATGGCGCTATGGAATGACGATGCGTTTATTGGAGGGCATCCTGCACTTGATTTCGTGAACACTGTGGAAGATCAGGATAAGTGCAGAGACAGTAGTCGTATTTCTGACTGGCCAGGCTTTCTGGGATGGGCGAACGCTTCATCTCTCTTCAGCAAAGAACAGATGAATGTGTTGGAAAATGAGATACAACAAACCGACATTCCCACTTTGCTGAGGAATATTCACGAACTAAAAGAGACAGCATATGCGGCACTTAGCGGCATAGCATCGGGAGAAACGCAAACGGATGAAGCGCTGCAAAAGCTTGAAGAGGGTATAAGAATTGCGCTAAATAACTCGTCTTTGAAACTGAAAGAAAACTACTATATATGGCTACCCGATATGGTTAATCCGAACTGGGTCATTGACGTTCTGACGCTATCCATTGAGAGCCTGCTACGTTTTCATGACATGACAAAACTCAAAGAGTGTGGGCGTTGTTCATGGATGTTCCTGAATCAAGGTCGGGGCAGGGGGCGGCGGTGGTGCAACATGAGGACATGTGGAAACCGGGCAAAATCTGTATCTTTCAGAAACCGCAAGCAATAGTGTTTTAGCAAGGTTGATTGCTTTTAAAACCCCGAGACATTCGTTGTGTTGAAGGCGTTCTACTGGCGTTACTGTTTAACGCTGGTTGTCCCTTCTTTTTTTGAACGTTTATGCTCATACATCCGTTTATCTGCCAGGGATAAACACTCAGATAAATTGACAGATTCATAGCTGTTTGCAACCCCATAGCTGAGGCTTGCCTGTTGCCAGCCGGCCTGTCTTAATTCCTGTTCGGTTTGAGTGATAAGTTGTGAGATCTTTGTCAGCACGTTTTTATCGTTCTGTTTTCTAACGATAAGCCAGATAAATTCATCGCCACCGGTTCGAAAAACGTCACCGGCTCCCTGCAGGTTGCGCTGCATTATCCCGGCGCATTCAATTAAATACCTATCGCCTTGTTCGTGTCCTTGTGTGTCATTCAACTGTTTGAAATTGTCAAAATCGATGAAGGTTAGATAATAGGCTGAGGATAGCTTATCAAGCGTTTCACTCAGTAAGTGACGATTACCTACCTGGGTCAGGGGATCTATTCGCGAGAGCGTGTAACTGCGGTAATATTCCTTTTGCTGCAGGTGAATCCATTCGGATAAAGACAACATAATACAGATACAATCAACCGCTAAAGCCAGTAATACAACGAGTTCAGGTAACAGAATCCCATTGACCAGTTTGGTATGAGAAAGCACGTAGTACGCCAAAGCCAGACCATAGGTCAGGTTTCCCACCAGATAATATTTGGCACGATAGTCACTTTTCCCCAGCATGAAGAAGCCGATACTGATGGATATGGGAATCCACAAGGCCGCAATTAAGTGTGAAATTAAGTAGCTTGTTGCAAACGGTAACACCCACATCAGTATACCCAGAGCAGCACTGATGAGAGAAAAGCCGTGCAAAAATTTGCTTAGTTTTGAATAGTCCTGGGGGCAGTCAAATAACATTTTAGTAAACTGGCTTGCCGCAGCAATGGCAAAGGGAAAAATCAGCATGCCGGCATACGCAGGATTGATTGCTGAAATGTTGAACAGATAACTCAGCTGACCCGATGCGGCAAACCAGCCAAGGCCATGCAAGCCCACATAACCTGCGCATGCCAGAATGATCATCTGTCGGGTGCGTATATAGGTGAAAACAGCCATCAGAGCCAGTGTTAACATCACTGTAATGCTGATAGTTGTCAGTATATTGTCCTGAAACTGTTGATAATAAAACTGAGATTCAGGTATTAACCTGATCGTTACCGGGACGGAAAATACCTTCGCTTCAATATGAATCCATAGTTCAACGGTGTCGCCACTCTCAATATAGAGTGGAAAAGCTTGCGCATGAGCTAACTTAGCATTGGTCGCGGAACCCTGACTGAAGTCTGCATGACCAACGGCAGCATCGGTAGTGCTTTGCCAATAGGCCTGGCCCTGATCGAGATAGTTGGCATGTAGATTCACAAACCATCTCTCTCTGTTATTGCTGGTATTGTGAATAACCAGTTTGGTGACAAAAGCGCCGCGCAGACCGATGGTGGAGTCTACCGTCGGCGAAGCTTGATAGAGCTGCCTGATATCTGAAAGTGTTGCAGGGGGAGGGGCTGAATCAGCACGCCGCCATAAATTAAACTCTTTGATTGCAGATTCTTGTTGCAGAGGCAGGGAGATCGGGCCTTGGGCATAACAAGTGCCACTGTTTAGCATAATGACCAGCATGCTAAACAGCACTATAAATCCAAGTTTCATTTACGATTCAATACCTCTATCCCAGAAATACAATTATTGCCCATAGGGTTCTGGTCTACAAGTCAGTATCAGGCATTTCAAGCGGATGGCATTGGTTTTAAAGGCCTGGACGTTCACACTTGGTTTGCTCAGCACCGGCGGCAGGATGATCTGTATTTCACCTGTCCCTCAGTCCCGAAAGCCCCTTTCGCAGGTGTTCCAAAAACAGTTTTACTTTCTCCAGTGGGTATTTTCTTCCCGAGTATAGTGCGTATAACACAAGGTCTTCCGGTTCGCTGGTAAGTTCAATTGGGATAAGGTCACCGCTGTCTATCTCTGCCTGGCATGCATGAGTGGGTAAGATGGCGAAGCCCAGCCCTTTCAGTGCCGCGGCTTTAGCCATGAGGCCGCTGTTGACCTTATAGCTGGACTGCACCTGAATGGTCTGGTTCTGTTTAAACCGCCAGGGCATTCCCTGTAGTACAGAGAGTGTGGTTATACAGGGCATTTTCCGCAGTTCATCCAGCGAATGTGGCAATCGGTGATGTTTCAGTAACCGGGGAGCGACAACCACGCAACTTGGCCAGCGCAGTATCTCTTTAGCGATCCAGCCAGAATCTTCCAATGGGCCACGGCCAAAGCGTAGCACCAGATCGTACCCTTCTAACAAACCTTCCGTCGGATTGAGCTGGGTATCACAGCTCAGTTCTATTTTCGGGTGAAGCGAGCAAAAGTCCGCGATGCTTTCAGCCAGAAAGGGGAGATCAGGCATGATTATTTTAAGATGACCGGAAAGACTGTCACTCTGCAGAGAAACATCTGCCAGTACATCATTCATTGCCTGAATGAGAGGTGTCATGGAATGGTAAAGTTGTTTGCCAGCAGGGGTTGGGATCATCTTGCGTGTGGTGCGCTCCAATAAGCGCACATTTAACTGCTGCTCTAATAAAGCGACATGGCGGCTGACGTTGGATGCAGGCAGTTGCAGTTGATCGGCGGCCAGCTTAAAGCTCAGTTGTTGATATACCGTCTGAAAGCTGAGTAACCATCGGGGGTCAATTTTCTCAATCATTATTCACTCATAAAATGGGATTAACAACCCAATAATACCTTATTTATCCTGAATGATGGCTTTGTGACAATCTCTGCCCAGTTTAATTAATGAGGTAGTGCAGATGAGCAACATCGATCGAATCGCCATTGTCGGCGCAGGCGTTGCCGGGATGGCGCTGGCGATACTCTCCGCAAAGCAGGGTTATCAGGTGAGTCTGTATGAGCGTGACAGTCAGGTCTCATCCATGGGGGCGGGTGTCACTTTATGGGCAAATGCTGTTTATATTATGCAGCAGATGGGGTTGGAAAAAGAGCTGATGCATCTGGGGGGAAACCCTCGCTTTATGCGTCAGTTTAATCAGCAGGGAGTCCTGTTGGGTGAGCTTGATATTGAGACTATGAATAGTCTGAGTGGCTTTACCAGTGTGACGATATTACGTCGGGATCTAATGAACATACTCGACAGCGCATTAGATGGCCTGGGTGTTGAGAGACAGTTCAATTGCACTATCACGCCAGAGGCGATTGCAGGGTTAAAGCAAGACTTTGATCTGGTGGTCGGAGCCGATGGGCGAATGCATTCGGTGGTGCGTCAGGTCTTATATCAGGGAAAGATAACTCCCCGCTATCAGGGCTTCGTCAATATTATCGGTATCAGTCAGATGGACGAAGCTTCAGATAACGCCATTCATGATTATCGTGGCCTTGGTGAGCGCTTTGGCATCGTCCCGGTTGCTCCCGATGTCTGTTATTGGGCTGCTGCCTGGAGCACATCTATGGATAAAGATCGGCCACTATCTGGCTGGTATGAAGAGATGCACCGGCGTTTTCTGGGCTGGCCTGAAGCGCTGCAGTGTGTGCTCAGCTCTTATGATAAAGCATCTCTCAGAGCTATTTTCGTTCATGATCTTGATCCTTTACCCTATTGGCATGAGGACAATCTGCTAATGATTGGAGATGCTGCCCATGCGCCGTTGCCAACGTCAGGGCAGGGAGCCTGTCAGGCGCTGGAAGATGCATGGCATCTTGTCCGGATTCTGGCGGAAGAGGATGAGCTGGATAGCGCTCTGACCGCTTTTTATCAACGACGGATCGAGAAGGCTTCTGCCACACAAGCGGCTGGAAGAGCGTTAGCACAGGGGATATTTGCAGCTCATTCTGAGCCTCCTGCGTCTGTTTCAGATATTTCGCTGGAGCAGTTAACTCAGTTCTGGATGCAGGGACTGGCGGTTGAGTAATGGATGCTTACCGCTGACCCTTACCGTATTCTTTTCAGCTGTGGGGTCTTGACTCAGTGCAGGCTTCTGCTAAATTGAGCACTCTTTATAAATAACACACCACTGGAGGGGATCGATGATTGTAGTCAACACCTTCCGGGCACTCTGCTGAACTCAGCCAAGCTGATCGCGCTGCCCGGTTACTGAACCGGGGGCTTCCGCCCCTATGGATTAATTTCTGGACGCTACTCAGGTATGCGTCAGGGGTTCTTATGACTACTATTTCTCCTTTGTCCCAACTGGGATGGAAACCTTTTTTTCAGCAACAGCTTACCCTCGAAGAACTAGCAGACTATCAGCCTGCCCGCGTAGCGGTGCAACATCGTTCGCAGTATGAACTGTATAGTGAGGAGGGCCGAAAGATCCTCCAGGCTTCATCCAATCAGCCTTCTCTTGTCGTGGGGGACTGGGTGCTGCTCGACCGTGAAGAGGGCTTTTATCGTGCGCTGGAGCGTCTCTCGTGTTTCTCCCGTAAGGCGGCGGGCAGCAGGATATCCGAGCAGCTGATAGCCGCCAATGTGGATACGGTGTTTATCACCTGCGCCCTTAATCAGAACTTCTCTCTCAGCCGCATAGAGCGTTATCTGGCCCTGACCCGCGAAGCAGGGGCTGAGGCTGTTGTCGTGCTGACTAAAGCCGATCTCTGTGATGATCCGTACAGCCTGGTTAGTCAGGTTCAGGCGCTGGATAGCCGGTTGCTGGTTGAAGCGGTGAATGCGCTGGATCAGCAAAGCACCGAGGTATTAGCTCCCTGGTGTCGGGCAGGCAGTACCGTGGCGCTGTTAGGATCATCCGGTGTAGGTAAATCAACGCTGATTAATAGTCTGATGGGCTGCCCGGTGCAGCACACCCAGTCAGCCCGTGAAGACGATGACCGGGGCCGGCATACCACGACCGCCCGATCACTGCATCTGATTCCCGGTGGCGGCGTCTTGCTTGATACGCCGGGAATGCGTGAGTTGCAGCTGAGCAGTTGTGAAGCCGGTATCGAAGCAACCTTCGCCGATATCAGTGCGCTGGTATCAGCATGCCGGTTCACTGACTGTCAGCATCAGAATGAACCCGGTTGTGCGGTTCAGGCAGCCCTGCAAGCATCGCAGATCGACCAGCGGCGGCTGACGAACTACCTCAAACTGATGCAGGAGCAAGCGCGCAACAGTCTGACACTGGCACAGAGCAGAGCGAAAGAGCGTTCTCTGAGCCGATACTACCGTAAGGTGCTGCACGAGAGTGTTAAGCTGAAAAAGAGCGAATAAGGGTTACTAACAGAGATGCGCATCGATGATGGTGCGCATCTTCTCCTCTGATATTAATCCGATACAGTTCGTTTTTAACCCGTCGATTAGTGTAAAATGCAGCCCAAAACAGAGGCTGTAACCGGGCTAAATCTACAACCAGCTAAGCCTGTGCAATCTCTTTGTCGGTAGTGATATCGATATTCTTATAAAAGTTTCCGATAGAGTATTCAGATGGAAATCAAAGTTAATTTTTTAGAAAACCTCAGGCTTGAAGCTAAGTTTGACGATTTCACGGTCACCGCCGATCAGCCGATCCGTTATAAGGGGGATGGTTCTGCCCCCAGCCCATTTGACTACTTTCTGGCGTCATCAGCGCTCTGTGCTGCTTATTTTGTTAAGGTTTACTGTAACGCCCGGAATATACCGACCGATGATATCCGTCTCTCCCAGAGTAATATCGTTGATCCGGAAAACCGTTATAACCAGATCTTCCAGATTCGCGTTGAACTGCCTGAGTCGATCTCCGACAAAGATCGCACCGGCATTCTGCGTTCCATCGAACGTTGTACCGTGAAGAAAGTGGTACAGGAGGGGCCGGAGTTTAAGATCGAAACCGTTGAAAATCTGGATGCCGATGCCTCGATTATGGCGATGGGGATCCCTGATGATGGTGTGAACACCATGATTGAGGGGAAAGATCTGCCGCTGGAGAAAACCATCGCTAACATGACCGGCCTTCTCGAAGGGCTGGGCATGAAGATCGAGATTACCTCCTGGCGTAATATCGTGCCCAACGTCTGGTCGCTGAATATCCGTGATGCAGCCTCAGAGCTTTGTTTTACCAACGGTAAAGGCTCAACCAAAGAGAGTGCGCTCTGTTCCGCGCTGGGTGAGTTTATCGAGCGTTTGAGTTGTAACTTTTTCTACAACGATCAGTTCTTCGGTGAAGAGCTGGCTAATGCGGAATTTGTGCATTATCCAAATGAGAAGTGGTTCCCGCTGACAGGGGATGATTCCATTCCGGAGGGGTTGCTGGATGACTACTGTCTGGAGATCTACAACCCGGATGGTGAGCTGCAGGGTTCTAATCTGATCGATACCAATTCCGGTAACTATGAGCGGGGTATCTGTGCGATTCCTTATGTGCGCCAGTCTGATAATGAAACCGTCTATTTTCCCTCTAACCTGTTGGAAAACCTCTTTCTCAGTAACGGCATGAGTGCCGGTAACAACCTGTTCGAAGCGAAAGTGCAGTGTCTTTCAGAGATTTTCGAGCGGGCCGTAAAGCGGCAGATCATCGAACAGGAGATCGTGCTCCCGGATGTACCTCAGTCTGTTCTGGAAAAATTTCCAGGCATTCTGGCCGGTATTCAGGGGCTTGAAGAGCAGGGCTTCCCGGTGGTTATCAAGGACGCATCTCTGGGGGGTCAGTTCCCGGTGATGTGTGTGACTCTGATGAACCCTCGTACCGGCGGTGTGTTTGCCTCTTTTGGAGCACATCCCAGTTTTGAAGTCGCGCTGGAGCGCAGCCTCACAGAGTTGCTACAGGGCCGAAGCTTTGAGGGTCTGAATGATCTGCCACCGCCGACATTTAACAGCCTTGCGGTCACTGAGCCGAATAACTTTGTTGAGCACTTTATCGACTCAACCGGTGTGATCTCCTGGCGTTTCTTCAGTGCTAAGCATGACTACGGGTTTGTTGAGTGGGATTTCTCCGGTACCAACGAGGAGGAGTGTGGCCGTCTGATGGCGATCCTTGAAGCGATGGGTAAAGAGGTCTATGTCGCCACGTTTAATGGCTTCGGGCCTGATCAGAGCGCGTCTGCTTGCCGGATTCTGGTGCCGGACTACTCTGAGATCTATCCGGTGGAGGATCTTGTCTGGGATAACACCAATAAAGCTGTTTATTTCCGTGAAGATATTCTCAACATCCACGCACTGGATGATGAACAGCTGGCTGATCTGGTTGAACGGCTGGAAGAGAGTGAAGAGGATAACTACACCGAGATCAAGACCTTTATCGGTATTGAATTCGATGAAAACACTGTCTGGGGACAGCTCACCATTCTGGAGTTGAAGATTCTCACCTATCTGGCCCTGCAACAGCATGAAGATGCACTGGAGCTGGTGGAGAGCTTCCTGCAATACAATGACAACACGGTTGAACGGGGACTCTTCTATCGGGCGATGAGTGCGGTGCTGACAATCGTGCTGGATGATGAGCTGGAGCTGGACGATTACCTGCACAGTCTGCGGCGGATGTTTGGCGCAGAGATGATGGAAAATGTGGTTGGTTCTGTAAATGCTGAGGTGAAGTTCTACGGTCTGACACCCACCAGTATGAAGCTGGAAGGTCTGGACAAACATCTGCGTCTGATTGAGAGCTATAAGAAGCTGCATCAAGCGAGACAGGCGAATATCTAACGTTTTTATCCCTGTATAAAGGGTCGGGCATCAGGTTAGATAAACAAAAAAGACAAACCGGGGTTTGTCTTTTTTTGTTTTGAACTCAGGACGTTCTGCTATTCACTGCTTATACGAGCACTTAATAAAAGCACTTATAGCGATGGAATCACCGTTTCATCATGATTTTTAACGTCACCCAGGAGGATAGTTTTGTTTCCGGTGATTGTTCTTACCAGCGCAGAGTAATCGGCAGCACCGTCTCCGTCGGGCAGAAATTCAAAGATGGTTTCTCCATGGGAGGGCGAGCGGCTTAGCTGCTCGTCATACCGGATCGGTGTGCACACCTTATCTCCGTATAGGCTCTGCAGCTTACGGTAGATGTTTTGCGGCTGTTCAACCCGGGTATCGAGAAAGGTCGGCAGAATGTAATTGAGATCGATCTCTTTGTATTTCTTTATCGCATGGAGGTTCTTGGTAAACTCAGCCAGACCATGCAGCGACATGACTTCCAGTGATACCGGTGTCAGCACTTCGGTGGCATAAAAAAGCACGTTGACGGTTAACTGATCCCAGCCGGGAGAGGTGTCGATGATGACATAGTCATACTCTTTATCCAGATTCTCCATCGCTTCGGACAGGGTCCACTCAGAACCAAAACTTTTTTTATCAATAATTCGTTTGACGCCCGCCAGGGATCGTCCCCCGCCGAGCAGAAACAGATTTGGCCGCGCCTCTATGATGGTCTCTTTAGGCGTCAGTTCACCGGTTAGCAGCTCGGTCAGACCTGCCGGGGGTTTTTTACCTAACATAAAGGACGACTGACCCTGAGTATCGGTATCGATCAGCAGCACTTTATAGCCCGCCATCGCCAGGCCAGCGCTGAGATTTACGGCGGTTGTGGTTTTTCCCACCCCGCCTTTGCTGAGTGATACACAAATTTTCCTCGGAGTTTTCTGGCCTTGAGGAGGGGTAGGGGGTTGCAAACTTTCAGCTCCGGGATTGCTGGCAACCTGAGGCTGCACCGTCGGTGCAGGAGCTGCGTGAGTAACAACTGGCTGGATGACCTCGCTGTTATCAAGATTGATCAGAAATTTATGATCACACGCCTTGCACCGCACCACGAATCGTTTCTTCGCAGCCACTTTACTGGTATCAGCATGGTGCTTACGAGAACAGTTAGGGCAAACAATAATAGTCATGGGTTAGCCTTCTTAAGATCTTCCAGGATTGCCTTCAATGCAATCTTGGCCAGTCTTTCCACTGAGACGTTTGTTTTGGACTTGGTGATAAATTTAAGACTTATTTTGCCTTTTAACTTCCAGGCATGAATAGCAAACTGGTCGCTTTCGGTTTGCCAGATCAGCTCACCCTGGTCCTTACGCGACTCGGCTTCGTTTAAAGGTGTCGTTTCGGTGTCGCAAAAAATGAAGTTATTGAGTTGCTGCAGCTCATCGATATCGTCGCCGACCTCTTCGCTGAGCAGCATTCCCATAATATCCAGCTTTTCATTATCAGGCATTATTAAAAATCTCCTTGCGGAGGCGTATTAACATCTGCTCTAAGGATTTAAGAGTTTGTTCGTCGATCTTCAGCCACTGAATACCACAGATCCAGTTGCCGTCACCATCCAGAGAGGCATGAACGACCTCTCCCTCTAAGCCATCAAAGCTCTGCTCACCCAGAATCAGTTTGCAGCTCGGTTTGATATCTTCCGAGGAGATAGGGGATGCTGCTTCGATAGCGATACAGACCCCTTCCATACTAATGTCCATTAGAGGGTATGTTTTACCGTTGGCTTCAAGTAAGTGGGTAGCCCGGTCTCCGATGGGCAAACGGTATGATTTTCGGGAGACAAGTATTGATTCTGAATCACTCGAAATTTCTTCAAATTCAAGCGTGTCATCATTTATGAGTTTCATCGAAAAACCTCTTTGAGCACCAGGTCTATCCCCGCATAGTTGTAGTCAGATCGAAAGAATTACACTATTCATCTGATAATGAGGTTGATAAAGCTGAGAAAGACACTAAAAAGCCTTATAGCAAGGCTAGATTAAAAAACAGCTTATAACACCCATATAAACAATATTAACAGGCTTTCTCAAGAGGAGTACCTCTTAAAATGGGTATTACCTGCTGCGGTTTCTCTGCTCTGGATCAAGTTTTGCTGTTGTTACGCTGGCAGTGCCAACAACTGTTTGAATCGGCAATATCAGCATTGCAAATTTTCTAAATGTCATTGCTGGTTGCGGCTCTGTGGTGAGCGTTTTATCCTCTGGCCTGAGTTTAGTATATGATGAGACTGATGGCCCCGCCTGAATGTACTGGAAGATCAGTTCTAAGGGCATGTTTATAAATGAATTAACAGATGCTTAACTAATAAAGACCTCTTTTCTGCTCAGTTGAGTCAGGTTAGCGCTGATAAGTGAGTTCTAACCTGACTTTTTTGAGGGCTTCAAATGAAAACAATCGTAATCGTAGGGGGAGGTGCCGGTGGTCTTGAGTTGGCAACAAAACTTGGACATAAGCTGGGCAAAAAAAAGCGCGCTAATATCATTCTGGTTGACCGTAACCGCAGTCATATATGGAAACCATTGTTACATGAGGTAGCCACCGGCTCACTGGATATGAACAGTGACGGCGTTGTCTATCGGGCTCATTCGGCGGCGCACTATTATCAGTTTCAGCTGGGTACCATGATTGGCCTGGACAGGGTCGCGAAATCTATCCGTTTACAATCGTTTAAAGACGAAGAGGGTAAAGAGGTGTTGCCTGAGCGCGAGATCTCCTTTGATACTCTGGTGATGGCGGTCGGCAGTGTCAGTAATGATTTCGGTACCCCGGGTGTGGCGGAGCACAGCTACTTTCTGGACTCGCATCAGCAGGCTGAACGCTTTCATCGGGCATTGTTAAACCAGTTCTTACGTATCAATCAGAAAGCATCAGAAGCGAAATTGAGGCTGGCGATTGTCGGTGGTGGTGCCACCGGTGTTGAACTGGCGGCTGAGCTCTATCATGTTGCCGATCTGTTTAAGATCTACGGTATGCCCGAGATGTCGCGTAAACGACTGACTATCGAGCTGATAGAGGCGGGGCCAAGAATACTGCCTGCACTGCCGCTACGTATTGCTACGGCAGCTAAAAAAGAGCTGATGGCCCTGGGTATTACCATCCATGAAAATGTGCGGGTAACCAGTTCGACAGATGAAGGCTTTATAACCCATGAGGATACTCTGATTGGTGCGGACCTGCAGGTCTGGGCTGCCGGGGTTAAGGCGCCTGACTTTATCAAACAGATCGGTTTTTTTGATACCAATCGAAATGGCCAGATCGTGGTTAAGCCCACTTTACAGAGCACCGTGGATGACGCCGTGTTTGTCATCGGTGACTGTTGCGCTTGCGAGCAACCGGATGGCAGCTGGGTTCCGCCCCGGGCGCAATCGGCCCATCAGATGGCCAGTCTGGTCTACAAGAATATTCTGTTAATGGAGCAGGGTAAGCCGTTACAGGAGTACATATATAAAGATCACGGCTCATTGGTTAATCTGAGTCGCTATAGCACCGTTGGCAGCTTGATGGGTAATCTCACTAATGGGTCGATGTTTATCGAAGGAAAGCTTGCCCGGCTGGTGTATATATCTCTGTACCGGATGCATCAGATTGCTATCCATGGCTGGCTGAGAGCGGCCGCAGTGTACTGGGCTCAGAAGATTAGCGGTGCGGTGAAGCCGAAAATGAAGCTGCATTGATGTTGCGGAAGGTCATTGCTGGCTGTTAGCTTAAACGTTTGCTCTGACAATCGTTAGAACGTAAAAAAACCGGATCAGTTAAACTGATCCGGTTTTTTTGTCACTGCTTAAACTGAGGTTTTACGCTCAGGAAAGTGCCGCCAGAGCCGCATTCAGTGTTGCGCTAGGACGCATAACTTTTTTAACCGCTTCACGATTGGCGTGGTAATAACCACCCAGATCAGCAGGGCGACCCTGAACAGCACTCAGCTCAGCAATAATCTGTGCTTCGTTGTCTGCCAGTGTTTTCGCCAGCGGAGCAAACATCGCTGCCAGTTCGGCATCTTCTGTCTGAGCAGCAACTTCCTGTGCCCAGTACATACCGAGGTAGAAGTGGCTGCCACGGTTATCAAGCTCACCGGTTTTGCGTGAAGGAGACTTGTTGTTCTCCAGCAGGGTGCCGGTTGCAGCATCCAGGGTTTTAGCCAGAATCTCAGCGCGCTTATTGCCTTCTTTAATGCCCATCTCTTCCAGAGATACGGCCAGAGCAAGGAACTCGCCCAGTGAGTCCCACCGCAGATGGTTCTCTTCCTCAACCTGCTGTACGTGCTTAGGCGCAGAACCGCCGGCACCTGTCTCATACATACCGCCGCCTTTCAGCATCGGCACGATGGACAGCATCTTAGCAGAGGTGCCCAGTTCCATAATCGGGAACAGGTCAGTCAGGTAGTCGCGCAGAACGTTACCGGTGACAGAGATAGTATCGTTACCACGAATCATGCGGTCCATGCTGAAGCGGATCGCCTGATTGTAGGTCTTGATAGAGATTTCAAGACCTTCGATATCATAATCCTGCAGGTAGGTGTTAACCTTTTTAATCAGTTCACGGTCATGGGCACGTTTGTGATCCAGCCAGAACACAGTCGGCATGCCGGACTGACGGGCACGGGTAACGGCCAGCTTAACCCAGTCACGCACAGGTTCGTCTTTGGTTTGACAGGCGCGCCAGATGTCGCCTTTCTCAACATCGTGCTGCATCAGTACGGTGCCGTCAGCGGTGACAACACGCATGAAACCGTCGGCCATCATTTCAAAGGTTTTGTCGTGAGAACCGTACTCTTCTGCTTTCTTAGCCATCAGACCAACGTTGGGTACAGTACCCATCGTGGTAGGATCGAAAGCGCCGTTAGTTTTACAGAAGTTAATCATCTCCTGATAGATACGGGCATAGGTACTTTCCGGCATAACCGCTTTAGTATCCTTTGGCTTGCCGTCAGGGCCCCACATCTTACCGCCGTTACGAATCATCGCAGGCATAGAGGCATCGACGATAACGTCAGAAGGTACGTGCAGGTTGGTGATCCCTTTAACAGAGTCAACCATCGCCATTTCCGGGCGGTGCTCTAAACACTCATGGATCGCTTCTTCGATCTCTTCGCGCTTAGAGGTTGGCAGAGTGGAGATCTTGTCGTATACGCTGCCGATACCGTTGTTTGGATTAACGCCCAGCTCATCGAACAGGTCCTGATACTTGTCAAAAAGCTCTTTGTAGAACACGGTTACAGCATGCCCAAACACGATTGGGTGAGACACCTTCATCATGGTCGCTTTAACGTGCAGAGACCACATCACGCCGCTATCTTTAGCGTCCTGCATGGTTTCTTCAAAGAACTCACGCAGCGCTTTGCAGCTCATGCGCATGCTGTCCAGAATCTCGCCCTGTTCCAGGCTCAGTTCTTTCTTAACTTCGACATTGCCAGCCTTATCAACGAACTCAAGGCGAACATCGCCAGCCTGATCCATAGTGATGGACTGCTCGCTGGAGAAGAAATCCCCATCGCGCATATAGTCAGCGTGGGTACGGGATGCTTTGCTCCACTGGCCCATAGAGTGAGGGAACTTACGCGCGAAGGCTTTAACTGCTCCGGGCGCGCGTCGATCAGAGTTACCTTCACGCAGTACCGGGTTTACCGCTGAACCAAGAATTTTTGAGTAACGCGCCTGAATCGCTTTGTCTTCATCAGTCTGTGGCGCTTCAGGGTAGTTCGGGATGTCGCAACCCTGAGCCTGAAGTTCAGCGATACAGGCTTTCAGCTGAGGAATAGACGCAGAGATGTTGGGTAGTTTGATGATATTTGCGTGTGGATCCTGGGTCAGTGCCCCCAGGAACGTCAGACCATCTTCAGCTTTCTGTTCTTCAGACAGTTTTTCGGGGAATGCTGATAACACTCGACTTGCCAGAGAGATGTCGCTGATCTTGACGTCGATGCCCGCAGCTTTGGTAAAAGTCCTTACGATTGGCAGTAAAGAACAGGTTGCCAGTGATGGTGCTTCGTCGGTAAGGGTCCAGTAAATAGTTTGATTCGTTGTAGTCATTTTATCCCCTTGTCATTTGGCTGGTAGCCAGAGGCTTAACAGGGCAGCTTGTGACTGTCCTTAACATCTTTGCTTAAGCCTTATAATTAATTATTCCGCGGGCGCATTATACGTTAAAAAACTACTAATACTGAAGTAGGCACAGGTATTCCGTCGGGCTATATCGACTAAAAGATAGTATGGATGTAGTTTTTTTACCGCAGTGCAGCATCTGTTTTGGTGTTTTCTGAGTGGCCAGAACAAAAAAAAGGGATCCGAAGATCCCATTTTTGTGTCATTTAGCGTTTAGCGATTAGGTAACACGTCTTTCAGTTTAGCGTGCATCTCTAACAGCGTTTTCTCAGTGGTGTCCCAGTCGATGCAGGCATCAGTGATAGACACGCCGTACTGCAGATCTGCAGGGTTCTCAGTCATTTTCTGATTACCCCACCCCAGATTGGACTCAACCATCAGGCCAACGATGGATTTGTTGCCTTCGATAATCTGGTTGGTAACGTTTTCCATCACCAGAGGCTGTAAGGCCGGGTCTTTATTGGAGTTTGCGTGGCTGCAGTCAACCATGATGTTTTTCTTCAGGCCCGCTTTATCCAGTGCCTGTTCACACAGGGTAACATTGACCGAGTCATAATTCGGTTTGCCATTACCGCCACGCAGCACCACATGGCCGTACTTATTACCTTTGGTATGAACTTTAGAGACCTGTCCCTGCTCGTTAATACCCAGAAAATTATGCGGGTGAGACACCGATTCAAGTGCGTTGATGGCGACAGTCAGGCCTCCATCGGTACCGTTTTTGAAACCGACCGCGCCGGACAGGCCGCTGGACATCTCCCGGTGAGTCTGAGACTCGGTGGTGCGTGCACCAATGGCAGACCAGGCAATCAGATCTTGCAGATACTGCGGTGAAATAGGATCCAGCGCTTCAGTTGCCAGCGGCAGCCCTGCCTCAGACAGGTCAATCAGCAACTCGCGACCGATATGCAGGCCCTCTTCAATCTCAAAAGAGTCATCCATATGGGGGTCGTTGATCAGGCCTTTCCAGCCAATAGTCGTCCGGGGCTTCTCAAAATATACGCGCATAACCAGATAGAGAGTGTCCTGAACCTGTTCAGCCAGCTGTTTCAGCTTGTGACCATATTCGATCGCCGCTTTGGTATCGTGAATAGAGCAGGGACCCACCACGATAAACAGTCGCTTATCTTCACCCTTCAGAATGTTTTTTATCACCTGACGACCTTCCATCACAGTGGTCGCTGCAGATTCACTCAGGGGCAGTTTTGTTTTCAGCTGGTCAGGGGTGACCAGAACCGTATTACTCTCAATATTGAGGTTTTCGACTCGGTTATCAGACATCTCAATTTCCTAAAGTGTACAGCCTTTACCCTGTACACCCGTTAGCGCGTTCGTAAAGGACGTACTTTGTAACATATTAATGAACAAGGTTTAAGTGCTGATACGGGCTATCCGGTGATACAATCGGGTAAATTTACCGGCTTATGGTAAAGCCGAAGGTTATTTTCAAATTTTGATAAGCTTTCTGCCTGTTTATCCACAGGCTGGATCGAACTCCCCAGACCGCTTGCTGTCAATAAATCGTTCGATCAGACTTATACATTAAGGGGTTATTGTGCCGTTACTGCTTCAACGACTGACCACTCCAGTCATCGTTATCCTGATGTTATTGATAATGCAATTCAGTACACCTGCGAAAGCGGGCCTGTTTGATAACGCTAACCGGTTTGCTGCTGATGATAGACCGCTGCAGGTGGAACAGGCGTTTATCTTTGATTATGAACAGGATGCTGATGGCGCTGTAAAACTGGTCTGGACCATTGCCGATGGTTACTATCTATACCGGGATAAGATAGAGCTTACTTATGGGCCGGAACTGGAAGAACTCGATCGACGTTACTCCGATGCAGAACAGAAAGATGACCCCCTGTTCGGTCAGGTATGGGTCTATCATAATCAGGCGGTGATCAATCTTGATCTGACCAGCACCACCGGGCAACCGGTAGACAGTGTCGTGACGGTCAATTATCAGGGTTGTTGGGAAGGGGGGATCTGCTACCCGCCGGTTACTAAAACTTTCAATCTGAAGCAGTTGCCGGTAAATCCGGGAATGGCTGATGACGCGGAGGCCGTTACAGATAACGCCGTTACAGATAGCGCTGTTATAGATCGCTCTCAGGCAGCAGTCTCTCAGTCTGGTGTAACGTTACCCAGCGCGTTGCCTGCATCTTCAGTCATCCAGAGCGAACAGGACCGCTTTGCGGCACTGATTTCCGGTAGCAGTCTGTTACTTACCCTCGGAGCATTCTTTGTTGCGGGGCTGGCGCTGGCGCTGACGCCCTGCGTATTTCCGATGATTCCGATTCTTTCCAGCATTATTGCCGGTCATGGGGATAAAACTACGGCCCGGCATGGTTTCTTTTTATCCCTCATCTATGTGTTATCGGTTTCCCTGACCTATACGGTTGCCGGGGTTATTGCCGGAATGTTTGGTGAAAACCTGCAGGCGGCCTTTCAGAATGTCTGGATTATCGGGTTTTTCAGCCTGATCTTTGTGCTTTTGTCACTATCGATGTTTGGCTTTTATGAGCTTCAGTTGCCTTCGAGTTGGCAAAGTCGCCTGAACAGTATGAGTAATGGTCAGAAGGGCGGAACGGTGATGGGCGTCGTCGTGATGGGCCTGCTATCAGCATTGATTGTTGGACCCTGTATGGCGGCACCGCTGGCCGGTGCGCTGATTTATATTGGTCAGAGTGGCGATCCGTTATTAGGGGGGGCAGCGTTGTTCAGCCTGAGCTTAGGTATGGGTGTGCCGTTACTGATTGTCGGCGCGTCTGCGGGTAAGCTGCTACCCAAAGCCGGGGGCTGGATGGAGAGCGTTAAAGCAGGTTTCGGTGTCATGCTGTTGTTGCTGGCCGTCTGGATGCTGGACCGGGTGATTGCCGACAATATCGCCTTACTGCTGTATGCCGTGATTCTGCTGGTGGCAGCGGTGCATATGAAAGCGCTTGACCGGTTAAAGGATAACGCCGCTGGCTGGAGCTATTTCTGGAAGGGGATTGGGGTTGTGTTACTGCTCTACGGCGGCATCCTCTTTATCGGCGGACTGACTGGCGGTAAAAGCCTGATACAACCGCTGAAGGGTTTTGCTGTCACAGGTGCTCAGGCCCGGACTACTTCAGAGATGAGCTTTGTCACGGTCACCAACAAGCAGCAACTGGATAGTTTGCTCAGCGATGCTAAAGAAAAGCAACAACCGGTGATGCTGGATTTTTATGCTGACTGGTGTATCTCTTGTATCGAACTGGACTACGTCACCTTTGCTGATAGCTCAGTACAGCAGGGCCTTAGGGACTTTCAACGCATAAAAGTTGATGTCACTGCGAATGATGATGCGGCAAAAGAGTTAAGCGCGCTGTATAGCGTTATCGGCCCTCCGGCTCTGATCTTCTTCGATCGGGCTGGTCAGTATCATCCGAATATGACGCTGATCGGGGTGATAGACCCGAACGTTTTTGTCAGGCATATCGCCGGGCTTAATTAGTAGGTTATTCTAAATTAAAGCCCCTAACCAGACGCTTTAAACTAAACTTCCAGGGTAAACAACGAGCAATCAGCACACTCTTATCGCCCTGTACCGGGACATAAAATGCCGTCAACACACGAATGATGAAATCATCAAAGCATGACCCGGTGTTTAAACGTGCAAATAAACAGGTACATCGGCTGCTGAAAACACTTTCAGCGTCCCTCCCATCATCAGACACTCTTTCTGCAGAACAGGTACACAAGATTCGTGTGTGTAGCAAAAAACTGCGGGCATTATTACCGTTGTATCGACCCTGCTGCAAAAAGGCGGCGATCAGAAGTGTTAACCAGCAGATCAAACAGCTTTCAGCAGCATACTCAGGTCAGCGAGATACTGATGTTCAATGCGAGATGCTATCCATGGCGGCCATCGGTCTTGGTCAGCAAAGCGGATCAGATATTGAGGATTTACGAAGTTATTTTAACCGGGCGCGAGAGCAGGTTATCAGTCAGCACAGCTACTCTGACACAGAAAGTCGCTTGAAACAGATACTTGAATATTGGGACGTCACCTTAGCCACTGGTTCCTCTCCTGAGTGTCAGCAGGGGATCGATTTCACCTACCGTAAAGCCCGAGAGCTAGCCGATTCCGCATTATCAACGGGTGACGATGGCGCCCATCATCAGTGCAGGAAATGGGTTAAATACTATCTGTTCCAGTTACAGATGTTGTTGCCTGAGAAGATCACTAAAAAGAAGGGCACTAAAAAGCAGGGCACTAAAAACAAAAAGTATCTTAAAAAATTAACCCGTTTAGGTCACCGTCTGGGCGTGCTGCATGACCGTTGTGTACTGGAACAAACGTTAAACGATTTGTTAAGTTCCGTTAAAAGTGAAACAGATACACAGACTAATCCAGACTTAGAACGTTCCATCTCACTGACGCTAAACTGGTTAGCAGAGCAAAAACAGCAGGATAAAGCATACTGTCATACGCTGTTTAATAAAGTGTTCAAACAGTCAGAAAATCCAGTGACTCTTTAACTGTGAACGTTTAAACGCTCCGTTAGAAAGCCCAATAAAAAGGCTGAGGTATAAACAACAGCCCTTTAACTTAACCTGCACCAAAGCCAGGCAATCACGACGTTCATACGTGTTTTCCTTCGATGAACAACGAACCACTTATTTCCCCTATGCACTTTTCCCTGGTGCCCACTATTCAGGTTTTTGATTTCACTGAATGTCCAAACTATGATTTATCGATGGTTTTAGATAATAAAATGATATCTGAAGTTTACTCATATCGATTGTCAGTCACTCAATATGACACATGGGGAGTCGTGAAATGTTTGTAACATATTCACTGGAAGATGCGCGAATGCAGTTGCAGGATGCTGCGAATAAGCGACGTTTACACCAATGGACTAAAGAGCACCCTGATTCCTTTGCGCCTATAGTTTTTCCTTTTGAGTGTGTGCGCTTTCCGGTCGGTGTGTTTTTTATTCGAGGCGACAGGGCCGGTCCCGGTAAAACCCTTGCTGAGCAGGTCGTAGCCAGCTTTGGTTATTGGAACGATGATTCTGGCAAGTATTTTGACATGGTCTTCCCTGGATGGGCAAAAGATGGTGAGCTGATCCATTTCGACAGGGATGCTTTTCTCTCTTTCAGGCGCGAGATAGAGGCGATGTCTAAGTACAGATACAGTGGCCAAACAGACATTTTACTTCTGAATTACGATTACCCAGTTGGTGGAGAAATAGGGGACTTCTCTTTAGACGAAGCCATAGTGCTTCCAGTTGAAGAGATGGTGCGTGATGGCAGGATCAGCAATCTGGATGCTTTGATGCACGAACTGATTTGTGATGCTAAGGATATGTTTCAACAGGAAAGCAGTAATGTCATCTGGGATATAAGTGATAAAAGAGCTGTTGAAGGAGGCCGTAAAGCCTTACTTAAACTGATAAAACAGAAGTTTCTCAAAGATCTCGTCAAAGTCTACGATGAGTTGAAACCGTTTGCAGTCTGCGATCTACGCTTACCAAAGTGACGCTAATCGCTATGAGTAATACACGAAAGGCGATGGTTTATAGGGTCGTATGAACCTGAAAAAGGCTGATACATCAGGTATCAGCCTTTCTAAATAGACCAATGATTATTGTTTCAAATGTCCAATTATCACCACGTCCATACGCCTTTTCTAACCACTAGCAAGCGGCGAAGCCGCATCTAACTACTGCTTTTAAGCGAAGGTCATCTCTGGCACGTGGTCAGGTACAATCAGCTTGCCTTCGGTCTTCTCAATAATCTCTTCCACAGATACCCCTGGAGCACGCTCTTTCAGGTGGAAAGCGCCGTCCTTGATTTCCAGGAATGCCAGGTCGGTGAGGACTTTCTTGATACAACCCGCGCCGGTGAGAGGCAGGGTGCAATTGGTCAGCAGTTTTGATTCGCCATGTTTGGAGGCATGGGTCATGGTGACGATGATGTTGTCAGCGCCTGCCACCAGATCCATTGCGCCACCCATCCCTTTAATCAGTTTGCCGGGGATCATCCAGGATGCAATATTGCCATTAACATCGACTTCGAATGCGCCGAGCACGGTCAGGTCGACATGCCCGCCACGGATCATGGCGAAGGATTCAGCGGAGGAGAATATCGATGCGCCGGTGGCGGCGGTGACGGTCTGCTTGCCAGCGTTAATCATATCCGCATCAATTTCATCTTCGGTGGGGAAGGGGCCCATACCGAGCAGGCCATTTTCGGATTGCAGCATCACCTCGATGCCATCGGGAATATAGTTTGCGACCAGTGTCGGGATACCGATTCCCAGGTTGACGTAAAAACCATCTTCCAGTTCGCGTGCAATACGCTGTGCTATCTGTTCACGTGAGAGTGCCATTGTCTTTCCTCTTCTTTCTGACAGCGGTGTAACGCCAGGGCTATCAGAAATTCAATAAATTACCGGAGTGTCGTATCAGCCCTGGCGCACGGTGCGCTGCTCAATACGTTTTTCGAAACTGCCCTTAATCACACGATTAACGTAGATGCCTGGGGTGTGAATCTCGGTGGGTTTCAGTTCACCCGGTTGCACAATCTCTTCTACTTCTACCACGGTGATTTTACCGGCTGTTGCCGCCATTGGGTTGAAGTTCTGTGCCGTATCACGGTAGACAACATTACCGTAGGTATCTGCTTTCCAGCCTTTTACGATGGCAAAGTCGCCGGTGATGGACTCTTCCATAATGTATTTACGGCCGTTGAATTCGCGTACCTCTTTACCGTCACCCACTGGGGTACCGTAACCGGTAGCCGTATAAAAAGCTGGAATACCCGCGCCGCCTGCGCGCATCTTCTCCGCCAGGGTTCCCTGAGGGGTTAGTTCAACTTCAAGTTCGCCCGCCAGCAGCTGTTTTTCAAACAGAGCGTTTTCACCCACATAGGAGGAGATCATCTTTTTGATCTGGCGATCGACCAGCAGAATGCCAAGACCGAAGTCATCAACACCGCAGTTATTCGAAACAAAGGTCAGCTCTTTGGTGCCCATTTTTTTAATCTGAGCGATCAGATTCTCCGGGATACCACAGAGGCCAAAGCCGCCCGCGATGACGGTCATGCCATCTTCCAGGCCTGCCATCGCTTCTTCGTAGCTGTTTACAACTTTATTGAAACCCGACATGTGTGCAACTCCGCATTTTCGGTTCTTGTTATTAAGTTCTACTTAATGAGGTAGATACCCGGCTGGGACCGTTCCGTTCCCGGAACACCGGATATCTGTTTAGCGAATGGGTTAAGTCTCATATAGGTGGTATTATTTAGCAAATTTAATGATTTTAATTATTTATAAATTTTGTTTATAAATTTAACACATGTTAAGTGTGGCGAGATGCGTTTGAATAAAATTGGTCGGATGGCAGAAAAATGACGAATATTACCCTGAAGCAGTTAAGAGCTTTTGTTGCGGTTGCCCGTACTCAGAGTTTTACTGAAGCCTGCGTTCAGGTGCACCTGTCTCAACCCGCCCTGAGTATTGCGATTAAAAATCTGGAAGAGGAAGTGGGTGGCGCGCTGTTTAGTCGCACCACCCGCGCAATTGCATTGACGCCGGAGGGGGAGGAGTTTTATCCCGTGGCGCAGAAGATCCTGCATGATTGTGAATCTGCACTGGATGATCTCAACCAACGCTTTGCCCTTAATCGGGGACGGGTGGTACTGGCGGCGATGCCATCGTTTGCCAGCAGCTTGTTGCCGGGCATTATCAGCCAGTACCGCGCCCTCTATCCCAATGTCAGCATTACGGTGAATGATGTTATTGCGGAGGATGTGGTCGATATGGTGCGTAATGGTCAGGTTGAAGTGGGCATTACCTTTGACCCGGGCCGCTCTGAAGATCTAACCTTTACTCCGCTGTTTGATGACCGGTTTGTGGCGGTGGTTCATGCGGATCATCCACTGGCGGAAAGCGGCAGCATCCCCTGGCAGGCGCTGCTTAAAAATGACTTTATTACCTTGCAACGGCCCTCCAGTATTCGTCTGCTGATCGAAGCTAAACTGCGTCAGTTGGGGATGCAGGTGTCACCTGAATTTGAAACCCATCAACTGGCAACTATCGGCAGAATGGTGGCAACCGGTCTGGGGGTGAGTGCGGTGCCTTCTCTGTGTATTCAGCAGATGCGGGAACTCGGGGCGGTCTGCCGGGAACTGGATACCCCGGTGATGCAAAGGCCTGTCGGTGTGGTGATGCGCAAACGCTACCCACTGTCGACGGCAGCACGCAGTCTGGTTGACATTATTCTCGGTTCTGCCACGGATCTAAGCGAGAGGATAAAGCTATAACGCGGGCAACAAAAAGGGAGCCTCAGGCTCCCTTATCATTCATCACAAGTCAGTCAATAGTTAGCGTAAAAACCGAGTACTGAACTCTTTAAATTCCGGGGTCCCGGACTGCTGAATCCATTCGAAACCCACCATCTCTTTGGTGACGATATGGATACCGCAGTGGCGCATCCGCTCCAGCGCGGCCTGTTTGTCTGCTGGGTTACGTGAAGAGACTGCGTCGGCCACCACATAGACCTCCCGGGCCTGCTGTTTAATCTGAATTGCGGTTTGCATTACGCATACATGGGCTTCCATGCCGACAATCACCACCTGATTAGGACGAATGCTGTTGATCTTGGCATTACAGGCGTCATCAGCCATACATGAGAAGTGCAGCTTTTCCATAAAGCCATCTTCGGGGAGTACATCCAGTAACTCGGGCACTGTGCGTCCTAGTCCTTTCGGGTATTGTTCCGAGGTAAGCACAGGCACACCGGCCAGCTTTGCCACCTCAGCCAGCCAGCGGACATTGGTGACAAGGGCTTCACTTTCATGCACTGCTGGAACCAGTTTTTCCTGGATGTCGACAACTAGAAGGCAGGATGAGTTTGGGTAGATCAACATAAAATTCTCCAGCAAAATCGTACTTATTATTTGGGTGCTTTTTAATCTGAGCTTTTCAATCAGAGCTTATCAATATGAGCTGAGACATTGTGATGCTGATAGCATCATGGCAGACGAGAATGTCAGGTCTGCCAAAAATAAAGTGAATAAGGATATACCCTTATTAAAATTTTGGCTACGGTCGTGGGTATTGAAATTTAAGCCCTGAATATAAGCCAAGGATTTAAGCCCTCAATTTTTTTTCAATTCAGGCCTGAGGTTGTGTTCTGACGACTGGTGTGGGCTTTACGAGAAAAATGAAAGACACCATAGCCAGCATCGCCATCGCTGCGATAGTGACCGCCATCGTGGTGGGTGTGCCGCTGTGATAGTGGCCAACCAGCATACCCACCGTTGCAGCACAGATCGATTGTAAAAAACCAAGCAGTGAAGAGCCGGTGCCGGCAATCTTGGCGAAAGGTGCGAGTGCGCCCGCCATTGCCTGAGGCATTACCATGCCAACCCCAATCATATAAACGATCTGCGTTATTGTGGTTATCCAGAGGTAGTGAATATTTAATAGTGCGGGTATCAGCATCGCTATACCTGCGATGACCGAGATAGTTGTTCCCCGTTTCAGGACTCCGTTTATACCCACCTTAGAGCCAATTCGCTGAGCGATAATAGTACCGGTTAAAAATCCGAACGAGGCGACCGCATAGAAAATGCCACTGTGTTCGGCGGCTACGCCGAAGTAATCAACCAACACAAAGGGTGCGCCTGAGAGGAATGCAAATAGCCCTGAAAAGATGAAACTGCAACACAGGGAGTAGCCCAAATACTGACGATGCCTTAGTAGCGTGCCAAAGTTGTTGAGTATGGTTAACGGTTTAAGTGAACTGCGGTTTTCCGCTGTCAGTGATTCAGGTACTTTAAAGGCAATCAGAAGAGTGACTATGATGGCGTAGACGCTGAGGAAAATAAACGTTGAACTCCAGCTAAACAAGGCGACCATGTAACCACCGATAACCGGCGCAACCGCAGGCGCAAGTGCCATGATACTGCCCATCATTGAGAGCACCTTTGCTGCGTTTACCGGGCCATGGATATCCCGCACCATCGTCCTCCCCAATACCGGGCCACCGCAGGCGCCCAGTGCCTGGAGAAACCGGAACAGAATCAGTTCCTCTATGGAGGTTGAAACGGCACAGCCAACCGAGGAGACAAAGAACAGTATCAGACCACCGATCATCACCGGCTTTCGTCCATAGCGATCAGCCAGCGGGCCATAGACTAGTTGTGCAAAGGCAAAACCAAAGAGAAATACTGACAGCGTTACCTGCACCCGGTCCACCGATGTAGCAAAAACCCGGGTGAGATCGGGCAGGCTTGGCAGATACATATCCGTTGATAACGGGCCAAGTGCAACGACTGACGCAAGGGTGATAATGACCGCTGTAGACTGGGGTTTAAGCATTGGAAGTATAATCGCTACTGTTTCAGAGAATGGGGGATTGTGGGCAGTGACGATATATATTCTGCCACTATTAATTTATTTAACAAGTTAACTATATTGCCCGGAAATAAATATTGGGGTATTCCTGTATATTGAAATCCGCTAAAGTAGCGTCTGAATGCTTTACTGTCGGTAAAGCTGTTATCAGAAATATGGAAAACAGCTATGAAAGTCTACTCAATTGATGGTATTACCCCGGTTGTTCATCCAACGGCTTATGTTCATCCCACCGCTGTATTGATCGGTGACGTAATTGTCGGCCCCGGCTGTTATGTAGGACCGGCCGCCTGTTTGCGCGGGGATTTCGGTCGCCTGGAGCTTAAAAAAGGTGCCAACTTGCAGGACACCTGCGTCATGCATGGTTTTCCCGGCACCGATACGGTAGTGGAAGAGGACGGTCATATTGGTCATGGGGCGGTGCTTCATGGCTGTGTTATTGGCAAGAATGCCCTGGTGGGAATGAACTCGGTGATTATGGATGGGGCCATTATTGGTGAGTCATCTATTGTCGCGGCGATGTCATTTGTTAAGGCAAAGATGGAGGTTGCACCACGCACTCTGGTCGCCGGTTCACCGGCCCGCGTTATCAAAGAGCTGACCGATAAAGAGATCGACTGGAAATCCGCCGGTACCCGTCAGTATCAGGATCTGGCGATTCGCAGCATGAACACCATGCAGGAAGTTGAGGCGTTAACGGAGGTTGAAGCCGACCGTCCGAGGCTGCAAGTCGGTATTGAAGGGGTAGTGCCTAAATATAAAGCGGAAAGCTGATGGACGGCAACTGTTGAAAACGTAAGTCATCACGGTTTGATCAGGCATCGGTTAGCGATGCCTGATTGGATTCGCTCACAGAACTCTCTCTCAGAGCTCTCTCACAGAGCGCTCTCACAGAGCTCCCCATTACCACTGGCCTTCCGGCTGTTTGTTCTCATAAAACTCCTTGACCTGATCCCGAAGTCATTAGATCATGCGTCCAACATTCCAAATATAACAACCAGTTAGAGTGATTTTGCACCTAATAAACGGTTGTGTAGGTGGCATTGCATTATGGAATCACCTGGAAAAGGATTTTTGTTTCTATAGATATTTCGTCGTTATTAACAGGGTAACCATTGAGTTGCTTTGCATTAGTGTCGCTACCTTTAGCCTGTTTACATCGCTATGCGACACAGAAGTGAAGCTGCATTTTAATATCAATAACCGTGATAGCTGTTGTCCATTCCGGACAGACAGTTCGTTTTGCTTGCGAGTCAACCATCGTAGCGACAGGGGACGCCCTGACTGACAGGAGATAAACGTGGCTTTTGATTATGGATCGATTGATTTAGGGCTTAAAAATCCGTTTAAAAAGGAAGGGGCAGTGACTACTGTGCGTGGCTTAATTGTCACTGCTCTGGGGGTCTACCTGCTGATAGAAGCAGCATCTACGGTAAAAGCCGATGCCGCTGTTGGCTGGATCATCGTCCTGTTTGGGTTATTACTGCTGGGCGGCGGAATTGCAACCGCATCCGCGGGTATTATTGCATTGCTGCGCTACTTTGTCGGGCGTAACCATCCAACTTCACTGGCGCACAATTACAGCCGTTCAGAGGCCAGTACCGCCAGGGAAGAAGCGGCTTATCTCGCGTATAGTAAACAAGATCTGACGGAGATGCTGGTTGGCCGCAAAAACGCTACATTCATTGAACCTCAGGGAATTCTTGGTCGGTTAGCGCACAGTATTTTCCCCCGGTTGACCTATATGCCTTATCCGGTCAGAAATCTGGCTCAACGATTATTTGGTGCCTGGATTAAAACGCTGGTGGCATTGATCGCCTATGCCTTCGCCGCGTTCGTTTCGTTAGCGGGATTTGCGGGTGAAGTCGGGGCGTATGCTTTTCCGGTCTATTCCGTTGTTCTGACGCTCTACCTTATATTGACCTGGCGGGCCGCCGGCAAGTCGATTAATCGGATGGCTGACCGGTCCATCTCCAGCATGGGAAGTGCCGAGCTGGTTAAAATAATCAGTGGTGCAATCCTGCTGCCCGTCGTGGTGGGCTTAGGCTTAGGTTCAGCGTTGAATTCATCTGAGATGTCAGTGGCTCAGCTCAATCAGTATCTGGCATTCCTGCCGGTGCCACATACGCTGATCTACCTGCTGAGTATTCTGCTGGGAGCGGCGATAGTGACGGTGATTGCCACGATCATGCTGCGTCAGCGGATGAGCTATGCCGATCCTAAGGTTGAAGTGTCTGAGTTGCGGGAAAACTGGCAGGAGTCGGTTCACCCGAATGAGATTTTCATTAATCTTGATAATCTGGTGATGGCCAACCGCCGCTATAAAGAGGTTCCTAACCGGGTATATCAGGAGTTAGAGCCGACTCTGGATGAACAGGTTGAGGGTAAGGGTAAATTCTTTGGTGAGATGATTCAGGAGATTCAGCCTCGTTTTAAAGCGATGAAGCTTGGTAATGCTTTTAATCTGGCACGATTAATCAGCCTTATCACCGGACATACGTTGTTTGTCGTTGCCGCTATACTGACGGTTTTACTGGCCTTCACTATTGGTGATGCTTATGCCTATTTTCAGGGGACTGGATTTAACAAGCTTTCCCGCAATATGCCTCAGGCAGATGTAGCGATGATCTCGGAGTTTGCCGGAACGATCTTCCATCTGTTTATCGCAGGAATGCTGATTCGTGCTTTTGCCCGCATTCTGGCGAATTCAGCGCATCTTTTCTTCGCGGAGATGCTGTTTGAAAGTAATTTGATATACCTGAAAATTGAAGGCACTTTCACTGAGTCTAAAATCTCCACAGGTACCGGTATCCATGATTCTACCCGTTCAGAAAATGTGCTGGTGCGATCCAGTATCACTCCCTGGGTGATTGTTTGTCGTATGGTATCCAGCACCTTTGCTGGCACCGGTATGCGCAACCTTGAACACCCCCGTTACATTTTAGAGATGCATAAAAATGATGCGGAACTGAAGAGTATCAAAGATGATGTCATTGGTTTTCTCAAAGATCGGGAATCGATTGCATCTATTACCAGCGAAAGAGATCTGCGTAATGCCTCGCAGATTCATGGGATCAATCAGCAGTCCAGAGCGATTCCTATGCAGAACGCGCTGATGCAGAAGGATGAAGAAGCAGCAGGGTATCTGAGGCAGGAGGCCGGAGAGATAAACTCCGTTACATCAGAGCATAAGGCGCCTCTGGAAGGGGCTTAAGCGGTTCAGCGATGCGGAATCTGGTCGAATATCATTTTGCTGATACCCGTTAGTAAGCTGATATCTTTTGGCTATGTCGCGATGATTGCCGGAATTCAGGGCGCACTTAACTGAAGCAGTTTTACGCCTATCATAAAACTGCTTTCAAAGAGACGCGCTCAGTATGCCAGGCCGATCCGCTGTTGCGGGTGGGCGCCAGATTCCACTTCATCCAGCAGTCCTGAGGCGTAATCCTGGACACTGATCTTACTGTTACCTTCAGCATCCGCCAGTAGCTGATCACCCCCGACACGATAGTGACCGCTCTTTTCACCCGGAAAAATCTCTGCAGCGGGGCTGACGTAATGCCAGTTGACAGATGTATTGCTGTTTTTGAAAACGGCTAACGCTTCACCCTGCGCGATAGCTTCAGCTTTGTACTCTTCCGGAAAGCCCGGTGCTGATAGCAGCGCCACACCCGGTGCTACTTCTAATGATCCTGCACCACCCACCCAGATTAACTGATTAATATCTGTGTCAGCCAGTTCTGTCAGCATTTTCTGCGCGGTAGCGGCGACGATTTCATGATTATCGAGAGCGCGCCCGCCAATGGCAACGATCAGGGCATCCGCTCCGGCGATTGCATCTTTCAGCGAGTTGTCACCCTGGATGTCGTAGCTGCGCTTTGAAGTGATCGCTTCAGGCAGCTTATTAATATCCCGCGCCAGGCCGATAATCTCATGTCCGCGTGACAGCGCTTCAGCCGTAATTGTTGAACCGATCCAGCCAGTGGCACCTAAAATCGCAAGTTTCATATTAATTCTCCTCAGGTTTAAAGCTGTTTATTAACGAATATGACTAGTCTATTGATTACGTTTACGTTGATAAATAAGTTATATTGAATATGTTTGTATCATTATGAGAACTAATCTATGAGTAAACTCGAGGCGATGCGCAGTTTCGTCGAGGTCGCATCGGTGGGTAGTTTTACCCGGGCTGCTGAACGGCTGGATGTTCCCCGTATCCGGGTGACAAGGGACGTGCAGGAACTTGAAGACTGGTTACAGATTCGGCTGTTACACAGAACGACCCGCAGAGTGAGCCTGACAACGGCAGGTGAAGATGCGCTAAAAATATGTGAGCGTATTTTGAATGACGCGGCTGAGCTGGAGAGCAACGCTCATCTGCATTCCCGTGAGCTGGTGGGTGATATCCGTATTGCTGCGCCGATCGGCCTGGGGCAAACACAGTTATTACCCATAATTGCGGACTTCAGTCAGATCCACCCTAAAGTGAGTTTTCAACTGTTGCTGTCGGATAAAAATGCACAACTGGTGGAGGAACGAGTCGACATTGCGCTGCGATATACCCGTCTGCCGGATGAAAATCTGATCGCCCGAAGGTTGCTGAATGTGGGTATGGTTGTCTGTGCCTCACCTGGCTATTTAGAGTTAAACGGTGTGCCACAGCAGTTACGTGATCTCACTCAACACCGCTGTCTGGTGCATATTAATCAGCATGTCTGGGCATTTCCCAATGGCGAAGACGTTGACGTTTCCGGGCCCCTCAGGGTTAATGATGCCGTGACTCTGGTGGAAGCCGCGAAAGCGGGGATGGGCATTGCCCGTCTGCCGAAAGATTTAGCGGCAGACTATCTTAAGTCCGGGGAGTTAATCGCACTACCTGAGTGTTTTGATTTAGCCCAACAGGCCGTTTGGGCGGTCTATCTGTCACGCAGTTATCAGCAGCCGGTTGTGCGTGCTTTTATCGATTATGCAGCAGCTAAATGGCAAGAAACCCCTTGACCTTAAGGGGTTATCAAAAGATTATTGTTGGGCTTTAATCATCCCTGGTTATATTAAATGAGTCATTTAACCAATGATTCATTCTTATTGGTAAAAGGAATTGCCATGAAATTTTTACATCTCTGTGTATTGTCTACGTGTTTAATTCAATCTGTTTATGCAACCGATCTGTTACCTGAAGGAGTCATTCAGGCGGGTAGTCTTGCAAGCGAAACACTCATTCATGATGCCATGATAGGTGTTGCAGCTAAAGTTGCGGGACAAGGCTGTAGCCGTCCTGAAAATTTCACTCCCTACATTACGGCGATGCCGGTTGGCGAAGTTGGCGCCAGACGTTGGCGAGAACTATGGATGGTTACAGGGTGTGGACATGAGTATCCGATAAAACTTGGTTTCATGGAAAGCGGTTTGGATGCTGCTGACTGGTTTGTTGAGTAACATTAAAACGCTTGATCTGTGGAGATAGGGGTTTTAAATATTGCTCAGTTTTCAAAAGGATATTGAGGAGGCAGTGCTTCAAATGGACATGATAATTTTTGTGGTTGTGCTGAATGCGGTTATTACCGGCGCTATTTTATGGATTGCCAGTAAGATTACCGCGGTTCATCTGAATTTTTCACATACACTTATCGCCGCAGGCGGGGCAGCGCTAGTATCGCTGATACCCTCATTTGGCTGGGTGCTATCAATTATTGTACTGTTTTATCTGTTAAAACAGTTCAGTGATGCAGATATCTGGCCGGATATTATTTTACTGGTGCTGGTCAGCCAATTGATATTGTTTGCCGTGGGCACCACTCTGGGCAGCATATAGATTATAGTCTTGTAAACTACAGGGGCTGATCAGCAACACTCCTGTTCCAGCTTCCACAGAAGCTGCAAAGCCTCCTGATTATCAAGCTCTTCAAAAAAACTGTAGAGATTGTTCATCTGTGCACTGACAAAGAACAGATCGTCATGTTTCATTCGGGCCTGCTCTTCAAATTTCATGGCAAAATACTGTTGCCACTGAGCACTCCCGCCTGTCTCCAGCGTCTCTTTGAGTTCACTGACCAGCGCTATTGCCCAGCTATCGCATTCAATGCCACAAAAACTGACTTAGCGGTCGGTATTGGCTGCCTGATCCATAAAAGATCGCTCCTGAATAAATGAAATAGCCATTTTAGGGATGAGAGTGTTATGTCTCTAGCGAAATTAAGCTCAATGACGAGATTACTTGCGTTATATCAACTCCTTGAATGAACGACCTAAAAGGTAGTATCACTGCCTATATCTACTTGTTGAGCAGTGTGTCATTCCGGTAGAATCTGCCGCACATCATTTGATAGCGTTTTTTGCTAAATAACTAAAAACACAGGAGTCGCTTGTGGAACTCGCATGTCTTGACCTGGAAGGTGTACTGATCCCTGAGATCTGGATCGCTTTCGCTGAAGAAACCGGAATTGAAGAGCTTAAAGCGACTACCCGTGATATTCCTGACTATGACGTGCTGATGAAACAGCGTTTGCGTATTCTGGATGAACACGGCCTGACACTGCCACAGATTCAGGCAACCATCGATCGTCTCTCCCCGCTGGAAGGTGCCCGTGAGTTTATCGACTGGCTGCGTGAGCGTTTTCAAGTGGTTATTCTGTCCGATACGTTCTACGAGTTTGCCGCACCGCTGATGAAGCAACTGGGTAATCCAACACTGTTGTGTCATAAGCTGGAAGTGGATGAGAACGGTCGTATTACCGACTACACTCTGCGTCAGAAAGATCCTAAGCGTCAGTCCGTGCGTGCGTTTCAACTGCTGAACTACCGTGTTATCGCGGCGGGTGATTCCTACAATGACACCACGATGCTGACTCAGGCAGAAGCGGGTGTACTGTTCCATGCACCACAGAATGTTATTGATGAGTTCCCGCAGTTCCCGGCGGTGCATACCTTCGAAGAGCTTAAGCAAGAGTTTATCAAAGCGAGCAACCGGGATCTGTCTCTTTAACAGCGGTTGTTAGATGTGGCTTCGCCACTGGCCAGAAAAAGATTAAGAGCGCTTTGGCGCTCTTTTTTGTACTCAGAGATCTCTTTTAAACATGATAGAAGCGGCAGGTATTAAACGATGTCATGCGGTTAGATAAATTTATCTGTAAAAGCACCCACTATACGTTGGCTGAAGCGCTGATGCTGATAGAAACTGGTCGGGTTATTGTCAACGAAACGGTTGTTTTTGAGGTGTCTTATCAGGCTCACAAGAACAGTGTTGTGACCCTGGATGGTCATAGTCTTACCCCCAGACCATTCCGCTATTTTATGCTGCATAAGCCTGTCGATATGATCTGCTCAAACGTCGATGAGAAATATCCTTCGGTACTCAATCTTCTTGATGTTGATAGCGTTAGTGAGCTACACATTGCCGGGCGCCTGGATGCCGATACAACTGGCCTGGTGCTGGTGACCGATGATGGACACTGGTCTTTTAATCTGACTTCACCCAGCAATAAGTGCGAAAAAGTGTATAAGGTGTTGTTGTCTAAACCCATATCACCGGACGCGGCACAGCGTTTTGCCGAGGGCATTTTGCTTCAGGGTGAATCAAATCTGACGCTTCCGGCGACATTACAGATTATTGACCCCTATAATGTGTTTTTAACCCTGACAGAGGGGCGCTTTCATCAGGTGAAACGGATGTTCTCTGCGATTGGCAACCGGGTTAAATCGCTGCACCGTCAGCAGATCGGCAGTCTGGAACTGGATATTGAAGAGGGCCACTGGCGCAGCTTAACTCTGGCCGAAGTTGAAACACTTTCAGTTGAGCATTTGTCATAACTCACTTCCTCAGTGACCATTTTGATAAATCACATGTCAGCTGCTGCTAGGAAACACCACTGTGAACACAGGGGCCACAGATAAAAAGCCATTGCTAAGCCAGTCGCAAAGAAAGCTTCGTTTGGCTACCGTTCGACCACGGTAAATTGACAGAAAAATACTTAATTCTCCAGAGCGATAAACCGATACTATGACGAGAAAAACACTGAGTTTGAAGGCGAAAAAAAATCAAGAGGTCACACCGGTAAACGAGGTGCTCAAGGATCAATTTGATGGTGACCCGCAAAAGCGTTTTTTAAATGGTGTTGCTATCCATCCGTCCCCTGGTCTTCGGCTGGAAGCGGGCTCTCAGCAACTTTCTATGCGCGCGATGGATCTGATTACGCCTATAGGCCTGGGACAGCGGGGGTTGATCGTTGCACCGCCAGGCTCGGGTAAATCAACTCTGTTAAAACATCTCTGTCAGTCAGTGGGTCAGGCTTATCCCGACATAAAGCTGTATGCGCTGCTCATTGATGAGCGGCCGGAAGAGGTCACTGATTTTAAGCGTAGCGTGTCGGCAGAAGTACACGCCTCATCCTCTGATGAAAGTTATGCTCATCATGTCAGGGTGGCGGATCAACTGCTTGACAGAGCCCGCAGAGAGGCGGGTGAAGGTCACGATGTGATGATTGTGATCGACTCACTCACCCGGCTCTCACGGGTGCATAACGCCGAGCAGAGAAGCAGCGGACGCACCATGTCAGGCGGGGTAGATGCAAGAGCCCTGGAGATACCCCGTAAACTGTTTGGCTCGGCTCGTAAGATTGAGAATGGTGGGTCGCTGACGATTCTGGCAACCATCCTCGTTGATACCGGAAGCCGCATGGATCAGGTGATCTTTGAGGAGTTCAAGGGCACCGGTAACATGGAGGTTGTTTTATCCCGCGAAGCGGCCAACCGGCGGATCTTTCCCGCGCTGGATATTGCCAAAAGCAGTACCCGTCGTGAAGAGCTGCTGCTGAATCCGAAAGATCTACAGGTTGTCAGGGCTTTGCGGCGCAGTCTTGTCAACCTTAAACCGGAAGAGGGTGCCAGAAAGCTGGTCGAGTTGCTCGAGAAATATCCAACGAATGAAGAGCTTTTAAAAGCAGTTGCTAGTGGTTAGACGTGGCTTCGCCACTTGCTAGACGTCGCTGCGCGACTTGCTCGAAAAAGATTAAGAGCGCTGAGTTGCTGCTGTATTGCAGGTCATTGCAAAGGGTGTCTTACTGAATGCCCTCTATTTGGTTATATACAGCCTCCTGTTTTTGCTTTATGTTTCTATCGGTTTTTTGTCTGCAGATCATTGGTACTAAACATCTTATTCTTTGTAGACGATAAATCCTGATCTGATTTTTGTGGTGGCCGCAGGACTGCAGGTTATCGAAATACTATAAAAAGTGCAGGCAATAGGAAAGGACGCGGTAGACGTACTCCAATATGCTGATATGTATTGCTTTTTTACTGGATAGTTAAGTGTTAAACCATGCCTGAAAAACGAAGCAGCTTGACCAGATTCAGATATAAAGAAGATCGCTGGCCTGTCTTTATTGTTCTGATGCTGACCCTTATAGACTTTATACTCTATTTTACACTCGATAGTATGGCCGTCTTTTGCGGCTATTATCTGTTGATGTTACTGCCAAAGGGCGTCATCTGTGCCTGGAATCACCACCACCAACACCTCTTTACCTTCAGACATGCATTCCTTAATCGTGGTTTAGAATTCGCCTATGCCTTACACACCGGTGTAACCACGCACCTTTGGCGTCTGCACCATGTGTTGGGACACCATCTTAACTTTCTTGATCAAGAGAGAGATGAGAGCCGCTGGAAGCGTAAAGACGGAACCCGGATGGGAGTCATCGAATATACGCTAAATGTCGCTGTGACCGCCTATACACGAGGTTATAAAGTAGGGATAAAATACCCTAAACAGCTATCCCCCTTTCTGATATTTACCGCGATCACATTTACGGTTGTAGCCGTGCTGGTCTGGTATAAACCGGTAGCAGGCTTGATGCTATTTGTCCTGCCAATGATCACTAGCCTGCTGTTTACCGCTTATGTCACCTACGAGCACCATTCAGGCCTGGATACGCAAAACGAATTTGAAGCGTCCTACAACAACCTCGACCCGTTGTTCAATCGTCTCACCGGCAATCTCGGATACCATACAGCGCATCATCATAAACAAGGCGTTCACTGGTCAAAACTGCCAGCACTCCATGCCCAGATTGAAAGCAAAATCCCTGCACATCTGTACCAAAAATCAATATTTACCCGGATGATATTGAGGGGGTAAGAGCAGTCGCTGCGCTTCTAAAAGCAGTGGCTAGTGGTTAGACGTGGCTGCGCCACTTGCTAGGAAAAGCCGTGGCTCGTTGTTCGATCGTCACAAAGATTGCGACTTGTTCGTGGCTGGAATGTCGCTATGCAACTTTACAGAAAAAGAAAAAAGAGCGCTCAGGTGTAACAGCTTAAGCGCTCTTTTTTTGTGCAGGCATCAAGTTCTTTCAATTAACCCCAGATATGTTTGTTGGGTCGGTTCTCGTCTTTATCGGTTGAGGTTTTGCTGGGTGTTTTACCTCTGGTTTGTGACGGGGCTTTTTTTGATGAGGGTTGTTTTGATGAGGCTGTTTTTGATGAGCTTTTAGGCATCGGTGGTTTGCTGGTGCGGACAAAGTTCAGCACAGAGATAGGTACCTCTTTTCTAACTGGAAAACCTTCAATTTCTTTTCGCTCGATTAGCTGATCTAAGCGGCTTTCAATGGCGCAGAGGTTTTTAAAATCGCCCATGGCGACAAAGGATATTGCTTCACCGGTGGCTCCGGCACGTCCGGTACGGCCGATGCGGTGGATATAATCTTCTGGTTTGAATGGCAGGTCGTAATTTACCACGCGACTCAGTTCACCAATATCCAAGCCCCGGGCAGCGACTCCGGTGGCCACCAGATATTTTAGTTCGCCCGATTTGAAATCGGCGAGAATCTTTTCACGCATCGCCTGGCTTCTGTCACCATGAATGGCTTCGGCAACAATACCGCGTTTAGCCAGCTGGACGACCAGTTTGGCCGCAGCGTGCTTCTTCTCGATAAAAATGAGAGCCTGATCCCACTGCTGCTCATTAATCAGGTGGCTTAGCAGTGCGGATTTAGTGTCTTTATCGACGGTGATTAACCACTGATTGATCGTGGCTGCGGCTTTGGTTTTCGGTGAAACCGAAATCTCAACGGCCGGGTTGCTCACTTTACTATCAGCAAAACTATCGGCGATATCACGCACGTCATCGGACATGGTGGCCGAAAACAGCAGGTTCTGACGGACGTTGGGCAGGCGATCGATGATCTTATTGATATCCCCGACAAAGCCCATATCCACCATACGGTCGGCTTCATCTAACACCAGTACTTCCAGTTCATCAAAATGCAGCGCCCGCTGGTGGGCCAGATCCAGCAGTCGGCCAGGTGTCGCGACTAAGATGTCGACGCCTTCGATTAAACGCTCTTTTTGTGGCTCGGCATCAACACCGCCATACACGGCCAGAGAACTGAGATTAAGATGTTTACTGTACTCAGCTACATTGGCCGCCACCTGGATGGCTAACTCCCGTGTCGGGGTCAGAATCAGCGCCCGGATGCGTTTCCCCCGCAATATCCGCTCCTGGTTAAATAACTCCAATATCGGCAGCACAAACGCACCTGTTTTACCGGTACCGGTTTGTGCAGTGGCAATCAGGTCTTTACCCGCAAGAATGAGGGGAATCGCTTGCTTCTGGATAGGGGTCGGGGCGGTATATCCCAGCTCTTTAATGGCTAATAGAAGCGGGGCGGATAATCCAAGGTTTGAAAATGGCATAGAGGCTCAGGAAGGTATCAAAAGGAGAGAAGGGGGGAGTATAGCTTAAAAGCAGTTGCTAGTGGTTAGACGTGGCTTCGCCACTTGCTAGATAAAGCATAAAAGCCTTTTTTCGTAGCTCGAACGTCACAAAGAGCGTGACTTGCTCGTCGCTCGGGTGTCGTTGCTTGATCGGTTAGGGAAAGATGGGAAAAGAGTCAAAACCGTGGCTCGATGTTCTTTTATACTAACGTTTTCTGTGCAAGTATTGGTCAACCAAGGATAAGAACGAGTCATCTCAGGGAGTCAGAGTGAGAATGAATCCGATTAATGCTCATGTCGAAGATTGTCTGCAGATAGACGACACGCTGTCCTATTTTCCTCAAGTGCCTTTTCGAATATTTAGCTATTAGATCGCCAAGGAGAGAAATATGCAGTGTAAGCATGTTAAGGGGAACACCCGTATTTAAGATGGAAGCATTGATACGAGCACGACCGGTTCTGTTAGCAGTATTTATATGTGCATTGGCATTAACTGCTATTGGATCTAGTTTAGAAATAAATTTCTTCTATCTCGTAAGTGGGGTTGCTGCACACATTGCACTACTATTATTTACGATAACTGAGTCATTTGGCACTCTTTCAAAGCGAAGGCATTTTTTTGTAAGAATTTTAGCCCGGTTGTTTCTCGTCATATTAGCCCTTGCTGTCGGTAATATGCTTTTCTATATTTTAGTCGTTTTTTTGTCGTGATATTCGCGATACCTAACAAGAGACTGTGGTGTTCCAACCCACCGAATAAACGTTTTTTCTAGCACGCCACGCAGTCGCGTCTAACCACTATCCGGCCGCAAAGCAGCGGTCTGGCCAAACAGAGAATTTGATTTATTCATGCCGTGCTTCTGTGCGAAATCTTAGATGGCTCAATTTTTTAAATTGGCTTGAGTCATTGTGATTTTCCCCTTTTCACCTACCGTTTAGTATGTAAGCATTGAGCAGCAAAGGATAAGTGCGAAGTAATTACTCAGGGAGCATGAGTAAGAATGAACCTATTAATCATCATTTCCAAAATCCCCTGTAGATATACGACAGCGCCTCATCTTTGCTCAAGCTTATTTCAAGCTAGTTTTTAACTCCCCTAAACCTGTTGGATCTTATAGATGAAGAAGTTCATATCGCTTGTTGCAGTTATTTTACTACTATCGGGTTGTGCTAAACCGCTACCAGAAGACCGGTTGGATTATGTTGGCGAATGGCAGAGCAACCAAATGGGATTGTTAATCCTTGCGGACGGAACTGTTGCCTATAAACGCTTAGAAGGTGGTGGTTCATCCTCTGTGAATGGCCCTTTAAAAGAGTTTATCGGTAATAATTTTGTGGTTGGGGTGCTTTTTATGACTACGACATTTGACGTTTCAGAACCCCCTCACGAAGTTGAGGGTATCTGGAAAATGACCGTTGATGGGGTAGAACTAACGAGAATAAATGAGTAATGCATTTTAACATGCACAGAGTGCCGCCCGCTTCAGGCTTGACAGACTAACGGGCGGCACTCTGTGCTGAACTCCTGTTGACGTTACCTCGAATCAGAGCAGTTGATCTGAATGTATGAAGTGTTTGTCAGGCTTTGTATCATGTTGGGATTCGTACCTCATCCCAACCTAGGTCATTTTCCTGGAAAACGACGCAGTGGCATCGAACCACCAGCAAGGGCGAAGCGCGTTTTAGCGGCGGCTCTTTCAATCAGAAGGGGCAGGTTTGTTGATTTTGGCCGATGCTGTGCGAGCCCTGGTCGTTCAGGTTTCGATTGACAATTAATGTCTTGTATATAACGATAAAACCATGAAAACGAACCTTAAGCAGCAGGCAGTACGATTTATCATCATTCTTTAGGAATGGTGGGATGGTTGTTGCGCGTACAATTTTTCAAACCCACCCAAGAGGTGGGTTTTCTGTTTCTGCCTCATGGGAATTATCTGTGTTAAGGAGGTAGTGTGAATAAAATAGCTGTTTTTGGTAAACCGGGCAGCGGCAAATCTGTATTGAGTAAAGCGCTGGCATCAGCCACGGGTATACCGCTATATCAGCTGGATTTAATGGTGTATCAGAAAAGTGGTGAGCTGGTTGATCGTACAACATTCGATGAAGCGCATGACAAAGCCCTGTCGTCTGATCGCTGGATCATTGATGGATTTGGCCCGATAGCATCCTTTTATACACGACTGGAGACCGCCGATACTCTGATCTACATCGATCTGCCCTATCTTACCAGTTACTGGCTGGTGACAAAGCGGCTTTTGAAGGGCCTGGTTGTCAGACCAGAAGGCTGGCCAGAGGGAAGCTCCGTGTTTAAGGGGACGCTGCAAAGCTACAAAACGTTAAGACTGTGTCCGGGGTTCTGGAATCAGGCTTTTATGGAGCGGCTGGATAAACTCGCGGTTAATAAAACGCTCTACGTGATCCGCTCGGTGACTGAACTAAATAACTTTATCGATAAGACTATTCAGGGAGGCAAGCGTGCTTAAACCCGTCGTACAGGAAGAACCGACCGGATGTGGAATCGCCTCTGTTGCGAATATCCTGGGAAAGAGTTACGCAGAGATGAAGGCCATCGCAAACGCTATGGGTATCTATGCTGCAGATAAAGCCCTTTGGTCTGACACTCAGTATGTAAGACGATTGCTGTCACATTCGGGTGTTGATACATCCGCTGATGAGATCCCTTTTGAGTCCTGGAGTAAGCTGCCTGATATGGCGCTGCTGTCCATCAAACATCATCAGGATGCAGGGAAGAGCTTTTGGCACTGGGTTGTTTTTCAGCGTGATGAAAATCAGGCTTTTGTTCTCGATTCTGCAAGCTATCTGCCATCGAATATTCGATCTGATTTCGATGAGATGAAGCCTGAGTGGTATATCGAGGTCAGGAGAGATGAGTCAGTATCGAAGCGCTTTTCTTACAGGCCCTGATCTTACAAGCTCGGACCTTACAAGCTCGGACCTTACAAACTCGGAGCTTACACGCTCTGATCTAAGGGCCTTGTACCTCTGACGTAGGCTACTCTGTGATAGTTGATAATGGGTTTCTATCAGGGGTGATATCTTTGCTGCGACGATTTAGCTGTGAAAAGTAAGCTCATTAAAAATAAGCTGTTAAAAATAAGCTCTGAAATTTAAGCTCGACAATGAAGGTGTAAGAATGATCGATCAAACGACACTGCTGACCTATCTGGCAATCCTGCTGGGGTTTGTTTTTATTCCGGGGCCTGCGGTGTTGTTGACGCTTGCGCGAGCCACCCGTTCGGGTACCCGGGTGGGAATGGCTACCGGTTTGGGTATTGCTGCCGGTGATCTGGTGCATACGCTGTTAGCGGTGGTGGGAATCTCTGCTATCGTGCTGGCTTCAGCGCTGCTGTTTGCCATTGTTAAATATATGGGAGCGGCCTATCTGGTGTATCTGGGGGTGAAGGCTATTTTGAAGCGAGCCGATACGGGTCTTGTGCTAGCCGCCCCCTCTCTGAATGCAAAAACCGCTTTCCGGCAGGCGATTGTGCTGGAGATTCTCAACCCTAAATCGGCAATGTTTTTTCTCGCGTTTCTGCCGCAGTTTGTTAACCCGACAAATGGCTCAGTGGGCTTGCAGCTGATTATTCTTGGTTTACTGTTCGTGCTAATGGGGCTGCTGACGACGATTCTGGTGGCGGTTAGCGCCGGGCAGGTGAGCCGTTTTCTGCAGCGCAATCCACTGGTGTTACGCTGGCAGGATCGGGTGGTTGGCGGTATTTATTGTGGCCTCGGGGTGCGCCTCGCGTTCACTGAAAAATAACGTTTAACGCACCGGGATCATGAGTGTCGGCAGAACACTAAGGTATAGTTGTATGTGTCAATTAAGTGCGTCAGGATGCACGCATTCATTCAATATGGAGAGCTGGTTATGAGCAGTATTGAGTATATACGGATATTTGCCGATGCAGATGGATGTTCTCACTGTAGAAAAGAGTCGATTGAACTTAAATCGATACACTACGCGCCACCCGCTGCCTCGCTGAATACTACGGCACTGACTAAAGCTGATAGCTCAGTGTTTCTGGAACTACCTGCCGCATGGCATGGTGACTGGCACCCCACACCTGTAAGGCAATGGTTGATTCTGATGTCGGGCTGCTGTGAGTTTGAGGTGGGCGATGGAGAGCGGTTTATCTGTAAAGCGGGGGATGTTGTGTTGCTTGACGATACCACCGGTCGCGGGCATAAAACCTGGGTGCTGGGGGAAGAGAGCGTGCTAATCTCGGCAATTCACTTCTCATAGGTCGAAACCGGCGTCGGCATGAAATAGTCTGAAAAGTAAAAGAGGCAGCAATCGGTGTTTATATAGCTACAACCGATCAACGCCGCCTCTTTATCATTTCTGCTGGCGTTTCAGGCTAGCAGTTTATTCCGGTTTCCATGCGGCAGCCGCAGTAAAAAATGAAACTGATTCATTGGTTAGCTCGGTATCATCACCGGGTGGAAAATAGCTTAGTTTGACGATCACGGTGTTGCTGGTCGGATCGACGAAGATAAACTGTCCCTGTAGACCAATCGCTGTATAGGCGTCGCTGTCAGCAACGGTCCACCACTGGTAGCCATAACCACCGGGGCCACCGTCACGGTCTTCGGGCCCTACCGATTTTGTTGAGAGTTTTACCCACTCAGGTGAGACAATCTGTTTGCCGTTAATCTGTCCTTCGTTCAGCATCATCTTGCCAATACGGGCGTAATCTCTCATTGTGGCATTGTAGCCTGCGCCATTAAACTCCCGTCCTACATCGGGCTGTCCATCCATGATGAAGAAACCGTCAGACTCTGCGCCCAGGGGTTCCCACAGATGTTTGGTCATATAGGAGGCGATGGTGCCGCCCTCTGAAACACGTTCAATCAGCAGACCAAGCACTGCAGTGTCGATGGTTTTATAGGCGAAAACTTCACCCGGTTTATGGGCGCGTTTGATGGTTTTGGCCGGCTCGACGAAGCGGGCAACATTCTTCACCAGTGCGAGAATATGGTTGCGGGCTGCCAGACCAGGGTTTTCGAAGTCATAGCGTTCTTCATAATCCACGCCGGAACGCATGCCCAGCACCTGACGGATAGTAACGCCGTTGTATGCACCCTCCTTGAGTTCAGGCAGGTAGTCGCTAATATCGTCATCCAGCGACTTAATTCGACCCTCCTCAAGAGCACAGCCGATCAGGATGGAGGTGAGTGATTTAGTCATTGACCAGCCCATAAAGTGGCTTTGGGCATCGCTGTTGTTGCGGTAGTTCTCATAGACGATATTACCGTCTTTCATAATCAATAACGCATTGGTGTAGGTTCTGTTGAGGAACTGATCCGGAGTGTAGCTCTCGCCATTAAACTGATAGTTGAAGTTTAGCGGCTTGTCGGTGCGGGATAGTGGGCTGGGTATGCCTGAGTGAGTTACTTTGCGGGTAGTAAACAGCCTGTCCATGCTGCGAAAGCTTAGTGTATTGAAGTAAGGTTGTAACATTGCCCAGCGGGTGTTCTGAACGGCAACCGGTACATCTGATACAGGGCCTACTGCTGCAACCAATGGGTCAACTGTCGATGCGGCATTCACACTTCCACCGTTGACTAATGTGGCGATAACACTTGCACAAGCCAGGGCAGACTTTAAAGGGTATTTTTTGCTCATCAGGTTGTAACTCCTTTGGATTATTATATTTTTCAGATCTAAAGCTGTTTATAACCAAAACAATTTCTATTTAAATCTATTCAGAGCTTACGTCCGGGTGTCACTAAGGGCCATATCACGGAAGGGGTAGTGAGTTGGTGGCGCTGATAAGGCTCTGTGTATCGTTGGGAATTGTGTTAAATATTACAGAGGGGTGTCGAGTCGGGTGTTAAGACGGAGTAAAAAGTTGAGGCAGGGAATATGAAAAGGCGCACCCATGAGGCGTGCGCCCTTTAGTGTTAAATAATTATTTACCGGGTCTGATTAACGGTTTAGTTAAGCTCAAAGCGATCAGCATTCATTACTTTATTCCAGGCCGAGACAAAGTCGGTGACAAACTTCTGCCGGGCATCGCTCTGAGCGTAGACCTCCGCAATGGCTCGCAGTTGTGAGTTGGAACCGAATACCAGATCAACCCGGGTTGCGGTCCACTTCAGCTCTCCGCTGCTGCGATCATAACCTTCGAACAGTTCTTCATCTTCAGAGGTGGCTTTCCACCGGGTCGCCATATCCAATAGATTGATAAAGAAGTCGTTGGACAGCGTTTGCGGACGCTGGGTAAAGACACCATGCTGAACATTGCCGCTATTGACCCCCAGTACCCGCAGGCCGCCAATCAGGACAGTCATCTCAGGAGCCGTGAGCGTTAGTAGTTGACTTCTGTCGATCAGCAGCTCTTCTGCTGACACACTGTAGCGGGCTTTCTGGTAGTTACGGAAACCATCCGCGGCGGGTTCCAGTGGAGCAAAGGACTCAATGTCGGTTTGCGCCTGGGTTGCATCAGTGCGCCCCGGTTTGAACAGCACGGTAACGGGTTGACCGGCAGCAATAGCCGCTTCCTCAATAGCGGCACAACCACCCAGTACGATCAGGTCAGCCATTGACACCTTTTTGTTGCCGGACTGGGCAGTATTAAATCGAGACTGAATGCCTTCCAGTGTATCCAGTACTGTAGCAAGCTCTGCAGGCTGGTTAATTTCCCAGTCTTTCTGCGGTGCCAGGCGGATGCGGGCACCGTTAGCCCCGCCACGCATATCTGAGCCGCGGAAGGTGGACGCTGAAGCCCAGGCGGTGGATACCAGTTGCGATATCGACAGGCCCGACTTAAGCAGCTCCCCTTTCAATACCACAATATCCCGGTTGTGGATCAGTTCATGGTCCACCGCTGGCAGTGGGTCTTGCCAGATCAGTTCCTCTGCAGGCACTTCAGAACCGAGGTAGCGGGAGAGGGGGCCCATATCCCGGTGGGTCAGTTTGTACCAGGCACGGGCGAAGGCATCGGCAAACTCATCTGGATTGTTGTGAAAGTGTTCAGATATTTTGCGGTAATCAGGATCTTCCCGCATCGCCATATCCGCGGTCGACATCATGGGAGCATGACGTTTTGACGGGTCATGTGCATCGGGAACCGTATCTTTCGCTGCGGCATCTATTGGCGTCCACTGCTGCGCACCGGCGGGGCTTTTGGTGAGTTCCCACTCATAGCCCAGCAGAGTATCAAAATAGCTGTTGTCCCACTGAGTTGGCGTTGGCGTCCAGGCGCCTTCCAGTCCACTGGTGATGGTATCAACCCCTTTACCGCTGCCCATGCTGTTTATCCAGCCTAATCCCTGCTCGGCAATTCCGGCGGCTTCTGGTTCCGGGCCGACATTTTCCGGGTCGCCGGCACCGTGGGTTTTACCGAAGGTGTGGCCGCCAGCGGTCAGCGCGACGGTTTCATAATCATTCATCGCCATTCGGGCGAATGTCTCGCGGATATCACGGGCAGAACCCAGTGGGTCAGGATTACCATCCGGACCTTCAGGGTTAACGTAGATCAGGCCCATCTGTACTGCGGCCAGCGGATTTTCAAGATCCCGCTCACCGCTGTAACGTTTGTTGTCCAGCCACTCCTGTTCTGCGCCCCAGTTGACATCCTCTTCCGGTTCCCAGATATCTTCACGCCCACCGGCAAAGCCGAAGGTTTTAAAGCCCATCGATTCCAGCGCACAGTTGCCCGTCAGAATCATCAGATCGGCCCAGGATATTTTGTTACCGTACTTCTGTTTGATGGGCCACAGCAGTCGGCGAGCTTTGTCGAGGTTGCCGTTATCCGGCCAGCTGTTCAGCGGGGCAAAACGTTGTGAGCCAGAACCGGCGCCGCCACGGCCATCGCCGATACGGTAGGTGCCTGCACTGTGCCATGCCATACGGATAAAGAACGGGCCGTAATGCCCATAGTCAGCCGGCCACCATTCCTGAGAGTCGGTCATCAGATCATAGAGATCCTGCTTCAGGGCGGACAGATCGAGTTTTTTAAATTCATTGGCATAACTAAAACCCTCAGGCAGTGGGCTGATCTGAGGAGCGTTCTGATGCAGGATTTTAAGGTTGAGTTGGTTTGGCCACCAATCCTGATTGGCGGTGCCCCGATCACTCATCTGTGTTCTGGAACCATGCATGAAAGGGCACTTGCCTGCAGGGGTATTGTTACTCTCACTCATCTTATCCTCCTTGGTTAAATACGCGGTCACCTGATGATTAATAACAAAATGACATCACAAGCCAGGTGAGCCGTTTGAAATGGCTACGTGTGCTGATGCTGTTTAGATCATCCTGTGATCGCTTAAGTAGTCTGTAGCTTAGTTCATTTTTGGCTACCCATTAGTTATAGCTGTTGATAGCAGCAGAACTAAATTGGATATCTTCATAAGGCTGATAGCCTGAACTTATTCGTCAGTTGTGCCCGCGAACTCAGGGGCAATTGTAGGTGTTGTTTTACTATAAAAGAGGCAATAGGAGAGGGCTGGTAGGGGGCTGGTTTTCAATCAAAAAAACAGCACTGGCGTTATTCCCGGTAACGCCAGTGCTAGCGGTTAATTAAATGAGCGTTGTTTTTAATGAACAGATTTTTTGTAATGATTTGTATGATATATACTTGTAACAGTTATTAATAATCATATAGTTACTAGTATTAGTGAATGTTATAGATTGCATGTAGGTGCTTGTTAATGTTTGATCTTATAAGCATCAATGCGCTGTGAAAACATCATCGGTACATACAACTGATCCCCCTTGGCGGCGATGTCGGCTGAATGTTTTCCGGCATTGAACAGCAGGTGAACCGCTGCGTTTTTGAACTCGAAAATATTGCCATTCATCCAGTCACTGATCAGCAGAGAATCGCCCATAGCGGTAACACCATCAAGATTGCCAAACTGCTGCGCATCTTTGTAGGGAGTCAGGGTTGCCGTCTCTGGGGTAACCGCAAACAGCCCTCCCGGAGTCTCCGTTGAGAAGTCCTCTTTGAGTCCTTCCCCCCAGGTGGCGACAATCAGTTTCCCCTCCCTGAAAATCAGGCCATTAGGATGCGGCAACTGCTCAGCCGTGATCCATTGGCTCAGGGTGTTATTCATATAACGGTACAGACCGCCTCCCAGCAGGTCACTGATATAGACGACCCCTTTATCATCGATGGTGACATCGTTGAGCATTTTACTGCTGGCCGCTTTCACCGACTTAACCAGTACGCCCTGTTCGATATCGATTATATGTAACTGCTGCATATCCGCGACGTAGAGGTATTGTGCGTCCATCGCCATACCTTTGGGGGCATTCATACCGTTAACCCAGACGTGGCGGATTATCCTGCCTTCGCTGGACAGCAAGCTGATATAGCCTTTGCCATTCAGTTCGGTCGGGCTACCGTTCATATTTGAGACGAACAGCAGAGGTTGGGTGGGATGAACTAGCACAGACTCCGGTTCATCGAAGCCTTCCAGACTCCAGGATAGCTGCGGTGCAGAGATTGCTGTCTGGGAAGCGATTGATAGTGCTACGACAGACGTACGTAAGAGGGTTTGAAATGTTGTGTTCATGGTTAGCTCCTTGAGGTAATAGAGCCCGATTGTGCTATATTTGATCCTTGATTTTATAAAATTCATATGGGGTATCTTTTTTTGATACTTTAACGGCGCATCAGGTACCTAAATGACAGATCTGGCTTCAGGTGGCATAAAACAATCGAGTCTCGCGGCTGATGACGACCAGCAACGTGAGAATCTGTTTACTCTGCTCAAACAAGCGCTGAAAGCCCGGGGCTTTACCTATGCTCGATTGGCGGCAGAGATGAATATGAGTGAGTTATCTATCAAGCGTTTGTTTAAAGAGAAAGACTGTAAGATGAGTCGGCTTTTGGAAATATGCTCGATCATCGGATTAAGCATCGATGAGTTGGTTCAGATGCAACAGCGTTTCAGGCAGATACCTGAGTTTTTGCCTGAATCTGTTGAAGCTGCGCTGGCAGCAGATAAGCAGCTGTTTATGATATTGATACTGTTGGTCTCACAGGTCGATATTCCGACCGTTCAGAGTCTGATGGAAGTGGATAAAGCAAAGTTATATCTGCACTTGCGAGCACTGGAGAAGCTTGGGTTGATTGAGCTGCAGTCCGCTGATCGGTTTCGTTTCTGCGTACCTCTGCCGATTCAATGGCGTATGGGAGGCAAGCTGGCCGATCTGATTAAGGGGATTAACAGACGTTATATCGCGCACTGCCTGGATCATGAGAAAGATTCTGAATATGCATTTACAACCGCTAGCCGGCTGATGAGCAAGGGTAGTGTACTGCAGATCCAAAACAATTTGCGCCGAATACGGGAAGAGTTTGATTATCTCAGTAGCCAGGATCAGATGTTTTATAAAGTCGGGGAGCTGCAGTTTTATAAGTTGGTGTTTGGTATGGGGCCGTTCCCAGTGGATGTGATTCTGGTGGATGAGTAGACGTGATGCGGCAAGTAAAGTAAGAGGGTGGAAGATTGATAGCCTGATCAGGGTCTCAATTTGAGGTGTCTGAAGAGTTAATTAAGCCTGATCAGTGATTTGGGGGTATATACTGTATAGGTGTTGGCAGTGATCTCATTTCGAAGTGATTTGAACAGGCGTAGGAACATGCTTTACGCTTTCGGCCTACAGGGAATACTAAGGACCGTTCTTACCTTACTGATTAAACTTTCATGATCAAACAAGGTAGCTCCTATGCACAACAATAACAGTATTCGCTTAGCTCAGTCCTGTCTAACCGATACCTCCGCAGCGGTTGCCGAGTTTTTCGCAAAGGTCAGCCAGCCTGATATGGAGCTGGTGCTTTTTTTCTGTTCCAGTAAATACGATCTTGAAGTGCTTGCCAAAGAAGTCAATCGGCTGTTTGAGGGGGTTCAGGTGGTTGGCTGTACTACGGCGGGAGAGATCGGGCCAGCCGGATACCTACAGCATAGTTTATCTGGTGTCAGCTTCCCCCGACAACAATTTACAATTGTCAGTGGAGCCCTGAATGGGCTGAAACAGTTTGAGCTGAGTCAGGGGAATGACTGTGTTCAGGGGGTGCTGCAACAGCTGGAGAGCAAAGTGCCGTATGCTGATGGACAGAACAGTTTCGCATTTATGATGATTGATGGTCTGTCAATGTGTGAAGAGGTGGTCACTCATTCACTGCAACACTCACTTGGTGATATCAGGCTGGTTGGCGGGTCTGCCGGAGATGACCAGAAGTTTATCTCTTCATCTGTTTTTAGTGGTGGCCAGTTTCATACCGACAGTGCGGTGGTTGTCGTGATTAACACGAGTAATCCTTTCACTCTGTTTAAAACCCAGCATTTTGTTTCGAGTGATGAGCGGATGGTGGTTACCGAGGCCGATACCACACAGCGAATAGTGAAAGAGATTAATGGCTTGCCAGCAGCAGAAGAGTATTCGCGTCTGGTCGGTGTAGCCGTTAGTGAACTCGATTCTATGCGTTTTGCCGAGTCCCCAGTGGTTGTATTGATTGATGGCACCGATTATGTGCGCTCCATCCAGAAAGTTAATGCTGACGGCAGTCTGACTTTTTACTGTGCAATCGAGGAAGGGGTAGTGTTCCGGGTGGCACATGGCGTCAGTCTGGTGAAAAATTTACAGGAGACCTTTGCAACCCTCAATAGCAAGGTCGGCCACCCGCAACTGGTGATAGGTTGTGATTGTATCCTGCGCAATCTAGAGGTTCGTCAGCGGGGTCTTGAGTCCCAGGTTGAGCGTCTGTTTAAAGAAAATAATACCATTGGTTTTAGCAGTTACGGTGAACAGTACGGTGGGGTGCATATCAACCAGACCCTTACCGGCGTGGTGATTGGCGAGGCTATTAATGCTGAATAGAGGGACACATGATGACTGAACAGTTAGCACCTTCTGTTGATGACTTACAGGCCGAGATAAAACGATTAAATAAGATTATTCAATCGTTGATGAACCACGCTGAGCGCAATACCAGTATCAAGGGCTCAGAATTTACCCTATTTCAAACCGCTATCATGCTTGAAGATCAGGTAAAAGGTCGAACGGGTGAGCTGGAAGTCGCACTTAAAGAAAATGAAAAAATTAATCGGGCTTTGCGCCAAAGTGAATATAATCAACGTGTGTTGATTGAAAATGCGCCGGTGAGCATTCATGAAATCGATATGGATGGCCGTATTATTTCCATCAATAAGGCCGGGTTATGTATGAATGGGCTAACCGGGGAGGACGCGATACTGGGGAGCCTGTACCTCGATAATGTCGGTGTATCAGACTGTGACCGGGTTGCTGGCTTGCTTGAAAAAGCATATGCCGGTGAAACCAGCCATTTCGAATATGACGCTGCGATTATGAGTGGGAGAACATATAAATCCTGCTTTGTACCGATCCTTAACAATCAGTCTTCAGTAACCAAAATTATGGGGATTACAGAAGATATTACGGAACGGAAAAAAGCGGAAGAACAGATTCATCACTTTGCATTTAACGATGCTTTGACACAACTCCCGAACCGGCGCCTGCTACACGACAGATTAAAACAGGCTATTGCAGCCTCGTTTCGCAGTGGTATGTATGGTGCCGTTATGTTTCTCGATCTGGATAATTTCAAACCGCTTAACGACACTCATGGACATGAAGCAGGTGACTTGCTGTTAATTGAGGTGGCGCAGCGGCTGATCACCTGCGTCAGAAGCACCGATACCGTGGCGCGAATCGGCGGTGATGAGTTTGTGGTTTTGTTGAGCGAACTCCATATTGATATGGCACTGTCCATTAAGCAAGCTCTAAGCGTGGCTGAAAAAATTCGTGCCTCGCTGGCGCTGCCTTATATATTGAGGCGTGAGCATGAAGGAGCGGTAACCACGATGGAACATCACTGCACGGCGAGTATTGGGCTGACGCTGTTTGGTATGAATGAACGTTGTGAAGAAAAAATTCTGAAAGCAGCGGATAAGGCAATGTATCAAGCGAAGGAATCAGGACGAAATAACGTTTTTATGTCTAATTTAAAAACACGTTAACAAAATAGCAGATAACCCTGCCGACGGTGTAAATGTGAAAACCCGCAACAGCGGGTTTTGAGCATAATTGTATCTGCTTTAGACGTTATTTTTTCACCAGACTGTTGAGTTTGAAATCAGCATCTTCTATCTGTGCCTGAGTGGGCGATACTCCGGCAGTGATCAGCTTGCGACCGGCCATATGATCGGCTGGTCGATTGACTGTGTGTATCGCTATCAACTTCTCATCGCGGAAGAAAAACAGCGAAAACTTGTCGTCCTCCTGACTACCGCGTTGATAGAAATGGGTATAGCCGTCATGGACACCCACCATCTGCAGTTTGATATCGTACTGATCAGACCAGAACCAGGGCACTGAATGGTATTCGGCGTCCTGACCTGCGATTACCTGAGCGATCACTTTTGCCTGATCAACCGCATTCTGCACCGATTCCAGGCGGATCTCAGTACCGGTGAAGGGGTTGTCGTAGCGGGCTGAATCGCCGGCGGCAAAAATATCAGGATCATTAGAACGACACTGGGCATCGACCACCACACCATCGTGACAGAGCAGTTTTGCAGCAACCGCCAGTTCGGTATCTGCGGTGACACCGATGCCTGCCAGCACCAGCTGAGCGGGTAGCAGTGTGCCATCTTTCAGCCGCACCGCTTCAACATTGCCGCTGCCATCATCGGCAATATGGTCAACCTCAGCACCAAAGCGGATATCGACGCCATGTTGATGGTGGATATCGAGCATATACTGAGACAGTTCCGGGGTGACTGCGTTTGCCAGAATACGCTGGCCTCTGACCAGTACCGTAACCTTCTTGCCCAGTTTTGCCGCGGTAGCCGCAAACTCCAGTGCGATAAAGCCGCCGCCAATAATAACGGTTTCTTCAGTCTGGCTGAGGTGAGACTGGATATAGCGGATATCATCCAGGCTTTTTATGTAGCCGACGCCATTCAGGTTTGATCCGGGCAGATCAAGCTGTCGCAGTTTTGCTCCAGTCGCCAGCACCAGCTTGTCGTAGCTCAGCGTTTCACCGCGATCCAGCTCAACCTGTTTATCAGCACGATGGATTGCGGTGACCCGGTGACCGAGTTTCAAACCGATGTTGTGGTCATCGTAGTAGCTTTGAGTGCGGAACAGCAGCACCTCTTCGCCAGTATCGTTGAGCAGATGGCTTTTCGACAGAGGTGGACGCTGATAGGGCAGATGGCCTTCACCATCGACCAGGGTAATCTCACCGTCATAGCCTGAGCGGCGCAGTGAATCAGCGCATTGATAGCCAGCATGACCGCCGCCAACAATGACAACGCCACTCATTACTCCTGCTCCTCAGGCATATGGATGACGATGCCATCCAGTGCAGCGGTGGCTTTGATCTGGCAGCTCAGACGACTGTTGGGCTTACGTTCAGAGGCGGTATCGTCGAGCATCTCATCTTCGTTTTCTGACATCGCCGGCACTTTAGCCAACCAGGCGTCATCAACATAACAGTGACAGGTTGCGCAGGCACAGGAACCACTGCACTCACCCTCAATACCTTCAACGCCATTCATCACGGCGCCCTGCATAATGGTCATACCCTCGGCCAACTCAAGCTGAGTAGACTGTCCATCGAAACTTACATAATTAACGGTTGGCATAGATTCTGTCCCCATTCGGTCCTAAAAAGAGCACCAGCCTCTGAGCTACAGAGGCTGGCTTTTTTTATGATTATATAAACATTTACGCTTTAACTTGTAGCTCCAGCGGGCTGCGGAAGTTGGTCGAAGGCATCCAGCGCAGTTCCTGATCAACTTTAGACAGGTTAGGGAACGCTAGCAGTAACTCTTCTACCGCCACTTTACACGCCAGGCGCGCAATAGCTGTACCCAGACAGGCATGCACCCCGCCACCAAAGCCCAGGTGGCCTTTTGGCTTGCGGCTGAGGTCATAGACATCCGCATTCGGGAACACATCCTCATCACGGTTACCCGCGCCATAGGCGAGAATAACAAAGTCACCGGGTTTCATCGTCTGACCATGCAGCGTGGTCTCTTTCATCACACAGCGACGGAAGCGCTGTGCAGATGTATTGAAACGCAGGCTCTCTTCAATCGCATCCGGAATCAGATCCGGATTTTCCACCAGCGCTTCACGCACTTCAGGATGATCGGTGATGTTCTTGATCAGCATCGTCATAAAGCCAGACAGTGATTCGATACCCGCCATAATCAGCGTGGTAACGGTCAGCAGAATCTCTTCATCTTTCAGCTTATCACCATCGATCTCAGAGAGAATAAACTGACTCAGCAGATCTTCACCCGGGTTCTTCTTGCGTTCCTGCACCAGATTACCGGCATATTCACGCATCCATTCATAGGCCGCCAGGTGTTCAGGGCCTTTCTGACGGGTAACCGGGTCAGTCTGAACCATCATTACCGCTTTATCACGCACGGTTTCCAGATCAGCCGGTGGCAGATCAAACAGATAGACGATCAGATCTACAGTGTACTTTGATGAAAACTCAGCCACAAAATCAAACTGTTCACGGCCTTTCAGAGCTTCCAGATGCTTCTGCGCAACGGATTGAGCCGGAGCCATCAGGTGAGCCAGTGCCCGTTTGGTCACTGCTTTCTGGATCAGCGCACGTAGACGGTCGTGACGGGGTGGATCTGTGGTGCCCAGGGTTGAGCCTGCACGGCCAGGCAGTTCATTCACCAGGTTGCCTTTGGCTGAGGAGAAGGTCTCCCAGTCATTCAGTGCCATCACAATATCTTTGTGACGGGACAGCACCCACATCTCAGCATCTTCGCTCCAGAAACAGGGGTATTCCGCCCGCAGGGTGGCGTAAGCCGGAAACGGATCGGCGTCGATCTCGGGTGAATATGGATTAAATCTGAACATTCGCACTCCTCACAACAGTTTCGTTCTTGTTATTGGAACTGTGTTCAGTGTAGGAGTAATAACATACTTTAAAAATGGATATTCTGAGCAAAGCATTGTACTTTTATAACAGTTAAACTATCAATAAATGCACTTAATGCTAGAAATGATGAATAAAACTAACAGTGATGCCGGGACTGAGCGGCTAATTTCAACCTACTCACTCTACAGCGAAGAGCAATCACTTGGGGATCCGGAGTTTATCCATATCGAGGATATCCGCACCCGGGCAGAGCTGTTTGACTGGACCATTAATATCCATACTCACCCGAAGATGTTTCAAATCATCTACATACGTAAAGGCAGTGCCAGAATCCATATCGATGGTCTGGAGCAGGTGGAATCCGGCCCCTGTCTGATTACGCTGCCGGCTGGGGTGGTGCATGGATTTGAGTTTGATCAGGAGCGAACCGAAGGCGCCGTGGTGACCGTATCGCAGCTGCTGATGCTGGATGAACAGTTTCAGCGACGCTTTCCTTTCAAAGAGGAGTTGTTGAGTAAAGCACTGATTATCCCACTCTCAGAGAACGATCCGGATCAGGCATTAATCGATCAGCAGGTCAAAGATCTGAGGCGGGAGTATTTTGACAATCAACCCGCCAAGGCACTGATGTTTGAGTGGTTGCTATTCTCACTGCTGGTGCGTATCGGACGTAAGCTGCACTCAGCTTACGGTCGCTCTGAAGTGGGTAGCCGCTATGAGCAGCGCTATAAAGAGCTATGTCAGCTGATTGAGATGCACTATCGGGAACACCTGTCGGCGAATCAGTATGCCGAGATGCTGAATACCACGCCCATCGGTCTGAACCGTGCGTGTGCAGCGGTGGCAGGGAAAAACGTCAGTGAGTTATTGCAGGACCGGCTGATTCTGGAAGCTCAGCGGTTTTTGATCTACACCGCCGCTCCGGCTTCGCTGATTGCCTATGACCTGGGGTTTAAAGACCCAGCGTACTTTTCACGGTTTTTTAAAAGGAGAGTCGGGCTGAGCCCGGGGGCGTTCAGAAACCAGCGGGACAGATAAGCCCCGCTGGACTGATAGTGACAGTCTTCAGCTTAACGATTCAGAGCAGCAGATGAGTCAGCCCCATCACCGCCAGATAACCGCAGGTATAAGCGATCAGCAGCCAGTGAATAAAGCGCAGATAGCTGATAAAAGAAAGTTCTTCGAGTTTGCTCAGCGCAATTACACCGGCAGCAGAACCGACGATCAGAATTGAACCACCAACGCCTACCGCATAGGTCAGACCCAACCATTCACTGGTTGTCATCGGAATGTCCGATTGCAGAATTGCCGCAGTTAGCGGTACGTTATCCACGAACGCAGAAAGAATACCGATGATGTAGTTGGCCACAACCGCTGGCATCAGCGTATACAGCTCAGGCAGTAGTTCGAGTACGGATAGCTCTTTCAGCATGCCGACTAACAGCAGCACCCCAAGGAAGAATAGCAGAGTATCAAACTCGATTTCGCGGACATACTCCAGCACATTCGGGTTCTGTTCTTTGCGAAAAATAATCCGGTGGACAATAAACATCAGCGCCAGGCCAAACAGGAAGGTCAGCACCGGTGGCACAGCGAATAATACGCTCATCGCCAGAGTGCTGATGATGGTCAGGAGAAACAGTGCGGCAATCAGTTTGTCACCAGCGGCGATGGGACGCTTGAACTTTGGCAGGGTGATAATCTCGTTGCTGCCCTGCATCAGAATCAGTGCCAGAATCGCAACACCGATGATGGCTGGAATGACCAGCAGCAGCAGGTTGAGAATTGAGACTTTACCGTTGAGGAAGATCATCAGCGTGGTCACATCGCCGGTAATCAGCGATACACCTCCGGAGTTAACCGCAAATACAATCAACGCAGCAAACTTCAGGGTGTCTTTGGTTTGTAATTTTAATGAGGCCAGCAGAGATAACATGATCAGCGATGCGGTGATGTTATCTGCCAGCGATGAGAACATCAGACCCAAGAGTGCGATCAGAATCATCAGTGAGCTAAGCTTCAGCTCACTGGGGAGCATTCGGTAAACCAGCTGGGTAATCAGGCCTTTTTCGTTGAGATAGGCCACAAAGGTCATCGCGGCCATCAGGAACAGCCACAGTATAGCGATATCAAGGAGCTGCTCATTGAGCGCTTCCTGTATTGCCTGAGGTGATTTTTCGGGGAAAACGAAGGCTAAGATCCAGACCAGAGTACCGATAAACAGCGTCGACTTTGCTTTGTTCAGATGAACAACATCCTCAAAGACGATCAGTACAAAGGCGAGGATAATCAGGCCTAGTAACAGATAATGCATTGTTATTCTCAACATCAAAATTTTATAAGGCCGCTATTTTCTACTTTTGTATAACGTCATGACAATAGATATAACGCTCTATAGGATAAGAAAATTAGGATTAGTACTTTTTAGCCTCCTACTAATATTAATTTGCTGTTTTTCAGATCATTTTTGTACAAATGCCTGGCCTGAAAGCCCGCGGAGTGGTCTCGTCGGTTAGATGCAGGAGCGCTTGGAAAGTGATTTCATATCCTTGTATCGTTAACATTAGTGATATCCACTGTTATCAGCGTTACCACTTGCATAAGTGGCTGTGTCAGGGCTATATCTGTGTCTGTGTTTTAGAAATGTGTATTTAGAAAGGAAAAGAACATGTCTGATAAACGCCTGTTTTATATTGATGGTCGGTGGACTGCCCCGACTCAGAGTAATGACTTTGAGGTGATTGACCCATCGACTGAAGAGGTTTGCGCTGTCATCTCTTTGGGGGGTGAGGCAGATGCTAACGCAGCAGTGGCCGCCGCCCGAGGAGCTTTTGATCAGTGGAGCCAAACGTCAAAAGAGGAGCGGCTGGCGCTGCTTGAGAAACTTCAGGATATATATAATGAACGCTCAGAGGAGATGGCTGCGGCGATCTCTGTAGAGATGGGCGCGCCGATTGCGCTGGCTCGCACCGCTCAGTGCGGCAGTGGTTCTGGACATATTAAAAGCCTGATCCGGGCGTTGAAGGGTTATGAGTTTGACAAGCCTTTGGGGGCGCATGCACCGGATAATCGTATTCTGCATGAGGCCATTGGTGTCTGTGCCCTGATTACACCGTGGAACTGGCCGATGAATCAGGTCACCCTGAAAGTGGTTGCCGCACTGGCTGCAGGCTGCACCATGGTGTTAAAACCCTCTGAAATCGCGCCGCTGTCTTCGATGTTATTCGCTGAGATGATCGATCAGGCGGGATTTCCTGCCGGGGTGTTTAATCTGGTGAACGGTGATGGGGCCGGTGTTGGTTCCGCCCTGACAGGACATCCGGAAGTGGACATGGTCTCCTTTACCGGTTCAACCCGTGCCGGTATCGCGATCTCTAAGAACGCTGCGGACACCGTTAAGCGTGTGGCACTGGAACTAGGTGGTAAGGGTGCCAATATCGTCTTTGCCGATGCTGATGATAAGGCCGTGATGCGTGGCGTCCGTCACTGCTTCAATAACAGTGGCCAGTCCTGTAACGCCCCGACCCGGATGCTGGTGGAACGTTCGATCTACGATCAGGCGGTAGCAACCGCTGCGGAGATTGCCAGTCAGACTACGGTTGATCGTGCAGCAATTGATGGTCGGCATATCGGCCCGGTGGTGTCACAGTTGCAATATGACAAGATTCAGGCCCTGATTGAAAAAGGTATTGCCGAGGGTGGCCGCGTAGTAGCGGGCGGCCCGGGTAAGCCAGAAGGGCTGGAGAAAGGCTATTTCGTTAAACCGACAGTGTTTGCCGATATCAATAATCAGATGAGTATCGCCCGTGAGGAGATTTTTGGCCCGGTGCTGACAATCATCCCCTTTGATACTGAAGAAGAGGCGATCGCGATTGCCAATGATACTCCTTACGGACTGACTGACTATGTTCAAACCCAGGATAGCGAAAAGGCTGCCCGGGTTGCTCGTCGCTTGCGTGCGGGTATGGTGCAGATAAACGGTACCAGCTTAGGCGCAGGTTCACCGTTTGGCGGATATAAGCAGTCAGGTAATGGCCGTGAAGGCGGTGTCTGGGGGCTGGAAGACTTTCTGGAAGTTAAAGCCGTATCCGGTTGGAACGTATAATTCGTTAAAACCTGCGATCTGATAAGCTTTTGAAAGGGACAATCTTTTGAAAGGGTAGAGTCTTTTGCAAGGGTAGAGTCTTTTGAGACGGGCATGGCCGATGGGTCATGCCCTTTTTTTTTAAATCTCGCTGTGCCCAATATGATCTTCCCGTTGCGGTGGTCTATGGGGCGTTTATGAGAGTCAGAAAGGGCCAGTGTCTGCCAGGTTTCAACTTTATGCTGACCGCTTCGCCAGGCATTTTTGAACAGCATCAACAAAGGGCCGGTGATGTATCACCCAGCCGCCGATATAACCGATAAAGCTGCCCAATATAATATCGAATAACCGTGACAGTATCAGAATGTCTGTTGATGTGTTTGCAATAGCAACATCTGAAAATATGACTGTCAGAGGCGTAATAAATATAACCGCCAAACCGTAGTTACGGGTTATTAGTACTTCGATAAAAAAGCTCAGTAGAAAAATCAGCAGTGCTAATGTCCAGGTAGAGGGGGACAGAGAAAAGATTGCCCAGGCGATACCCATCCCAATCGTCGTGCCAACTATTCTGTGAACATTACGGTGCCAGATGGCGCGAAACGTCGCCCCCTGCATAATCGCCGCGGTTGATATGGGCACCCAGTAGGGATTGTCGAGGTTAACCAGCAGGGCGAACAGATATCCGCCACCGACAAACAGACTGATAGCCGCAGACTCGATGCTGATTGCGAGGATGTGATGATCAGGCTCTTCCGTCGGTCTGTGAGTGTACTCTTTAGAAAAATAGATCTGGTAAACGCTATAGCAAAACGCCAGTAAGCAGGCACTCATTGAACCGAACATCAGAATTCCGGTTCGCTCAGCGGCCAGAGGCAGATCGAAGGGGATGGTTCTGGCAAGGCATGCGACGACCACAAAGAACAGCGTGCCAGGGGGCGGAACCGCGTAAAAGCGACAGATGAGTGTTGCCAGAAAGACATTCAACGTCAGGGTTGCCGCTGAAACTAAAGGGTCGAAGCTGGTTAATACGCCGACAGCAAAGCTCAGTGCAAAGCCAAAGGCGCAGGTGGCCAGGGTCATCATTCTGCGGGAGATGTTGGTCTGTCGCATGTAGAGAATGGCCAGTCCGCCCATGCAGGCTAACATCGCCGTTGAAAACTCACCCAGCCAGGCACCCACGAATGCTGGTAACGCGACAGAGAATGCCGAAATTGCCAGAAATCCCAGAGGGCGTTTGTGCTCACTGAGCACTAATAACGGTTTAATCACCTCCCAGATGCCTGCGCTACCGGGTTTTACAGCGTTATTGTTGCTCAATGATTGTCCTTAATTTCAGCGCTACAGGTGTGGATGGCTTTTTGAACAGAAAAGCAGAGACTGACACTCTGTGTCAGATATTTGCTATTTGAAAATGCTTTAAGTGTAAGGGATAGAGTGTACTGGATAGTAGGGGAGGTAAACAATATTTGCGATACCGTCCTGGCAACAAAATGGTTTTAATCATGCGCTATCCGCAGGCCAATGACTGCGTAAGAATACTTGACTCAAAATTAGGGTTGTTATTCACTGCTTCGGCTTATTAGCGTGAAGCGTTATTCAGATCTTTCTCCTCCTATGGAAAGACGATAAGGGAAAATAAAACGATGTCGGAACTACTAGAAAAAATTGATGTTAACCAATACTTTCCAGCAGCGCTGGACTGGGCAAGCAATATCCTTCTGGCCATTGTTATTCTGTTGCTGGGGCTATGGGTTGCGGGCAGAATGAACAAAGTGATTGTTGCTGCCAGCAAAAAGAACAAACACCTTGATGATACGCTGTTCCGCTTTCTCGGCAGTGTGGCCCGCTACATCATCATCGCGTTCGTGATGATCGCCGTATTGAACCGCTTTGGTGTGCAGACTGCGTCTATCGTTGCGCTGCTAGGTGCTGCGGGTCTGGCGGTAGGTCTGGCGCTTCAGGGAGCGATGTCAAATCTGGCTGCCGGCGTTATGCTGCTAATTTTCCGGCCCTATAAAGTGAATGATTTCATTGAAGCGGCAGGGCGCTTTGGTAAGGTGACAGAGATCGATATGTTTACCACCATTTTGCAAACCTTCGATAACCAGCAGATCATTGTGCCTAACTCGCAGATCTGGGGTGATCAGATTATCAACCACTCTCATTATGATGTGCGGGGTGTCGATATGCATTTTGGCGTGGCGTATGCTGAAAGCACTGATGCCGCTCGTGCAGTCATCGAAGCGGTTCTGGCAAACCATCCTCATGTATTGAAAACACCCGCGCCCTTTGTTGAAGTGGAAACCCTGAATAACAGTTCAGTCGATTTTCTGGTGCGGCCATTCTGTAAGGGCGAGCACTACTTTGATTTGTTGTACTCTGTGCCTGAACAGATTAAGAAAGCGCTGGACGAGAACAATATTGAGATTCCATTCCCACACCGTAAAGTGATTCTGGTGAATGAAACGACTAAAGAGTTGGTGTTATAAATAGCTTAATATTTATTTCTCAAGCTATTGATTTTAAAGTTTTGTGATATTTAAAAGCCCTGATTTTTTGCCAGGGCTTTTTTATTCATCCAGCAAAATATTTGTGATCTCTCCAGGCGTATCAGCCTCGTTTCCAGCGGTGAAACTTCTCCAGCCAGCCGAGAATCTTTTGTGGTGCATGCTTCTTTTTCCACTCGCCGGCGACAAAACGATTCGCTTCATTAAGGGTTGGGTACGCGTGCAGAGTACCGAGAATTTTGTTCAGGCCCAGTTTGTTTTTCATCGCCAGGGCAAACTCCGGCAACATCTCTGCGGCATGTTCGCCGACCAGCGTAACCCCGATGATCTTATCGCTACCGGGCTTTAATAGCACTTTAACAAAACCAAATGCGGCTTCATCGGTAATCGCCCGATCCAGCTCATCCAGATTGTAGCGTACCGCTTCATAGGCAATCCCTTTATCTATCGCCTGTTTCTCATTCAGGCCAATACGCGCTACTTCAGGGCTGGTGTAGGTGGTAAAGGGGATGAAGGAATAATCCACCTTGAATTTACGGAACTGCCCAAACAGTGCATTTACCGAGGCGTACCATGCCTGGTGAGCAGCGGCATGGGTAAACTGATAAGGCCCGATGACATCACCGCAGGCCAGTATGTTCGGGATCCGGGTGCGTAGATAGGCATCCACCTGGATGGTGCCACCGGGTTTCGCTGTGATACCCAGCTCTTCCAGTCCAAATCCGCTGACATTGGCGGTACGGCCGGTGGCGACCAGCAGTTTGTCAAAGCCGATACGTTTTTCTTGGTCATTGTAGCGACAGACCAGCTCAAACCCGGTTGGGGTTGTCTGAAACCTGAGGGGCGTATGGCCGGAGCAGATGCGGATGCCATCCTGTTTCAGTCGTTCTTCAACCAAGGCAGCGGCATCCTGATCCTCACGGGTGAGTACCTGATTGCCTCTGAAGAGAATTGAAACATCGCTGCCGAGCCGGGCAAAGCACTGTCCCAGTTCACAACCGATAGCGCCTGCGCCGAGTACCAGAAGACGTTCAGGGCGCTGACGCAGTCCCCAGATAGTGTCTGATGTTAGCGGGTCAACCAGTTCTATACCGGGTATCTCCGGGAGAGTCGGGCGGGCGCCGGTTGCAATAACAATGTTGCGGGTGGTGATGATCTTGCCATTTACTTCCACTTCCCAGGGGCTGCGAATATGTGCATCACCGGTAACGCAGTCAACGCCGAGTGATTCATAGCGTGCGATTGAGTCGTGCGGCTCAATGGTTTTTATCACCCGTTGAACCCGGTCCATTACCTCGGAAAACTCATATTCTACTTCAGCTTTACGGATGCCAAGCCCTTCGGCGTCGCGAATATCCGCCAGGAAATGCGTGGTACGGATCAGTGCTTTGGAGGGGACGCAGCCGGTATTGAGGCAGTCGCCGCCCATCTTGTGGCGCTCTATCAGAGTGACTTTGGCTTTAGTGGCGGCTGCGATGTAGGACGTTACCAATCCACCGGCACCCGCACCGATGACCACTATGTTGGTCGAAAAGGTTTTTGGCCGGGTAAAGCCTTTATAAACCCTGCGCCGTTTAACCGCATCAACAACGGATTTGGCGATCCAGGGGAAGATGCCCAACAGACAGAACGAGAGTATCAGGCTGGGTGAGAGGATATCGCCGGGTTTTTCGATGGCGGCCAACTGGGTGCCTGCATTGACGAAAACTGCGGTGCCCGGCAGCATGCCTAGCTGGCTGACCCAATAGAAGGTGCCCGCTTTCATCCGGGTCATCCCCATGACGGCATTAATAACGAAAAACGGGAATAGGGGTACCAGTCTCAGGGTGAACAGGTAAGAGATACCATCTTTTTCAATCCCCCGGTTGATTGGCTCAATATATTTGGAAAATTTGTTGGTCAATGGCTCCCGTAGCAGATAGCGGGAGATCAGGAACGCCAGGGTTGCGCCAATCGCGCTGGCAAATGACACCAGAAACAGACCGGTAACCAATCCGAATACCGCCCCCCCCATCAGGGTCATTACCACTGCGCCGGGAAGGGATAGGGCGGTTACCACGATGTAGATCAGCATAAATGCGGCAATCGCTGATAACCTGTTATTCACTACCCAGCTTTGTAAGCTGTCCTGTTGTGATTTTACATATTCAAGATTCAGGTAGCTGCCCAGGTCCAGTAGGAAAAATGCACTGATCAGGGCTGCAATGATAACGATCAGAATAATTTTTTTACGATTCATAAGCAGGTTTGCTCATCAGAGGTTGGCGGTGTGTTTGAAGTATTAACGCTGTACGTCAGGTTGTTTCGGTCTTGTCCCGAAATATAGTGTCATACTAACCTGAAAATAGCCTGAAAATAGCCTGAAAATAGCCTGAAAATAGCCTGAAATAGTGAACTTAACGATGATCATAGGTTCAATGATATGTTGATCGGTTAGGTCGCAGATTTTACGCTGCCTCCACCTATGTAGAAAACTCTGAGAATGGCCAATAAAAAAAGGCCTTTTATGGTCTCCGTAGGAGGATAAAAGGCCTTTTTTACAGCGATTAGTCTCAACTGTGATTATTGGCGGCTTCCAGGGTGTTTTCCATCAGTGTAGCGACGGTCATCGGGCCGACACCGCCAGGCACTGGTGTAATCCAACTGGCTCTTTCTGCAGCTACTTCATAGTCAACATCACCCACCAAGCGGCCATCTTCGAGACGGTTGATACCCACATCAATAACAATAGCGCCGGGTTTAATCCACTCGCCCTTGAGCAGGCCCGGTTTACCGACACCGACAACGACGATATCAGCACGCTGAACGTGACTGGCAAGGTCCTGAGTAAAGCGGTGGGTTGTAGTGGTGGTGCAACCCGCCAGTAACAATTCAAGGGTCATAGGCCGGCCAACGATGTTGGAAGCGCCAACGATCACTGCATCTTTACCGCGGATCGGTTCGCCGGTTGATTGCAGCAGTGTCATGACACCTTTGGGTGTGCAGGGGCGCAGTGCTGGAAGTCGTTGGGCAAGACGTCCCAGATTGAATGGATGAAAACCATCAACATCTTTTTCAGGCCGGATGCGCTCAAGAATCTCATTCGCCTCCAGGTGTGCTGGCAGGGGTAGTTGCACCAGAATGCCATCAACGCTTGCATTACCGTTAAGCTCATCGACCAGATCCAGCAACTGTTGCTGGGTGGTTTCGGCAGGAAGGTCGTAAGAGACCGATTCGATACCGACCTCTTTACAGGCATTTTTCTTGTTTCTGACATAGACCTGAGAGGCAGGGTCGAAGCCAACCAGAACCACTGCCAGACAGGGGGCACGTTTACCCGCGTCAATACGGGCTTTAATCCCAACTGCAACCTGTCCGCGAACATTTTGGGCAATCTGTTTGCCGTCAATTATCTGAGCGCTCATCTTACGAATGTTTTCCCCAGTCATTAATTTTGATGGCGCGGATTGTCTCATGGTTGCACCTATCCTCCAAGGGGAATTGCTTCAGGCTTTCTTTATAGGCTGCTGGGCTATATCGCTTTCAAGCAGTCTTGTATATATCGGTTTTACTGTGGGTTTTCCTCTCTATAAATTTTTGCGTTCTTATGGTTGTTTTGAAAAGTGCATTCAATAAGCGCTTTCAATGAGTGCTTTTGACAAGTGCTTTCAATAAGAGCTTTTTATAAGCGTTTTTAAAAGTTGACCGGGTTCAGGATCGGCGGGAGATGGAAAATCGCTAAGTGTCTTATTTTGTTAAATTTTTAAAAAAGGGTGTTGACGGGATATAAAGCGATATATATTATGCGCACCACCTTGAAGGGAGGGCAGTGACGTACTCCGGTACAGATAATTCTTCAGGCAAGGTCGGGCAGTGTCAGGCGCCCGTAGCTCAATGGATAGAGCACTCGCCTTCTAAGCGAGCGGTTGCAGGTTCGAGCCCTGCCGGGCGCGCCAAAAAAGGCTGACAAAAAATGTATTGTTATGGTGGGCGTAGCTCAGTTGGTAGAGCTCCGGATTGTGATTCCGGCGGTCGTGGGTTCAAACCCCATCGTCCACCCCATTTCTCTGTTTTTCCGTATTCTTTCTGCTTATATAAACCCCATCTGAATCTGATATTGCTGTTTGCTCTGTATACGTTGATATTCAACGCTTTTCACTTGACTAATAGTGCCGCTTCCCGGACAATTTCCGCCTTTAGAAATTCTGGCACCTGTTGTTACGGGCTTTATGTTCATACATAAGGGTAAATAGCGGGTCAATTTTCAGATTTGTAACGATACAAATAATTTTGTGAGGAATTCCATGCAAGTATCCGTAGAAACCACTACTGGTCTTGAACGTCAGCTGACTGTTGTTGTACCTGCTGATCGTGTTGACGGCGATGTAGCTAAGCGTGTTCAGCAAACAGCCCGTACTGTTCGTCTGGACGGTTTCCGTCCTGGTAAAGTGCCTCTGAAAGTGGTTAAAAAACGCTACGGCCAGGGTATCCGTCAGGAAGTGATCGGTGAAGTTGTGCAGCAGAGCTTCTATGAAGCTATCCAGCAGGAAAACCTGACTCCAGCTGGTGGCCCGAATGTTGAATTTAAAAACGACAAAGAGGGTGAGGATTTCTCTTACACTGCAACATTTGAAGTGTATCCGGAAATTGCACTGGCCGACTTTTCCAGCGTAGAGATCGCTAAGAACTCCGCTGAAGTTAAAGATGCTGATCTTGATCAGATGATCGAAACGCTGCAGAAACAGCAAGCTGCTTTTGCAGAAGCTGATAAAGCGGCGGCTGAAGGTGATCAGCTGAATATCGATTTCGAAGGTTTCATCGACGGTGAAACATTTGACGGCGGTACTGCTACCGGTATGGACCTGGTGCTGGGTTCCAACACAATGATTCCGGGTTTTGAAACCCAGCTGGAAGGCGTTAAAGCAGGCGACGAGAAAGAAGTTAACGTAACTTTCCCTGCGGAATACCACGCTGAAAACCTGAAAGGTAAAGATGCTAAGTTCAACGTTAAAGTGAACAAGGTTTCTGTTCAGGAACTGCCTGAACTGAACGAAGAGTTCTTCGCTAAGTTTGGTATCGAAGAAAAGACCGTTGACAGCTTTAAAGTTGAAGTGCGTAAGAACATGGAGCGTGAGCTGACTCAGGCGCTGAAATCCAAGCTGAAAGAAGCGGTATTCGGCAAGCTGGTTGAGATTAACGCAATTGACGTTCCTGCTGCCCTGATTGATGGTGAGATTGACGCTATGCGTCGTCAAGCTATCCAGCAGTTTGGTGGTGCTAACGCCAATATCGATCCTAACATGCTGCCGAAAGAGATGTTTGCTGATCAGGCTGCCAAGCGCGTAAAAGTAGGCCTGCTGGTTGCTGAAGTCATTAAAGCAAACGAACTGAAAGTAGACGAAGATCGTGTTCGCACTACCGTTGAAGAGCTGGCTGCTACTTACCAGGAGCCTCAGGAAGTTATTGACTGGTACTATAGCAACCAGGAGATGCTGAATCAGGTTAAGAATCTGGTTCTGGAAGATCAGGTTATGGATCTGCTGCTGGATTCTGCTAAGGTAAGCGAAACCGAACTAAGCTATGAAGACGCAATCAAGCCAGCCGCACCTGCTGCTGACGCTGAAGAATCTGAAGAGGCGTAATTGCCCTTCGCCTTAATTGCGTTTATAAAAGAACGGCTGTCGGCTTAGGTCGGCTGCCGTTTTTTTTTCTGGACGTGTGTTAAGCACGTTGTTAAGGAATTTAGGAGAGATTTCAAATGTCGGATTTTTATAATGGCCCTACAGTAATTACTAGCAGTGGTCTGGTGCCCATGGTTGTCGAGCAGACAGCGCGTGGTGAGCGTTCTTACGACATCTACTCTCGATTACTCAAAGAACGGGTTATTTTCATGATTGGCCAGGTGGAAGACCACATGGCTAACCTGGTGGTTGCCCAGCTGCTGTTTCTTGAGTCTGAAAACCCGGACAAAGATATTCACCTGTACATCAACTCTCCTGGTGGCTCAGTGACTGCAGGTTTGTCTATCTATGACACGATGCAGTTCATTAAGCCTGATGTAAGCACTATGTGTATCGGTCAGGCGGCCAGCATGGGCGCATTGTTGTTAACCGGTGGCGCAGCAGGTAAGCGTTACTGTTTGCCGCATTCACGGATGATGATCCACCAGCCTTTGGGTGGTTATCAGGGCCAGGCAACGGATATCGAGATTCACACTCAGGAAATTCTGACGATTCGTGACAAGCTGAATACCATCATGTCCCACCATACCGGTCAGGATATGGCTACTATCAGCAAAGATACCGACCGGGACAACTTTATGTCGCCTGAGCAGGCAGTTGCCTACGGCCTGATTGATCAAGTAATGGCCAGCCGCTAAACGTTTGCTGTTGTGCGGAGAGTGATCCTGAATTGATGCAGGCCCCTTACAACCTCTGTAAAAAGAGGGCGATTTTAAGTTTGATTTAACGCGACGCACATTATCGCTATAATGTGCGTTTAGCGAGAAAGAAATTATAGGTCCTGGCCGGATATGGCAGGGACAAACAGAGGTAGTTGAATGTCCGACGATATCAACGGTAAAGGAGGAAGCGATGACAGCAAACTGCTGTATTGCTCTTTCTGTGGTAAAAGCCAGGACGAAGTAAAGAAACTGATAGCAGGCCCGTCTGTATTTATCTGCGATGAATGTGTTGATCTGTGTAACGACATCATCAAAGAGGAGATTCAGGACGCGGAAGAGACCCGGGAAGAGGGTGATCGCCTGCCGACTCCGGCTGAAATTAAAGAGAATCTGGATGCGTACGTGATTGGTCAGGAACGGGCCAAAAAAGTACTCTCCGTCGCGGTATATAACCACTACAAGCGTCTGCGCTTTCAGCAAACTGCCGGTGATACCGATGTTGAACTGGGCAAGAGTAACATTTTGCTGATCGGTCCGACCGGTAGCGGTAAAACTTTGCTGGCTCAGACACTGGCGAGAATGCTCAACGTACCGTTTACCATTGCCGATGCAACCACCCTGACCGAAGCCGGTTATGTGGGTGAGGATGTTGAGAACATCATTCAGAAGTTGCTGCAGAAGTGTGACTACGATGTAGAGAAAGCCCAACTGGGTATCGTTTACATCGATGAGATCGATAAGATCTCCCGCAAATCAGATAATCCGTCAATCACTCGTGATGTGAGTGGTGAAGGTGTGCAGCAGGCATTGCTGAAACTGATTGAGGGTACCGTTGCGTCTGTGCCGCCGCAGGGTGGTCGTAAGCATCCGCAACAGGAGTTTTTGCAGGTAGATACCTCCAATATTCTGTTTATCTGTGGTGGTGCCTTCGCCGGTCTGGATCAGGTTATCAAGCATCGTAGCGAGAAGAGCTCTATCGGCTTCAATGCTGCGGTTGTGAGCAAGGAAGAGACGCGTAAGATCACTGATATCCTGGCAGACCTGGAGTCTGAGGATCTGGTCAAATATGGTCTGATTCCTGAGTTCGTCGGCCGTCTGCCGATGGTCGCTACTCTGACTGAACTGGACGAAGACGCGCTGATGCAGATTCTGACTGAACCAAAGAACTCGCTGACCAAGCAATACGCAGCGCTGTTCGGAATGGAAGGTGCTGATCTGGACTTCCGTGAAGATGCCCTGAAGGCGGTTGCCACTAAGGCATTGGAACGTAAGACCGGAGCCCGTGGTCTGCGCTCTATTCTGGAAGAGAATCTGCTGGATATCATGTACAGCCTGCCGTCTCAGAAAGGGATCTCCAAGGTGGTGATTGATGAGGGCGTCATCAACGGCGTGTCTGATCCGATCCTTATCTATGAAAATCTGGACGCACCGAAAGCGGCTGCTGAAGACTGATATTTATCAATGATATGTAAAGACGCGCCCTCGGCGCGTTTTTTGTACCCTGATCAAACAATCCTGTGTTAACAGCGGTATTTGTTAACATTTAGGATGCATACACTAGAGCTTAGGCGGGTGAGCGATTAGAATGTGCCCTGCCTTCATGTAAGAAAGAGATTTTCCAATGGGAAGAAAGTTTGAAGTACGTAAGGCTTCCATGGCTAAGACTCAGGGAGCTAAATCCAAGGTATATGCCAAGTATGGCAAAGAGATCTATGTAGTTGCCAAAAACGGTGGTGTCGATCCAGAGGGTAATCTTTCCCTGCGTCGTCTCATCGAAAAAGCCAAAAAAGATCAGGTGCCTGCCCACGTTATCGAAAAAGCGATCGACAAGGCTGCAGGCGGCGGTGGTGAGGATTTCCTGCCAACCCGTTATGAGGGTTTTGGTCCCGGTGGCTGCATGGTTATCGCTGATTGCCTGACCGATAACAACAACCGTACCTTTGGTGATGTCCGGGTTGCTTTCAATAAAGGTAAGGCAAAGCTCGGCGGTCAGGGCACCGTTGCCCATATGTTCGATCACCGTGCAGTGTTTGTTTTCCCCCACGACGATGAGGATGAGGTCCTTGAGTTGCTGATGGAAGCGGATGTTGATGTGGCAGAGATCGAGAGTGAAGACGGCAATATCACTGTCTACGCGCCGCATACTGACTTCTTCAAGGCGAAAACCGCACTGCATGAAGCGTATCCGGATCTTGAAGTAGAGGTAGAGGAGATTACTTTCATCCCTCAGACCTACACTGAGCTGGCCGGTGAAGATCTTGAACAGTTTGAGACCTTCTTAGAGATGCTGAACGACGTAGAAGACGTTCAGGAGGTCTATCACAACGTTGAGATGCCTGATTGATTTTAGGTTTTACTTCGTTAGATAAGAAAGACTGATGTGGGAACATCGGTCTTTTTTTATGGGGCTAAGAAAAGGAAGTGGCTAGATCGCGGCTTCGCCGCTGCTAGTGGTTAGAACGTCGCTGCGCGACTGGCTAGAAAAAGCAAAGATTCAGAGCGGTTAGGGCTTCGATTATTCTTTGATGTCGAATCGCGACAATTTTACAGTTTATTTTATTTTGCTCTGCGGTTATGCTCAGATTATCGTTAGATAAGGGCTTGTTTTGCTGCTTGATGAGTTAGCAAAACGTCAGAAAAACAAAGGGATAGGTTGAAACGCTGGCGGGATACTACGCCGGGTCAGGAATGCAACTGCGCATTCTCGTTTTTGTCTTAAAGGAGATTGCGATGTCAGTTTTTTCCTCTTTATTATCTGATAGTTAGTATATCTTTAGTAAATTCAGCCTGGCATGCATATGCGCCGGCGTAGTATTAAGATGTTATGCACTAAGTGCCGGAGAACGAATATATGAGTGAAACTGCAGGCACAGTGATCAAGCTATTGTCCGCTTTGACCTCACCAAAAGCTTCAGTCAAATACTTATCAGTGGGTATTTTTCTTGTGCTTTCGTGGAAGTATCTCGATAACACTCTAGCTTCTTTGGACGCGCCAAAAGAGCATCATAGCCTCATAGTGTTGCTAATTGGGCTTGGCATAGGATCTCTTATTGGACAGGCCATTTATGTTGTAGTTTCTTCAATATGGAAAAAAATTGATACTTCCATCAAAGAGAAGAAAGAAAAGCAGAGAAAAGACGAATTAGAGAAAGCTCAACAACGATCAGTTGATCAAGAAAATGAAGAGTTTCTAGAGGGGTTCAAAAAAGCATTTGAACATTTCCCTTATTGGAAAAGGGATGCCCTTAGACTACTTATAGATAAGGAACAAAGAATGGAGTGGAGTTTAGATTATGTAAACTCTCTCAAAACCAACAAATATATTCTTCGCACCATAAATATTGATAGTGATACTGATCTCTATAAAATTCATCCCGCAATCCGAGACTATGTAAAGGCCCAGTGGAAAGCTGAGATAGATTCAAATATGGCAGATTTTTTCGGAAACCTAACGCCAGAGAAAAATGAATTAATTGAAGTTATGAAGTTTACTGAAGAAGAGTTTAAAGGCCCAATTAGTCAAGCCTGCGCAGATTTGGTATATCCGATACATCCTTGCTTCACTAGGGAAGCTGAAGACGAGATTGGATTTTACATTTCATTTCGGAATCCGTACTGCAGCCTATTTAATGAAAAAACTGGCCTAGAGCTCATAGATGAGGTTTATATTAAGCATAGTTGGGTCCGCAGTGAAGATGTGAGCGCATGAAAATGCATAACAAAGCCAAGCACGATCCCCAGCAAAGCTGGCTGGACCTACATTCCGCTGCTTCGCAGCTCCATTACGGCCCGTGTTGGCGGCGTTAGATTTACAAGGAGAATAGCATGACTTCAGTCGGAGGGATCGAGCTCCATTACTACCTTGAAGATGGCGAGCACTCCATGGATGCTGTTCTTCGCAATCGTTGTGAGGCTGAATTACTCGCTATTTTTCAGGAGGTTGCCTTTACTCTTGGGTTACCTGTTCAGATTGATGCACAAGCGCTTGCAGAAGGTGGCTTGAGAGAGATTTGGACATGGGCAGGAGAGAATTCTGGGCAGTTGAGTATTGTTCTCTCCGTTGTGGCTATTCTTGTCTCCCTTGCACCACAGATATACGAATCAGAGGAAGAGGCGCTCAGCAAAGAATTAACAGAGCTCAGTATTGAAGAAAAAAGACTTCAGATTGAAAAGTTGCGCCAAGAATTACGTGAAATCGAGTCCAGAACTGAGAATGCTACACGAGATAACGCCGTTCACTTGTTGAAGAAAGAACCCAAGATAGTAGTCAGAAGGTCGAACTTCTACAAAAACCTAAGTGATCGTGATGACGTAGAATCAATCGGAATTTCACCTCTAGACAAAAATCTCAAACCTTTTTCCCCAGAAAGAAATGTTCCTAAGGAGCGATTTCACGATTTCATACTGACTTCGCATTCGATAAAGCCTTTGATCATCGAGAACGCCAATATTGAAGTTGTTAGCCCTGTATTGAGAGAGGGTCGGTATAAGTGGAAAGGGATTTATGACGAGCAGGTTATTGGTTTCACAATGCAGGATGCAGCTTTTCAACACCAAGTGTTAAGGGAGGAAATCACCTTTCAGCATGGTACGTTTTTAGAGTGTGTTCTCAACGTTTTTAGAAAGCTCGATGAGGTTGGTGAGGTTGAGATAACCGGATATGTTGTGACAACTGTAATTCGTAAATATGACGAAAGGCAGTCGATCGAGACTCCGCAAGGAAAGAGTTATAAGCATGCTCAGAAATTGCGAGCCTCCCAATCAGACCTATTCCGAGACGGCATACAAGAAATCTAACCAGTGCAGGCAAGTTAAAGAATCAATGGGGTCAGGTCTTGCATTTTGCAGGATTGAGAAAATTGGATGAACTCTCGTGCAAAATTCAAGACCTGCCCGCGGGATTTCTTGACATCAATGAGAATATGGATCGGGTTTGCGGAATTATTGAGTCATGGAATAGTTAAAATGTAACAAGCGCATGTTGTCGGACTGCTTTCCCGCTGCGCTTCAAATCAGCGGCAAGTGAGGGCGTTATAGCCATGAAGAGACATGAGTTTTGGCGGCATGTGTATCGCCAGAATAGATATATGGAATATCTTTCTCAAGAAGACCTTGAGTCAAGGACGAGGGATATTATTACAAATATGATGACGCTATCTGACAAGGGTCAGATAAGCTTACATGGTCTCAACGACGTGGGTGAATACTGGATGATTAAATGGACCCATGTTTTAGAAGAGTTCCAAATAAGATATGGGCCTTACCCCAATGGCTTTACGAATGGATTCCTGAAAAAAGCCTCTATTGTTAACCCTTCATTCCCATCTCCTCCCAAAGCTAAAGATGCCATTGAGAAGATAGGCGGCATTCCTGATGGCGCTTTATTTAAATTTGGGAAAGCTGAACATTTAGATGATATGTATCGCAAAGGTAGCATAAGGATCGCTCCAGCCTCTTACTATGATGATCCTTCGTTAAATAGTGCAATTAGAGATGATGAGCTTTCATTTACTGTTCAAGCTAAGCCGGAGTCTGTACAAATTAAGAACAATAAGGGTGATGAAATAAAACCCAAAGGCAATGTCAGTTTTACCATTGAGAGCACAACTAACTATTATGTCTCTTGCTTTGCGCAAAAATATACGTTCAGGGAATATGATGATTTTGAGGCTGACGCATGCATTGTTATTCGGGAGCCTGGGATTTTCATCGAAAGAATGATTCACTCGCTCGAAGCAGGTGTATCAGACTTTACAGGGTATGCTGCGCCGGTTAAGTATATTGATCCCCTAGTTGCTAAATCTAAAGATGTAGAAGTATTTATTTCTAAACATTTTCGGTATGCGTATCAAAACGAATTTAGAATTATTTGGCTCCCAGAGAAACAAGTAAAGAAGCTGGATGCCCTTTTCATAAACATAGGGAGTATGGAAGATTATTCCGATATCATCCATGTATAACAAAGCCAGCCAGGAAAATTAGGGGCAGGTCTTATGATGCGCGGTGAAAAAATTAGGGTCAGGTCTTGCATTTTGCAGGGTTAAAAAAATTGGATTTACTCTCGTGCAAAATTCAAGACCTGACCCCAGGATCCATGCGCAAGACCTGACCCCAGGATCCATGCGGGATCCAGCTGACCCCGGGATTACATTTTTATCGAAAATAGGCAGTTTTTATGACAATATCGTTTGAAACCCAAAGGTTGAAAGTGGATGAAGTTTCAGGTGAGCTAGCTTCGGTTGAGCGCTCACTTCTGCTTGAACAGATACCTAAAATTCTAACGCCATTAGTTGTTAAAAACTTACCTCCATATTTTCATGGTATTACTTCCAGTGAATTGGCGGGAATCTGGCTTGACCGAATGTTGTTGGATAGTCGGTTACTTCAAGTAAAATCCGAGGCGCATAAGTTAATCGGTTTTCTGTTCGCCTATGTAGAAAACGAAAGTGATGCGCATATAGGTTACTTACTCACTGAAAAATGCTGGGGCAAAGGACTGGCGAGTGAACTACTGCAAACCTTTATAGTAGAAGTGGCTAAGGTTGAGTCATGGTCAAAGCTTATTGGTGGTGTTGACGTATCTAATGATGCTTCTGCTAACTTGCTTAAAAAGTTAGGGAAGTTGCGAATAAGTCCCTCCTCTTGAGACAATCTGCGATGCAACCTTCTCAGAGATAAGCCATGGATCATCAACTTACTTTCGCCGACAGCGAGTTCAATCAAAAGCGCAGAATAACCCGTAAAGAGATCTTTCTCGGACGCATGGATAATCTCATACCCTGGCAGCGTCTTGAGAAGATTATCACACCGCATTATCCCAAAGCGGGCAAGGGTCGTCAGCCATATCCACTCTCTACGATG
>NZ_CAKZLP010000012.1 GCF_937127095.1 uncultured Amphritea sp.
GCAGCAAGCTATCGGAGAAGCCGCGCTGACGGCGCTTGGGTGCAGACTTTGCAGCAGGGGTATCATCTTCAGCGGCTGCAAGATCATCCGGAAGTTGATCCCGCAGCTGATCGATCTCGGCTTCCAGTTCCGGCTCATCGAAGAGGTGGATCTGGTGGGCCATTTTCTCACTGCTGGCCGCGAACCGCTGGATACGCTGCAAGCGCAACATCTCTTCCAGCAACAGGATGTACTGCTCGCGCTGCTGTAGTTGCCGGTCACGCTGCTGAAGGATGTGATCCCGCTGCTCAAGTTGAGCCTCTTTCGAGGCCAGCTGCCGCTGCAGCCCGGCCACCAGCGACAGCAAGTCAGCGGTCGGTAAACTGCTGAGATTAGGGTAACCGCCGTTAAAACGACCCACTTGCCCTTAACTGTACTGCGCCACTTTTTTTGAAGTCCGCTCCAGTTCAACATTCCAGGGCAGCAGTCGCTCCAGCTTTTCCAGGGTGTCGGCGCTGGCGATCCGCTCCAGCACATGCCGGATGTAGGCCGAGGGTTCCAGATTGTTGGCTTTGGCCGTTTCGATCAGTGAGTAACAGGTGGCGCTGGCGTGAGCGCCCTGCGGGGTATCGGCGAACAGCCAGGCCTTGCGACCCACGGCGAACGGACGGATGGCGTTCTCGGCCAGTACGTTGCTGATGTGCAGGTCACCCCGCTCACAGTAGCCGATCAGGGTGGACCACTGGTTCAGGGTGTATTCCATCGCTTTGCGAGTTAGCCCGCCTTTCATCACGCGACCCACGTTGGCGTCCAGCCAGGCCTTGAACGCTTCCAGTCGAGGCAGGCTCGACGCCTGACGGATCCGGTAGCGTTCGGCCACGTTCAGGTCCTTGATCTGACGTTCGATGGCATAGAGCCTGTTGATATGGCTGAGTGCCACATCCGCTTTGGACAGCCTGGCCTGTTTGCCTTTACCCGCCGGTTTGGCCGCTTTGCTCGCTTCGATGAACTTGCGGCGGGCGTGATCCCAGCAGCCGATGCGGGTCAGCTTATTGGCTGAACAGATCGGTGCATAACCGGAGTAACCATCCGCCTGCAGCACACCCTTGAAGTCATCGAGCAGGCGCACGGGTACGCTTCCACTTCGAGAGGGATCATAGGCGAACAGGACTGAAGGTTGGCCCGGTGGGCCGCCTCGGGTCACCCACATCCATTTATCGGATTGGGCGGCTTTGCCATCCTCTTTGAGTACCTGGATTCGGGTTTCGTCAGCCTGCAGGTAGGCCGCACTGTTCTGTGCCTCCCGCATCAGATGGATCAGCGGTTTGAACACCTCATCCAGGCGGATGATCCAGTGCGCCATACTGGTGCGGCTCAGCTCATGGCCCAGACGCTTGAACATCTGCTCTTGCCGATACAGCGGCAGACCATCGGCATATTTGGAGGTGATCAGGTAGGCCAGCAGCGAGGGGGTGGCGATGCACTTGCCCAGCGGGTGTGCCGGGCGGGCCGCGGCTACGATCTGCTCATCGCCGTCCTGCTCGAACACCGCTTTTTCCTGCCAGTATTCCAGCACTTTGAGCTGGGCGGGGATATAGTCCAGCTCTTCCTTCACCTTGGTGAAGAAGGTTTTGACGGCCCCGGCCTTTTCTTCATCACTCAGCAGCAGCTCGATGCGCTCACGCAGCAAGCTATCGGAGAAGCCGCGCTGACGGCGCTTGGGTGCAGACTTTGCAGCAGGGGTATCATCTTCAGCGGCTTCAATATCGTCCGGGAGCTGATCCCGCAGCTGATCGATCTCGGCTTCCAGTTCGGACTCATCGAAGAGGTGGATCTGGTGGGCCGTTTTCTCACTGCTGGCTGCGAACCGTTGGATGCGCTGCAAGCGCAGCATCTCTTCCAGCAGCAGGATGTATTGCTCGCGCTTTTGGATATGCTGCTCTTGATGTTGGAGTTGCTGCTGTAGCCCAGCCACCATCGACAGCAAGTCAGCGGTCGATAAACCGCTGATGTTAGGCGTCTTTGAGGTGGTTTTGGGCTGTGTTTTCATGGGCAAAATTATATCAAAAACAGCCAGTTGAAGCACCCAAAACCGGCTATCCAACGGCCTCATAATGCAAGGTTTTATGGCCTTGCAGCAGGCTGATGTCATAACCATCGAGCAACCAGTTGATCTGTTCGCCGGTCAACGGCATGAGTTCATCAGCCGGGCTGGGCCACTTGAACTTCTCCTCGGCCAGCGCCTTGTAATAGAGGATGAAGCCGTTGTCTTCCCACATCAGGCACTTGATCTTATTGCGCTGCCGGTTGGTGAAGGCATACAGGGCGCCGGTGAAGGGGCTATGCCCCAGCTCCTGCTCAATCAGCACCGCCAGACCATTGGCCTGCTTGCGAAAATCGATGGGCTCACGGTACAGATAGATCTCGGGCATTGACCGAGAGGGACGCAGATACCGCGGTTTCATCAGAGTTGCCTCAGGATTGCACCGAGCAGATCGACATTACCGGCATGCAGCCCTGTAATGGCCATGCCGCCCGGAAGCCTCAGGGTCAGATCATTCGATAGCGGTGAAGCGGCCACCTGAGTGACGCGCGCAAAGCCGGGTGTTGGTGAGCGCTCGGTATCGGTCGCATCATCTGTACCTTCGAGCTTGCGGCGCCAATAGACAAACTGGTGATAGGACAGTGACTGCTGTTTGCAGAAAGCAGCGCCGGATAGCCCGGTATCGCGCCAGTGTTCAATGTACTGTTGCCAGTAGTGTGTGCGCTCGGTTGAGTTCATGATGGATTCCTCGCGTAGGTGACGATGGAATCAGTGTGCGGCGGTTAGTGGCTGGAAAAAAGGTGCTGATTCTCTGGCGCTTACATAAGGGAGGTACAAAAAAGAAAACCGACTATGAGTAAGGCTCAAGCAGAAAGTTTTCTGGTTGCAGGTGGTAAGCGAGCAACAAGCGCTGTCTATAAGGTCATTGCCGAGACGGGGTGCGAAACGCCAAAAATCCAGAGGCTTATAGATACTTATCATTTGCAAGCCAGGTGGAAACCTTAGTCGATAATCGCTAACAGGTTTGTCAACGAACGAACTTCGTGCTGGACCGCTAAAGCGCTGCTTCGCGCTACGCGGCGAATTATAAAGGCGTTAAAGGTAATGAACGCCCTGCTCTATTGATAAAGACTCATGCCGTATAGTTTCAAAAGAGGCTGGCGCAGGAAAAGTGTCTTTTGTTCACCACCTTAAAATCAGATGCCGTTTGTCTGATTTTGTACGTTATTTGGTCTGAATTTCCTACCATCCTTAATATTTAGCGACATTAAGGTTAGGTTTATTGCTCCTGCAATCAGCTCAAGTACTTGTACGCAGTAAAACTGAGTGTCAAATGCGCCTGAGCCAGCCCAGTGATCTAAAAAGTAGGCAGCAGGCACCAGAATGACTAAACCATTCAATGCTATAAAAGGCATTCGCTGTTTCTTACGTTCAATGATCTTGCCCTTGCACTGCTTCGACATTATCGCTCCAGTTGCACCTGTAACGGCAATCGCTGGAATCAGTATCAGTAAACCTGGGAATAAAATCAGTGATTTAACCAGCTGTACGGACTCAGTACTACCCAATAGCTCTACTGTCAGAGTTGAAATAAAAAATGTAGCGACGCATAAAGTGGCAATGACTGCACAGAAACGGTGAAGTTGGGGAGTCATAATGTTCTCTTCGATTATCGATTTTGGTAACATGTTGTCAAACTGTATTTGAGTGTATAAACATGACAACATATTGTCAAGGTGGCTTATGACGACTGATGGTGAAGTTTTCACAGAGATCATTCTGGAAGTTTTTAAAGTCAGTGGCCTCCTGAATATTGAAGGGGACAAAATTTCTGAGGAGTTCGGCTTAAGTAGTGCACGCTGGAAAGTGATGGGCGCAATCGTTAAATCTAATGAACCGGTGACAGTGTCAGAAATCGGCCGTGTCATGGGGCAAAGCCGGCAGGCAACGCAAAGGGTTGTTGATGTCATGGCAAAAGATGGGCTGGTTGAAATGTTGGATAAC
>NZ_CAKZLP010000013.1 GCF_937127095.1 uncultured Amphritea sp.
CCTATCTTTAATTGTAAACTGGGTACATCCCGTGGGAATCTGGCGGTAAAAATTATCAGCCGGACTAAAAATGATTAAACCGTTGGACAGAGCATATTACTCATGAGTGATGACGATATTGAAAATCAGGATCAGGACGATGGCCTTGATGACTGGGGCGCTGCGATGGCTGAGCAGGCTCAGGCTGAAGCTACCCAGGGTCAGACGATCGATCTGGATGAATTGAGAGATGAAGGCGCGGTATTGAGTAACCCTAGCCTGGATGTGATTCTCGATATTCCGGTTAAATTGTCGATGGAGGTTGGTCGGTCTGATATTTCGATCCGTAATCTGCTACAGCTCAATCAGGGGTCTGTTGTAGAGTTGGACCGGGTCGCCGGTGAGCCGCTTGATGTGCTGGTGAATGGCACGCTGGTTGCGCATGGTGAAGTCGTCGTGGTGAATGATCGCTATGGTATCCGGCTGACTGATGTTATTAGTCCGCAGGAACGTATAGATAAACTCAGATGACCTGGCTGCTTTTCCGCTCATATCGTTCCATTCTTTTGCGCTGGCAGAGATGCATCTTAGTGATGCTGTTTTTTGCTGGCTGCAGTGGTTTGAGTGTCGCAGCAGACGCTGAAAAAGGTGTTGTTACCGTGCCCCGAGCGGTGGTTGATCCGGTCAATGCCGGTTCAATTATGCAATTGCTGGCAGGCTTGATTCTTGTTGTTGCACTGATTCTGCTGCTGGGTTGGCTGGTAAAGCGTTACTCAGGTTTGCCAGGGCAGAATAAGGCGCTGCGGGTGGTCGCTTCGCTGCCCTTAACCACCCGGGAAAAACTGGTTCTGGTTCAGGCGGGTGATCAGCAGTTGTTGTTGGGGGTCGCGCCGGGTCGGGTTAACCTGCTGCATAGCTATGATCAGCCTTTAATTGAGCCGGGTGTGGCGATGGGGGAGTTTGCCTCGAGGCTGCAACAGGCGATAAGCCGAAAGGAATCCGAGTGAAAAGAGTATTCATTCTGTTTCTGTCGTTGCTCCTGCTTCCTGCGGTGGCGCTGTCCGCTGATCCGGGAATTCCTGCAGTCACGTTGACGAGCAACCCTGATGGCAGTGCTGATTATAGCGTGACGCTCCAGATTCTGGGGTTGATGACGCTGCTGACCTTCCTGCCAGCCATTCTGATGATGATGACCTCCTTTGCGCGGATTATCATTGT
>NZ_CAKZLP010000014.1 GCF_937127095.1 uncultured Amphritea sp.
AAATGATTCCTGATGGCCCTGTCTCTGACTGTATTCTTAAATCACACCCGTCGGATGGAAGTCCGACAGGCTGCTAGACGGAAAACTGCGTTTTCCTTGCTAGAAACAGCAGACCAGAAAACCGCCTAAAGAGGCGGTTTTTATGTTTCAGGGGGCTTGTTTAGTCCTGTGTTAACCCGGATGTTGCGGGTTTTTTTAGTGATAACCGAACATCAATAGCTGAATGACATAACCGACGCCCTCGGCTGTTTCTTTGGTGTCTGACCAGCCGCGTTTTGCCTGACGGAAGAAATCGCTGACAGGGTTCGATCGGTATCCATGCGCTTTTAAAAGAGCGATCATCTCTTTATTCCGGTGTTCCCGGGCATAACCCAACGCCCCCAGTTTGTCCTGCTCATCTTTAAAGTCACGGTACTCTGGCAGCTTGAATGCTTCAAACATCGCCTTCATAACCGACGTATTGTTGTATTTAGCGGTTAGCCAGATTAAACGGCTGATATCATTGTTGTTGTAGTCTGTTCGGGGCAGTGAGTCGAATAGTGCTCCCAGCATCGCGCCGTCCTGATACTGGATCGCTAATGCCATATAAAACATCATGCAGTCGTCATTGCAGCTGTTAAGGCCTGACGCCAGATCCCGTATCAGTGTATATGTTGTCCGGCGCTGCTCTAGATCGTAAACAGTGAGATCATGAACAATAGCGGCTGCCAGACTATCCTGGTAAATATTCAGCTCGCGATAGTCATCGGTATAGTGGAAGATATCCAGGCCTGTATCGCGTAACTGCTGAATCTCTTTCATTGTGCCGGACTTACTGTAGTTGAAACTAGTGCTGAGAAAGAAAAATGTGTAGGGGTTGCCCTGATAGTTCTGCAACAGAATCGGTTGGTAGCGCTCGATCTGACGATAACGTCTGGTCGCAACAAGAATGTCTAATAGCTGGGATATTTTATACTGGCTGTTTTCAAACGGCGAAACAAACTGGCGGCTACTGTTGACCTTAAAAAAGGCTGGCATCAGCGGCGGGTTGTCCCAGATCAGAAAATCGTCCTGGGTCAGGTTGTCCTTGCCCGCTAACAGGGCGAACAAAAAATAGCTTTTGTCATCCAGTCTTTGTTTTAACTCAGCGTTGTAGTGTTGGTAGATATAATCCAGCTGCGTGGCAGTATCGCGGTTTAAATACATATCCAGGAGTGAGAATTCAAGGCCTTGATCGATGGACCAGTTGCCATCGTTGTAAGTGATTTTTCGCGGCTGGTCTAACAGTGACATGCCATGGACAGACCCGGTTGCCGTAAAGAACGCTTCAAGAGCCTGAATGTCCAGTGTTTGCCACGAGGCAGTCATCACGATATCGGTAAAAGCTGTGGCCGCATCAGTCATCTCACTGGTGCTGGTGTCCACTCTGTATCCCGGGTCGTCGCACCGGGATATTTCGAAGCTGTTCTGCTTTTGTGCTTTGCGCATCTGTTCCAGTCGGGTTACCGGGTAGTGCTCACAGGCTATGACAAGGTCGGAACCCGCAGCATACAGCGTCGCAGATGCAGGCCAGAGTCCGGCCAACAACAGTCGTGTGATGATAAACAATCCTTGTCGTTTCATGTTGGATGAATGCCTCAGTGGATGATTAGCTACTCTGCCGCTCTTGATTCCCGGTTGACATAAAGTTCAAGCATCGCCTCACTATGTTGAATGCCATTGAGTATTTCGCCGGGCAGCTGGGTGCTGAACTCCACTTTAGCGTAGGTGAGCCTGGCGCTGAGAGGCTTTCTGCCGCTTATCTCTATATGGCGGTTATGTGCTTTCATTAACGGCTTCAGCAGATCGATACTCCCTTTCGCTTTAATATGCCAGGGGGTAAGACTGCCGGAAAACAACTCATCTGCGGCGAGTGTCGACTCGGCAACGCTGATCTGATCAAGCGGCTGAATGCCCTCCCAGCTGACAGTCAGGGACTGATCTTTGAGTAATCTGTCTGGCCAATGGATACCCTGCAGATTTACGTGGGGTGGATGGTCGAAGTGCGCCAGACTAACCGGTGGGCGTCCTGGTAAGACCAGACTGACATCAATGCCCTCTTCGTTTATTGGAATATCATCGCCGGTATAATAGGTTTTCTGGCCGTACCATGCCCGGGATTGATCCCAGCGCGACAAGCGCACACCGTTGACGAGCAGATAGGCCTGTTGCAGCAGAATAAATGCGCCTCCCTCGGTTAAGAGTTCCACGGAGATATCTTCTATGATCTGCGGATTGTCCAGATTGTCGCGAACGGTGATAGACATGCTCAAACTATCGGGGTCGAAAGGCTGAGTTTCGTCAAACAGTGTTAGCGTGTTGTTTGTCTTTTCCCGGTTGTTGGTGTTGTCTGTTTGTTCACTGCAGCCACAGAGGGTTGCGCAGAGGAATATGACCATCAGCAGTGTTAATGGCGTTACTGTCTTTTGACATTGGCTACTCACTCTTTTCCCCCAGCCTGATCATCAGGGCCCGGTTGTCCGGAAAGCTCGCTGGTGGTTGCAAATTCCCCCTGGTGCAGCTGGTATCCGGGAAGATCTTTATCCCATTGCAGGTATACCAATGATGAACCTGTCAGCAGGCAGCGATCTTCACAGAATGGTTCTGTTTGTTTATCCCGCAGCAGAAGGTTGAAGTCATGATCAAGCAGATAATATTGCTGTTGTTCGTTGTTTTTTAACCGCTCTATCAGGATCAGACTATCAGGGGCGTTGCTGCCGGTGAAACCGTGCTGTTGGCTCTCCTGTTCCGGGTCGATCAGATTGATCAGTTCGCCTTTGTTGGTGAGCACCGCATTGAAGGGTGTCCCCCGCTCGCTAATACGCCTGCGCATATCACGGAGTAAATCGTTGTAAACGCCCCGTAATAACGGGTTGTCAATCATGCGTTGATAAGCGGGTGTGAGTTCCAGACCGGGAGTGGTCGGCATGGTCACACTTTGCAGGTAGTTGAGCTGTATCTCGGCGATGTGGCTCTTTTCCCTACCATAGAAACCCAGGAGTATCAGGTTTTTATCGGCGTCCCGGTAAAACGCGTTGATATAATAGTCTGTATAAGACTCAAGGTCGGGGCTTAGCCGGGTCTGCTGTATGGGGTCGCCGGATTTGTGGATGATGAAAACAGAGTCACCCCCACTCAGAATAAAGGCGTCATCGTACTCTTTCGCCAGGCTGAGGGCTTTGTAAACCAGAGCAATACCCGGGGACTTTGCCAGAAGGATCTGGCGTTGTTTGCTGCCTTCCCTATCAAGAAAATAAGCGTACTGTCGAAACGTCATGTAGTCCTTACCCGGGGGTATTTCTCTCCGAACCACTCCCGCCATGACCTGCCCGTCGGTTGTTATCATGAGTGAATTAATCAGCTCATTGTGAAACTCCTGGCGACGTAAAATCTGCCCTTCAGCTGAGATGTAAAACAGGAAAGAGGAGAAACTGTTTTCCTCATCAATTATTAACGGGCTCATCGCCAGCAGAATCCGGCCATCAGGCAGGCGCACCATGGGGCCCGAAGACACCAGGTCGTTATCAAACCGGTTAACCCAGAGCACAGAACCATCCGGGGCAAGATGAAACAGGCTTACGGCGATCTTCCGGCCGGTGCTGGTGGAAAACAGGTCCATCTCGGTTGAGCCATGACTGGACGGGCTGCGGAGCAGGTCGTCGATCGCACCGCGATCAAAATGGACCTCGATATCGTCCGAATGCAGGGTGGTGCCGGCAATGTAATAACCGGAATCATCGGCAGTTATTGCGCTAACGTGATTAATGTTCTGCAGCGGATGTTGCCAGCCCGGCACATATTTCCGGCTGTTGCGTGATGGCAATGTATCCAGCTCCAGGCTGGGATAGGCCTGGAGTCCGTCCAGCGGCTGCATACGCAGATGATGCATCAGGTTATCAGGAATGGTGTTGCTGCTTGCCCAAAGGCAGGGGGCGAGCAGGATCATGGCGGTAAGGGTAAGCGTGCGCATCATGGTTTCCAATCGAAATATATCTGACAGCTGTCGGCATCAATCCGGGCAAGTACGGCGTTACTGTTGGCCGAACTGTCAGCATCCTTTATATAGGCAGCGACCAGTCCGTCCTTCCAGGGGGCGGCGGCTGCAATTATGTCTCCGGCGTCACCGATTAAGCTGGTGCTGAAGCTGGCTTCATCTGGCGAGAGACAGAAGAGCACCGGTTGATTGATCTTGTCGTACTGGCTGTTACCGTAGCGTTGTTCCTGTCTGCCGAGACCGATGATGCGGCCTTGTGGTGTTTGCAATAGCCGCTCCAGTCCTGGAATACTTTTCAGCTGACTGATGAGACTGCCATCCTGAAGGGATAGTTTGGCAAGGGTCTCTTCGCTGTCAATGGTGTAGAACAGATGATGAGTGGGGTCGGTTAACAGACCCTGCATGCTGTCCATATCGTGATATATCCGGCTCCAGATCTGTTCTCCCTGTGGCGATAGCAAGGCGGCAAAGGTCCGGAAAAAGTCGTTGTACTGGTTGAGGTGCCCTGTTACCAGCAGTGTGCCGTCCGGCAGTTGCTGCATCGCATTGATTGTCGACCGGACATAGCCAAAATCGAGTTGATAATGACCCAGCAGATCGCCATTGCTATCCAGCACTTCATAGGCGGCATCCATCCCGTGAGTACCGTAGGCATAGAGTTTGCCCTCCGCGCCGGATAGCAGACCCTCTGTGTGATCCAGCAGAATGGTATCGCCTTTGGCAAATGGCTGAGCTTCTTTGAACAGGAGTTGATGGGTGCCTGACACAAAGTCCTGCTCTCCATTGCGTGCTACTAGCCAGCCTGGCCTATCCTCTGTTTCATGGCGGATATTAGTGGTCGAAAACGTCTTCTGACCGGTGCCAGGGATTGTGCGGATCAGTGCCAGCATGTTATCGGCCTCGCCCAGAATAGTGCAGCCAGCGGTATCGCAGGACATGCTGTCAACGGTGGTGCTGAAGGGAGATTGGTCCAGGTCCAGGTAGTGGAAGGTTTTGATCTCGAAGTTATCTGAACGTTTTTGAATCACGACCTGTTCAGGGCCCGCAAGGATGATATACGCATGACTGTCGCTGACCGCATAGTCGATCGGTGGCAGATCTCCGCTGCCAATTAACGCGGTATTTGACATCTCGCCATCGGTGCTCAGGATCGATGCAAGATAACGTGAAACTAAGCGGGGTGGTTCGGATGAGGAGAGATATATTTCCGGGCGGAAGAGGATCATCGTCCGGTCAGGATAGTAGTCCTGTTTTTGTAGATCGTAAGTGAAAAAACGGTGGAAGGTTTTTTTGCCGACGGTTGCAACGGGCACCGCGGGAACAAAAGCCTCAGGACGAGTGGCGATATTGCCCACCGGGGTGAGTGAATTATCGTATGCAACGGTTGTTCGGCTGGTGGTCAATGCATAGCCTTCGGAATGTATCACCAGTGATTCGAATACACCCAGAATATCGGTTTGCTGCAGTGGCTCTCCATGCTCACTGAATAGCGTTAGCCGGGTCTTCTGTCGACCATCAAGAAAACGATTTTGCGCTAAGAGCAGTTTACCGTTGTTGAAGTACAGCCCTGCGGGATTATCGAGAATATTAAAAAATCGTTCCTGATCTAACGTCTGCTCCCAGAGAATGGTGCCGGTGGTGTCTTGTCGGGACAGCTGGTAGCGTTTTTCTGTGTTTGAATACAACAGAACATAGAGATCGTCCTGAGGCGAGGCTGCCAGCTTGAGTGGCAGGTTAGGGTAGGGCAAATAGTGGTTGAACCGGCTGCCCAATGAATAGGCCATAGTGTAAAAACGGTTGATCTGTTCCTGAGTGGCCGCGCCGTTATCGATCAGCAATTTGGCCATTTCAAGGTGCTCATCTGAGGTATGTTCCAGCATCCTTTCCATCACCGTGATGCCATAGTACAGAGCTGTCTGGGGATTTATCCCGCTATCAATGTAACGCTGCACCAGTGCATAGTTGTATTCACCCACCGCCTCACCAAAAGGGTTCTCACTGGCGCAGGGGATGCCCTGATCGAAAAGTACGACGGCTGTCGGGTCATCAGAATCGCAATACTGGTCAACGTATCCTGGGCCGAATATGGCATAGTCCGGATGGGTAATAACCAGATCGTAGGGCAGTTTTTTCAGCATGTCGAAAAAGTCCCAGCTATCGTCCTCTGTATAGCGAACAGACGAGAACAGCGCTTCGGTTAACAGGCGCTGGCGGGGTGACGCGCTGGCAAAGTCGATGGGGTTGAGCAGATTTTCGACATTTTCTTGCGAGAACTGTTCAGGGTAGAGGCTATAGAGTTGGAAGAGGGCATCACCACTGAGATATTCCTGCAGCATGTTGGTGGCCTCTGCCTGGGTCGGGCGATATCCGGCAGCAAGAATCTCACTTGTCTGAGAACTATCGGAAGGGTCGTAGGCGGCTTGCAATATTTGTGGATCGGCGAAGGGCAGGTTGTTTCTTAACCACCAGACCATTTCGTCTGTATCGTCGGGTTTTAGTGTTGCCGATAAACGCTTAAACGCCTCATGATCGATCAGTGCGCCACGTTCTATCAGGTCACTTGCTAATGAGTGCTGACCGCCAGCAACGGCCGCGACCAGTGCATTGTCGCCGTTACTGTCAGGCTTACTGAAGTTGTGTGGTGTTGTCTGTAGGTAAAGCTGTTCGAGACGCTCACGATCACCCTCAAAGGCCGCCTGGGTCATGGCGTTTCTGCCATTCGAAAGTGGGGCATAAGGCTCTTTGTAAGCGTCAGCGGGGTGGGGTGTGTAACTGTGTAGGCCAGATTTTTTGACTTTTTCAGGCGGAGTGGCGTTTGCTGTTTCCGGACTGAACGATGAGGGGCGCTTATCGGGATTGATCGTTACTGCGATGAAGATCAGGGAGCTGATAACAGCGACGAATAAGAGTGTTTTTTTAAACATGTAATTACTTAATGGCCATCCGTGGGAGGAAAATAATACCCCGGATAGCCGCACTTTTCATGTCAGTCAGGGCGCAAACCAGCGACCTGTATCAAACAAAAAGTCACTTTATTTCATTTAGCAGTGTTTCAGTGCTATCAATCCGGGCATAGGCAAATCCCAGCGCCGCCATAAATGAAGCGTGTACCTGCTCGGCGGGGACGGTGATGCCGTTGAATGCCTGATCTCTTGTGGCGCAGGCATCCTGAGCGACGGTGACGTTGTAGCCCAGATCGGCTGCGGCACGAACGCCAGCATCGATACACAGATGGCTCATCGCCCCGGCCACGATCAGATTTTCAATGTTTAAGGTCTCGAGAACCTGTTTCAGGTTGGTCTCTTTAAAACTGTTTGCTGAGTGTTTCAAAATAACCGGTTCATCGTTTACCGCGGCAACGGTGCTGTGAATCTGTGCACCTTGCGATCCGGGCTTAAAGAAGGGAGCCTCATCGGTTTTAAATTCATGGCGTACATGGATAACCAGCATCTGTTTTTCACGAAAAGCGGCCAGTAGTTTTGCGCCGTTATCCGCAGCACGCTGAGTGTTATTCAGTTCCCATTTACCGCCCGGAAAATAGTCATTCTGAAAATCGATTAACAGCAGTGCTGTATTCGGCTGAACCTGTGTCATAGCGATACCTCTATCAGTAGTATTGGTTGATATGGCTATTATCCGCTGACTCAGTTCTCTATACTGGAGTCGTTTTTGACATATTAAGAGCAATAAGTGACATATAAGTAATATATAGCGTCGGTGTTTATGAAAACAATCAACATTGCGGTTATCGACTATCCCGGGGGGATGAAATCCGCCATCGAAGGGTTATCTGAGCTGTTTGGCATGGCCAATCGTTTGAGTCTGGAGCGGCCAGAGGGAGTGCATTTTGAGATCCGGGTGTTGTCGAGTGGGGAGTTAGCCGATCTGTCAGCGCCCGTTATAACCGATGTTCCGCAAGTGATTATTTTGCCCCCTTGCATTGTTGGTAGTTTCTATACCGACGAACAACCGATTCTGAGTGAATGGCTGAAGGCGATGCATGCTTCAGGCGTGTTGCTCTGTTCTGTCTGTGCCGGGGCTTTTATTCTGGCGCAGACGGGCCTGTTGAATCAGCGAGCGGCGACGACCCACTGGATGCTGGCTGAGCAACTGGCCCAGCGATTTCCCGACATCAGAGTGGATGACAGTAAAATACTGATTAATGATGGGGATCTGATTACTGCGGGTGGCCTGATGGCCTGGCTGGATCTAGGACTGGAGTTGGTGGCACAGTTCGGCAGTCCGGCACTGATGCGCCAGTTAGGCAAGCACCTCGTGGTTGATACCGCCCCCCGTCAGCAACGTTACTATCGCTGCTTTATGCCACCATTTGATCATGGCGACCGGGCTGTTCTGAAGAGTCAGCACTATTTACAAAGTCATAGCCACACCAGCGTGACGGTGAAGCAACTGGCGGAAGACTGTCACCTGACCGAGCGGACCTTTCTGCGCCGTTTTGTCCGCGCAACCGGGTATAAACCAAAAGAGTACATCCAGCAGTTGCGTATCAGTAAAGCCTGCGAAGCGCTGGAAGGCTCAACGGAGAGTATTGAGGCGATCTCGCTGAATAGCGGATACGACGATGTCAGTGCCTTCAGAAAAGTGTTTATTAAAATTATCGGGCTGACGCCGCGCGAGTTTCGGCGACGTTTTAGTGCTGAAACCTGATGCAGATGCTTAAAACGGCAGATAGTCTGGTTGTTGAAGGTCGAATAAATCGGCCAGATACGTTAGCCTGCGATATTCATTGAGTGTGTACATAGTCAGATGTACGAAATGTATCCCTGCATATCAGGAGGATAGCGATGTTATATAAGGGAGTTTTACTGGGTTTGCTGTTGGTTTCTCAACTGACGTTTGCTGACTCATCGGAGATCTATCTTCTCGGTGAGTTTACCTATAAAGGCACGCCGATCAGTAAAGCGGTATTGCTGGAAGATAAGCGGGTAACGGAACTGGAGCAGTGCCGTGATTTTGTACATTATCAGATACGTGGCACTGAGCGGGGTAAAAACTACTACCGTCACTATATCCGGGCGCAGAAAACCGGCGTGAACATCGTTCCCCGTTATACCTGTATTCAAACCCGTATGAAGGTCAGTGAATGGAATGACCATGATTTCTACGACAAGGTGTATCTGATCGATCTGCGTGATGGTCTGCAGTTTACCCGGTTTGAAGATACCAACAGCTGCTGGGCTGAAATTCGCAAAGACCCTGATAAACATACCAAGCAATTGTTCTGCGCTAAAATGAGTCAGACGGTGTCTGCTGCAAAATAAGATAGATTTGTTTGTGTTTTGTCTGTCTTCGCGTATAATTTCGCCTCCCGTTGGCTATGCCATAGAGGAAACTAACTCTAACTCCTTGCTTTCTACCGTTTTTCGATGCGGCTGAAGGCTGTATAAACCGTAAGGAGCAATTAATGCGTCATTACGAAATCGTTTTTCTGGTTCACCCGAATCAGAGTGAACAGGTTCCAGCTATGGTTGAACGTTACACCAAGCTAATTGAAGAATCTGAAGGTAAAATTCACCGTCTGGAAGATTGGGGCCGTCGTCACCTGGCTTACCCAATCAACAAAATCCATAAAGCTCACTACGTTCTGATGAACGTTGAATGTGCTCAGGAAACTCTGGACGAGCTAACCAACATTTTCCGTTACAACGATGCGGTTATCCGTAACATGGTTGTACGTCGTAAAGCTGCGGTTACTGATGTGTCTCCTATTAAAGCTGCTGAAGGCCGTGAAGAGCGTCGTCCACGTCGCGAAGAACGTTCTGAAAAGCCTGCTGAAGTGACTGAAGCGCCTGCTACAGAAACTCCTGCTGCTGAAGCGCCAGCTGCTGAAGAAGCTGCTGCCGAGTAATCGGTTTAACCCATATTTAGAGGAGATATACCATGGCTCGTTTTTTCCGTCGTAGAAAATTCTGCCGTTTTACCGCTGAAGGTGTTGTTGAGATCGATTACAAAGATCTGGATACCCTGAAAGGTTACATTACTGAAACCGGTAAAATCGTTCCTAGCCGTATCACTGGTACTAAAGCTCGTTACCAGCGTCAGCTGGCGACTGCTATCAAGCGTGCTCGTTACGTTGCACTGCTGCCATACACTGACAGCCACCAGTAATAACGGTTAACCTGCTGCACCTATTTCACGATAGGTAAGCAGGTGATTAAACAAGTTTCAGTCTGCCGGTGTTATACATCGATAGGCGAGAGTAAAAATAGAGGTTTGCGAGATGGAAGTTATCCTGCTCGAGAAAATTGGCAAACTGGGTAGCCTGGGTGACAAGGTAACCGTTAAGCGTGGTTACGGTCGTAACTACCTGCTTCCTTTTGGGAAGGCGGTTCCTGCTACTGCGACTAACCTGGAAGCATTTGAAGCACGTCGTGCTGAACTGGAATCTGCTGCATCTGAGAAGTTGAACTCTGCTCAGGCACGTGCGGCACAGCTGAACGAAATCGAACTGTCTATCGTTGCCAAAGCTGGCGAAGAAGGCAAACTGTTCGGTTCTATCGGTACTGCTGATATCGCTGATGCGATCACAGCTTCTGGTATCGAAGTGGCTAAGCATGAAGTTCGTCTGCCAGAAGGCGCTCTGCGTACTACTGGTGAGTTCGAAGTTGCTATTCAGCTGCACCCTGAAGTGACTGCTACTGTTGGCATCGTTGTTGTTGGCGAGTAAGCATTGCTTTTGATCTGAAATTTTCAGATCAGGGTGAGTTAAGAAGCACTGCGTAGTATTATACTGCGCAGTGCTTTTTTCGTTTTAGACCAGTCGATTTTTTTAAACTGGTATCCTGTGTGTCGAGGTATAAGGTTTTATGGATTATCTGGATCCCAATTCAGCCGATATGGAGGGTGTAAAAGTCCCTCCCCATTCTCAGGAAGCTGAGCAGTCGGTGCTCGGCGGTTTGATGCTGGATAATAATGCCTGGGATGCCGTTTCAGAGATTGTGCTGGAAGATCAGTTCTATCGCCACGATCACCGGCTGATCTTCCGTACGATCGAGAAGCTGGTTAACAACATGCAGCCGATCGATGTGGTGACCATCTCTGAAGAGCTGGACCGCACCGGGAATCTGGATGCTGCCGGAGGGCTGGATTATCTGGTCGAACTGGCCCGGAACACCCCCAGTGCCTCGAATATTCGCGCCTATGCAGAGATCGTTCGTGACCGGGCGTTGCTGCGTAAGATGATCACCGTGGCTCACGAGATTGCTGAAAGTGCCTTTATGCCGGAAGGGCGTGCGGGTGCTGACATTCTCAGTGAAGCGGAACAGAAGATTTTTCAGATCGCCGAAGACCGACCCAATGAGGGTGGCCCTGTCGGGGTCAATCCACTGCTGAAAAAGGCGGTGGATAAGATTGATGAGTTGTTCAATTCCGAAGGTGCGATGACCGGTGTCACCACCGGTTTTGATGAGCTGGATAAAGCGACCGGCGGCATGCAGCCTTCCGATCTGATTATCGTTGCCGCCCGTCCATCGATGGGTAAAACCACTTTTGCCATGAACCTGGTTGAAAATGCGCTAATGGCACAGGATAAACCGGTACTGGTATTCAGTCTCGAGATGCCTGCCGATCAGCTGGTCACGCGTATGCTCTCCTCTCTTGGACGGATCAACCAGACCCGGGTGCGTTCCGGTAAGCTGGAAGAGGACGACTGGCCCCGTCTGACCACTGCCGTCAATATGCTCAGAGATAAACCGCTGTTTATTGATGATACGGCCGGTATCAGCCCGACAGAGATGCGCAACCGAGCCCGACGTATCGTTCGGGAACATGGTGATATTGCTATGATCATGGTGGATTACCTTCAGCTGATGCAGATAAAGGGCGGTAATAGTGAAGGCCGTACGGCGGAGATCTCTGAGATCTCCCGCTCGCTCAAAGCGCTGGCGAAAGAGCTGGAATGTCCGGTTATCGCCCTGTCGCAGCTTAACCGTGCGCTGGAGCAGCGGCCGAACAAGCGCCCGGTAAACTCCGACCTGCGGGAATCCGGTGCGATCGAGCAGGATGCCGATGTGATCATGTTTATCTACCGGGATGAGGTTTATAACGAAGACTCTCCGGATAAGGGCATTGCTGAGATTATCATTGGTAAGCAGCGTAATGGCCCGATAGGTAGCAACCGTCTGGCCTTTATCGGTCAGTTCACCAAGTTTGAAAACCTTGCGCCGATGTCCTACCAGGACTATGAATAAGTCTGAGTTATCGGTTCGGGTTTAGACCCAGAAATCGCAGATAAAAAAAACCGCCACATCAGGCGGTTTTTTTGCTTGGAGACGAGTGTTGAGGCTTTATTAAAGTCTTTACTGGGCGGGAATCGGTGTGGCTTGTCCGTCTTTCGCAGTACTGGCTATCGCTTTAGAACCGGCTATTTCAAGCGCCTCAGCCAGCGTTGGCGTAAAGGCTAGCTTCTGTTCAATGGGCCTCAGGCCTGCTTTAGCGACATTCTTCAGCGGCTGAAACTGCAGGTCGGCAACGATCACAAAACTTCCCTTTTTGAATTTATCATCGAGGAAGTGATTGAGGGCTGATAACCCGCCGGCATCCAGAATCGGCACGGCATCCATGTAAAGAATAACGCAACGTTTCTCTGCTGAGATGAACGAAATCTCTGAGAAAATCCGGTCGGCCGCGGCAAAAAACAGCGGGCCGCTAATCTTATAGACCCCCCACTCTGCAGGCAGAGCCTCGGGAACCTGTTTACGGCTGTCGCTGACGTCGGTGACCTTGGTCATCTGGGCGATATCGCGCATGAACAGCAGTGATGCCAGCACAATACCGAAGGAGATTGCCACCACCATATCGATCAGAACGGTGAGTGAAAAGCAGGTTAGCAGTACCAGGATGTCGCCGGTTGGGGCTTTTTTTAACAGCTCCATTACCTTCGGTGCCTCGCTCATATTCCAGGCAACCATCAGCAGCATCGCCGCCATTGACGCCATCGGAATATAGGCCAGCCACGGGGCCAGGATCAGCAGGCTGGCAAGGACTACCAAACCATGGATAACTGCGGCAATGGGCGATTGTGCGCCTGCCCGGTAGTTTGCCGCTGAGCGTGCAAGTGCAGCGGTTGCAGTAATGCCGCCAAACCAGGGGGCTACAAGATTACCAACGCCCTGGCCCAGTAGCTCAACATTGGAGTGGTGCCGTTTGCCGCTCATGCTATCCAGCACGACTGCACATAACAGAGATTCAATCGCTCCCAGCATCGCAATGGAGAACGCGATAGGTACCAGCTGGGCCAGCTTGTGGAAATCCCACTCTATCGGATTGCCGTCCGGGCCTGGCTGTAACCATGGCCAGTTGAACTCCGGTAGTACCGGAGGGATGCCCTGACCGGAGGTGCCATCAGGCAACAGATAATGAAAACGTGAACCGATGGTGTCGACATCAAAGCCGAAGGTTGTTAGCAGCAGAGAGAGAATGACGCCGGTCGCCACTGCGGGCAGGTGGCCGGGCACTGGCACTCGCAAGCGGGGCCATACAATCAGTACAGCGAGGGTGAGCGCGCCTATTGCAACCTCCGGGAGGAGATAGCTGGGAAGCGCATGACTGAGGGCTAAGATTTTATCGATGTATTTTTCCGGCATCTCCTCCAGCTGCAGACCGAGAAAGTCTTTCATCTGCAGGGTTGCAATCACCACCGCAATACCTGAAGTAAAGCCCAGCGTCACCGGTTCAGGGATATACTCAATCAGCCGCCCGAGGCGGGTAAGCGCCATACCAATCAGCATGACGCCTGCCATCAGCGAGGCGATTAGCAGTCCGCTCAGGCCGAACTGTTGGGCTACAGGAAATAGAATAACCACGAACGCTGCGGTTGGTCCGGAGATACTGTAGCGTGATCCGCCGGTTAGTGGGATCAGAATTCCGGCAATAATGGCAGTATAAAGCCCGTATTGAGGAGGCACACCACTGGCGATTGCCAGGGCCATCGACAAGGGGATAGCGATAATGCCGACGGTGATACCGGCCATGATATCGCGATAAAGTTTAGCCGCACTATAACCCTCTTTAAACGTTTCGCGCAGGGCGCTGAACAGTTGAAGGCTGTGTAAATGCAATCGTTGTGACATGGTTAATCACTCTGGGTTAGGACGAGGACAATGTGAAAATCATCGCCAGGCTATTAGTGCAGGCGTGTTTTTAACCTTATCGGAGAAATCTTAAGGTTATAGTTATCAATACAGTGTTACATTACATGTTCATCATGGTCTAAATCAATGTTAATATGATTAACATAAACTTAAGTAAGGTACCGCAATGGAGCAGAGAACTGCACGTTTGACACTACTGATTGACCCTAAGAAGAAGGCAACTTTTGAGAAGTTATGCAGTGCTGAAGATGTCACCGCTTCACAGATGGTGAGAAAATTTATCCGTGAGTACATTGAAGAAAAGCTTGGGCCTGAGTGGCGTGATGAGGTGTTCAGTGGTGAAAAGTCGGATTAATGCCTCGGCCTCACTGATATTGATATCCCTGTAAGCTTGTTTGTTCTGGTAGTGGCAGTGATAGTGACTGTGACAAGAACTGCGGTATTGAGCGACTAGTTATAAACAGAAACAGTGCCACAAAGCTGTGCGTAACTCTTGGATAACTACTTGAAAGCCCCATTGTACGGGGCTTTGTGGCGGTGGGTTAAAATCCGTTCAGTCACCGTTTTCTGGTTTTTTTCTGTATGATTTTCAATCAGTTATCACTGTATATTTGAGTATTTTTTGAACACTTAAAATGTGTTTAGCTAATAGCTGAATGAATCCTCACGGGTGGCTAAGCCTCGTTAGTCGGCAATCTTTATGATCTGACTTTTAAACCCTTCTGGTACGGTGATCACCTTTCTTTCGTTGTAGTCGAAGAAGACGATGCCGGTCTTAACATGAGCAATCTCTACGGCTGTTTTCTTATTACTCAGCAGATAATAGATATCGCAGCCATATTTATTAAAATCACCGACCGCTACGTCAATCTGTACCTGGTCTCCATAAAACCCCTCAGCCTTATATACAATGGCAGAGTCAGTCATAATGAGACTGGCGCCCTCAATATCCATTTCGGTGTAGTTAAAAGAGTTGAGGTAACGCAGACGGGCTTCATGTACAAATGTCAGAACAGCATCGTTGCTGAGATGGCCACCATAGTTAATATCACTGATTCGAATAGGCATTTCGGTGCTAAAACTATAGTTTTCCGGCATATCAATTTTGATACGTGCCATGGGTAAAACTCCTGAAAAACAGAATAAAGTATTGATTACAATACACAGAATAGTGGAAGCAGAGTGATGAGTCTACGCGGATTCAACCCCTATTATCGCTGGGTGTTTCCCTGGTTGCTGGATCGGGTATCAAAAGTGGTAGCCACGGAACGTGATCAACTGCTATCGCAGGCAAAAGGGGTTGTTCTGGAGGTGGGGGCAGGTACCGGTACCAGCTTTCAGTGTTATCAGGATGATGTGACCAGCGTTGTTGCCCTGGAGCCTGATGTGGGTGTAATGCACAGAGCCCGCAAGGTATTGTCTTGTCTGCCTGACGCGCAGCGGGATAAGGTTGAGTTAGTGATTGCCGATGCGATGGATATCCCTCTGGCGGATAACAGTGTCGATACGGTTGTCTGCTTTCTTGTGCTATGTTCTGTGCCGAAGCCTGATCGGGCATTAGAAGAGATTTCACGGGTGCTAAAACCAGGCGGCCAACTACTTTTCTTTGAACATGTGTTATCAGATACTGAAGCGGTGCAGCGCTGGCAGCATCGCCTTAACCCATTTTGGCATCGTTGTGCTGGAGGGTGCCAACTGAACCGGCAAACCGAAGCGATAATTGCACAGGCAGGTTTTGATCTGCAGGTGGTCAGACGTTATCAACATGCATCATTTCCTGTGCTGGTCAGGCAATTGGTGACCGGCATCGGGGTAAGGCGCTGAAGCTCCCTGCATGTAGGGCTTAACACCTTTTCTGATATCGATGAGAATACAAGCGAGGATTGCAGATGATTAAAGTGAGCGTGATGTACCCGAACTCAGTCGGTGTCACCTTTGATATTGATTACTACTGTCACACCCACTTTCCGCTGGTGGCAACGTTATTGGGTGACGCACTGAAAAGTGTTGCGGTGGAATACGGTTTAACTGGTGCTACACCGGAAGAGGAGCCTGCTTTTATCGCGATGGGGCATATGACATTCGACTCAGTCGAGGCTTTTAAAACCGCTTACGGGCTAAATATTGTCGAGATAAAGGCAGATATTCCGAACTTTACCAATGTTAAGTCGGTTATTCAGATCAGCGAAATTAAGATCTAGTGGACAGGTTTTGTGCGCTCAATCTTCTGACGGCAGATTGATGCCGTTAATCACCTTTTTTGCCTCTGAGTAGTAATGAAAGTCTGTTTTTCTATTAACTGATCTCTGACGAGAGTCTGGAATCACTTTGAACTTACTCGCTATTGAAGGTCTGAAATACTAAAATGATCCGCTGTATGTGCTTCCGCTTCATAATTGTTTAGCCCTGCGATTGTTTTTAATGAGGTATCCCGCAGGGTGCGGATAGCGATAGTTCTGGGCATCAGCTAGGTAAAAAAAGGAGCGGCGTAGCGCTGTGGTAAAAGTACGCGAAGATCATCCAATACATGCTGACGGCAGTGTCGATCTGGATCTGTGGCTGCAACGATTGCAGGAGCAGGTCGAAGTAAAGGATATTGATACAGTCCGCCAGGCCTGTCTGTATGCTAAACAGTTAAAAGAGGAGGCAGAGACCACCGAAGATTCCTGGAAGGACAGCGATAGCTATCTCACCGGCCTGGAGATGGCTCAGATTCTAATTGAGCTGAATCAGGATCAGGACGCTCTGGTCGCGGCTATTCTCTATCGCAGCGTGCGAGAAAAACGCACCACGCTGGAGGATATCCGTCGCCGCTTTGGTCAGACCATCGCCACCCTGATCGATGGTGTGTTGCAGATGGCGGCTATCGGCAGTCGTCAGAACCCCCGACGTGAGAATGTATTGGGTCAGAGCGGTAATCCGCTCGACAACGTACGTAAAATGCTGGTCTCGATGATCGATGATGTGCGGGTTGTACTGATCAAGATTGCCGAGCGTACCTGTGCCATTCGGCGTGTTAAAGGGGATTCCCGCAAAAAACGCTATCTGGTGGCGCGGGAGGTGTTTGATGTGTATGCCCCGCTGGCGCACCGACTGGGTATCGGTCATATCAAATGGGAACTGGAAGATCTTTCCTTCCGTTATCTCAAACCCAACGATTATAAACAGATCGCTTCACTGCTGGATGAGAAGCGTCTTGACCGGCAACAGTTTATCGAAGATTCGGTCAGCATTCTGAATGCTGAGCTGAGCAAGGTTAACATTGATGGCGATGTGATGGGCCGGGCCAAACACATCTACAGTATCTGGCGCAAAATGCAGCGGAAAAATATCGCCTTTAATCAGGTTTATGATATTCGTGCGGTGCGGATTCTGGTGCCGGAAATTCGTGACTGCTATACCGTGCTGGGTATTGTGCATGGCTTGTGGCGCAACATCCCCCACGAATTTGATGACTATATCGCCTCGCCTAAGCCTAATGGTTACCGTTCACTGCATACCGCCGTATTTGGCCCTTCCGGTAAAGTGCTGGAAATTCAGATCCGTACTTTCTCTATGCATGAAGAGGCCGAGTTGGGCGTTTGCGCCCACTGGCTTTATAAAGGCACTGACACCCACTCGCAAAGTTCCAGCTACGAAGAGAAGATCGCCTGGTTGCGGCAGGTACTCGAGTGGACCGAAGATCTGGGCGGAACCGAAGAGTTCTCTGAAGTTATCGGTGGTGATGTCACCCATGACCGGGTTTATGTGTTTACGCCGGAAGGCCATGTGGTGGATATGCCGGTGGGATCGACACCGGTGGATTTTGCCTACCGGGTGCATACCGAAGTGGGGCACCGTTGTCGGGGGGCTAAACTCAATGGCCGTATCGTGCCGCTGACCCGTCAGCTGCAGACCGGTGATCAGGTTGAGATTCTCACCGCCAATGAGGAGCATCCACGGCGTGACTGGCTTAACCCTAACCTGGGTTATATCACCAGCGCCCGCTCCCGCGCCAAGATACAGCACTGGTTTAAACTTCAGGACAAAGATAAAAACGCCGCCGCCGGTAAGAAGATTATCGAGCGGGAGTTCCGCCGTCTGGCACTGGAAAATACCGACCTTGATTTCGCGCTGATGGCGAAAGCGGTGAATCACCGCTCCGCCGAGGATATGTATGCGGCACTGGGGGCCGGTGATATTCGTCTGTCTCAGGTAATCAACGCTGCGCAACAGCAGGTTGAGACTGATCATCATGATGAACAGCTGGATCTGGGCTTGCCGGGCAGTGGTTCACGTGCTCAGCCTGATTATGACGGCATTAAAATTCGCGGTGTCGGTAATCTGCTGACGACGATTGCGCCTTGCTGTAAGCCGGTGCCAGGTGATCCGATTATCGGTTATATCACCAAGAGTCGCGGAGTCTCTATCCATCGGGATGACTGTACCAATGCGTTTCAGCTGCGTCAGCAAGAACGCGAACGGATGGTTGAAGTCAGCTGGGGTGAAGAGGGTGAGTCAACTTATCCTGTGGATATCTATGTTGAAGCCTTCGACCGTGCCGGTCTGCTGCGCGACCTGATGATGGTGATGGCCAACGAGAATGTTAACCTGATCGCCGCCAATACCCAGTCCGATAAGAAGAGCAATATCGCTTACCTGTCGCTGACTATTGAGATCAGTCGTCTTGAGCTGCTGGGTAAAATTATGGATAAGATTAACCAGATTCCAAACGTTACCGAAGTACATCGTCAACGCAGTGGAACCCGTTAATGAGCTATACGCTGGATGATTTAAAGTCGTTGATGGCAAGGTTGCGAGACCCAGAGGATGGTTGCCCCTGGGACTTGAAACAGGATTTTGCCAGTATCGTTCCGCATACCCTCGAAGAGGCGTATGAAGTGGCGGATACTATCGAGCGGCAGGACTGGGATCACCTGCAAGGGGAGTTAGGTGATCTGCTGTTTCAGGTGATCTTCTACGCCCGCCTCGCGGAGGAAGAACAACGTTTCGGCTTTGACGATATTGTTGATACCCTGGTGACCAAACTGATTCGCCGCCATCCCCACGTTTTTCCTGAGGGCACCCTGGCCAGTCGGCGCAGCGCAGCCCCGTTGAATGAGCAGCAGATCAAAGAGACCTGGGAAGCGATAAAGGCTGATGAACGGGGTGAGAAACCTCATCAGGAGCCGCGGGTTCTGGATGATATTCCCATGGCGTTGCCAGCGCTGAATCGCGCTGAAAAATTGCAGAAACGCGCTGCCCGGGTTGGTTTTGACTGGGGTGATGTGCTACCGGTGCTGGATAAAATCGAGGAGGAGATCGCCGAACTTCGTGAAGCGATCGCTGCCGGTGATCAGCTGGAGATGGAGCATGAACTGGGCGATCTGCTGTTTGCTCAGGTTAATCTGGCCCGCCATATGGGCGTTAATCCGGAAACGTCCCTGCGTTATACCAATCAGAAATTCACCAACCGTTTTAACTATATCGAAGACCAGGTAACGGGTTCGTCAAAGGATTGGCAGGATTACACCCTGGATGAGCTGGATCACTGGTGGAACGAAGCCAAACGTAAAGGGCTATAGCTGCACACCGCACGGAGATAAGCGATGGGATCATTTCAATGGTTTATTCTGGCGGTCATTATCATGGCCGGGCTGGGTTACTGGAACTATCAGCGTATTGATGGCCAGCGTAAAGAGCTGTTAAGCGCAGGATTTCAAATCTCTGATGATCTCAAGGGCAATCCCGGCCTCGTAGTCAGCACCTCACAGAGACAGGTGGCGGTATTGATTCCGACGGGTTACCTGCGCGTCAGTTTCGACCAGATACAGCATGCAGAGATCCGTTCCCGTGATACGGCCGAGGCCGAAACCGATTTTCGTATCGCGCTATTATTGGATGGGGCGCCGGTGCCGGAGGTCGAGATCGGTTACCAGAATGTTCACAGTGTTGAGATTGCCCTGAAAAAACTGCGTCAGCTGACCGGCCATTAAACCGGCGATATCTAAATTGATACTAAGATAGTATTTGTGCTTTGCACAAATTGTGTAGTATCAATAGTACTTTGCAGAAATCACAGGGGACGCCGAATGACAACGCTTCACGAAGACTTGCGGGATGATGTGCGGATGCTGGGTGACTGTCTCGGACAGACAATTGCTGAGCATAAAGGGCAGGCGTTCCTAGACAAGATCGAAACCATCAGAGCCCTTTCGAAGTCGGGCCGTTCCTCAGGCAAGCCGGTCGATGACGAGTTGTTAAAAGCGCTCAGTGAATTGAGTGATGATGAACTGCTACCAGTTGCCCGGGCATTTACTCAGTTTCTCAATCTCTCCAATATTGCTGAAGAACATCACCGGGTTCGCCGCCGCTCCGGCGTCATGGATGTGTGTACCAGTGATTCCTTCTGTGGTTTGCTTGGGCGACTGCAGCAGCAGGGTTTAACCAAACAACAGATTGCTGCAGCGGTGCAGGATATGGATGTTGAGCTGGTGCTGACCGCCCATCCGACCGAGGTCAACCGGCGCACCTTGATTCAGAAGTTTGATGCGATTACCGAATGTCTGCAACGGATCGACCGTGGTGAAGATCTGCGTCACCGATTGCATGAGCTGATCAGCCAGGACTGGCACACCGATGCCATCCGTAAACAGAGACCGACCCCGATTGATGAAGCGAAATGGGGCTTTGCGGTGATCGAAAACTCCCTCTGGGATGCCGTGCCAGTGTTTTTGCGGCACATCGACCAGCAGCTGTTTGATGCGACTGGCGAACATCTGCCGCTGAGTAGCTCGCCGGTGCGCTTTGCCTCCTGGATGGGCGGTGATCGTGATGGCAATCCGAATGTGACCTCTGTAACCACCGAGAAAGTGCTGTTGCTGTCCCGCTGGATGGCGGCGGATCTCTATATCAAAGATATTGACCGGCTGCGCAGTGAGTTGTCGATGAACCGCTGTAGCGCTGAGATGCGCGCCCTGGTCGGTGATCACCCGGAACCGTATCGTGAGCTGCTGCGTGAGGTCGAAGCGCATCTGATTAAAACCAAATTCTGGACCACTGAGCGGCTTGAAGGCCGTCCGGTGGATAAAGAGGGGGTCTATATTGTTCCCCAACAACTGCTTGAACCTCTACTGCTGATCGATGCTTCACTGCGCAGTTGCGATATGGGGGTTATTGCCGATGGCCTGTTATCCGATACGATTCGCCGGGTGGCCTGCTTTGGCATGACCCTGGTGAATCTGGATATTCGTCAGAATGCGGATCGTCATGCCGAAGTGTTTGATGAACTCACCGGTTATTATGGTATTGGTTGCTACAGCGAGTGGAGCGAAACCAATAAGCAGATGTTTCTGCTAAAAGAGTTGCAGGAAAAACGTCCCCTGTTGCCTCGCGAATGGCAGCCCTCCGCCGATGTCCAGGAGGTGCTGGATACTTTTAGTGTCGTAGCCCGGGAAGAACAAAACTCACTGGGGTCCTATGTGATCTCCATGGCCAGTCAGCCATCGGATGTACTGGCGGTTATCCTGTTGCTGAAAGAGAGCGGTATTCGCCACAATATGCGGGTAGCGCCCCTGTTTGAAACCCTGGATGACCTGGATAATTCGGAAAACTGTATCCGCCAGTTGCTGGCGATCCCCTGGTATAAGACTTATACCGAGGGCCATCAGGAGGTCATGATCGGCTATTCCGATTCGTCTAAGGATGCCGGACAGCTGGCGGCGGCCTGGGGGCAGTATCGGGCTCAGGAAGTGCTGACTAAGGTATGTAAAGAATATGGCGTACATCTGACCCTGTTTCACGGTCGAGGCGGTACGGTTGGCCGGGGTGGTGGCCCAAGCCACACCGCGATTCTGGCACAACCTCCGGGTTCTGTGGCCGGCAGCCTGCGGGTGACTGAGCAGGGCGAGATGATCCGCTTCAAATTTGGCATCCCTGAAATAGCGGTGCGTAATCTCGAGCTATATACCTCAGCGACGCTTGAAGCAACCCTGGCACCCGCTCCCGGGCCGAAGTCGGAGTGGCGTCAGCTGATGGATGAGATGTCCCTGACCGGTCTGACCGCCTATCGCGAGGTGGTGCGTTTTGACCCGCAGTTTGTACCCTATTTCCGCTCGGCCACGCCAGAGCAGGAACTGGCAAAATTGCCATTGGGAAGCCGTCCGGCAAAGCGTAAAGCGGATGGTGGCGTTGAAAGTCTGCGGGCGATCCCCTGGATCTTCGCCTGGACGCAGATCCGCCTGATGCTGCCCGCCTGGCTGGGCAGTGATGTTGCCCTGCAGGAGACCCTGGATAAAGGCCAGTTTGAACTGGTGCAGACGATGCGCAGAGACTGGCCGTTCTTCCGCTCTTACATGGACATGCTGGAGATGGTGATGGCTAAGTCAGATGGCAATATCGCTGCCTATTATGAAAAGCGGTTGGTATCTGAAGAGCTGGCAGTGCTGGGCGCGGATCTGCGCTGTCGACTGGCGAATACCATTCAGCTGGTGAAAAAGATTAAGCAGCAGGAGACTCTGCTTGAGCATAGCCCGGTGATTCGCCAGTCAATTGAAGTGCGCAACCCCTATATTGATCCACTGCACTTTCTGCAGGCGGAACTGCTCTATCGGGACCGCAATCAACCGGATGAGCGACTGGAGCAGGCGCTGATGATTACCATGGCGGGGATCTCGGCGGGGATGCGCAATACTGGCTGATTGTCGTATCTATTGCCCTGTGCAGTCGCACTGAGCAGGGCAATAGATCTGTGTCGGTGGCGAAAACTGGCCGCCAAAGCCCATGAACAGGGAGATAAGTTAAGCTGACAATTATCAATCCCGGTCAACTAAAGCGGATCTTATCCTTTTAGGGGGTTGCTACCTCAGGCGGTTTTGACTAATCTCGAGCGTTCATTTTTACCGCTGAATGTCATAAATATGACAGCGTGGTGAAAAGTTGCCTCCCATAAATGGCCGAAACAGATATTGGTAGTAGGCCGAATGTCCTATTGTGAGTAGCAGGCAGAGGGCGATAATGTGCACTATTGTCGCGCAAATAAATTTCAGTCGGTGGTTATCTAATGAACGGCCGACACCAAGATTTTAAATTATAAAATTAGAAATGGAGCAATCCTTACATGCGAATTATTCTTTTGGGTGCACCGGGTGCCGGTAAAGGCACTCAGGCTCAGTACATCTGTGAAAAATACGGTATTCCACAGATCTCTACAGGCGACATGCTGCGTGCGGCGGTTAAAGCAGGTACTCCTTTGGGGATCGAAGCTAAAAAGGTGATGGATGCCGGTGGTCTGGTATCTGATGAAATTATCATTGGCCTGGTGAAAGAGCGTATTACAGAAGCCGATTGTGCTAACGGTGCACTGTTTGACGGTTTCCCCCGTACTATCCCTCAGGCTGATGCGATGAAGGATGCGGGTGTTGTGATCGATGCCGTTGTAGAGATCGACGTTGCTGACGAAGAGATCATCAAGCGTATGGCGGGTCGTCGTGTTCATCCGGGTTCAGGCCGGACTTACCACATTATCTTCAACCCACCTGCAGTAGAAGGTAAGGATGATGTCACCGGTGAAGACCTGGTACAGCGTGAAGATGATAAAGAAGAAACCGTGCGTCAGCGTCTGGATGTCTACCATGAGCAGACCGCCCCTCTGATCACGTATTACAAAGGCTGGGCAGAAGAGTCGCCTGCCGATGCGCCCAAATACAACTATATCGCGGGTGTCGGCAGTGTCGATGATATCCGTGATGCGGTATTTGCTGCGCTGGAAAAATAACCCCCGGTTGTTAATGTAAAAAACCGCTGCTTTGATGTAAGAGTCAAAACAGCGGTTTTTTATTGTCCGTTATTCCGCGATAATAGCGCTTTGTTTTGAAATGGAACTACACTGATGTCTCAGCCCAAAACCGCCGTGTTGCTGGTTAATTTAGGCTCACCGGATCAACCCACTCCCGCAGCAGTGCGCCGTTACCTTAAAGAGTTTCTCTCTGATCGCCGGGTCGTTGAGGGTGATGGGATTATGCGGCTGGTCTGGTTGACGGTGCTTAACTGCATTATTCTGACGTTTCGTCCGCGCAAGGTGGCAAAGCTGTACGCATCGATCTGGGATCAGGATTCGCCCCTGCGTCTGGTACTGAACCAACAGGTTGCTGCGTTGCAACTGGCGCTGCAGCAACAGCTGCCGCAGCGGGATATTCAGGTGTTTTCCGCCATGACCTATGGTAATCCTGGCCTGACAGCACGTTTAGACGAGCTGACCCAGGCGGGCTATCGTAAAATTCTGGTGCTGCCACTCTATCCCCAATATTCGGCCACCACGACAGCACCGATCTATGATCTGATCTCCCGTTTTCAGCAGAAGACCCGTGACTTTCCCGATATCCGGGTGGTGCATGACTACCATGATCACCCACTCTACATCAGCGCACTGGCACAATCGGTGAAGGCGTTTCGGGCGGATAATCCGCAGAGCGATAAGCTGGTGCTGTCCTATCATGGCATCCCACAGGAATATGCGGATAAAGGTGACCCTTACCCACTGCACTGCCATCGCACCTCTGAACTGCTGGCAAAACAGCTGGGACTGACCTCTGATCAGTGGCAGACCACCTTTCAGTCCCGTTTCGGGCCGAAGGCATGGTTGCAGCCCTATACGGATAAAACCCTTGAAAAACTACCAGAGAGCGGCGTAAAGCGGGTCGATATTATCTGTCCGGCCTTTTCGGCCGACTGTCTGGAAACCCTGGAAGAGATTGCCGTTGAAAACCGTGATGTATTCATGGAAGCCGGGGGCGAGCAGTATCACTATATTCCGGCGTTGAATGCTGAGCCGGGAATGGTCAGCCTGATGGTCGCGCTGGTGAAACAGAATAGCTGCGGCTGGTTTTGCCAGAGCTGCAATAACTGCAATACCTGTAATACTAACGAACAGAATGAGATAAACGATGCGTCCTGAATATATCTTTGGTATCCACGCCGCCACTACCACCCTGCAACGTGATAGCAAGCGGGTTAAAGGGATGTGGGTACTGAAAGGGCGGGTCGACGCGCGGATGCAGACGTTGCTGGACCTGGCCGCTGAAAAGAGTGTCCGGGTCGAGTGGAGCGGACGGAAAGAGCTGGATGAGATGGCTGAAAACGGCGTGCATCAGGGTGTGGTGGTGGCCTGTGAACCGATTCAGGCCAAGACCGAGCAGTTTCTTGATGCGCTGCTGGAAAAACTGGAAGAACCTGCTTTCCTGTTGGTGCTGGATGGCGTGACCGATCCTCACAACCTGGGTGCCTGTTTGCGTACCGCCGACGCCGCCGGTGTCCATGCGGTGATCGCCCCCAAAGACAAATCAGCGCCGCTCAACGCGACCGTCAGCAAAGTCGCCTGTGGTGCCGCAGAAGTGGTGCCCTACGTACTGGTCACCAACCTCGCCCGCACCCTGAAAGACCTGCAACAGCGCGGTATCTGGATCACCGGCACCGCTGGCGAAGCCGACACCCTGATCTACAATGCCGACCTGAAAGGCCCGATGGCACTGGTGATGGGCGCCGAAGGCCAGGGCATGCGCCGCCTCACCCGCGAACACTGCGACTTCCTGGTGAAAATCGATATGGCAGGGGAGGTCTCTTCCCTTAACGTATCGGTGGCGACGGGGGTGTGTTTGTTTGAGGCGGTAAGACAAAGAAAAGCTTAAGAGCCGTTGCTAGTGGTTAGATGGGGAGCAAGCTCCCCTTGCTAGAACGTCACTTCGTGACTTGCTAGAAAAAGCGGGGAGGTTCTGTAGGAGGCGCGCTGGGATGCCCTCTGGGTACCTCGCGGTTACGTTAACCGGCTAAGCAATTGCCTTGCACAGCACTTTGTTGCACACTCAGTTTATGGATAATTTAGCCAAGGCTAGATAAACACACTGATCAATGAGCCCATTCATCATCAGGGATGAGAATGCAGTAGCTGCCGTTTAGCTTTTCTCTTTATCACAGCGGACCTTGTAAAACGATAAAGCTTGCAAGCTATAGAGCCTTGTAAGGTCGGATTAATAGAGTTGTTAAGTGGCTTACGTATGAAGATAATCAGCGATTTCTTAGGTGAAATGAAGCGCCAATCGGAGCGCAGCCGATGTCTGCATTTCGAGCACGGCTCTCGCTGTACAGAGCATATTTCTGCCCACTCTATTCAAAATAGTGGTCAGCTGACAGAAATTTCCGAAAATGGACACGTTTACAAAATAAACGGACACTTTTCGACCCTGAAGAAAACCGGAGGGAAACCCGCACCCAAGAAGATAGGCCGAAATGATGCTTCTACATTTCTCGGTTTTTGTGGCACTCACGATACACAGCTTTTCCGGCCCATTGATACTATTCCACTCAAACCAACTTACGAACAAGTTGCCCTTTATGCTTACCGTTCACTTTGTCGAGAGTACTTCGTTAAGGAAAACGCAGTACGAACGCTAGAGAATCTAAAGGGGCATGAGGCCCTTACGAAGGAAAAATCAGAGTTTCTTGAGGCCGCACTAAAAGGCTTTGGTATCGGCTTTGAGGGTTTAATACATCACAAGCGACACTATGATAACGCCATTTCTAATGGCAAGTTTCATGAGTTTAAATATACCGTTTTTATAGCACATTCCAGGCAGGACTTAGCTTTTTCCGGGGTGCTGTACCCACATTTTGATTTTCTTGGGCGCCAGCTTCAGGATCTAGGAGTGGAAGGAGTCCCTCTTGACCTGATTACTTTTTTTTCTGCTCCAGCTGAAGAGGGTTGGGCCATCGGTATTGCGTGGCACGAGTCAAGTGATCGATATTGTAGAGAGTTTCTTAGGTCGCTCGCAACGCATGTCTACGAGGGAGCATCACTTGATGACGCAATACTTCGGTTTGTTTTTTCATGCTGTGAAAATCATGCCATTCGAATGTCATGGTGGGATGGTCTTAAAGAAAAGAGTCAGTCTTCCATTTTAGAGCGAGTGCGATTTATGACAAGCCTAGAATGTGGTTATGATCCGCGCCACTTGTGTGTAGTGCTTGAAGGTATTGCGAAATGGGAGTTTGGACATGTTTTGTCCAGCGACTGACCCGCGACCTAACAAATTGGTCTGAAGCGTTTGTAAAACGAAACTAAGGTTGATATGGCATTATTCGAGTTATCTCGTACCCACGCTCCCGCGTGGGAATGCATACGGAACTTTAATAATGGGTAGAAGCTGTTACAAAATTGTGTTGGACAGGCGGCAGTTAGATTTCACTTAGCCACAAAGAAGATGAGACTGTTCTTGTTTTTCGATCCTGTTAACGGGGATGTTGGGCTTCTCCTCAAAGGAAGACCAAATGCTTTCTTGCTCTGTCTTTTCTAGCAAGGAAAACGAAGTTTTCCGTCTAGCTACTCGCCACTAGCAAGTTGCGAAGCAACGTCTGATCAGCCGCGAAGCGGCGGTCTAGCTGCCACTGCTCTTTTCCATCAACCGCCGAAACGCTTCCTCCGGTACTGGTCTTGAAAACAGATACCCCTGCAGTTCTTCGCACTGTTCCTCTTTGAGAAATTGTAGTTGGTTTTCAGTTTCAACGCCTTCGGCAATGACGGTCATTTTCAGGCTTTTGCCCAAGGCGATGATCGCGCGGGTGATCGCTCTGTCGTTTTCGTCGACCTCAATATCACGGATGAATGCGCGGTCGATTTTTAGTTTGCTGATGGGGAACTGTTTCAGATAACTCAGTGAGGAGTACCCCTGTCCGAAGTCGTCAATTGATAGGCTGATGCCCATCTGATGCAAGGCCTGCAACACTTTGCGGGATAGCTCAGGATTCTCCATCAGCGCGCTTTCAGTGATTTCAAACTCGATACTGGAGGCATCGGCGTCGGAGCACTGGAGCATCTCAGCCACCTCATCTACGATCAGATCGCTGATCTGCTGGGTTGAGAAGTTAACCGCGACCTTCGGTATGGTGTAACCCATTGCGTGCCAACGGCTTATATCCCGGAGGGCTTGTTCGATCACCCATCGGCCGATAGGGGCGATGAGACCGCTTTCTTCGGCGTAGGGGATGAACTGATCGGGTGCAAGTAGCCCCCTTTCTGGGTGATTCCAGCGAATCAGAGCTTCAGCCGCGACAATCCGGCCTGTCTCAGTGTTTACCTGAGGTTGATAATAGAGTTCAAACTGATCATTTTTGAGTGCTTCATTGAGCTGCTCTAAGAGATTAAATCGCCTGGAGGCGGCTTCCGTCATCGACGAGTCGTAGAAGCAGTAACCATTTCTGCCGTTGTGTTTTGCCTGATACATTGCTGAGTCGCCATTGCACAGAATCATGTCAGGGGTGCTGGCATCTTTAGGGAACAGGCAGATACCTATACTGGCGGTAACACGAAACGAGTGCGCCTGAATCTCAAATGGACGCTGTAGCTGACCGAGTAGTTTACGGGCGATTGTTTCAGCTTCATCATCGTTCAACAGGCCGGTAATCACAGTAAACTCGTCGCCCCCCAGTCGCGCAACCAGATCCTCGCTGCGTAGCACCTGGGTGAACCGTACAGAGACCTGGCGTAATAACTCATCGCCTGCGCTATGTCCCAGGGTATCGTTAATCTCTTTAAAATGATCAAGGTCGATAAACATCAGCGCTGCATTCAGAGGCTGGCCCTGAGATCGGTCGAGCATCTCCTTTAACTGTTGCCAGACATAGCGTCGATTCGGCAGAGCGGTGAGGTGGTCATGCAGAGTACTGTGGCGCAGTTCTGCCGATTGCTGGTTGAGTCCGGAAATCATTTTGTTGACACTGTCACTGACCAGTTTGAACTCATTAAAGTGAATCTCTTCAGGGTTCAGATGGGTCAGGTTGTCGACGGATCTTTCAAGGTTGGAACGGAACACCTTTAAGTTCTGCGATAGCTTGCGCATCATGATATAGAGCAGGAAGCCAATTACGGCCATGGTGACCAGAATTATTTTCAGCGTATTGAAGACTTCCTGCTGAAACTCTTTTTTACGGGCATCAATATGCAGGGCAATCTTGTTTTTGACTGTATCAGTGTAAAAACCTGTGCCGATGAATATTTTCCATTCTTCCATTCCCAGAATGAAGGCGACCTTTTCTGATTTTTCACCGCTGTTCTTTTCCCACACATAGCTGCTGAACGCGCCTTCTGGATTTTCCCGGGCTAAGCGTGAGTTCTCCTGCACGACTTTGGTTCCCCGGGCGTCGACGATATCCCAGATATTTTTCTGGCCACCATGATATTCGCCATTGGTGACATAGAGGTCGCCATCGTAGGAGTTTATAAAATAGTAACCTTCTTTATTCGGGCCGAAAGAGATATTGGCAATCCGTTGAAAAACTTCATCTTTGAGTTGTTTTTCAAATAGCTCTAGATAGTCCCCGGTACCGATCACGAGGCTGTAGGGTTTGAATAACCTGAGATAACTGTATTTGTTTTGTGACTCTTTTCCATTGGGTAATAGCCATTGGTAACTGATAAACGCTTCTTGCTGATTGTGTAAGCGCGCGAGTGTTTTGCTCACCACTTCCCTTTCAGCCGGAGGGAAAACCTGGGTGAAATGACTTTTCTCTAAGGAGGGTTTGGGCGGATAGAGGTTTAGTACACCATCGAGTGTATAGATAAAGTAGTAGCCTCTGCCCTGATTAAATCTGAGATCGCGCAGCGCGGCGTAAATCATATCCTGAATCTCTGCATCAGGAAGTTTGCCTTGCTGGTTAAGATAGATCGATTCTGCTATTTGATAGGCCTGGTCAACTCTCTGTTTCAGTTCTGTATTGAGTTTGTTATTCGCCAGTCTGCTCTCGCTCTGCAGGTAGTGCTTTATCGAGTGAACCCGGGCTTCAATCTCTTGTTTCTGCAGGGTGAGGTACTCTTGCGCAAAATGTTCGCCATCCCGCTCAAGGTATTGATACTGATTGCTGATCCACAGATAACCAATAAAGCAGCAGGCCAGAATAAACACGGTAATGGTTGCAAAAAAATAGCCAACGACGCTGAACGTAATCGGTTGTCTTAAACGGCTATTATTCAACGTTCTGTCCTTAATGATTTGTCAGGGAGAAACAGAAGTGCCGGGAAAACCAACGATGTAAAAAGAGATCAAATTTACACGGGCTACCCAGATTTAAATCTACAACATCAGAAACGTTTTGTCGCTTTGGGTGTGTGCATTTTGGTGAGACTGGCGAAATGTATTATTGCGATAAAAAAGAGAACCAAAGGCTCTCTTTTTTACGTTTTTTCCAGCTACTAACTAACCACTAGCAAGTTGCGCAGCAACGTCTAGCTACTTTCTAAGCCAAAACCTCTTGCGCATGCAGGGCGATCATCGCCTCCTCGTTGGTGGGAATTACCCGAACCAGCACTTTAGCGCTGGCTTTGCTAATGATCGCTTCACCCTCTTTGTTGGCGCTTTTGTTCAGTTTAACACCCAGCCATTCGAGTTGGTCGCAGATACGTTTGCGCAGTTTACTGTCGTTTTCGCCGACGCCACCGGTAAACACCAGTTGCTCTAAACCTTGCAATGCTGCGGATAAACGTCCGATCTCCAGCGCTGCACGGTAGGCGAACATGGCGATCGCTTCTTCCGCTTCTGGCTGGTCTGATTGTTCCAGTTCCAGCATATCGGAACTGATACCAGAAACTCCCAGCCAGCCACTCTCTTTGTAGAGGAAGTTTTCCAACTGGTCGGTATCCATGTGGTAGTGGCGTTGCAGGTAGAGCAGTACGCCGGGGTCGATGTTGCCGGTACGGCTGCCCATTGGCAGGCCGTCAACCGCAGTAAAGCCCATGGAGGAGGCGATCGATTTTCCTTTCTTGACTGCGCACATGCTAGCGCCCGCGCCGAGGTGACAGATCACGGTTTTTTCGCTTTCGGCACCCTTGCCAATTTTTTCCAGTGAACGCTGTATGAACTCATAAGAGAGCCCATGGAAACCATACTTATGCACTCCAGCTTCGGTGTATTTGCGGGGGATGGCGTAATGGCGCTCAATGTCGGGCTGGCCGATATGGAACATGGTATCAAAGCAAGCGATCTGCGGCAGTTCAGGCTCCAGTCGCTGACAGGCGCGGATCAGCTTGAGATTGTAGGGTTGATGCAGTGGGGCCAGGGGAATCAGCTCTTCCAGTCTGAGGAGAATCTTCTCATTGATCTTCACCGGGTCACTGAAGCTTTGGCCGCCATGCACGACTCGATGGCCAAAGGCGCTGATGCGACTGTCGGGCATCTGCTTACGCACCCACTGGATAACCTGATCCAGACAGGCCTGGTGGCGGTCTTCGGTGTCGATCGCGCTCATATCCGGTTGATGTTGCTCCAGTGTTTCACCACGGCTGGAGATGACTTTCATCACCGGAGCGTTGAGAATATTGCTTAGTTTAAACTGATAGAGACACTCAGTACTCTCGGCCTGCGGTGCAAACAGGGCACATTTCAGGCTGGAAGATCCACCATTAACGGTCAGAACCAGACTCATCTTACTTTACTCCCTGTGGGTGCAGAACCATGTGAGATGCCAGGGCGCAGGAGGCCAGGCGTGCCAGCGTGCCGTCAGAACGGCTGTTGAGGATAATCGGGGCGCGGGCACCGAGTGCCAGACCGGCTGATTTTGCATCTGCCAAGTAGATCAGTTGCTTAGCGATCATATTCGCGGACTCAAGGTCCGGGGCCAGCAGAATGTCAGCATCTCCGGATACTGCAGAGGTAATGTGCTTATCAATGGCGGCTTGCAGGGATATGGCGTTATCAAACGCCAGCGGCCCATCCAGAATCGCGCCGGTGATCTGACCCCGGTCAGCCATTTTACACAGGGCTGCGGCGTCGATAGTGCTCTGCATCGATGGCTTAACTTTCTCTACCGCCGCCAGAATAGCCACTTTAGGCTCTTTCATTCCCAACGCATGGCAGAAATCTATCGCATTTTGCACGATATCCCGTTTGGTTAGCAGGTCGGGGGCAACATTGATTGCCGCGTCGGTGATCATCAGTGGTTTATGATAGTTCGGCACGTCCAGTACAAAGATGTGGCTCAGGCGACGTTCGGTGCGAATCCCCAGTGTTTTATGAATTACGGCACTGAGCAGTTCTGACGTGCCCAGGTCGCCCTTCATCAGGGTTTCTGCCCGGGCTTCACGAATCAGTCGTACGGCTTGTTCAGCAGCGGCATGGCTGTGTTCTACATCGATCAGCTCATAGTTATCGATATTCAGTTCATATTTATCAGCTGCCGCTCTGATCTTGGCTGAAGGGCCTACCAGAATTGGAGTTATCAGGCCGCGTTCAGCCGCTTCGATGGCACCCATCAGACCGTTGTGTTCAACCGGATGAACCACTGCTGTGGTGACAGGACGGGCTTTAACCGCTTCATCAATAAAGAATTCCAGCTGGTTATGGATGGGGGGCTTTTCTGAAAGAATCATTTTACTGCTCCAGGTATTCAACGGTTGATAACGCCGGGTGACCGCGTTAAACCTATACATTTGGTACGATCAGCTTTTACATTTACTCTATGACAAGAGTATGACCTTCTTATGACGCAGTGCAACATGCAGGTTAGTTAAAATGAGTAGTTTTTGTGTAAACCGATGATTAACTGATATATCGTATTTGCTAAATTTAATAGGGGCTAGAACGTAGCTGCGCGACTGCTAGTTGTTAGACGGAAACTTCGTTTCCTTGCTAGAAAAAGTAATAAAAGACAGTAGCTAGATGTGAACAACGTATCTGAAATCTACAGCTAGACGTCGCATCGCCGCTGGCTCGTGGCTAGCTAGCTAGCAAGTAAAACGAAGTTTTACGTCTAACCACTAGCAAGACACGAAGTGTCGTCTAGCGAGTCGCTCAGCGACGTTCTGTTCCCGGATACTTGCTATCCGGGAAGCGCTGCGGTGTAATCCAATAAACAATTTATAGCACGAGGGTTGGTTCAATGGATTGTCTGTTTTGTAAAATTCTGAATAACGAGATTCCGGCGGATATCATTTATGAGGACGATAAGGTTATCGCTTTTAATGATATCAGCCCTCAGGCGCCAACCCATGCTCTGATTATTCCCCGTAAACATATTGCGACGCTGAATGATATTGACGCCGACGACTGTGGTCTGGTTGGTCATATGGTGATGGTGGCGGGTAAGATCGCTGAACAGCAGGGGTTTGATGCCGACGGCTATCGGACGGTGTTTAACTGTAACAGCCACGGTGGACAGACGGTTTATCATATCCATCTACACTTGCTGGGTGGTAAGCCGATGGGCTGGCCACCGTATCAGGACAAACTGAAAACCCCGGTTTGATTCGAGAGCCGCATAGCCAAAAAGAAACCGCCATTACGGCGGTTTTTTGCGGTGGTCCAGCTGCTAAGCGTTTCAGGCAACCTCTTCGGCCTGGGGTTTTGGCGGACAGTGGAGTTCATCGATAATCTCTCCAGCGGGCGAGACCGATTCCAGATGCACATCAAAGCCCCACAGCCGGTGAAGATGTTTGAGCACTTCATCGGTATCGTCACCCAGGGGTTGTTCATTGTGCATATAATGGCGCAATGTCAGTGACCGGTCACCTCTGATGTTGACGTTGTAGATCTGAATATTGGGTTCCCGGTTGCCAATGTTATAGCTGGCCGCCAGGTTTTCCCGGACTTGCTGATAGCCATCATCATCATGTATGGCGCTGATCTGCATGGTGCTCAGGGTTGAGTTATCGGTGATGGTAAATAGTTTCAGCTCACGGATCATGTGGGGTGACAGGTATTGCAAGATAAAACTTTCATCCTTGTAGTTGCGCATCGCATGCTGCAAGGTTTCATTCCAGTCGCTGCCGGCTATATCGGGGAACCATTTATAGTCCTCTTCGGTGGGGTTTTCACAGATACGACGAATATCCCGCATCATGCCGTAACCCAGTGCGTAAGGGTTGATACCGTTGAAATAGGGCGCGTCAAACGGCGGCTGAAACACCACACTGGTGTGGGAGTGGAGAAACTCCATGATAAAACCATCGGTGACCAGGCCTTCATCATGCAGATGGTGCAACAGAGTGTAGTGCCAGAAGCACGCCCAGCCCTCGTTCATCACCTGAGTTTGCCGTTGTGGATAATAGTATTGAGCAATTTTTCGCACGATGCGCACAATTTCCCGCTGCCACGGTTCCAGTAGTGGCGCATTTTTTTCAATGAAGTAGAGGATATTTTCCTCCGGGTCTTTGGGGAAACGGGGAGCTTTATCTTTTTTAATTTCGTCTTTCTTAGGAATAGTATTCCACAGCTGGTTGAGGTGTCGCTGGATATACTCTTCGCGATCCATCAGGCGGTTTTTTTCCTCTTCCGGGGTAATCGGCTGCGGGCGAAGGTAACGGTTAACGCCGTAGTTCATCAGCGCGTGACAGGAGTCCAGCATCTGTTCGACGGCATCGACACCGTGGCGCTCTTCACATTTGGCAATATAGTTTTTCGCGAACAGCAGATAATCAATGATGGCCGAAGCATCGGTCCAGGTGCGGAACAGGTAGTTGCCTTTAAAAAATGAGTTGTGACCATAGCAGGCATGGGCGATCACCAGTGCCTGCATAGTCATGGTGTTCTCCTCCATCAGGTAGGAGATACAGGGGTTTGAGTTGATGACGATCTCATAGGCCAGTCCCATCTGGCCGCGTTTATACTGCTGCTCGGTGGAGACAAACTGTTTGCCAAAGGACCAGTGGTTGTAATTCAGCGGCATACCCACGGATGAGTAAGCATCCATCATCTGTTCAGAGGTGATAACTTCGATCTGGTTAGGATAGGTATCCAGACCATAATGCTCTGCTACCCGGGCGATCTCCTTATCGTATCGCTGGATCAGGTCGAAGGTCCATTCTGACCCGGTGGAAATCGGCTCACGCTTTTTCATAGGGTCACTCCTTTTTCTCAAACAGTTTTCTGAACACCGGGTAGATATCCGAGGGGTCAATGATGGTCTGCATGGCAAAGGTTTCACCGAACTTTTCGCGAATCTGCTCATACTCCAGCCACAGGTTCTGATGTGGCCCGGTGGTTATCTCCACATAGGCAAAGTATTGCACCAGTGGCAGAATCTGCTGTTCGAGTACTTGACGGCAGACGTGTGAATCGCCATCCCAGTTATCCCCGTCAGACGCTTGAGCAACATAGACATTCCAGTCGCCGGGAGGATAACGCTCACGGATAATCTCTGCACTTAGATTTAGGGCGCTGGAGACGATGGTGCCACCGGTTTCCCGGGAATAGAAAAACTCCTCTTCGTCGACCTCTTTTGCATGGGTGTGGTGGCGCACAAACACCACCTCAATTTTTTTATAGCTACGGGTGAGAAACAGATAGAGCAGGATAAAGAAACGCTTGGCGATATCCTTAATCGATTGGGTCATTGAACCGGATACATCCATCACGCAAAACATCACGGCTTTGGAACTGGGCACCGGGGTGCGGATCAGGTTGTTATATTTAAGATCAAACTCGTCGATAAACGGCATCCGTTTGATCCGCTTGTTCAGGGTTTTAATCTCTTCGTTAAGGGCTGCGATCTGTAGCACGGCTTCCTGATTGGGCAGCCGCCCCTCCAGGGTTTTAATCTCCGCTTTGAGTTCCCGAATTTTGCGGCGTTCTTTGCCTGACAGGGCTATTCGCCGGGCGTTAGCCGCCCGCAACGAGCGGACAACATTGAGCTTATCGGGCGAACCGACACTGGTAAAACCGGCGCGGCGTACTTCAAAGCTGGTGGCGTCGCGCAGCTGCTTTTTAATCATGTTGGGCAGTTCAAGATCCTCAAACATAAAGTCGAGAAACTCTTCCTGATTGATCTGGAAGGTAAACTCGTCTTCACCTTCCCCCTGATTGCTGGCTTTCCCCTGGCCGGAACCACCGCCACCACCGCCTCCTGCTTGATTGTCTTTGTTGCCTTCTAGCTCCTTGGCCCATTTTCTAAGTTGCTCAGCCCATTGTTTTGACTGAGTGATGGCTGCGAATGAGAGGTTTGCGGCGACGCGGGTGGAGAGGATTTCCATGGCTTCATCAATGCGCGACTCCTTCATCGCCTCGACCAGATTTTTGTGCTCCTCCTTCTGCGTCCGGGCATAGTAGTGAGAGAGGTCTTCCTGAATCCAGCGCACATCGGCTGCCGTCTGGCGTTGCTGATCGGAGGAGGCCTTGATGGCGCGCTGCTCGACGGGATCAAGCTCTTCAAACGAGCTGCCGATGACCTTATCGATGATGTCGATGAATGCGGAGGCTATTCCATCTTGCTCGCTGGCGGCGCGCTTGAGCCGATTCACAAAGGTGCTGGCTTCGAAGTTTTGGTTGGCCTCGTTCGCATCCTTGAGAGCTTGCTTCATTTTCTCCAAGGCCTTCCTCTGCTCCTCGACGGCTTCCTTCAGGTCCTTTTTAGATTTTTCCTCGGTATTGCGCTGGCTTTGTGCATCTTCGAGTTTTTTCTCCACCTTGGGTAGATCCTCCTTGGAAAGTTCGCGCATCGCTTGTAGCGCCTTGGACATCTTTTTCAGAGCTTCTTTATCGATTTCACCATTGCGTAAGGCATCTTTGAACAGCTCTTCCATTTTCTTAGTTAGAGCTTTCATACGCTCTTTGTTTTCACGCTCGGCATCCTGTTGTTTTTGAAGTTTCTTGCGGGATACGTGCCAACGCATCACCAATACCTACTTTAGCACCTTCAGCTAAACCTAAATTGGCATTTACAGGCAAGAAGTACTGTGCTGGCATATTAGAGCCAGGCAAGAATACATCTTTACCTTTGTCATCAACTAATTTAATCATTGGACGCAACTCTTTACTGCTCGCGCCACGTTGTTTAGCATCCGTAATCAAGGTGCTGGTTAAACCGGTAACATCATCCGTTTGCTTAGTAACAGATACGCCATCAATCATGTCAATTAATTTCACGTAGCCATCTACTTCTGAAATAATTGGATGCATATGAGGATCCCAGTTTGCCACCACGTGACCACGCTCAACATTATCACCTTCCTTCACAGACAATACTGCACCATAAGGTACCTTATAACGTTCACGCTCACGACCGTATTCATCCGAAACGGTGATTGCACCAGAACGAGAAACGGTAACAGAATGCCCTTTAGAATGTTGAACAGTCTTCATATTTTGGAAGCTGATCATACCACCATTACGCACTTCAATTTTGTTTTCAGCTGTTGCTCGAGATGCCGCGCCACCAATATGGAAAGTACGCATGGTTAACTGTGTTCCTGGCTCACCAATAGACTGAGCTGCAATAACACCAGTTGCCTCACCCACATTC
>NZ_CAKZLP010000015.1 GCF_937127095.1 uncultured Amphritea sp.
GAGCGGCGTGCCGATGATGCCACCCGGGATGTGATGGCCTGGCTGAAATGCGAATATATGCAGGACTGTGTCGGTGATGAGTTCAGCGGTGTTATCTCCGCGGTGACCGGCTTTGGTGTGTTTGTTGAGCTGGAAGAGGTCTATGTTGAAGGTCTGATCCATATCTCTGCGCTGCCGGGTGACTATTACCACTACGATGCCGCGCTGCAACGCCTGTATGGTGAACGTAGCGGTAAGTCTTTCCGACTGGGTGACCGGGTGCAGGTGCAGGTTGCCAGAGTTGATCTGGATGACCGCAAAATCGATTTCGAACTGGTGAAAAAGCTCGATGCGGCGGACAAGCAGGGCGCCGGGACCGGTGAGTCAGGCGATAATACAAAGCCTGAACCAAAGAAGCTGAGTAAGCGCGAGTTGCTACGTTCTGGAAAGATTGCGATGGCTGAGCTGGAAAGTCGCCAGGGGCGCAGACCTTCGGGTAGCCGTCACTCAGACAGGTCGGGTTCCGGCCGTTCTGAGCCTGAAAGGACGGGGTCCGCCCGTCCTAAACGCTCCTCTTCGCGGAAAGGGGCGGAGAGCGAAACACACTGGGGTGGTGCGGCGGATCGAAAAACCTCGGCTAAGCCTGCCCGTAAACGCGCAACTGAACCGAAAGCGGATCAAGGCTCGCGGCAACAAGGTTCACGGCAAAAGTTAGAGGCGAAGCCTGATAATCCAGGCGGTTCACGTTTGAGCGAGTCTGAACTGGAAGTGATCCGGCTGTCGAGAAAGCCCTCTAAAGGTCTGAGCAACCGGGCTAAGAAACGTAAACTGAAAAAACTACGGGGTAAGACCTCAAACAAGTCCTAGTATCGGGGTTCTGTCTCGTTTGGCCGATTCTGTTAAAGCGGGCGTCATTGATCATGCGCCCGCTTTTTTGTGTCTGATCATTTTGCTACCACCGCTTTCTGTGGAAAGGCTACCGCTGGTTAATAAACGATCTCCGGACGATTGTCATCAGATAAGAACAGTCGTGTCTGTGTATGATTCGATTGTTTGGATTCACTTGAGGTAAGTTAAAAGCGCTTAATATTAGTTTTTCTTAATATATTGTTTTTACTGGTTTTTCTGTTAATGCTCTGTTTTATATCGCTTTATTCTGTGCCACAGAAATAGTGCGTCATACATCTGTTTTATTGTTTGAATTCTGTATATTTGTTGACCATAATGGATTATCACTGGAACTATTCTATGCTGCTGTTCAGGATAAATATAAATTAATTATAGATAGGGATGCCAGCTCTCCGCATGGTTGATGGTGAGAGAAACCTCAGGAAGAGGTTGTAGGGGGGATGACATGGTTAATCATAAATTAACCCGTATTCTAGTGAGTACGGGTTTCTGTTCGGTGTTGCTTTGTTCAGCTCAGGCACAGGCTGAAGATTTGATGGATGTTTGGAAAGTCGCTGAAAAGAATGATACTAAATACCTTTCCGCATATCACAAATTTCGCGCTGATCAGGAAATCATCAACCTAAGTCGCGCTGATTTACTCCCCACCATATCGCTGCAGTATGAGCATAAAGAGACCAGTAAAACCATCAATGAGTCAGATAACGCGGTCTTTTATGGCAACTCTGCTGACTACCCCACCGATAGCTACGGCCTGACACTTACCCAATCAATTTTTGATTACTCCCGCTGGCAGCGCTACGACCAGTCAAAAATCAGCGCTAATCGGGCAGAGGTAGAATATAACCTGTCCAAACAGCAGTTGTTATTAAGACTGTCAGAAAGCTACTTTTTGGTTTTGGAGCGGAGTGATCAGCTTCAGGCGATTGCAGCCGAAAAGAAAGCGATGTTTAAGCATTTTGAAGTATCTGAAAAGAAGCATAAAACAGGTCTGGTACGAACAGTGGACTTGCAGGATGCCTCGGCACGTTATCTGAATGCTTTGAGTAAAGAGATCGAATTAAAGAGTCGCTTAATGGATAGTCGCTATGCGCTGCGAGAATCTTTAGGTTCTATGCCGGGTGCATTATCCCGATTGCGCAGCGATATCAGCCTTGAAATGCCTGTGCCATCTGACCCTGAAGAGTGGGTCAGTCTTGCTGCAAAAAACAACCCTGAATTACATGCGCTTAACCTCTCTTTAAACGAAGCGGATAAAGAGATTAAAGCCTTACGCGGCGGCCATTATCCAACGCTTGATCTGGTTCTGACTCACGGTAATGAAGCCATTGAGGGGTCACCATTCGGTGGTACCAGCGATATCGATACCACAGAAATCACCGTTCAGTTGAATGTGCCGCTGTATTCTGGTGGTAAAACGTCCGCCAAACTGCGTCAGGCAATAGCGAAGCGTGATAGTGTGCTTGAAGATCGCAATGATAAAAAGCGCGCAGTTGAGCGTTCCGCTCATGATGCTTACTCCCGTATTAATGAAGCGATTGTGCAAATCGGCGCGCTTGAAAAGTCTCTCCAGTCTCAGGAAAGTCGTCTGAAATCTAAGTCAGCTGGTTACCGTAGTGGTCAAAATAGCCTGGTGGAAGTTCTGGATGTTGAACAGGATCTTTCCGATGCAAGACAGGCTTTGATCAAGGCGCGATACGATTATGTGTTGAACGTATTGCGTCTGAAATTTGCGGTTGGTGCGCTGCAGGAAGAAGACCTGTCTGCAATAAATAACTGGCTTACAAGCGATCAGTCTTAAGCTCTACGTAGTCTCCGCGCATTGATTATTTTCGTTATCTTGCGCAGAGAAACTTGCTTATCCCCGGTATTAACTGAAAAAAGCGTATTGGTTAGCTGCTTTTTTCAAATGAAAAAATCATTGGATAAAAATTATGTCATATATATTTAATCGTCTATTCAGAATGCGTTATGACAAATTTCGTAATTTAAGACAATTCATATGGAGCAGTCAGGGGATAACTGCTCGACGACGTAATACTTATCTGATGGAACAGATGGAAAACCGCTATCTGCTATCGGCAGATGCTGCACCACTAGCGTTAAGTGCTGAACTGCTTAACGAAAAAGTCATCGTGGAACAGCTTATTGATGCGGGTTTGGCTGAAGCGAGTAACTCACAAGAGCTGCAGTTGGTCCGTCAGCATGATTATGATCAGGATAGCGCTGCTAGTCTGCTTGACAGTAATGCCGAGATTAAAAATCTTCAGTTAGCAGAGCTTCAGTCAGAACAGCTTCCGCCAGACCAGCTTGAGCCCTCTGCCGACGGCGCTGTAGAGCTTCAGTCTGTTCAGCCTGAAGACGCTGCAGGTGAAGGCGATGTCGCGACTGATGCTGAAACTCCGGCGGTAAAATCTGCCGCTGCAATCCAGCACATTCAGCAACTGTCGGGTCATCAGTTTGTTGTCATCGACCGCTCTGTTGAAGATTACCGGTCGCTATTAAGTACCTTTATGGGCGATGCTGCTGACGGGCTTGAATGGCATGCAGAAACCACTCCCGCCGGTAATGTGCTGGTCGCGGACTGGTACCCGACTGAGGCAAATGCGGAAGAGACTTTAGTTGTTGATAGCGAATTATCCGATGCGTTAACCGATGTGTCAGTCGAGCGTAAGCAGGCGGATCGGGTTACAGTTGTTTTGTTGGATGCTGCAGGTGATGGTGTTGAACAGCTTGCTGATATTCTATCCGCGTATGAAGATATTGCTGCGTTGCACGTATTGTCCCACGGGGCGACCGGTTTGCTCCGTCTCGGTACGGCTTCGCTGGGCAGTTCTTCGTTAGAGCGTTATCGCCAGCAGCTGGAAGCCTGGGGCAAGGCGTTAAAGTCAGACGGCGATATTCTTATCTATGGCTGTAATGTTGCGCAAGGTGAGGTGGGTATAGCATTCGTTGACCGACTGGCGGGTGCGACACAGGCAGATATTGCCGCGTCTGATGATCTGACGGGTAATCGCTTTATCGGTGGTGACTGGATACTGGAAACTGAATCAGGGTATGTCACGCATACGCTGGATATGATGTCGACTGAACAGTTCTCTTTTGCCTCGAATGATCCTCTCTATGCCGGGCTTTTGGCTGCAGATAAATCAGTTAGTTTAGGTGAGTTAAACGGCACAGTAACACCGGTAATTCTTGCCGCGGGTACCGATACTATCAACTTTACCAGTGTGAACAGTGATATTCGCATCACCGTGACCGGTAAAACCGCCACCACACCGTTCAAAATCACGGCGCAAGCATTAGATGTAACGGGCGCTCTGGTGGCGAATACGCTACGAACCTTTCAGTTTGCCGACGGTGATGACGCCACTATCAAGACTATTAAAGTGGGTCGGCTAGGTTATAAAACTGAGCTTGAGTTGCAGACCAAAATAGATGTTTTAGATGCATCAGCTCTATCGGCCGCCCACATCGCTATCAGCAAAAAGGGCACTGCGCTATCGAGTGATGATGCGTTTAAATGGGTGAAAGACTATGCGGTAATGGGGGTCGATCCAGCCGCTGCCAATGCCGCTGCACAACTGGATGCTAAAAACGCGGTTGCGGTGGTGACCACCGGAACGGGAGAGATCGGCAAGTTATCGATTGGTAAGGCCCTGGATGCCGGAAATACCCGACTTATTATCGACGATGCTGGCGCGCAAATAGATATTAATAAAGCCAATACCAATTACGCTGGAAAAATTGATCTGCTGTATAACTCTGGCGGCTCAGGTACTGTGCTGACCAATTACGTCAACCTGTCAGCGGGTAATATCATCAAAGGTGTGGGCACCTTAACAGGCTTTACTACTGCATCCTTCGCATCATTCACCGCGGATAAGGGTGATCAGAAGTTTGATGTCACCGGTTTAACTGATGTTACTGTATCCGCAGGGGCTGGCGAAGATTATCTTGCGGGTGGCACGGGCACTCAAACCTTAGTGGGCGGTTCCGGAACCGACACTTATGTCTTTAAAGACAATTGGGGTGCTGATCAGGTTATCGAGAAAGCCGATACCAAAGATGGTTTAACGGTGATTAAGGGCGGCGATGCTGATGCGTTGGACTTCTCCGCGCTTACCCAGGCGATTACGGTTGAGTTTCATTCATCGGTTAAATCGACCAAACCGCTGTCAACTGCAACGGTACCGGGCGTTCCTGTGGTCTCTGAAGTGTCGGATACTGACCGGACATCCGCCGATAAATATGGTGTTCAGGTTTTCCAGGGCCAGAATGTAACCACCAGTACTCACTCAGTAAAAAATGCCATCAATGTTGAAAAAGTGATCGGTGGCCTGGGTGATAATACCTATAAATTCAATAATGACTGGGGGCAGTTTTATCAGGGCACGACGCCTGCGCTGGCAGAAACCGTTAACTTTTTTATTGACGACACTAAGTCAACCAGCAAAAAAGGCACGCTTGATTTCCGTGAGGTCACTCACGATCTGATCTTTGAATTGGATAGTGTCAGTACGACCTCTACCGGGACTCCGGCGGTCACGACGATAACGTCAAAAGTGAAAGTGACAGCGGTCGTAGAGAAACAGATCAATATTGGTACGACTGCGGCACCTATATTAAAAACAGTCACTTACACCTATGTTGTTAACGCGGATAACATTGCCAACATCATTGGTGGTCAGGGTAAGAATACCTACATCATCAAAGACCAGGACGCCTTGCAGGGCAAGATTCTGACCGCTAATACAACCGGCACCCTTGCTCAAGGTTTGGTGACCGGTAACGTCTATGTGGCTGGCGCTAATATTGCCAAAACCGATGGCGTTAATATTCTGGATTACTCGCAATATAAGTCTACTAACACGAACGATGTGATTGTGGATCTGGGTAAAGACTTAACTGGCGTGGTTAATAAAGCCGCCACCGGTATTCTTAATACAGCGGATGGTGTAGTAGCCCCCACCGCGACTAACGAAGTACAAAAGCTGACTGTTCCAAAAATTAAGGCCTCTCCCACGGTTGCTCAGGAGCTGAGTAACATCAAGAGCTTTAGATTATCTCTGGGTGGTGCAGAAACCATAGAGATTAGTAATTCGGGCACTGCCTCTGCTATTGCCGCAGAAATGGCGAAAGCCCTTAATGGTTTATTGTTGAAAGCGACCCCGGTTGTGTCGACGAATACGGCTCCGGCGACGCCTGCCGTCACGCCTGCTGCGATGGTCAGTGTGACCGGTACGGGCACTGCGACGGGTACCAGTCCTTACGTTTTCACTATCACATTCCAATCGTTAGCGGCTGGAATGGATATTCCAGAAATTAAACTGATAGCGGAAGCTCGTCAGGAGAAAAAAACCGCGGGGGGGACTACTCAGACAAACATTGTTTTAAGTGCTGAGACTGAAACGAACCCTGACCCTCTCACTATTATTAAAAAGTACACATCCAGCGGCCCAGCCCCTGAAGATCGTTACACGCTGACAACGACCATTAAGACCATCATCATTGATGCGGTAGAATTTACGGCCGCCAGTACGGGCCTAAAAGCGGGTGCTATCGATCGTATAGATGGTTTGCGAGGCACCAGTGATGCAGGTGCGGGTACGGTTAAGCGTATGACCGTATTAGGTGACTTTGGCTTGCTGGTTAATGGCACGGGTAGTGGTGACGACCTTATCTTCTCTGACAACTACACCCAGGCGGTCAGTGTTAAAACCGGGCGTGTCTGGGATGGTGGTGCTGGCCAGGATATTATTACCGGTACGGAACAGGGCGATATCCTGTATGGCGGTCTGGGTAATGATGCCATCGGTGGTGGCGAAGGCGATGATAACCTCAGTGGCGGTGCTGGCAATGACCGAATCAGTGGCGGCCTGGGTGATGATGTTATCAACGGTGGCGCTGGCAATGACCATCTCAGTGGTGGGTTGGGCGATGACAGTATTGTCGGTGGTACCGGTCATGATGTTCTCTATGGAGGCATCGGTGACGATATCCTTATTGGCGGCAAAGGTTACGATCATTATGTATTCATCAATGATTGGGGCCAGGACCAGGTTATCGAAAGCCAGAAAGGTAAAGATGACAAGACCACCGATGAGGGCCTCAAGGCCCGTGGTGATGTGCTTGATTTCTCCAACGTCACCCAGGAGATGACCTACCTGTTCAACAGTTCCAATTTATTGGCGGGTACCGGTACTTTCATTAAAGATAAAACCAGCTGGACTAAAACGCTCTCTGGATTTGGCGATGTGTCTGGCCATTTTGCGCTGACAGCCAATACTGTTCGTGTTAACAGTGAAGGTAACGCCAATGAAGTGCAGCGCATATTCCTGGGTGGCGCTACGTCAGGCACCTTCACGGTAAAATTGAATAAGTTTCCTAAACCGGATGGCACTGTTGAGCTGGAAAAAACGGTCTCGATAACGGTAGGGGCCACCTCTTCGGCAACAGTGACCAATATAAAAACGGCACTGGAAACAGAGCTGAGAACACTGCTAACAGATAACGGGGTAGCGCCAGTCGGTGATCTGGTATCGGTTAAATCTGCAGGCTCAGGGACCGGTGCTTTTGATGTTGAGTTCAAAAAACCGATCTATACCAACATTCCTTTAATGACGATTGGCAGTACGACCGGGTTAACCTATGCAGCGCCGGTGGTGGGTACAGTGGTTCCCGGTGTTAACACCCTTGATGCTACGACGGGTCTGATTACTAAACACACCAACGGCTCAATTAATATCGACCTTGGCCTGGCCGAGTCCGGCAGCTTCACCTTAGGTTTCAAATATACTAAAACGGTTGCTGGGGTAGACACGCCTAACCAGTCTGTATCGGTTACTGTGCCTATTGCATCCGGCTCTACCCCTAACGATATTGCTGCCCAGATTCAGCAAAAATTAAACGCACATAGTCCACAAATATTTGCCAATGTGGTCGTTTCCGGTGCAGGCAATAAATTTGAGATTACCGTCTTAAATCCTGAAATCAGTGGTCTTAATACGGCCACCATCACTAACGCTACAACGCTTAAAGGTAAGCCCGATATCTGGTCTACTGTTGAGGGTTCTTCGGTTCGTGAGATTAAACAACTGACACTCAATAATGTCACCGAAGGCAGCTTTGTTTTAACCATTGGTAAGTATTCCACCGGCCCTATAATGATTGATACAACGGCCACCACAGCTGAACTGAAAAAAGAAAATACGCGCTTAGCGATTCAGACGGAATTAAATAAACTTAACCGTAACTTTGTCCAGAAATACACGGTAGAAGTGCGCGCCGATAGTTTTACTGATGCATTGAAAGAGTGGCAAATTACCTTTAAAGCACCGGGTGAAAATGATGTGACAGATATGTCTGTCGACGTGACAGGCTTAAAAGGAACTAATAATTTACAGGGACGTGTTACAACCCTGGCCGATGGTAGTCTGCCTGGCAATATTCACGCGTTTGAGACTATTCTGGCTCCTAATGCGGACGCGACCTTTATCTTTGGTTCTGCATCAGCAGCAGACATGCTAGCGGCTATTGCGGTTCCTGAAGCCTTACGTAAAGCAAATACCGTTACCATAGACACCAGTACATTGACGGCTAATAACCATGTCCTGGATATCGATTTTAGTCAGGTTTCGGACGAACTGAACTTTAACTTTGAGCAGGTTGGGGCGGTTAAAGAGGTTCAGCCGCTCATTATCGATACCAATACAGCGGGTGAGTTTGCCCTTGATTATAAAGTTGAAGAGATTCAGCGGCTGGCGTTCACGGGTGCCGAGTTGCCCAGTGGAACCTTTAAGTTAAGTTTTACCGATCCTGGTGGTTCTAATGCCGTTAAAACCACCGCAACACCGATTGAAATTATTACCGATGCAGCGACCGGTAAAGTAGACGTTAAAGCCACCGCTTTAAAAATTCAAACAGAATTGAATAAGCTGAAATTCACATCTGCCACTGGTACTCAGGTGAGCCTCAATGTGAAGGTGACAGGTGTGACTGTTGATGGATCACCCATAACCGCTGAAACAACCAATGAAGGCTTTAAGGCCAATAGCTGGGATATCACCTTTACCAACAAAGAGTTGGTCAATGTCGATCTATTACAGGTTACGTCTGCATCGGTGACACCTACGGTTACCACGGTGAAAGACGGCGAGCACAAAATAACCGATAAGATTACCTTTGTGGCGGGCAATAAAGCGGCAAACATCACCGAACTGAAGAATAAACTTAACGAATTACTGGGCGCAGGCTCGGTTACCGTTAAGGAACCGCGTTTTGGCAGTACGGCGACTAACACTAAGCTGAACATTACCTTTAATGATCCGGGCAATGTGGTCTTAACCAAAGCGTTGAAGAACCTGGATGGTTCTGCTTTGGGTTACACCACGCCGGTGACTGGCAAGTTTGAGTTGGCGACAACCGCTGCTGCAGGCAAAGTAGAGGGTAACACAGGCCAGCTGTCACTGACCGTAGAACGTGTTGCGCCCAGACCTACTTCGCTGAGTACGGATGCTCAGGCATCCGGCTTTGTTGACACGTTACTGGGCGAGAGTGTTTTTGAGACGTTTGTCTTTACAGATGTCGGTGAAAATACCATTGTCCGTGGTGGCGTTAATGCTAATACGTTCTCTATCGCGGGTAAGACTACCTTTAATGGGACTATTATTGGCGGCACCGGTATCAAACCCTTATCGGCACAGCTGCTCAATGTTGACGGTCTGGTCGGTATGTTGTCGTTAACGCCCCCTGATTTTGCAGTCAAAAATACTGTAGATGTATCGGGTGGTAATTTTGCAGACCTGACTAAAATTTCGTTCGTAAATCTGGCGGAAACCTCTAAGTCATCAGTCGCTGTTGATACGGTGGTTGATGGCCATCGAGGCTCTGAAATCCAGCGTTTATCTATCCCCGAAGCTCAGCGTGGCAGCTTTACATTAACGGTGCAGGGTGACACTACATCAGTCACCACCGCCCCCATCTATCTGACCTCTCCGGTGCAGCAACAGCTGCTGGTCACCGATTCGACTGACTTCGATCTGACCTATGTCACCACCGCAGGCGTTCAAACCATTACCGGTTTAAGCACGGGCGCTGCAACGGACGATATATCGACAACCATTGCCAATACAATAAACACCAAACTGGCCACAGAATTTGGTCTGGCTTCGGGAACAAAGGTCGTCTCGGTGACGAAGAATGAGGCCGGATACCTCATCACTTATACCAACCAGAACAACATGGTTGAGTTTACCGGTGTCGTGACTTCTGCGTCTGGCAGTGCGGCGGTCTTTACTAAAGAAACGACGGCACCTCTTAACTATGCTGCCGTAGCGCAACGTATTGAAAACGCGATATACACCGCGATGGCACTGCCTGCCGGGACACCAAAAACCGTTTTAGTCACAGCAGGTGAAACCGCGGGAACCTTTGATCTGCGCTGGCGTGTAGTGGGCGATAAAGCCGTTACCACGCTGACTGATATTTCACTTTCTGCACCAGCAGTTGATCTGGTTTTAACGCCTTCAACTGCAACTGCGCCGCAGGTTCATACCTTAACTATTGATTATGGAGCTAATACTAACCCTGATCCTTATAACTTATATGTTGGTACCCATAAGACAGCAGATATAGCAAGAGATGCTGATAAAGACGCTATTGCGGCCGCCTTACAACAGCTTATTAATCAGCAACCGACCTTAACGGGTACCGTGACGGTTACGGGTACTGGCCCTTTCACTATTAGCATAGCGGGTGGCTCGGTTGAGTCCATCGTGGCTAAGAACAGTCTTTTTGCAAGCGTAGTATTGGGTACATCGACTATCACCAGCCAGTTAAAAAATGGTCAGGAGGTTCAAAGTCTCAATATTAACGGTGCTTCGCAGGGCATCGTGGGTTTGAAATATAACCTGAAGACTCTGGCGGATAACAGCGAAGTAACCAGTGCTGTCTATGTGGATGTTGCGCTGCAAACAGGCGAGACCGCCGATACTCTTCGCGGGCGTATAGAAACAGCACTCAATACTCAATTAGCCGGTAATGCGACGGCGACGGTTACCCTGGTTGGCAATAATTTCAGCATTGCACTGACATCTCTCACCCATATTGTCGAATCTATAGTGGGTACCGGTTACGGGTTATCATCGGCCACGACCGACCAATCCTTAACGCCGGTTAAGGTGGGGCGAATTGATGCCTACCTGGATCGCACCGATAGCAGTAATGCCACGCTGGTTGAGACTAACCGGATCTATAAATTTGCAATGCCTCCGGTGGTTGCCGGTGAAACGATTAGTGGCACATTTACACTCAGCTTTGGTGGTGTGACCACCGGCCCTATTGATTATGACGCTGACAGTAATACGCTGCTGGCAAGCATTAATACGGCCCTTACCACATCAACTATAAACACCTTGCCCGTCACTCTGGTTGGTAGTGAGTTTATGGTCGAAGTTGTGGTTGATCTCAGCGCGGCTGAGCAGGCGCTAATCGTTGATGGATCAAGCTTAGAAATTGTTAAAGATGCAGCGGTTGCTGCACCCGGTGTCGCAGCTAATATTGTCACCATTGCCAATGGTAGTGCAGTGAGTGTGGCTGAAAAACAACGTGTTACTCTGGTGGATCAGTCACTGCCCTCTTTCCGTCTGTCCGTTAATGGTGTCAGCACCCTGGATATTCCGGTAAATCAGAATGATGCGACTACCAGGGGCGCTATTCAGAGCGCCCTTGATGCGGCATTAGGTGCAAATAAAATTACAGTTACGGTCAATCCGGATAGCAGTAAAACCAAGTCCTGGATACTGGAAGTTACCGGTGCAACTCGCCTTAGCGATACCGATAATCTTGTAATTGGGGACAATGCGAATGCCATTACTGGCTACGCGAAAGACGATTTTACTCAAACGGTTTTAACCAGCTTATTGGGTAAAAAGGCTGGTTTTACCGGTCGCATCCAGAATATCGATAATGTTACTTACGGTGCTGGTTTAAACATCGTATTGAATACGACACTCAACCCTGTGGCTGCATTGGGCAATGCCTCTTTGGGCAGTAATGTGTTTGAGGTGGGCGGTAACTTAATTGAAAACTCAATCACTAACCCTGCCGCGCAATTTATTGCAAACGCGGTGGTTGCAACGGCGATTAACGGTGAGCCTTCACTGTTTTCAGATAATGTTGTCGCACCCGGTATTCATGTACTTGCGGGTGGCTGGGGCGCAGATACCTATAAATTTAGTGGCCTGTGGGGGGCCGCTGCGGTTATTGAGGCGCCTGACATCAAGATTGCAGGTGTCAGTGACTTCTTTGATACATTAGACCTTTCCGACGCAGGCTATGGTCTTAAAGGCCAGCTGGGTAGCGGTGAAGTTAAAAATACGCTGCACTACGATATTTGGGAAATCACCACCGATAATATCAGTGAGTTCACCGACCTTATCAGTGTTGGACGAGATGATGCTGAAGTGCCTCTGCTATCGATTGGTGCTAATTTTATTATGGTCCGTGATGAAATATTCGGATCAGCACTGAAGCGCTTTGGCATCCCGCTGTCGGACGATGTTTTATTAGGCAACTACGTTTTTGCCACCGGTATTGAGAATATCGTTGGCGGCGGTGGTGATAATATCTTCACCTTCCACGGTAATGCACGCTTGCGGGGGGTGATCTCTTCTGAGGGTGATATTACTCTCAATTATCAACACTACGACAATAACCTTGATGCTTCAGATACGGTTACCGGTGTAACCGTCGACGGCACAGCGGGTATCGCTTATACCTTATGGGAAGCTGTTGAGGTGCCTGTTTGGGGTGAGATTGCCGAGTCTAAAGTGTTATTTGGCAGTGCGACCTCGGTATTGGGCGAGCGCTGGAACTCGCTTTCCGGAGCCATTAATGCAGCGGTTGCTGCGGACTCACAGTACAACCTGTCGAATAACGCCGTGGCAGGCTTCACCAAAGTGATTGGCTCCGTGGGCGATGACACCTTTGTTGGTAACAGTAACGATAATATCTTTGTTATTGGTCAGGGGGGTGTCGATACGATTGATGGTGGCGAAACCGACAAAAATGGCAATACCCTTAGTTTGGAAGGTCAAAGCGCTGACTATTCTATCAATTTAACACTGGGCACAGCGTTGCGGGCTCAGGGAGACGAACATCAGTCTTTAGTGCTTAATGCTGTTGAGGGCGATCAGTTTACCCTTGAATTACCTTCAAGTATTTACTCTGCGATTGGCGGCTTTACCACAGCCGATATTGTTGTTGGAGCAAGCGCCATTGCGACCGCTGCGAATATTAAAACTGAGCTTGAGTTATTTCTTGGGGCTAATAATGTCGACGTGAGCCCCGATGGTGTTACGGCTGGTAACTTTAGAATCACTTTTTTCAATCTGGACCGGTTTGATAATCCAGAACAGCTGATTTTCACCCCGACCCATTTAACGGCTTCAGGTGATACTTCGGTTCAATCTGCGGTTGCCGCGCTGCCCATACCTGATGGTACTGAGAAAAATTATATCCATCAGATAACCCTGGGTAATCAGATAAGCGGCGGTGAGTTTGCGTTTACGTTTGATCACCCTGATGGCACGACGGGTGCCGTCACTGTTGGTATTCCGGCACTTGCTGATTATCAGGATATGATGCAGCAGATCGAAGATAAACTGAATGAGGTTGCTGGCCTGGCGGTAAACGTGACTCAGCCTGGTCCTGCAGCTGCAGAAGATCAGCGTAACTTTACCTTCAATATTGAATTTACTACCCCGGCTTATACCGCTGTAACAGGTATTAGCCTGGATACAGGGAATCTGGCAAGGGGCTCGAGCATTACCACGGTTCTCGATGGCTCTGTTATTGTCGCCAATTATAAAAATATTCAAAATCTGGAGAGCGGTGAAGGCAATGATGTTTTCAGAAGCGATAGCCGCGGCATCGTTGTTACCGATCTGGTGGATCGGGCAACAAACCCCACCGATCCTGCTTCGTTTGAACTGGATTTGACCAGCGGTTCATTTGATGAAGGTGAATTAATTACGCTGTCTTTTGCTAATTTTGAAGAGACTGCGGGTGTCACTCCTGATCCTGCGCGGTTGGAGGCTGCTTTTGCCATTGGTGCAAACAATGCTGAAACACTCACCAATATAGAAACGGCGCTGAATGAACTGGCGGGTATCACGGTATCGGTTAGCAGTGCGGTGGATGGTAAGTTTACCATTCTGTTTTCAACCTCGCCTGATCCTGTGGTTAACGACTTTAAGGTGGACATCGCGAAAAGCATTTTCACTTTTGGTCAAAATTTTGGTCATGATGAGGTCTTCTCGTCGGGGGCTGCAGATGTTCTCGACTTTTCATCTATCACGGAAGAAGTAACTCAGTCTGCTCCGCAAACAGATGCCCAAAACCGCATATATACTGAATATTCATACGGTGATAATAAGGTTAAAGCTTATGGGACCTTCGTCACCAAAGGTTTAGGTGAGGTTGCATCGGGAGAGGGGCTGTGGACGGCCTTTAAAACATCTCAGGGCTTCGGCGATTTTGTTACGACGGCGGCAGTGGGTACTGGCGCGACGATTGATGCGACAACGGATGCCGCAGCGGTAGATAAATTAAAAGCTGAAGCGATTGCCCGGTGGACGGCTGTGTTGCCTGCTGCAGCGGTGACCGACTTACAAAATATTACGGTTACCATCGGCGATATTGGTGGGACTGATGGTGTTGTCGGTAGAACCACAAGCACGGTTGGCACGAATGGTCTGGAGTACACCATCACGCTAGATGATAATGCCGCGGGTGCAACCTGGTATGTAGACGCCACAGAAACTGATGACACCGATGATGGTGTTTATGACAGTATCGATCTGCTGACCGTGTTGATTCACGAAATGGGTCATGTGCTGGGCATGAGTCACCCTGATTTCCCCACCACTGATTTGATGATGGAAGAGGTAGTTAAAGGTCAGCGCTTGCTGCCAACCTCAGATCATTTCAACAGTTTGTCAGATCAGACTAAGTTAAGTATCGGTTTGGCTGAACTGGCCAACTGGTCTTCCCATCTTGGCACCAAAATTGATAACTATCTGGACGACTCAACGGCTATTCCGTTTACCGATTTATCGTTGTCTGATCTGTTGGGTGACAAAGTTACTAATCTGGACGGAACCATTCAAACCAAAGTCCAGGCCTTTGTCGACGCGATCGATGCCTATCTTGATCTCAATAGTTCTGCCACCACCAAAGATCTGCTGGAGCATCTGCAAACCACCGGCTTGAATGATGGCTTTGCTATCAATGTCGCTTCATCTTCGAATTTAAAAGAGTACAGCGTTGCCCTGACCCTCGAGAGCTTCAGCGAACTGGTCAATCTGGATCTGAATGAACTGATCTCGTTTGGTGATTTTAACTTTGACCTGCCGATTGATATTACCCAGTCTCAGCCACTGGTGATCAGTGGTGGCATCGACTTCATGTTTAACTTTGGTGTTGACGATGACGGCGCCTTTTATGTGCGGGATCCAGGCCTGGATGCGCACTTCAATTTCGGCGAAGAATATATTGATATTACCGCTATTACTGCTGGCTCTGCTGATACCACACCTGCCACGATTACCATTGCCGGTAATCACATAGGTGCGATTAAAAGCACCAGTGCTGGTATGTTTATGGTCGGTGATGCTTTCTACCTGCAGGGGTCTGGCAATACCGATGAGCTCTACACGGTTGCGGCTATCGAATTAAGCGCAGATGGCTTCTCGACGATCATTACAGTGGCCGAGGAAATTTTAGCCTCCGATCTGGCTGATGATGTTGCCGGTAACCTTATAAAAGCCTTCGATTTCGGTGTCAATTTAGGGCCTGTTGGTTTTGAAGTGAACGATGCAGCCTTATCGCTGGGCGCCTCTATCGGTATGGGCTTCGATGGTGTGCTGAACTACCAGGATATGCTTAGCGACAGCACTGCATCTCTGATGGGCTTGCCTGACTTAGAGGGTGATGCTCACTTTGAAGTGTTATTGCCCGTGTCACTCTCCGGTGCGCTGGATGGCTTTAGTAATGAAGTTGGCTTTATCACCGCCAGTAGCAGTAGCTTGCCAGATAATGCTTCATTGACACAGTTCCTTGCCAGCATCCCAAGTTCTGTGCAGTTTGATAACTTAGAAGAGGTCTTCTCTCTGGGTGGTCTGTCTCTCGATATGATTATCGGTGGGGTCGATGAGCTTCTCAAAGACATTGTCGGTACCGATCGTGAAGTATTGGGTCAACAGAGCGGCAATATTGTCAATTTTTATGAAGAGCGTTGGGGCGCTGGCGCTGTTCTGGCGACGGACAGCTATGAAATTGCTCCGGTCGGCGGGCCTCAGGCAAGTCGTTATGAAATCCTTGAAGATGGTAAAGGCATCACGCTTTACGAGTGGAAAGATACAGCCACTAATGACACCTTCTGGGGCGTTGAACTGTTTAAAGACAACGTGCGGGTTGTGCAAACTTACGCTCATACCTCATGGGAGTTAATGGGTAGCTACGATGCTAACGATGTATTGATTGAACCCATTACCGACAATGAGATAACCGGCGCTACCTTTGTTGATACAACGGGTGTTAATCCGTCTACGACAGGAGAGACTCTGTCACGCTTCAATATCAAAGATGGCGTGCTGTATGACAAGATAGCCTTAATCGATGCCAGCCTGGCCGATATTCTCGGTGATGGCGGTGTCAGTTTTGCTGCAGGCCTGAGTAATGCGGTCAGCACCGTACGCGATGCCGCGCGTAACGTTCAGCAACTGGAAGATATGCTCAACGAAGAGCTGCGAATTTTGTTGGCACCACTGGGCATTGCCGCAGACGCCGATATGGTTGATATGAGCTATATCAATTCGGCGTTTGACTTCGATCTGAACCTCGATCTGATTGCTGAAAAACAGTTTGATCTGGCGCTGGATATTGATGCCCTGGGGATAGACACCTGGTTAGGCCTGCCAGATGGTGCATTAGACGCCATCAACGTTGAAGCGAATGGGAAAATAGATCTGCGAGCTGAGGCTGGCTTAGACCTCGGTTTCGGTTTTGATCTGAGTGACGTGCGCACCCCTGTTTTCTACATTGATGAAATGACAGGCATTCATGCCTCATTGCACGGCGGGGTGGACGATCTCGATATTGAGTTAGGCTTTGATGCTGGCCCATTGGGCACCATTGGGCTGCTGGGCAAACATGGTAGCGCTAATATTGATTTAGGCTTTTACGCCAATATGGGCAACCCGGGTGCCGATGCGAATAGCAACGGTTATTTAGATTTAACCGAAGTGAAGGACGGTTTCCAGGCCGCAGCGTTTGGTTCTGCCGGTCTGAACTTGCCGATGTTCTTCCCCATTGAAGCACTGCCCCTGGGCGGCACAGATAAAGACCTCAATGCGGATGGTGTTGCGGATAACGTTCTGTTCGCCAAAGCGGCGTTCAGTGTCGATCAAAGCCAGAACTTTGTCAGTACCTTCGATTACAACCTGCCGAAATTCAACATGAATTTCGACGTCATCGTGCTATTGCTAGACCTGTTGAATGATCCTAAGACGGTTCGGGAAGGTCTGGAGGGCGCATTCTCAGCTATCAACGAAGTGGCCAATGGTATCGATAATATCGAGCTGCCGCTGGTGGGTGGTGAACCGTTTGATGATCTGGCCAATAGCCTGCGTAGCATTGAAACCAGTGTGCTGGGTGAAAAGGATGCCAGCGGTTATATCAATGGACTGGGTAAAAAATTACAGGATCTCGAAGCCGTCGGTGGCAAGGTGTTTGAAGCGCTGCTGAACGAAATCCGTCAGGGACTTTATGACGGACTGAAAACGATCAATAGTCCACTGTTCTCCTTTGTGGTGCCATTATTAGATGCTTCTGGTGCAGTTCAATACGATGAAAACGGCAAGATAAAAACACGTCTGCCGACCAGTGCTGATGATATTGAATTAACTTTCTCGGCTAATGGCTTATTAAGTTTTGATATCAAGTTTGGCGGTGTGTTGGTCGATGGTGAGCTGCCGGTTGATTTTGCGGTGGGCATGCCCGGATTAGGTTTGGATGTTGATGCCTCCCTGATTGCTGAAATTGATTACCTGATGGGGTTAGGCATTGGGCTGGGCAATATGGCTCCGTTAGGTAGCGGCCCTGATTTTGGTTTGTTCCTCAATACCTCAGGTATCAACGCTAAGGGCGAAGAGATCGCTCTGGATGTCGACGCTCGTCTGAAAAACGGTTCCACCGCGCAGGGTACCCTGGGCTTCTTAAAGGTCGATGTGACTGATGAAACCGCCGGTAAGGTGCTACAATACGATGGTGCTGGTAATCTCATCAATGACAAAGGGGCGGGCATCAGCGGCCACTTTGGTTTTGATATTAAAGACATCGGTGGAAAAACCGGCACCGTTGCCGCTGATGGGCGTTTAGAGCTCGGCGAAAAAGTTGAGCTGGTCATCAATGCCAACGCTTACGCCGAGGCGAAGTTGTTTACCAAGGTCTCTACCTCGGCGGCAGATGTGTTGCCGTCTATCGATACCACCATCATTTATTATCAGGATTTAGCCAGCGGCTCCCTCTCGACAAAGAGTGGTGCGAGCATTTCGTTTGGCGACCCGAATATCATTTTACAAAATGTCCGCTTAGACGCAGGCTCGGTGTTTGAAAGCTTCCTGGGCGATACCTTCGACACCATTGCTGATATTATCCTGCCACTTAAGCCGGTTATTGATCTGCTTAATACTGATATTGATATGGGCGTTGCCAAGCTCAAAATCCTCGACATTGCCTATCTTCGTTTGCCTGCCACAACGGTTGATACTGCGAAGAAAGTTATCGCTGCTCTGGCGGCCACTATCGATTTCTTAGAGAAGGCACAGACGCTTAAGTCTGCTGGCTATATAGACTTTGGTGACTTTAATTTAACCGGTGGCTATGCCACGGATACGTCATCGGCGGTTACCTCTAAAAACACCGCCGGTGCAAAATCAGAGTCTGATCGTAATGCTCAGTTGGGCACTCACGCAACAACCATTGCCGGTCCGTCACAAGATGGCGTAGAAGGCGGTAAGTCCAGTGCGAATAAGCCGACCAATAATCGGGCAACCTTTGGTAACCCAGCCGGACAGAAAAACTTCAGAATTCCGATTCTGGAAGATCCGGCCAGCTTGCTGCAATTTATCACTGGCCGGGGTGAAGTTGATCTGTTCTGGTATGACCTGCCTGACCTTGATCTGTTCTTTGAATATCAGAAAACCTTCCCGGTCTATCCTGGTTTTAACGTCGGCTTCTTCGGTGAAATCGGGGCCAGTACCAACTTTGATTTTGGTTTTGATACCCGCGGCTTCCGTGAGTGGATGGAAACCGATTTTGACGTAGCTGAATCCTGGCGCCTGATTAATGGCTTCTATCTGGACGATCACGGTCTGGAAAATACCGTTGATGATAAAGCTGAAGTCACACTGCGCGCTGCGGTAGGTGTGATAGCCAGTCTGGGCCTTGGTGGCCTGGTTGAAGCGGGCGTTAAAGGCGGCATTGAAGCGATTATTGGCTTCGACCTCAACGATAAGGAAACGAACTTCCTCGATGATTTACCTGTGGGTGATGGCAAGCTGTACGGCTCAGAGCTGATTGAGCGGATTACCCATGGTCCTCAGTGTTTGTTCGATATGACGGGCTCACTGAATCTGTTCTTAGAAGCGTTCTTGTGGGTGGGTATTGATGCTGGCATCAGTAAGATCACCCTGTTTGAAGCGCGTAACCGTTTCGTCAATGAAGTGTTGGCAACGTTTGAGCTTGAGTGTATTCACCACGCGCCTGACCACATCGCTTCCTGGGAAAGTGATGACCCGAATACCGGGAACCTGATATTAAGTTATGACAAGGGGGCGGATGCCGATCCGCATAGCTACACCGTTGATGTCATTACGCCCGATATCGACTTAACACTGCAAAAATTGGCAGAAGAGGGTTATCTCGATACCGAGTATTACACTAAAGCGGAAGAAATCGCTCTGCGTGATCGTATCCGCGACCTGAGAAGCAACAACCCGGGTGAAGATATTATCGTTGTCAGTACCGGGCTTGTCGCTGAAGTCTACCTGGCTAAAAATGTAAACACTTTAACGATTTCGGGCACTTCAGGTAACGATCGCTACAGCTTGAAGCGGTTAAACGGTCGTGTTGATCACATTGATGTGCAGCTCGGCGGTGGCAGTGACTTTATTGAAATGATTGCCGACGCTGAAAATACTGAGATTCTGGCGGGGCTGTACATTAGTGGTGGTGCGAACACCGGAGCGTCACTGGTCGAAGGTATCGAGGATGATGTCATCTCCATAGATACGGCCTACCTCGGCGCAGGTAATGCGAACGACACCTATCTGATTGAAACCGGTGACGGCAACGACCAGGTGGTGGTAAAAGGTGAGAACTTCGCTTATGACGGTCTGACTGTTCATGGTAACGCGGGTGACGACATCATATTCACCGGTGACGGCCATGACCGCGTCTTTGGCGGCGAAGGTTTCGATACCATCGCGACTTACGGTGGTAACGACTACGTTGAAGGTGGTGATGAGGACATAACCACTGATATCGCGACCTTTATCGACCCGGATGGCAATCTACGGTTAACTCCAATTTACCAATTAGATGGCACCCCTTACGCGCATTACAACAATCAGGGTATGCCCACCAATGGTGCGGGTGGTCCTGCGTTAACCATTACCAAAGAAAACTCACAGTTCCGAACTCAGTTTGGTGATTACATCGACGGTGGTTTAGGCGATAACACCATCAGAGGTGGTGCCGGTAACGATGAGATATCTGTTGGTGGTGTGGACGAAGATGGCAACCCTATCCTGGGGGGCGTGAATGATATTCAGGGTAATGCCGGAGACGATATCATTAATGCCGGTACCGGCTCAGTCAATGTTGATGCCGGTGATGGTGATGATACCGTGGTCTGGCAGTACGCCCCGCTCGCCGCGGGAGCTAATCTGGTGATGTTGGGTGGCCTGGGTGCCGATACCTTTGATATCACCGTGAATGACGATGCCAGTCATGTTGATCTGCGCAAGCTCAATGCAGCGCTTTTCTTAGCCGATGGCGTGACAAAAGATACCCGGGCTAAATTAACCATCGATTTCGCGTCTGATTATATTGTCATGGACGATATCGAGTCTCTGAAACTCGATACGCAAAAAGAGAGTGACGATATCACTATCGGTGATTTGATGGACACTTCCCTGGTGAGTGTCGATATCACGTTAGGCCGGGACAAAGCCCGTGAATGGCAACCCGACCGTGATGTTGATGGTAATTATCAGGTGTATCCAGCTGATTACTCCGCCTTCCTGGCGCAAGCACCCAAGCTGGATGAAAACGGTGATGTGGTTAAAGATTCTAATGGCAACGTCATTTATGAACTGAAACAACCTCAGAGCTATATCACCAATGTGCGCCAGGGCGAGTACTTCTATCGTTATGACTTGCAGGAGGGTGGCAAGTATCTGACCACCGCTAACGGAGCTCCGATACTCGAGTCCATCGTTAATGTGGCAGATTATCAGGCGTCGTCACCGCAAAATAACCAGCAGGAACTGTGGTTAGCAGACGGACTGGATAACGTCACGGTATTTTACGGTTACGATGACACGAAAACCGATGATGGCCGCACAGCGGGTAACTCAGCAACCATTACTGCCGGTATGAGTGCGGCTGAGGTGCAGGCAGCGCTGGAGTCTATTACCGCTATTGGTGTGGGTAACGTCACTGTTACACCTGCTGCAGCGGCAACGCTGAGTACTCATGGTACTCAAGCTAATCCATGGGTAATTACCTTTGACGGCGCGACCACTGATCTGAACAGCAACTACCTGGTGCTGGCGCATCAGTATTATGTGCAGAAACATAGCGGCCCGATGACTGAGCGCAGCGATACCCGTGCTCAGCAGTATCTGTACCATCTGGATGTGTTGGGGGCTGACTATCTGTCTAACCCTGATCACACCCCGAATGTCACCACTATTACCGATACCATGAGCGAAGTCCCGCGCAATGGTGCTCAGTTGCTGGCGTTTGACGTACTGGATTACAACGAAGCCGAACCTGTCGAAGTGAATGGCATTGTCTGGTACAACAATGAAGGTGTTGCACTATCGTCACTGATGACAACCGCAGAGGTGCAGGCGGCACTTGAAAGCCTGACCGGTATTCCCGCCGGAAGTGTGGGAGTGAGTGGTCAGGGAACGACGAATAACCCATGGTTGATTCGCTTCTCTGATAACCCGTCCGGCCCTGCTGCTAATGAAGCCACAAAAGGTACCGATGGTAATTTCCATACCCTCGAGTTTGTTATCGGTGGAAGCGCCCTAGGTGCTGGAATCATCACCAAAGCAACGGTGCTGGGTGATGATATCAATCTTCCGACCAATCTGGAGCAGTCGTTTACCATTCCTGCCAATACTGAAATAGCCGCTATTGAGTACGCTGGCGGTACTGTAATCGTGGATGTGGACGGCACGCAAGCGTCGATTGAACAAGCACTGTTAGCGCATTTCGGTATTGATGATGTGGTTGTGACGGCGGGTGATACGGCGGGTAGCTGGGTTATCCAAATAGTGGATGCCATTACCGATGCCGACGGCAACTTCAGTGTCTTAAGCTTTGGCTTTGTCGATAGCGCCGCTACCCCTGTAGCCGTTCCTTCGCCGCCGTTTAGTGATGCGAACGGACAAACGAATGCTAACAATAATCCTCAGATAGAGTTTGCCAGCACATCCGCTATTTTGTCCTACGGTAATGCTGACGTCTTTATAGATAAGAGCATGTCCAGTGCAGACCTGAGTCTCGCGATTCAATCTTTGGGCTTAAGCTCAGCATTGGTAGTCGTTGTGGGTGGTGATGGAAATATAGGTACTCCCTGGGATATTACCCTCACACCTAAAGATGGCCAGTCGATCGATTACAGTCAGTTCAGCGTAGCGGAACTGACGATGCAAGCAGCCACCTCTTCGACGGTGACTGATCATGTGGTTTTCCCGGCGAATGACCGTCAGGCGCTTACCATTCCGGCGAATGCGTTTGCTGCTGAGTTCTCCTATAACGGTCAGACGGTTGACGTTTCGCTGGACCTGGCCGCGTATAGCTTTGTAAATGCCTCTGGTCAGACCGTGCAGGTGTCGCTGGCGCAGGCAACAGCTGCGGCTATAGAAGCGGCGCTGCTGAACCACCCGGATATCAATGCAGTAAAAGCCACCTGGGGCACTGAGCCAGGCCAGTGGATCATTCAGTTGCTGGATGCCACGACGAACGCCAGTGATGACTTCTTTGACGTGAACCTTACGGTTTTAGAAAGCATTTCAGATGCGCAGCTTATTCCTGCCAGCACTATTACGCTGGCTAACCCTGACTATGTTGACGGCGTTAGTGATCCTGCAGAGGCAGTGTTCATCTTTACTAATGGCGAGCAGAGTATCAACTTCAGTACCGACACCGCCATGGTTTGGTACGGTACTGAGAAAGTGCTACTGAACAGCACGATGAGCGAGGCCGATATCCTGGCCGCGTTTAATACCATTGATGCTTTGAGAGCCTCGGCTGTTGATGTTGTTGTCAATGGAGCGGGTGACTGGACCATCAGCTTCTCTCCACTTGATATGGCTGATACTTCCTATGAAGTGATGAAGTTGGCGGAGATTTCTGCGGTCGCTGCTACAGATCAGCAGGCTATTGAATCTCAGGTGATGGTTAATAACGGGCGGGTGCAAAACTTAACGCTCGCAGCGGGTCCTGTGTCACTCTGGTATGGCGATAAAGCGATTGATATCAGTGTTTTGAGTGCTGCATCGATAGCAGCAACCCTCGAAAAATTTGATGCTATTGATGATGTGTATGTCACCGGAACGGGCTCTGCCGCTGATCCTTGGCAGGTCACCTTCCTGCAAGCAGAGCAATCAGAGGATGGCGCTTATCTGCAGTTGCGCTCAGAGCAATACACACTGAACGGCACCGTCGTGCAGGCTTCTACAGCGTTCTCGCGCGACCTGAGTCATGGCGTTGTTGCCACGCAAGCGTTGTATCTGGAAGATTGGCAGGATCACGCTTACTTCTCTTACAACGGCGAATCGGTTGTCTTACAGCGAGATATGAGCGCGCTTGAAGTGGAACTGTATCTTGAAACGCTGGATACCATTACCGATGTTTGGGTGGGCGGTACGGGTATTGAAAATGATCCATGGACCGTCGCCATTCTTGACGCGGATCTTAACAACGATGCACCTTATGTGATGGACCGCTTCATCAACATCCAGAATATGGAAGTGAAAGCGGATGTTAATACGTCAGATAACAAACAGCAGCAATACATTAACAAGGCTGATGTTGTCGCAGGCACCTATCTTTATTACGGCGATTACAGTGTTGAGCTGACGGCTGCCGATCTGACGGCGGCGGGCTTACAGACTGCATTGATCAGCGGTGGCGTGAATGTCGCTGTGTATGATGAGACCGGTGTCTACCGAATTGAGTTCGTCAATACTGCCAGCCAGGCTATCGTGGTGAACCCTGCGGGTGGCGGCTCACTTGAGAGTTTAACCGTGGGTCTGGATATTAATGTCGATATGACACTGCCTTTAGGGGTTTCCAGTACAACATTCAGCCACCCGGATTATGCTTCAATAACGGTTGACTTAACCGCTTTGAATGCCGCTAAGATTGTTGCCGATGAAGCCGCGGATGCGGCAGCACTTTCTCCCAGCGATGTGGCTCTGGAGAATGCCGCTATTGCCGCAGCTACGGCCGCGAGTAATGCTGCCCTTGCCGTTGTGACTGAACTGCAAACAAAGTTTACCGCCTGGAGCGCTGTTGACTCACTGGGTAATGCGACTGTGGTAACGGTCGATGGTGATGGTTTAAGCCGCAATACGAACTTTACGATTGCTTTAGCCGGATTCTCATCTCAGGTACCGATTACCCAGACCTATGATTTCAGTGGTGCAGGCGTACAGGCGCTGATCGATAATATTTCATCCAGTTACAAGGTGATTGAGCGGGTAGACGCTGCGGGTAACTGGCATATCGAGCTCAACGGCGCAGGTGATTATGCGGTACTGCCGCTGAATTCACCGACAGGCACCGCTGAGGGCTATTTGTCATCGTTCCAGACCATTGAACAAAATGTGCCGCGCATGATTGAGAAGCCTACCTGGTCGATTCCTGACGGGGGCGGTGAAGCGGTACTTGATGGTGGCACCGATTGGTTTGAAGACCCTACCTACAATACCGATAATGCTAACGATAGCGTGTTAATTGAAGGGGGTGACGATGCCAGTATCCGGGATTACTTTACCGTAGGCCACGAGCTGCGGGAGACCGGCCTTGTTGATGCCAGCCTTAATCCTATCTTCTCGAAAGATACTGAAACGGTACAAGTTGTTCATCGACGTGTTGATTTAGCCGAAGCCGATAACTTAAGTGAACGTCAGGTGACGATCATTGTTCGTGGTATTGATCGTAAACCAAACGAGTCAGACACTACTGATAAGTTTGACACCATTAATATCAATGCCCTGGGCGGTGATGATTTCATCATTGCGGGCTTCAGCCCGAATGACGAACCTATTCTGGGCAACACCATTAATTCTGATGCGGTCATACTGTCACGGGCTGTGGATAACCTGGGTCTTAGCGGTGGAGATGGTGACGATCGTCTGATTGGTAGTAACTATAACGACCGCATCAATGGTGGTGAGGGTAATGATGTTATCACCGGTGGTCGTGGTACCGATATATTTGAAGATATTGATGTCGATAATAATGATATCGATACGTTGATAGAACAGCGTGATCTGAACTTCAGCTTGGCGGATGATTCATTCAAGGTGACAGGCCAGCAGCAATCATTGCTGGATCCTACAAAAGATGTCGCCATTAATGAAGATGAGACAACGGTTGGGGTGTTTGAGCAGTTTGAAATATACGGTGGCGCAAGCGGCAATGACTATGGTGTGAGAGATTTCACCAAAGGCGCTTATTTTGACGGCGGCTTTGGTTCTGATAATTACGTGATGACCCTCAGCGGCAATGTCGATGATCAGTCCAATATCCATATCATGGATAGCGGTACCGGCGCGACAGAGAGCGATGTGCTGGAAGTTTGGGGGGCTGATGATGCGGATGATCTGCTTCATCTGGATGTCGATACTCAGTATCAGCTGTTAGAAAGGCAGAGAAATTCAGTCACCCATGCGTTAAGTGACTTTGTCCTGAGCTATTACGATATCAACATCAATGTATCTGCATCTGATAACGCCGGTGATATACAGTCCAAACTGGCAGGTGCTGGTATTGTCGCCCGGGTCGCTTCTGTCGGTGGCGATGCGCTGATGATTGAACTGGTTGATGCCCCTCTAACCTCTGAAGATAAATTCATGCGCTTTGAGGTTGCTGATGCGACGGCGGCTTCGGTGTCTGTTATTCGCTCCTTTGTGGAACGTCTGGCTGAAGATGGTACCGGTGCGGCCCTGCTGGCGGGCAAACCTGATATCGACGCGATGTTTGAGCGTAAAGATAACGAGATTCAGGTTTACAGTATTTTGCCTGGCCAGACCGGTAGCTACACCTTAAGTTACGATGGGGTAGCGACCAGTCTGTTAAACAGCAGCGATGATGCGGCCACGATTAAAGCGGCGCTATTAGCGCTGACTGATCCAGTTACCGGCGAGAAGAAAATCACTGATGTTAACGTCAGGGGAACAGGAACTAACCGCGACCCCTGGTATGTAACGTTTAAGGGTGCAGTACAGGATGTCCAGGGCAACTTCCATCTATTACAGTCGAGCAACGCTGCACTGATCAATAAGCCGGTTGATATTGCCGATGCGATCGCCAGCACTACCCCGTCAATCTCAATGGCAGACCCTGAGTTCTATCAACGGGTTTATTACAACGAAGGCCTTGGCACTGTGTCTGTTCATGGTGGCGGTGGCAACGATACCTTCGTTGTCGATGGCAGCATGGCTTCGCTGAATGTCTCTGGTGATGCCGGTGATGATAACTTCCTGATCGGCCGTGTTATCGAAACCCACTTCGTGGATGATGGCCATGGTGAGCTGATCGAAGTGGTCAAAGGCCGCAACGGTATTACCGATGGTGTAAATAATAATAGTTTCTTCTATGGCGGAATCGGTGACGACTATTTTGAGGTCAACCATAACATTGGCCAGTTGTCTTTATATGGTGAGGCCGATGACGATACCTTCTTCCTGAAATCTCACTTACAAAGTGGAATAGCGTCTACCAGTACCGCCAGTGACACCGGTGGTGGCGGTATTGTGGCTGGCGCTGGCGATGAGAATAATCTTACCGCCGAAGATGAAAAAGACACCATGATTAACTACGTGCAAAATAATCGCGTATCTATTTTTGGTGGCTCAGGTTTCGATACCCTGATTCTGTCAGGCACCCGTCTTGGCGATGAGTTTAATATCTTCACCGATGAAAATGATAAACAGTACATTTACGGTGCAGGCCTTAAAGTCGAAGGTGTTAAGGGGATCGAACGTCTGGCCCTGCTGACCGGCGCAGGTGAAGATGTCATCAACCTGTATGGTTTGAATGCCGATATCACCCTGTTGCTGAGTCTGGGGTCCGGCAATGACCACATCAATTATGGAGGTGCAGCTGGAACGTTTAACGTTACTTATCCTGAATCCAATGCCACCTATACGGTTGAGCAGAATATCCTTGATGACGTGCTTGATGCGCAAAATATCACTAATAATAAGGTTGTCTTCACGAAGCTGGAAAACAGTTTTGACGCCGCCGCCTGGGAAGCCTTCTTCCAGAAATGGGTGAAGGCAGATGCCAATCCGGTGATTGACGAGGCCCACTGGCGTCTGTTTGAGGCGAACTTAACGGTTGCCTTAAAACTCTTCGCTCAGGGCGTTGAACGGGCACGCTACAACCCCGTGAATGGTGTCAGCCTGTCCAGTCTCGAAAGGAAAAACTACGGCAACTGGACGTTCAATGTTCGCCAGGACAATACCGCCGCAGTTGATGCTTACGTTCAAAATACCAACTTGCTGGAAGAGGCTTTGAACTTCGCAGGTCAGGAGTGGGGACAAAACTATCCTGATGGCGATTGGGAGGACTATTTCGCCACCGACGTTGCCCTGGAGGGTAAACCCGGTGGTCGCACTATCGTCGCGCCTAAATTGCCCGATGAGATTGATTTTGATCTGTTCAATAGTCTCGCTGATAGCGGATCTATCAATGCGGGCAAAATTGCGCTTGATGATGTTTTCTTCGGCACTTATTTAAACTGGGTAATAGGCCAGACGGTTACCGGCAGTATTATCCAAAGTGATGGGGTTCGTCTGGGCTCGTCTAATAGCGACCCTGAGATTGATAATTGGGGTTACGACCCGGATCTGTATTTGCTTGATGTCTATGTGCGCAGTGTGCCTGTTTATCATCAGGCGAGTTACTGGTTCTTTGGCACGCATCACTACACCTATACCACTCCCTGGGGGGGCGTGACTGGTGTAGGCGATGAAAAATACGCTTCATATGACCGCGTTGGTGTTGCCGGATCAACACCCGGTAAAGATATGTTCTGGGATATGATCTCGCTGTTCTACGATGTTGAGGCGAAGAAGGAAAGCGATACAACGATTAACGTCGTTCAGAATTATAGCGCCGATGAAATTACCGGCACTGCAGCGTATAAGTTTGACAATCTGCCTGAGCGTAGCGTGCTTAAAGTACTGCCCGAGAACTACGATATGTCGCGGATTGCCGGTTTAGTCCGTGTCGTGGGCGGAGCGGATACCGATACGGTTACCGTGAATGCCAGAGATACTTCAGGCCTGGACATTACTTTAGAGAAACAAGAACTAGAAACAGTTGATTTTGACTTTAATCTCACCAAATTAGCCGAGCTGACCGACGGCACCGGCTTTACGCCGGATGATTTGAAGAGCGCTTTAGTCCGGGCGCATAAAGATACCCAGGTGGGTGTTCTCGATGATCTGCTGAACGGTGATGTCGCTGAGGCCAGCGTAACGTTGTCTAAAGACCTGCTGGTCGAGGAATTTACAGCACTCCAGTACCTCAACCCATTGCAAACCGCTGTCACTGCGTTGGCTAATTCAAACCCAGTTGTCTCGGATACTACTTTTATCGAGCGCCTCGATGGTTTTGTGAAGCGTGGTTTGCAGTTGATGGGCGAAAACCTGATCAGCACCTATGATTTCGCTCTCGATGTATTGGATGCCTTGCTGATTGACCCCATGCTGGATGAAATACCTTCTTCTGGCCTGAAGACTGATGTTATTGCTCGACTTGAAGGTTTGAGAAGCTATCTGGATCTGTCCGGCGTACGTGAACAGCTTAAAGATGGCAGTTTGCCGGGCGGCAGAGTCTACGACATTGCCTCTGACTCCGCTCTTAGAGTGTATAAGCAGACGCAGCTGGATACATCGATTCGCTCAACGAGCTATGAGTACTCTCAGAACATCTGGGATGACGCTACCTGGGATGCGGCGTATGACTGGAATGCGTCTCTGGGCGACTATGTGGGTCGTTTAGACCCTGACGCCGATGATGTTCAGGCACTCACCCGTAATGACAATGGCTGGGGTGATGGCCCGCAGGCTGATAGTACGGCGGGTAAAACCAACTACAACGTTGTGCGTGAGATTGATACCCGTGAGATTCTGGCGATCAATTACACCGTGGGTGATACCTCGGGTGTACAGGGTGTTAATTGGGTCAGCGGTACTGTTGGTAATACCGATGCCACCCGTGGTAAAGAGATTCTTCTTAATAATATGTATTCAGAGATCGTTGATAACCTGGATCACTCTTACTACAGCTATTCCTACTATGGTGTCGGTGCCAGTCACGAAGTCATTCTGGAAGCGGTCGCGCTGCGTCGTTTTAATCAGGATAGCGGGGCCAATGATGTTGCGGCCAGTAATACCTTAGATGACGGTGTTTATCTGACGGCTGATAACTGGAAAGCTTATGCTGTTGCGGTGGGTCAGAGTGCCATAGGCGATCTTGAATTTAATGATGCTAACGTCACTCTCCTGATCGAAACCCTGGATGGTGGCCAGGCGCTGCGCACCGATGTCGAAGCCCCCTTGCTTGACGGCTTAATTATTACCCGTGATATCAATGGCCAGGCCGTGGATCACGAGATTAATATTAATGGCGTGCAGGACGACTATGGCTTCTATTTAGCTGAGTCGGTAGAAATTATCATGACGATCAACGAAACGTTGGTGGTCACCGATGAGTTCGTGACCGGTAAAGGCGTGGTAGAGAACGTTGTATCGTTCGATACGCTGCAAGGTTTAGGGCAATACGCTGTGCGTATGGTCGGTGTTGAAGATGTCGTTCTCAACCTGAATGCCAATGACTCTAATGACAACACTCAGGTTGTCGTTGATAACGTCGCGATCGAAAGCCTGCACCACGCAACCGACATTACGGTTAACACCGGTGCTGGTGGCGATAAACTCTTTGTTTCAGCCGCAGGCGCGGCGAACATTGAGTTAAATACGGGAGCGGGTAATGATTTCATCACTCTGTCGGATACCGGGGCCTACGCTGAAGTTAATGCGGGGGCTGACGATGACACGATTCGGGTTAATTACAACGCCCGCGATCTGCAAACCAACCTCGATGGAATAGGTGGTGAGCTGGTATTGCGTGGCGAAGCGGGTTCTGACTGGTATTACATTGGCCTGGCCAGTGAAGGTGAATCCGTTATCAGTATCGATGACGATGCCACTGATACCGGTTTTGACCGGGTTGCGATTCAGGGTACTGATCAGGCGGATAGCTTCCTGTTCCGTCCGGATAGTATTTTCGCCCTGCAGGTCGATGCCGAGGGGAATACCGTGGTCGGTGCGCCTGTCCAGCGTGTTAATTACAACATTGATAGCAATGACGAAATCAACGTCTATGGCCGTGCTGGGAATGACAGCTTCACTTTCGATGACACTACCGCGAAGATGTCAGTTTATGGTGATGCCGGTGACGATACTTTCCAGGTAGGGCAGGTATTCAATTCAGCCAGAAACAATGTTGAGTCTGGCCTGAAGCCGGAAGACTATTTTGATACGACCCTGGTGACGCAGGGATATATCAGTAACGGTATTAGCTACGATGCGTCGCTTAACGGTGGCATCGGTGAGGATAGTTTTGTTGTCTATCGCAACGTTGCGTCTGTTGATCTGAACGGTGATGAAGATAACGATACTTTCCTGGTTCGCAGTTTCGTTCTGGTAGATCCTGACGATGAAAACGCCCCGGTTACCAACATCAATGGTGGTCAGGGGGCTGACTTCATCAACTACGCGATGAATGCTCCGGTGAATATACGGGGTGGTGATGGCCTGGATACCGTGACGATTCTGGGTACCGAGTTCGGCGATGATTATGTGATTACCGAGGAGGGGGTTTACGGTGCCGGTCGCTTCATCGGCTTTGAAGGGATTGAACGATTAATTATTAATGGCATGGAAGGCAACGATAACTTCTATGTTTACAGTACCAGTGAAAACCTGGATCTGAACCTGATCGGTGGCTTAGGCAGTGACACCTTTAATACCGCGGGTGGTAATGATGGCAAACCGGTTACCGTGGTTGCGGATGATCTGCAGGGCCACAGTGGCTTGCTGGAGCACACCTTAACCACCGGTGATGCGCGCTTCCAGGCACTGACTAAAACCATCTCTGCCAATGTGATGGATGATGATGAAGCTGGCGTTATTGTTCGCCCGGTTGGTTCATCGATACGCACCTATGAAAAGGGCGCGGGCGTTGTCTTAGCCGATCGCAATAAAACCAATAATACCTATGAAGTGGTTTTAACCAGGGCACCGCAGGATGTTGTGCGGGTAACCGCGAGTGCGGTGCTGGCCACTGAACTGGAATTGAAACAGGGCGGCAAAGGTGTTGCGCTGAATGGCAGCGAAGACACCACCACGTTGCTATTTGATCGCACCAACTGGTTTATTCCGCAGTTGGTCACCGTTACCGCTCCGGATGATGATCTGGCTGAAGGTGTGCGTAATGTGGTGATCCGCCATGCGGTTCAGGAGGGTGATACCGATCAGGATGGCGATGGATATGATCGTATTCTGGTAAGCCAGGTTTCAGCAGAAGTCGTGGATGATGATCTGACGTCCCATAAAGTGATTGATGATAATCCTGATGTTACCGTGACCCTGATGAGCAATAATCGCTACCAGGTAGCGTTATCCCAGGCGCCAACGGCGGACGTTAAAATTGAAATTGATGCGCCTGATTCGATGGTGACGGATAAAACCGTTTTAACCTTCACTGCAGCGGACTGGGGGCCACAAATCGTCTCCTACAGTGACGCGAATGGTGGTGAGCCGGATGGTTTGATCTCCCACTTAGTGATCACCAATGATGCCTTCTATAGCGGGCAGGTGATGGGTAGCATTGATGTGCGTTCAGTGTCCCCGACGGTCCTGATTGCTAAGAGCAGCAGTGAGCCGCTGGTGGCTGAAGCGGTCGCCTCTCTGCGTAGTGATAGCTATGAACTGATGTTAAGTCATCAACCATCGGCTAACGTGACCATCACCATAGCGAGTGACGGGCAGTTATCAACGGGCGGTGTAACAGAGCTGACTTTCACGCCGAGCGATTGGTACAAAGCTCAGACTGTTACCTTCACCGCTATCGATGATACAGATGTTGAAGGTATTCATTATGGTCGTTTAAGCCATACAGTAACCAGTGCTGACCCGTATTACGATGGTCTGGCTATGGGTGTGGTCGACGTCACCATTGCCGATGATGAATCTCCAACCTTGCTAATACTTCAACAGGATGGTCGCGCACAGGTGACTGAAACCGGTGCTGAGGCGGTGTTAGGCGAAGGCATGGTGCTGGTGAACAGTACCGGCGGTTCGGCCCGGGCGAGCTTTGGGTTGGCTGAGGTGGAAGAGTTGCAAGGCAACGACACCGTTAAGTCGGCTCAGGATCTGAGTGCCGCGCGCTGGACTACTGCCACTGATCCAACTATTTCAAACTCTAAAGCCGCACCGCACATCACCGTTAATGGTCGTGGCGATGGCTCGAAAGATTACTTCAAATTCACTGTTACCCAGCCGATGATTGATGCTGCGGGGGCTGCCGGGATTGATTTCTGGGCGGATGTGGATTCGGATTATGCCTATGGTGACAGCGTCTATTGGCAGAGCAAAACCAATCTGTTGAAACTGGATCAGGGGAAAACGTCGGTTCTGCCCGCTACCTATTACAACAACAGCTACATTAATTACAAAATCACCGAAGCGGGCACCTACTTTGTTGAGGTTGAAGGCAATACCAATCGCGTCAGCCCGGTATGGGAAGGTGTGCCTGAAGGTACCGATTATAAGTTGCATCTCAGTTTGCCGCAGCAGGTTACCACGGAGTTTGATTTCACTCAGTCACCGCTGCTTGAAGTTGAAGATGAAACCGGCTTCGCTAACGGCACCGGTGGCCAGGTCATCAGTGACACTGATGGCGTCCTCGGTACGGGTGGTGACAATAAGGGCTGGTATTCGGAGCCTAACATCCTGATCGGCAACACCGAAGTGGGAGGGGCAATTAACGATTCTATGTCGCATATTACCATTGAAGGCGGTGGCTCAGATAAAACCGATAGCTACCTCTTTGAAGTTACCGATGAGATGCTGTTCAGCCCTGCCGGGTCTGTTAATACCGGTGACTCTGACGCCGGCAGTACAGGCGGTTGGTACACCTCCGCGGGTATTAATTTCCCTGCTGCCGTTACTGTGGGTGATCGCTGGCATGTCACTGTCTCCGGTGAAATCTATGACGTGGAGGCTGCGAGCACCAGTGGTGCTGATGTTGCTACGGCACTACTGAATAAGCTGAAAGCTGCCAATACCGGGCTGGATAGCTTCTTTAGTGCCGCTAAAGGTAGTTCACCCGACGATGTCGTGATCACCAATGCCGAGAACGGCTTTAAGTTGTCGATCACCCATGAAACGGCTTACTCTGCGGTGCAAACATCCACCGCGCTGAAGCAAACCAATCTGGTTCTGAAGGCACCTTCATTTGGCATTGCTAATGGGCAGGACTGGGTCGTCACCATCGATGGTCAGGATTACACCTTTGATAAGTCTTCCGGTGCTAATAACCTCAACACGGTGGGTGCTGGTATGGTTGGCGCTGTGAAAGCAGTGTTGGGACAGGACTATCGGATCAAGTATGACAATGCCAGTGAAACCCTGACCATTACTGACGATGCCAGTAAGGTGATCAGCGTTAGCGTGGTCGATGATCGTGCTGTTGATGCAGGTTCTACCCAGTTAATTGAGCGTGAGTTCACCATCAATACAGGCGTTGCAAACAATCGCACCTGGTCTGTGACGGTCGATGGTCAAACGGCTGAGTACACTAGTAGTTATACCGGTACCGATACTCCGCCAACATTGGCTGAGATCACTAATACCATCCAGGCTCAACTGGACACTAAGTTAAATGGTGACTACACCATTATCTATGCCGGTGGTACGAGTACTTCGTTTGTCGTGCAACGTACAGACGGCAACGGTATGACTACTTCGGACGCTCGTTTCTCAGATTCAAATGACGTCGTTCAGCAAAAACTGGTTCTGGATAGTTCGCTTACGGCTGAAAACTGGCGTGTTCTGGCAGGCTCAACAACCGTGGCCAGCAACGCCACTGCCCCAACGACCGATGCTGAACTGGATGTTGTTGGCGCAGATCTGGCCGCGCAGCTGACATCTGGCGCTTATACCGCTGATTATGTGGCAGCAGACAATACCCTGAGGATAACCCGTGATAGCGGTACCACCAGTCCGGGTCTGACCTTGAATGCCGTGGTGACTGAAAACACTGAAGCTTCTCGCAGCAGTGCCAATGTGACGGTTTACTCTCAGACTTTAACCATTGATGCCGGATACAGCCACAGCAGCAGCGATGTCTGGACCATAGCGGTTAAGGACTCTAATGATAATGACGTGGCCTACACCGGCAGTTCATTGTCGACGATTTATGGTACCGCCGGAGCAACCGGTGGATTAGCGGGTGTTGCCACAGCACTGACCAATGGACTGGCGGGCATTACGGTGACCGTCGATGCGGGCGCCTTAGTGTTTGTCGCTGATGACGAGACTAGTGTCTCAGCCAGCCTGACGATTGAAAACAATGAAGCTGTCAATCTGCCACAGGCAGATAGCCGGGATCGTTGGGATCTGTACGCACTGGATATTGATTCTGATGCCTCACCTGCCGTGGGGGATACGTGGTCGATTACAGTCAACGGCATCACTTACACCCATATCGTGAGTCAGAACGATATCGATGCCGCTGATCCGATCAATGACATCGTTGCCGACGGTTTGATGAGCCAGCTTTATGCGGCGGGGCTGAGTGACAGTGCTACCGCAACCGGTCATCAGGTGTTGGTTAATAACAACATCGATGATGCGCTTATTTCCAATGGGCGTAAGACTCAGGTCCAGGGCCTGTTCGATATCGATTATGGTCATGCCTATAGTGATGTCACTACGAACATCACCAGCAGTAAATCGTTGTCATCTTCAGGTAATATCCTGACGGGGGCCACCACGACCCTGCGTGTGGTGGAAACACAAGTGACTTCCACAGAGTCTTATGTGCCGTACATGAAAGTGTTTGACATGACATCCGGGGCCGTTAACGGCACCGAGATGACCTATGACAAAGACTTTAGCTGGTTGGCGGATAACGGCAGCAGCAGTAAGCAGGACCCTATGCTGGAATTCCTGTTTGCCAATAAAGGCACCTATCGTGTCGAAGTGGGCTATTCGGTTACCTACACCACCGATACTAACGTGCGCACGGAAGTGTCGACCTTAAAGCAATCTTTGTTTAGTAGCTCTACCAGCACGACGGTCACCTACGACAGTAAGACCTCTTCAATAAACTCTCTGGAGGGGATGACAGAGAACTATAAGCTGAATATCTCACTCGATGGCCATGCGACGGACAGCAACTATGTGAAAATGGATGGCATGTTACTGAAGGTAACCAGCGGAGCCAATGCCGGGAAAGTCGCGATTATTGAGAGTTATGATGCGCTGACCGATACCTATCGGTTTAAGGATGCTGCCGGTGTACTGGCTGATGCGAACTACGCTGAATATGCCCAGCGTCACGGGGCAAACCTGGTGTCGAGTCTGAGCCTGAGTGCAGGTGATCGGTTCGAGGTCAGTTATCTGATGACTGACGTGGATGGTTATGTCGATCAAACCTGGCAGGATGACTCCTATCAGGTGGTTCTGTCCGGTGCGCCAATGGTTCTTGACCCGGTCACCGGTTTGCTGGTGCCCGATCTGCTTACCGTTGATTTTGCCGGAATTGAAACCCGTACGTATCACAGTAACTTCGCTTTCGAGGACGGTAAAACCGCCGAGCACAACCTGGTTCAGGTTAATCCGGGTACCTCGAGCATCACCTTTGTGGCGGGTACGCCTGGTGCGGGGCAGGTGGCCTGGGATGACATTCAGACCATTACCCTGTCAGCCGTTGATGACAACATTATCGATGGTGGCGATGCGCAGGTATTTGCCCCCTTAGGTGAACGTCTCAATAGCATTCGCGGGCCGATCTCTATCGATGGTGGTTTGGTTGATAGTGCCGGGCAGACCCTTAATAACCCACTTTTATTACCAGAGGAGCATAACTGGTATAAAACCGAAGGAACGCTCACGTCGATTGCGAATGTGGGCGGCAAAATTGAGGTAACAGACAGCGCCGCTGAGTACTGGGATAAAGACACCTTTACCCACAAACCAGGTTTCAATCTGGACCTTGAGAACGGTCTGTTTGAACTGGTAGTGGTTGATAACGCCACCGGCGAAACCGTCACCATGGAGATTGAATCTCAAAATGGTCAGACGTTCACCTTAGTGGGGGATTGGCCAAGTGGTACTGTGCCAACGGCACGGGACTATTATATAAACCCGGTCAACATGAACACCCGGGTGACAGAAGAGACTCAGGTGGATGTGCTCAACCTGTATAACGGTGCCAGCCCTGCTGCTGAAAGCGGTACCTCAACGGCTGACAGTATTACCGGCTTTGGTATGGGTGACAGCATTAAGTTGGGTGATGAAGAGATCCCCGGTGGTATTCGTTATGCCAATATTGAAGCGCTTTCAATCGAGTTGGGTGAAGGTGTTGATGATCTGACAATAAAGTCTACTCATACAGGCAGTACGACGATTGATACCCATGGGGGAGATGACCTGATTGCCGTTGAAACCGTCGCGGGCGCTCTGACCCTGAAAACCGGTGATGACGACGATATTATTACCGTGGGAAGCGAGCAACAGTTAGCCGATGAGATCGCAGCATTGCTGGTGGTTGATGGTGGCGCTGGCAATAATCAGTTGATTGTGAATGATTCTGGTGATGCCGATAGTAATGAAATGTTCGTTACCTACGACAGTATTACGGGATTGGATATGCCGTCACTGGCAGAGGTGCAATCGCTCTACATTCGTGCAGTTTCGGGTAATTACATGCTCGATATCGATGGTGTGGCGATCGCCATTGCTGATCTTGAAGAAGCGACTCTGCTGACTGCACTGAAGGCTCACTTCAATGCGGGGCCTGGTCTGGTGGTGGAACGCCAGGAGATCGTTAATGGCTATACCTTCATCATCACCTTTGGTGGTGAATTGGCTGGCGAGTCTGTCCCACAGTTGCAAATTACCGATATAATGGGGCTCAACGCAGCTGTTGACGCCACCGTTGAGGTTAAAACCAGTACCCTCAGAGAGGGGGCTCTGACCGCGCAAACCGGCCGGATTCAAACACTGACTCCGGCATCAACCGGCGCTTATCAGTTAGAAATTCTGGGCCAGTTAACCGCGTCAATTCCGGTAACCGCAACCCGGGCGGAAATCATTGAAGCGTTGCGCCCAATATTGAACCCGAATAACAAGCCTGCTGCGTTTGTAAACGACGACTTGTCAGACCAGCAGGACTACCTGCCTTACACCGACAATATTTCGGTAACCCGGGTGGGTGATGAGTGGCTGATTCAGTTCCAGGGGGCATATGCTGATGTTGAAATTACCAATGTGATCGGTGATGCGGCCTTTGAAACCCGAATGGACGGTATCAACTATTACAACATTGGTCAGCTTGATATTAATCTGGGCAGCGGTAGCGATACCGTCAATGTGCTGTCGACGCATCAGGACACTGAAACCAGTATCAATACCTTTGCGGGTGAAGATTCAATCTACATCACCAGTGATGCTAACGGCGATTTGACCAACCAGGATACTGCTCACGGGACATTGGATGGTATTAACGGCCGATTGAATATCGATGCCGGCAGCGATGCTAACGCACTCTACATCAGTGACTTCGATGACACCGATGCGGATAACGCCACGTTAAGTGATGGCACTATCGTCGGTATGGCTGCAGGGGATATTACCTACACGGCCACTAACGGTAACTTCAATAACGATTTGGTTGTCTGGGCCGGTAAAGGTGCAGACCAGATAGCGATTGATAGTCTCTACCTTGAAGGCGTTAGCGTCACCACGCTGTATGCTAACGAAGGTAGCGACAGCATTACGGTAACGGCAACGGATGATCTGTTGAACCCGGCTCACGCGATATTGGCGCCACTGGGTGACAGTGAGGCCCGGCGTCTGGATATCTTCGGTAACACGGGTGAGGATGAGATTTATGCCGGCGCTGCGACGATGGCCATCCGCGTTCACGGAAATGAGGATAATGACCTTATCTTCGGTAGCCAGGGCGATGACATACTCTATGGTAATGAAGGCGATGACCGTATCTACGCCAACGAAGGCAATGACATTGTCTACGGTAATGTCGGTCGCGATACTTTAGAAGGTAACGAGGGTAGCGATACGTTAAGAGGCGGGTCTGAAGACGATATTATCAGAGGTAATGCCGGTGATGACTTTATCTTCGGTGAAACCGGTAATGACATCCTCTTCGGTGACGAAGGCTCGGCTCAGGACGCCGCAGGTAATGGCTTACTGGCCAGTGAGTTGGCTAACCTTGTATTGATCACCAGCACTGACATCTCTGCTGATGGCATTGACACCATTGAGGGTGGTGAAGGCAATGATCGCATTATTGCTGGTTTAGGCGGTGACTTTGTGATTGATATGAGGGGTGACAATGTTGTGCTGGGTGACCTGGGTTCAATCACTTATACCGGGGTTAGTGCAATAAGTGCGGGTGTGGTTACCCTGGTTAGCTCCAGCAACACGAATGGCGGCGATGACGATATTCAGGTCGGTAATACGTCGGGTAACAATATTGTGATAGGCGGCCAGGGTGGTGATGATATCACCAGCTATGGTGGCTCAGATGTTGTGCTTGGCGATAACGGTGAGCTGGTGTATACCAACAGCATCCTGACCCGCGCGAGCAGTACTGAAACCAGCTTAGGTGGATCTGACCTTATTAATGTTGGCGAAGGCGATAACACCGTCATCGCCGGACAGGGTTATGACACCGTTATAAGCGGAAGCGGTAATGACCGGGTTGTTGGGGATAACGGCGAGATAGTCATTGGTAACGATGGCGTGATTCAGACTATCCAGACGACTGACATTAGCAACGGTGGTGGCGACATTATTAGCATTACCGATGGTCATAATACTGTGCTGGCGGGTCAGGGCGATGACCAGGTTACGGTAGGTGCTGGTGATGATGATATCTTTGGTGATAATGGCCTGATTGAATACAGTAACGGCCTTGCGGTACGTCTGGTGTCTACCGATGTAGACGAAACCAGTACAGGGCTGGATATTATTAATGCAGGAGAGGGTGTCAACCGGGTAATCGCAGGCTTTAACCGAGACATAGTGACCTCAGGTAGTGGCGTTGATGTGATCCTGGGCGATACCGGTGAGCTGATCTATCAAAATAATGTTATCCAGAGTGCAACCACTGCTCAAACGCCTTTTGGTGGCGTTGACACGATCAGGAGCGGCGATGGCGATAATGTTATTCTGGCTGGCGCAGGATCGGATGTGGTGGAGACTGGAAGCGGTAAAGATGTCGTTCTGGGTGATACCGGTGAAGTCTTATTCGAATCAGGCTCACTGCAAAGTGTTATAACCAGTAATGAGGGCGCAGGTGATGACAACATCAGCACAGGCGCGGGTGATGATGTTGTCTTTGCAGGTTTGGGCAGCGATGTCATCAACTCCGGTGCAGATAATGACGTCGTCATTGCTGATACGGGTATCCTCAATTATAACTTCACCTCTGAGCCAGCAATATTCATCAGAAATGATGTTGATCCGAGTCTGGGTGGAGATGATATTGTAAATCTGGGTGCGGGCAACGATATTGGATTGGGTGGTGCAGGTTCCGACACGATTCGCGGGGAAGCAGGCGAGGATGCGATCTTTGGTGACTTTGTTGAAATTACGATTTCTGCTGCAGGACTGAGGGATTTCCAGTCTACCTTGCCTACCTTTGGTGCCAGTGATCTGCTGTCAGGCGGAGACGGGTTTGACATTATGGTCGGTGGTAGTGGCTTTGACTATTACGACGGCAGTTTAATAACCGATGTTATTCTTGGGAACTATGCCCGAATTCAGGATTCAGCTGACTTTACTTCTCTATTGATTGTGTCTGATCCGACTGGCCGGGAAGTTATCTCTTCAAGCCTGTTTGATATCTACGGTAATGGTTCGGGTTCAATAGGCGAACAGATGAATGGATTGTTTACGGATATAGAGCGTTCTGGCGTATCTCCGCTCCGTACCGATACCGCTTTGCGCTTAATGCCGCTTCTGAATGGCGAAGAACTTTCCCGCATGACAGACAGTGAACTGCAGGAATTTTTGCGCAATCTGCCATTACTGGGTGTTGAGCAAAGAAGAGGTTCGGCTCATCTGTCCGGCTCTTCACCTGCGGCAGAAGAATCTCAGGAGCCTGCTGTACCTGAGGCGGCAGAAGATGCCATAATCCCAGAGACTGCGGTTAATAATCCTGCAGGGCAGAATGGAGTATGGGGGCCAACGGACAACCATTCCGAAAGCGGGTATGTGGGCGATGCTGCTGATGTAGAGAGTGAATACACGCTACCTTCAGATGCATCCCTATCGGATTCGCTGGCTGTTGGACTGTTGTTAGCTGCCAATGTGGCAGGTCAGCGAGGCTGGAGACTGGGGCGCCTGAGTGATGAAGAGAGTGTCATCCAGGGCGACCTGCAAGACTTGCGAAAAACTCAGTCCAGCCGGAAGTACTCTATCTGGCAGAAATAGGACTTTTGATAAGATTTTTCAAACGGAAAACATTGGGGAATATAGATGTCTGGCGATACTGTAGAAAAGAAAAAAACAAGCGGACCGACTATTCGTTGGGACGACAGCAAAATGCGCAGCACTTACGCTAATGTATGCAATGTTTCTAGCACACGCGAGGAGGTGACTCTATTGTTTGGTACTAACCAGGCTTGGCGTGCAGGTCAAAAAGAAGTCGGTATTGAACTGACCGATCGCATGATCGTCAGCCCATTTGCCGCTAAGCGTTTATCTCTCCTGTTAAACAGCGTTGTGGCCGAATATGAGAATCGTTTTGGCACCCTCGATGATGCAGGCATCAATAAAGGTTAAATAGCCGAGAGTTGGCTGATTTCTAAAGGCTTCGGTATGTTTGACATACCGGGGCATTTTTATATTTGTACAGATAAAAAAAGAATTTATTTATGGGTGTGATAACTGCTTCGTTGCCGGATTCTGTTCAGCAGCTGAATGGGTTGCTGGATACCCATCATGAGAACTGGCACTTTACCTGGCTGGAATGGTTGTGCGGTCAGCTGCCGCAGGTACGTGTAGCATTAGTCGTCGCCGATGAATCGCACAGTGGACAGTTTCACTCCGTTGCTGTGTGGCCGGAAGAGGGTGTTCAGGATAAGTTATTACTGGACGCTACAGAAGAGACCCTGAAGAAAAAACAACCGCTTATCATGCCTTTAAATGATGGTAAACATCATATTGGCAGTTACCCTGTCTTTGTGGATGGCACCTTGCGAGCGGTTGTTACATTGATGCTCAGTGCCGTAGACGAAGCGGAACTGCACAAGTCATTGGCGGTTATTGAATATTGTGCAGGATGGCTTGAGTTACGCCTTTCGCGAAACCTGTTAAGTGTAGTTGCCAGGGATAATCAGCGTCAGCATATTGTTATCGATAGTATTGCTCATGTTCTCGGCGAGCGTGATTTTGAACATGCGGCGCTGCGTTTTGTTAACCTGATGGGGCAATATTTAGATGCGGAGCGCGTCGTACTGGGGTTCGTCAAAAATGCTGAGCTAGAGGTTCATTCTGAGTCAGATAGTAGCGGTCACAGTAAAAAGCATGAGTTGGTCAAATTAACCACCCAGGCTATGCAGGAAGCAACCGATCAGCAAGAATCCATTTTATGGCCCGCGTTGGACGACCATAATCGCGTTACACATGCCCACAGTATATTAGCGAGCGAAAAAGGCCAGCGAGCACTCATGAGTATTCCGCTGGTGGATAAGGAGTCTTGCTATGGCGCGGTGCTTTTCGACCGTCCGGCAGATCAGCCCTTCACGAAGGACGAACAACTGACGGCAGAAGCGCTGACTAATTTTGTCGGTGTTGTGCTTGAAGAAAAACGCCAGTCCTGTTTGCCTTTGTATGCCTATATTTTCCGTAGTTTTAAAAATCAACTGAGTCTCCTGGTCGGGCCCGGGCATTTAACCCGAAAGGTGACTCTGTTTTGCCTGCTCATCTTATCCCTCTTTTTGAGCCTGATGCCGGGTAGTTATAACATCAGCGCGGATGCAGTGATTGAGGGGGCTGAGTTACGTTCTATTGTTGTGCCCTACGATGGATATTTACAGAAAGCCACGCTCAGGGCGGGAGATACCCTCAAACAGGGTGAGTTGTTAGCAGAACTCGATACCCGTGAATTACGACTGCAGTTGATGAGCTGGGTAAACCAGGAAGCAACATCCCGGCGTAAGTATGAAGAGGCTCTGGCCAGAAGTGAACGCACACAAGTGCAGATCAACAATGCCCAGGGGCAGCGGGCACGGGCTGAAATAGAGCTGCTTGAATATCAGATCTCGCAGGCGGCCATGAAGGCTCCGTTTGATGCGTTGATTGTTTCGGGGGATTTGAGTCAGCGGATCGGCACCCTGGTACGGCAGGGGGATGTGTTATTTGAATTATCGCCGCGTAGTGATTTCCGCTTAGCTATGTATGTCGATGAGTTTCGTATCAACGATATCCGTCAGGGGCAAACCGGTCAGTTGGTGCTGTCTGCGCTGCCTGATCAGAAGTTCTCTTTCAACGTCACTCGCATAAATCCTATGGCTGAGGTGTTGGAGGGTTCAACGGTGTATCGTGTTGAAGCTAATTTTGAAAACCGGGATGAGATGTTGCGGGTTGGCCTTGAAGGTGTGGCGCGGATCTATGTTGATGAGCGCCTGTTGATTAGTATCTGGACGCGGGGCATGGTTGATTGGATGAAACTTCAATTGTGGCGTTTCTGGGGATAGTGCATTTGCATCGGCTGACTGACATGGGGTTATCATGAGTGCAAACTTGTTTTCCAGCGATTGGTATCAGATTGCCGAATTGAGACCTCGGTTACGTCATCATGTTACGGTCAACGCGCACCGCTATAGAGGGCGACGCTGGTATGTCCTTGAAGACCATGTTACCGGACAGGTGCGCCGCCTTTCGCCTCAGTCTTATCTGATTGTTGGCTTAATGAATGGCGAGCGGACGATTGACCGGCTATGGGAGTTATCATCGCAGCGGCTGGGTGAAGAGATGCCGACGCACGAAGAGATGCTGCAACTGCTGGCCAGTCTCTATCAAGCGAACCTGGTCGGTATGGATACCAGTGGTGATATCAGTGAACTGTTTGAACGTGGAAAGGAAGCAGAAAGAACCCGCTGGATGGCGAAGCTGAAGTCGCCGTTATCCATTAAAATCCCTCTGGTCGATCCGGAACGTTTTTTAGTGGCGACGCAAAAATATGTGAGGCCACTATTCTCCATCCCTGCATTACTTGTCTGGTGTGTATTGATTATTGGCATGCTGGTCATGGTGGGTCAGCATTGGGATGAGTTAACGTCTAACGTGACTGACAGGGTGTTAGCAGCGGATAACCTGGTGCTGTTATGGTTGGTCTATCCCATCATCAAGCTCGTGCATGAGCTGGGCCACGGTTATTGCGTCAAACGAGGCGGCGGTGAGGTTCACGAATTAGGCGTCATGCTGCTGGTGCTGCTACCTATGCCCTATGTGGATGCGTCGTCAACCAGTGCGTTTGCTGATAAGAAACAACGCGTCTTAGTCGGTTCAGCCGGTATTATTGTTGAACTGTTTATTGCTGCGGTGGCGATGTTTGTCTGGGTGAATGCTGAGCCCGGGATGATTAAATCGATTGCTTACAACATTATCTTTATCGCCGGATTATCCACCGTGATGGTGAACGGTAATCCGTTGCTCCGCTTTGATGGTTATTACATCTTCTCAGATTTCATTGAAATTCCTAACCTCGGTCAGCGCTCCAATCAATATTGGGGATGGCTGACTAAACGATTTATGTTTGGCGTCAGTGGCCTGGCGTCACCCGCTTATGATCGTCGCGAAGCCGCCTGGTTATTCTTTTACGGTTTGGCATCTTACATTTATCGTATGTTCCTGATGGTCACCATTGTTTTATTCGTTGCACAGCAATATTTCTTTATTGGTATTGTTCTGGCGATATGGGCCCTGGTTGGCACATTAATCGTGCCGAACTTCAAACTGCTGAAAAAAGCGTGGCAAGACTCTGATATTCGTACCGGGCGGCGCAGCCCCACCGTGATGATTCCAGTGACTGCGGGTATCGTATTGCTGCTTTTATGCGTGATGCCTTTGCCGTTGACCACCAGTGTTGAAGGTGTGGTGCAAATGGGCGAACAGCGTCGTGTACTGGCTGAGGAGAACTGTTTTGTTGAACAATTGCATCAACCGTCGGGTGCAACTGTCCATAAAGGCGATTTGCTGGTCAGTTGCGCAAACCCCCAGCTGCGTAAAGAACAATTAGTGTTGCAACAGCAATTCATCGAGGCAAGTGCCGAACGCCAAGGTGTCTGGAACGATCCTGTGCAGTTAAAAATATACGATGATCAATTGTCACGATTAAGTTTGGAGTTGAAAGAGAGCGAAACAAGACTCACATCATTAAACCTATACGCTCAGGCTGACGGTATCTGGTCTCTGCGAAACCCTACCGACTTGCCCGGTCTGTTTGTCAGGCGTGGGGATCTGATAGGACATGTTATTACAGATAATAATATTTCGATTCGTGGCATGGTGCCTGAAGCGGATATTGAGTTAGTTCGGGACAGATCTGAGGCTGTCTTTGCCCTGCAAACATCTGATCTTAATACTGAATTAGTACCGCAGAGCTGGTTTGTCTTTCCAGCAGCAACAAAAGAGCCTGTCAGCGGAGTACTGACTGAAGCTGCAGGTGGAACAATTATTATGGACCCTTCCTCCGCCTCTGATATACCCCAGGCACTGAGACGGTACTTTATCGTTGCGCTTGAGTTTGAACGCTTCCCCACCGTCTATGTCGACGAGCGTATTCATCTGAAGTTTGAGCATCCTCCTGAGGCCATCGTTTACAGGCTTTATCGCTTAGTTCGTCGTACTTTCCTGGAGTACTTCAGTGTCTGAATATGCGAGCAAACAACCTGTTATTGCAGGTTTACGTAACGAGTATAAATGGCAGGAGAGTAATCGTCTCGATACCTTTTTGAAGAAGTCGAAAGAGCTTTCTAATAAGTTGAGCAGCAAGCTGTTACGGCGCAATGAGCGTATCGTGAAATCAATATTTAAACGGTCTGCCGAGCTTGAAGTTTACACCGCTGATGAGCTGCAGCAGTCGCTGGATAGTATTCGTCAGAAGTTACGCCTGGAAGGGATCAGTACAGCCACTATTATTGAAGCTTTTTCCGTTATCCGGGAGATCAGTGGCCGCGTCCTGGGTATGCGTCATCACCATACGCAAATCAGAACCTCATTGGCGATGTTGCGTGGCGGTATTGCTGAGATGGCCACGGGCGAGGGTAAAACCCTGGCGGCTACTCTGGCGGCTGCCACGGCGGGACTCGCCGGTATTCCTGTCCATGTTGTCACTATTAATGATTACCTGGCGGAGCGGGATGGTGAAGAGATGTTGCCGCTGTATGAGGCATTAGGGTTATCGGTAGGGATTATTATTCATGAAAAGGAGTTGCAGGAACGGCGGGAGATCTATGCCTGCGATATATGCTATTGCAGCAATAAAGAACTGACGTTTGATTTCTTAAAGGATCGCCTGGTACTGGCCCATAGAAAAACGACGCGAATTCAACAGGCCGCGTTACTGACGGGTGATTCGTCCTGGTCTGATAATTTATTATTACGCGGTTTGCATTTTGCCATCGTTGACGAAGCGGATAGTGTTTTTATTGATGAAGCCAGAACGCCGTTGATTATTTCCGGGCAGGAAAAGTTTGGTCAGCGGGAAGAGCTTCTGTTGAAGACTGCCATGGATATTGCCTGCAAGTATGAAAAAGAGGTCCATTTTAAGCAGGATGAAAATTCTCAGGTGCATCTCACCCCGGCGGGCCATGCGTTATTAGTTGAGTGTTGCGAACCGCTTGATGGACTCTGGAATAGTAGCTTTTATCGTGAGCCGTTGGTGAAGCAGGCACTGGCTGCATTGCATGTCTACCATCTCGATAGGGACTACATTATTGATGACGAGGGCGCGGTGCAGATTGTAGACCTGTATACCGGTCGTGTAATGCCCGGACGCAGTTGGGGGCAAGGCCTGCAGCAAATGATCGAAATGAAAGAGAAGTGTGAGCTGACCAAACCCAGGGAAACCAATGCCGAGATCAGTTATCAGAACTTTTTCAGGAAATATCATCACTTATGCGGTATGACCGGCACCGTCCGCGAGGTTGCAGGCGAGTTGTTAGATGTTTATCGACTGCGCAGTGAAACGATACCCCTGCTGAAAAAAAGCCAACGGCGCAAAGGATTCTGTGAAGTGTATCTGACTGAACAGGAAAAGTGGCAGCGGGTTGCAGAGATTACCCATGAACTTGTGGCGCAGGGGCAAGCGGTACTGATTGGTACCAATTCAGTCGCATCATCGGAAGCGATCAGTAACGTACTGGTTAGCGAGTCTATTGAGCATAAGATATTGAACGCGCGACAGGATAAAGAGGAAGCTGAAATCGTTGCCGTCGCGGGTCACCCCGGAGCCGTGATGGTGTCTACCAGCATGGCTGGGCGTGGAACAGATATCAAGTTGACTGAAGAAACGCGAGCTTCTGGCGGCTTACATGTGGTCATTACTGAGCTGCAGGATGCGGCTCGAATTGACAGACAGCTGGCTGGTCGAAGTGCGCGCCAGGGGGACCCCGGGTCTGTCAGTGAAATTTTATCATTAGAGGATCAACTGGTTAAAAGGATGGCAGGGCCTCTGCTGAGAAAGCTCATCAAGGCTCTTAGCACAACGGGGATAATGCTGCCTCATCGGTTGGGTTATCGTATCCAGCTGAGTTGCCAGAATAAACTTTCACGCAGTCATTACAAGCAGCGTATGCAACTCATAAAAGTAGATACCCAACGTCAGCGGACGTTGGCATTTACCGGGGATAAAAAATGAAAAAACAACACGTCATGTTTATGCTTGCAGCAGGTCTTATGTTCACTCAGCCCGGCAGCCTCCATGCGGATGAGTTAACCTTATCCACGTTGGGTTGTATGTTAGAGCCGAGCGAGAAGGTGCAAATAAGCTCCCCGGTCACCGGTGTGCTTGATAAAGTGCAGGTGAAACGTGGAGACAGCACTAAAAAAGGTGAGTCGTTATTTCAGTTAAAAGCCGGTGTTGAAAGGGAAGCGGTTCAATTAGCAAGAGTAAGAGCTGAGTTCGCCACCAGAAAGCAACAGCGCAACAAGGACCTGTATGATGAAGATATTTTAACCGCGAATGAGCGCGATGAAATTGAAACTGAAGTACTCATCGCTAAGTCTGAGCTACGTTTAAAGCAGCAGGAACTTGAGTTGCGCAGAGTTTCCAGCCCCATTAACGGGGTAGTTGTTAATCGTTTCAACAACGAAGGCGAGTACGTTACGACCGATCCGATTTTGTCTCTCGCCACGTTAGACCCTCTGCATGTGGATCTGTTATTACCGGCTAGTTATTTCGGCAAAATTTCTCTTAAACAAGCGCTCTTGATTAAACCCGAATCAGACGAGATAGCAGCCATTACCGCTAAGGTTAATATTGTTGATCCTATCATCGACTCAGCCAGCGGCACCTTTCGTGTGCAGTTAGTGATGCCTAATCCCGGTAATAAAATTCCTGCGGGTATCCGCTGTACAGCGCAAGCGGTGAGTGGGCTTTAGAATAATCATGAGCAGGTTTAACTGTTTGCTTTACAGAGCAGACAGTAGCCGGGGTTAACCATCGTGGTGATTAAGCAGGGGGCAGAGACAAACCTACTGACGATCTGTTCTCTGTCGGTATAAAGTTCACTATCTGTTTCGATCTTTAACAGTATTAAATTATAGCGGTGGTATAATCCGCCCATCTTCAGCACGTATTGCGAATAGGTCATGAAAGAGATCATCCTGCTTAACATCTCCGGCCAGGATAAGCCGGGCGTTACCTCCTCAATTACCAGTATTCTGGCCCAGTTCGAGATCGATATTCTCGATATTGGTCAGGCGGTTATCCATAATACTTTGTCACTGGGTATTCTGATCGGTGTTCCGGCGAAGGCCGAGGCTTCCAGTCTGCTACGGGATGTGCTGTTCAAAGCTCATGAGATGGATATGCATATCCGTTTTGAACCGGTCACCGAAGCTGAATACAACAGTTGGGTCGGAGAGCAGGGCAAGTCCCGGCATATCATTACCCTGCTGGCGCGCAAGATTACCGCCGAGCATATCGGCAAGGTGACCCAGACTGCGGCTGATCATGGTTTGAATATCGATAATATCAGCCGCTTGTCCGGGCGGGTTTCTATCGGTGCTGCCGCGCTGGAAAAAAGCGGCGAGAAGACCCGCGCCTGTGTTGAGTTTTCTGTGCGTGGAGCGCCTGCCGACTCTGCCCAGTTACGCGAAGAGTTCTTGCGTATTGCTAGTGATCTGGATGTGGATATCGCCTTCCAGAAGGATGATATCTACCGTCGCAACCGCCGTCTGGTGGTGTTTGATATGGACTCAACCCTGATTGAAGCCGAAGTGATTGATGAGCTGGCTAAAGAAGCCGGTGTCGGCGAGCAGGTAGCGGAAATCACTGAAGCCGCGATGCGCGGTGAGATCGACTTCACCGAAAGCTTTACCCGGCGCATGGCGCTGCTGAAGGGGCTGGATGAATCGGTTCTGGAGCGTATTGCTCACAGTTTACCGCTCACCGAGGGTGTTGAAGAACTGGTGTCTAAGCTGAAAGCACTGGGCTTTAAAACCGCTATCCTCTCCGGTGGCTTTAATTACTTTGGTAACTACCTGCAGCAGAAGATGGGTTTCGACTACGTCTATGCCAACGAGCTTGAGATTGTTGATGGCAAGGTCACCGGCAACGTCACCGGCACCGTCGTCGACGGCAAACGCAAGGCAGAGTTGCTGCGTAAAATCGCCGAGAAAGAGGGCGTCAGCCTGGAACAGACCATCGCCGTCGGTGATGGCGCCAATGACCTGCCGATGCTCTCTATCGCCGGCCTGGGTATCGCTTTCCGGGCCAAACCGCTGGTGCGTCAAAGCGCCAAACAAGCGATCTCAACCCTGGGGCTGGATGGGATTCTCTACCTCATCGGCTTCCGGGATAGGGATACGCTTTAAGAGCCAAGAAGTGGCTAGACGCGGCTTCGCCGCTTGAAAAGTCAGAACGCTGCTGCGCAGCTCGCTAGCCGCTAGACGTCACTACGTGACTTGCTAGAAAAAGCAAGAGCTTAAAGCCTCGCCTTCTGACAAGCTATTCACTCGTTCCCACGCAGGAGCGTGGGAACGAGACATGCTTAACAATAACGCACAGACCTTGCTGATGACTACAAACGCTTTTTCGAGCAAGGAAACGAAGTTTCCGTCGAGCTACGAGCAAGATGCGAAGCATCGATCTAGCCACGGCTCTTTATGCTTTTTCTAGCAGTCGCGAAGCGACGTTCTAACCACTAGCCAGCGGCGAAGCCGCGATCTAGCCACTGCTTTTAATACTATTCAAAAAAATCGTAGGTCATCTCTTCTGATGGCGGTTGCAGGTAGTAGCCCTGAATATAGTCGACGCCCAGTTTCCAGAGTTTACCCATCAGGCGGGTGTCTTCAACAAGAGGGGCGATGCTGCCGATACCAGAGCCTTTCAGATCTTTAATCAGCGCGGCGAAGGCTTTGTCTGAATCGGATGAGCTGTTCAGGTCCTGGATGTAGAAACCGTCCAGTTTAACCAGATCCGGTTTCAGTTTGCTACGCAGTAGTTCACGGTTTTCAGAGACACCAAAATGTTTGATGCAGAACTTGCAGCCCAGTTTTTTCAGTCCAAAGCGGAACTGTTCGGCCTGCACCTGGCTGGTGCTTAGGTCTGACTCACTGGCCTGAAAGACGATCATCTCAGCCGGAATACGGTACTCCTTGAGTTGATCCGCAATCCAGTGCAGCATATCAGGGTCCTGATAAAAAGCGGCCGTCAGGTTGATAAATAAACGGCTACGCTGGTGCTTTTTAAGCTGTTCAGCAACATTGGCGAAGGCGTGTTGAATAACCCATTGATCGATCCGTACGCTGATGTCAGAGCTGTCCATCGTGGTCAGGAAGACGTTGGGCGATAATCCCTCCTCACCATCGTTCTCCTGCAATCTCAGGAACACTTCGTAGTTACCCCACCCATTGGCTGAAGCCAGCGCGACAATGGGCTGAAACAGAATGCGGAACTTATCATTATCCAGGGCATCGGTGATCATCTTGATCGATGAATCATCGTGATCATCATGATCATCATCTTCCAGTTGAAATAACTGTACCCCGTTGCCTCGTTGACCATCGTGCAGTACTGCATCCGCTGCAGTTCTGGCCCGGCCAATCAATTCGACATAGTGAGGCGAATTGTCATTGATAGAACAGATACCGATGCTGCAGGTAGTTTGTACGGTGGTCCCCGTTACATCAATGCTTAACTGAGCGATTGAGTGGCATAACAGATCGGCCAGTTTTAATGCTTTATCGGGACTCGGGTCATGAAACAGGATAGCAAAAACATCTTCCTCCAGCCGGGCGCAGATATGGGTCTTATTGATCTTCTGCTGCAACAGTTCGGCAACGTCAGCCAGAACGATATCGCTTCCGCTGGCACCCAACTCCGATTGCAGTGCACTGTAATTATCAAATTTAATATACAGAAGGCTGCAGTCAGAGCCGCCGATCAGTGCCCGGTGAGCCGCTTTTTCCAGTGCATTTATAAGGTAATTGCCGTCATACAGGCGGGTGGTTGCGTCGAGGTTTTCAAAACTCTCTTCATTGCCAATGATATCAGGGCTGATGATGACCTGAAGGCAGGTCTGATTCAGGTAGCGTGCGTGTTGGATTGAGAAGGTTGCCTGAAAGTTGGTGCCGTCAACACGGCGAGCTTTCAGCTCGGTTTTAACCCCGTGGCTGTCTTCCAGCAGGGCATCCTGCAGAGCCGTTTTTAACTGATCACGATCTTTTAGTACGGTAAATTTATCCAGCGGTTCGTACTGCCCCCCGTTACTCTCTTCCAGGCCAAACAACTCGGAAAACGCCGGGTTGCTATAGAGTGTTACCAGTTCAGAAGTGAGATACAGGATTGGGAGTTTTGACAGTTCAGCCAGTTGTTGACACTGTTTTTCTGATTCGGCAAGTTCCGCTTCAACAATACGCAGACGTCGGCGGTTTTCAAGGTGCTCCAGCTGTCTGCGTATCTGGATCAGCAGCAGTTCCTGCTCTTCTAACGAGATAACCGTCGCCATCCGGGCTTTCAGGCCCTGTAACAATGACTGGCTGGTGCTTTTGGGAACCAACTGAATAAGCGGAATGTCTTTGTTCAGCCGGTGAAGGATCTGCACCGCTTCTTTCGCGCCAAACTGCCCCTCTACCTGAGGGCTGAGAATCAGATCCCAGGAGCGTTCGCTAAGCGCCTGATTAAACTCTTCTGCTGACTGAACCTGCTGCCCTCTGGGAGCGAGTCGTGCTCCCCGCAACAGAGTAATAATCGGATCCGCTTCCTCTGCGGTCAGACCGAGAAACAGAATATGCACGTTCTTGCGCAGTCGCTGTCGCTTTTCAGAAATAATCCTTTTTAACAGGCCATCAGGCGCACCTGTTGCTGTTTGTCCGCTCATCGTTTTCTTCTGCAGTTAAAAACTTTATTGATCTCAGAGTGTATCCGCTTTGAGCCAATCTGTCAGCGGGCAAGTCTTTAAAAAACAGTAGCTCGTTGTTCGAACGCCGTAAGAGCCGTTGCTCGAACGTCACAAAAAAACGTGACTTGCTCGTTGCTCGATGAAAGCCTTCTTAACTGAGTATGTGATGATTTAAGGAGTGAGACAGCTATTCTATTGGTTAGGCAGGATCAATTTTTTGCTTTTTCTAGCAACTAACAACTAGCCACTTATCGTTTATGTACCAGGTTGTTGTGTGGACTTGGAGTTATTTTAAGAACTGAGTAGCTTGAAGCCAGAAAAGAATGGCTGGGGTAGGAGGATTGATCCTTATCGTCTGAAGACGATAAGTCCCCTGCGGGCTTCGCTGGCGCTCGTCTCAAATTGCTGCGCAATTTGTCGAACCTCGAGGTTCTCGTGCAAACTGGAAGTCAGGGAGTTTTGTTGAGCATTGCAGAGAAACAAAAGAATGGCTGGGGTAGGAGGATTCGAACCTCCGCATGACGAGATCAAAACCCGTTGCCTTACCGCTTGGCGATACCCCAGCATTGTTGATAAGTGAATGGTGGCAATAGCGGGACTCGAACCTGCGACCCTCGCATTATGAATGCGATGCTCTAACCAGCTGAGCTATATTGCCTTAGCACTTATCAAGGCCGCGAATTATTCTCTTTTTTACCAATCATGTCAACTGATTGGCGGGAAAAAACCAGTCATTTTCTCTGCCGGTTGTGAGGCAAAAAAATAGCCATCGTGAATGGCTTCAGAATGGCTATTTTTTGTACTGAAAAGGCGGTCATACACCCGCCCATTCGATAAGTTTGCGGTTTAAACGTTAAAGCGGAAGTGCACGACATCACCATCTTTGAGGATGTACTCTTTGCCTTCAAGACGCCACTTACCTGCATCTTTTGCGCCGGCTTCACCCTTGTACTGGATGAAGTCGTCGTAGCCGATCACTTCAGCGCGAATAAAGCCCTTCTGGAAGTCGGTGTGGATTACACCAGCGCCTTCAGGTGCGGTTGCACCTTGCTTGACGGTCCAGGCACGTACCTCTTTGACACCGGCAGTGAAGTAGGTATGCAGTCCCAGCAGGGAGTATCCGGCACGGATTACCCGGTCAAGGCCCGCTTCTTCCATGCCCATCTCCTGCAGGAATTCCAGTTTCTCTTCATCTTCCAGTTCAGAGATCTCGGCTTCCATCTTGTTGCAGATGACGACCACGATAGCGCCTTCCTCTTCGGCCAGTTTAACGACCTGGTCGAGATGAGGGTTGTTTTCAAAGCCGTCTTCGGCAACGTTGGCGATGTACATGGTCGGTTTAACAGTCAGCAGGTGGAACTGGCGGATCTCTGCTTGTTCTTCAGCGTTCATCTCAAGGGCGCGAACCGGTTTACCCTGTTCCAGTTGCGCCAGCACTTTTTCCAGAATCGCTTTGGATTTCAGTGCATCTTTATCGCCGCTTTTGGCAATGCGCATCACTTTATTCAGCTGCTTTTCAACCGATTCAAGGTCGGCCAGCGCCAGCTCGGTGTTGATGATTTCGATATCATCAATCGGGTCGATCTTATTCGCTACGTGGATGACGTTATCGTCTTCGAAGCAGCGGACAACGTGCGCGATCGCATCGGTTTCCCGGATGTTGGCGAGAAACTTATTGCCCAGACCTTCGCCCTTTGATGCGCCTGCGACCAGACCGGCGATATCAACAAACTCCATCGTCGTTGCCAGAACACGTTCAGGCTTAACGATCGCTGACAATGCATCCAGACGAAGGTCTGGCATAGGGACAACGCCTGCGTTGGGCTCAATCGTACAGAAGGGAAAGTTTTCTGCACCAATTCCCGCTTTGGTCAGTGCGTTAAACAGAGTAGATTTGCCTACGTTTGGCAAACCAACGATGCCGCATTTGAAACCCATGGCTGTGATCCTGTCGTCAGTTGTTCGGTTTAAAAGAGTGTAAGGTTGTCATCGCTTTGTGCCAGTCGCCGCTGGCTGCCTGTTCGAGCACACGCAGCGCTTCGTCGCAGGCCGCTTCCGTCAGGCTAAACTCGGATGTCGGTGCTTTTTTCAGGACAAAGCCGGTGACTTCGGCTGCGCTGCCCGGATGTCCGATGCCGATGCGCAGCCGATAAAAATTCTTGTTGTTGCCAAGTTTGCTGATGATGTCGCGTAAACCGTTATGTCCACCGTGACCTCCGCCAAGTTTAAAGCGGGCAACACCGGGGGGCAGATCGAGTTCGTCGTGGGCGACCAGTATCTGTTCAGCAGGAATCTTATAAAAATTAGCCAGTGAGGCAACTGCCTGGCCGCTGAGATTCATAAAGGTGGTTGGGATCAGCAGGTGAGCGGGGTTACCATTCAGCGTGATCTTGCCGTACAGGCCATGAAACTTTGTTTCTGGCTTGAGTTGGATAAGGTGTCGGGCAGCAAGCTGCCCGACAAAGTCGGCCCCGGCATTGTGACGGGTCTGGTCATACTTCTGGCCTGGATTACCCAGGCCGACGATCAGTTGTATCTGGTCTTGCATACCGGAGCCTGTGGTCAGCTATTACTTACCAGCTTTAGCTGCGCGTGGCGCGTAAGCCTGAGCAATACCCTGGTCACGGTCAGCACCGCGACGCAGTTGAACGATCTCAACGCCTTCTGGCAGAGTGATGTTAGACAGGTGGATAACCTGGTCCATATCAACTTTAGACAGATCAACTTCCAGAACTTCTGGCAGGTTTTCTGGCAAGCAGAGAACTTTCGCAGTGTTTTGCTGGATAGTGAACTTACCAGACGCCTTACCTGCTGGAGACTGGTTGAAGTTAACAAAGTTCAGCGGCACGATGATTTCGATTGGCGTAGATTTGTTGACGCGCTGGAAGTCAATGTGCATCACAGAGTTTTTAGCTGGATGACGTTGCATATCCTTAACGATAACTTTTTCTTCTTTGCCTTCCAGTGACAGCGTCAGGATAGAAGAGAAGAAGCTGGAGTCTTCGAGCTGTTTAACCAGCACGCGGTTTTCCAGGGAGATAGACACAGGCTTGTCATTTTCTTCACCACCGTAAACTACAGCAGGAACAAAACCAGTGTGACGCAGGCGGCGGCTCGCACCTTTCCCTTCGTCTGAGCGAGGCTGTGCATTCAATACAAAAGCGGTCATTTTAATACCTTCAATAAAAGCAAAACTGCAAACACCTTGCGACCAGGTCTTTGCAGTTATTTCAGTAAGCCCGTAATGGGCACGTTTTCCCGTGTGGGATGTTTATCAGCTACCGATAAGCTCGCGGGCTTAGCGGAACATAGCGCTGATAGATTCTTCATTGCAGACGCGGCGTACCGCTTCTGCCAGCATCGGCGCCAGGGTGAGCTGACGGATCTGGGGGCAATTCTGTGCTGCTTCACTCAGCGGGATGGTGTCAGTGACGACTAACTCATCCAGTTCAGAGCTGGTGATGTTGCTGATCGCGGCGCCCGACAGTACGGCATGGGTTGCATAGGCAACAACCTTCTCAGCACCATTGGCTTTCAGTGCGCCGGCAGCTTTACACAGGGTGCCAGCGGTATCACACATGTCGTCAACCAGGATGCAGGTACGGCCTCTGACATCACCGATCAGGTTCATAACCTGAGCTTCGTTGGCTTTTTCACGACGTTTGTCGATAATCGCCAGATCACAGCCCAGCTGTTTGGCCACCGCCCGTGCCCGGACTACACCGCCCACGTCAGGGGAGACAACGATAGGGTTGTCGTAGCTTTGACGGGCGATTTCATCCAGCAGTACCGGAGAGCCATAGACGTTATCAACAGGGATATCGAAGAAACCCTGAATCTGGTCAGCATGCAGATCGACGGTCAGTACCCGGTCGATACCGACACCGGCCAGCATGTCGGCGACAACCTTGGCGCTGATGGCAACCCGGGCAGAGCGCGGACGCCGGTCCTGACGGGCATAACCATAATAGGGAATGACCGCTGTGATGCGACTGGCTGATCCACGACGCAGTGCGTCAGCCATGACGATCAGTTCCATCAGGTTGTCATTGGTCGGAGCGCAGGTGGACTGCAGGATAAATACATCCTTGCCACGGGCGTTCTCAAGAATCTCAACGCTGATTTCACCATCGCTGAATTTAGTTACGGTGGCTTCGCCCATGGGAATGTCCAGGCGCTCTACAACTTTTTCAGCCAGCTGGCGATTTGCATTGCCAGTGAAGACCATCATTTTAGGCACAGTGTCTACCTTCTCGGATCTGCAGTCGTTTAATTGAGATTCGTTCATTGTTTGTGACGGGGCTTGCACTCTACTTAAACCTCATAAAAAGGGTTAGGAGCCGTTGCCCGGCCAAATTCTTTAATTCAGCGTTCTTAAATCAGGATGCCGGTTAAAGATGGCTGGGGTAGGAGGATTCGAACCTCCGCATGACGAGATCAAAACCCGTTGCCTTACCGCTTGGCGATACCCCAGTAATTCAAATCTACGGGTTTAGTCCGTAAAAGAGGCGCACATTTTCCCGGAACAGCGCGTTAAAGTCAAACATATGGCCGCGAAAAGCGGCAATTTCAGAGTTGTATCTGCCACTCTTTGGCGATGATGGTCAGGCGCAGATCGTTGCGGCTAATGGTGAGTTTTTCCGGGAGTCGATAGCCGTTGTGGGTGCTGAATCTTAAGTAGTTGATTTCCCAGTTGTTCTGGATCAGTTTTTTTGGCTGTTGCTGGTTCATACTGAGTTCAAAGGGGTGCCCGGGAGCGGGTATACCTTTAATCCAGTAGGGCAGATCCCGCACGGGAAATTGCCAGCCCAGAGTTTGTTGCATCAACAGTTCCGGTGTGGCTGCCCAGCGCGGCTCTTCGCCAGCAATATCGATGCTTACGCCATCTTCGTTACCGTCGATGCGGGCGCCACCCTGACCCAGCGGGCCGCTTAGTTCGATCTGATAATGCTGTTGCAGCTGTTCCCAGAACAGACTGGCATTATGGTTCTCACTGGCGGTGCGGATGCCGATTTTACCGCGCAGTTGCCAGTTGTCAGCGGCCAGCAGTGCCTGGTACTGCTCCTCCCAGGTGTGTTCCGTCACGGTGCTATCCTGCTGCGGGGTCAGGCCGGTACAGCCCGCCAGCAGTAGAATTGCAGATAATAGCAGAAAGCGGAACCGCATTATTTATTCCTGTGGCGCGTTAATTGAGGTTGCGGCTTCCTGCAAATATTCATTATCCGGATGTTTCAGCTGTTCTTTTTTTAACAGGTTCAGTGCTTGTTGCTGGTTGCCTGCGGCGTGGTAAGCCTGGATCAGATGGGCGCTGACTTCCGGGTCGGGGAACAGGTCATAGGCCTGTTGCAGGAAGCTAACGGCGTCAGCGGCTTTGCCCTGTTTCAGTAATACCCAGCCCATGCTGTCGAGAATGGCGGGATCATTGGGCGAGAGCTGCAACGCTTTGTTGATCAGCTCATAGGCCTCATCAAACCGGTCGGTATAAAGTGACAGGGTATAGCCTAGAGCGTTTAGCGCCATGCTGTTGTCCGGCTCAAGCCTGAGCACCTGACGCAGGTCTTTCTCAATCAGGTTGATATCCTGCGGGTCGAGCGTCATCGCCCGGGTGTAGAGCAGGCTGGAGTCATTCGGGTGTTGTTGCAGGGCTTCATCCAGCATGCTTAGCGCGGCATCCTTGAAGTCATGCAGATTGAGCCACTCGGCTTCCATCGCATACAGCTGAATATCGATTTCAGGCATGTTGTTGCGTGCATCCTGCAGTATGCCTTGTAGTCTGTCACGGTTGTTGGGGTGGTCCAGTAGTGCGGCGATACGGCGATATGCCTGCAGGATATTGTTGCTATCCTTCACTTTAATGAAGTGCGCGATCGCTTTTTCATTGTTGCCATCATGCTGTTCTATAAGACCCAGGTAATAATGGGGTGTGGTGTTATCAGGGTAGCGTTGTAACAGGTCCTGCATAATCTCACGGCTCTGTTCAACCTGGTCGTTTTCCAGTAGAAGCAGAGAGGTATAAAAGGTCAGTTGTGGCTCTTCCGGGAAGGTTTCGACTAACAGCAGGGCCTGTTGTACGGCTTTTTTGGTCTGTTTTGACTGGAACAGCAGCTGAACGTAGAGGGTAAACAGCTGCTGGTCAGGCTGGTCCGCATCCATCTGCGGCTCCAGCACTTTAATTGCTTTGCGGTAGTGGCCCGCTGCGCGCAACAGTTCGGCCTTTTGCAGAACCGCTTCCAGGTAGCTTGCATCATCAGCGATAGCCGCATCAAAACGTTGCAGTGCTTTTTCATTGTTGCCCTGCAGTGCATAGAGAATCCCCAGCGTGGTCAGCAGGGTAGCGTCTGTTTCTTTGCCGGCCTGTTCTTCCAGTAGCTGAACATAGGCATCGTTCTCTTCAGGAGTGAGTTTGTCTGCCTGAGCGCTGATAATCATCAGCGTCTGTTTGTCTGAGTGCTGCAATGCTTTGCGCAGCAGGGGGAGCGCTTCGGTAAAATCACCTTTACGTAGTAACAGGCTGGCGGCTACCAGATAGGGTTCCGGATTTTGCGGATCAGCTTTCTGCCACAGTTGGCTGGCCTGTAACAGCTGATCATTCCGCTGCAGATACTGGGCTATATAGGTGGCTCGTTTGGCAATCTCAGGGTCGCCGGTGAGTCGCGCCTGATGCAGATAGTTGTCCAGTGACAGATCAAACTCTTTACGTTGTCCGGCAATTTCGGCCACGATCAGTTCGTACAGGGTTTCCCGATTAAGCTCTCCAGGCTGGTACTCAACCACAGGCAGCGACACAGCCTCTGTATCGGCTGTATCGGCCACGAGTTTGCTAAGCTGACCGGTGCAGCCGCTTAAACTTAATAGTACCGCTACTAAAGTTGCTGCAATGGGTGTTGCGGCTGTTGTCGCTGCTTGATTAACGACTTTTGTTACGAGAGTAGGTGCTTTCATTCTGCTGATTATATCTGTCGCAAAGAGATTGATGGCTCCACTATAGATGAATCGCAGGGGTGTTGTCATATATGGGCGTAATTCGTAAAAAATTGATCTGATGCGGCACGGGTTTTTTAACCTTTCGCTGAATAAGGTGTATTATGACGCGCTATTTCAATCTGGGTGTGATTTTCCTCTATGGCTTTGCTCGCGTTAGGCAT
>NZ_CAKZLP010000016.1 GCF_937127095.1 uncultured Amphritea sp.
GTGTCTGAGCAATCTGCGCATGTGAACGGCAAGTGTTTTGAAATCTATGGCGGTAAAATTTCAATCGCGGATGGCTGGCGCACAGGCGAAATCAACGATAAAGGCGCACGCTGGGAAACTGGCGAACTAGGTGCTGTCGTGGATCAATTAATTGCTGACGCCCCAGCGCCACAACCAGTTTACGGGAGCTAGATCCACATGGATGCGGGTTTTTCCGAAGATCAAGAAATGATTCGAGAGGCAGCGGCGAGCTTCCTTACGGATTGGCAAGCAGCTGGCGGATTTCGCGCCATTGTAGACGCAGGCAAATCGCATGATGATGCCGCATGGCAGACGCTGGCGGCGGAGCTAGGCTTTGCGGGCCTGACGATATCCGAAGCAAATGGCGGCGCAGGGCTGAGCGATATTGAACGCGCTTTAGTCATGCAGGAAATGGGGCGGACATTGTTTATGTCTCCATTTTTTGCGACCTGCGTTCTCGCGACGGATGTATTGCAGGCGGTTGGTGGCGATGCGGCGAACGGGTTGCCTGTGATTGGGGCGGATGGCGGGAATTCGCTGACGATCATCAATGGCACCATTGAACGGGATCAGGCCGCGACTGACGAATTTCGAATTCTCAGCGTCGGCGGCGGGGCGGATCTCACGATTCAGGACACCGTCATTCAGGGCGGCGATCTGTAGCACTGCGTCCTGATTGGGTAACAGACCTTCGAGGGTTTTGATCTCCGCTTTGAGTTCACGTATTTTACGGCGCTCTTTACCAGACAGGGCAATACGCCGGGCGTTGGCGGCCCGTAACGAGCGCACTACGTTGAGTTTGTCAGGTGAGCCGACACTGGTAAATCCGGCGCGGCGTACTTCAAAACTGGTGGCATCCCGCAGTTGCTTTTTTATCATGTTGGGCAGTTCGAGGTCTTCGAACATAAAGTCGAGAAACTCTTCCTGATTGATCTGGAAGGTAAATTCGTCCTCGCCTTCGCCCTGATTACTGGCCTGTCCCTGGCCGGAGCCACCGCCGCCACCGCCTTCGGGACGCTTGATCTCGTCGCCGACAACAAACTCTTTGTTGCCGGGGAAAACCCGTTGACGGATACCGCCATTACCATGATGAAAGATCGGTTCAGTTATATCCTTGCTGGGGATACTGACTTCGCCGCCCTGATCAATATCACGGATGCTGCGGTTGTTGACTGCCTCTTCAACGGCCCGTTTGATATGTTTTTTATAGCGACGCAGAAAGCGCTGTCGGTTGACAGTGCTTTTCTTCTTCGCGTTTAGGCGGCGGTCGATGATATAGCTCATACAGCGCTCTCCTGATCAGACCCGGCATAGGCAAACCCCGTTACTGGGATTTGCGCACCCTGATGTACCATTCTGACAGCAGCCGAACCTGCTTCTCGGTATAACCGCGTTCGGTCATCCGTTTGACAAATTCGCTGTGTTTTTTCTGGTCTTCAGTGGATGCTTTCGGGTTGAAGGAGATCACGGGCAGAAGGTCCTCGGTGTTGGAGAACATCTTCTTCTCGATCACAGTCCGCATCTTCTCATAGCTGTTCCAGGCTGGATTTTTACCATCATTTTCGGCCCGCGCACGCAGTACAAAGTTGACGATTTCGTGGCGGAAATCTTTTGGGTTGCTGATGCCAGCAGGTTTCTCGATCTTTTCCAGCTCTTCGCTGATCGCTTGTCGGTTGAGTATGTCGCCGGTATCCGGATCGCGGTATTCCTGGTCCTGAATCCAGAAATCAGCATAGGTGACATAGCGGTCAAAGATGTTCTGGCCGTATTCAGAATAGGACTCGAGATAGGCGGTCTGAATCTCTTTGCCGAGGTATTCAATATATTTGGGCGAGATGTACTCTTTCAGATAGCCGATCAGCTTGTCATGGGTCTCCTGCGGGAACTGCTGCTGTTCGATCTGCTGTTCCAGCACATACATCAGGTGCACCGGGTTGGCGGCGATCTCGGTGGAGTCGAAGTTAAACACCTTAGAGAGAATCTTGAACGCAAATCGGGTGGATATACCCTCCATCCCCTCATCGACACCGGCGTTATCTTTATACTCCTGCATCGATTTCGCTTTAGGGTCGGTATCCTTCAGATTTTCACCATTGTAGATGCGCATCTTGGAGTAGACGTTAGAGTTTTCCGGTTCTTTCAGTCGCGACAGCACGGTAAACTGCGCCAGCATATTGAGTGTGTCAGGTGCACAGGGGGACTGCGCCAGCGAACTGTTTTCGAGCAGTTTCTCGTAAATTTTAACCTCTTCAGAAACCCGCATGCAGTAGGGAACTTTGACAATATAGACCCGGTCGATAAAGGCTTCGTTGGTCTTGTTGTTCTTGAAGGTCTGCCACTCCGATTCGTTGGAGTGGGCCATGATGATGCCGTCGAAGGGGATGGCTGCCATCCCTTCGGTGCTGTTGTAGTTGCCTTCCTGAGTGGCGGTCAACAGTGGGTGGAGCACCTTAATCGGCGCTTTAAACATCTCGACAAACTCCATCATCCCCTGGTTGGCATGACAGAGCGCGCCGGAGAAACTGTAGGCATCAGGATCGTGTTGCGGGAACTCTTCCAGCATGCGGATATCCACTTTACCTACCAGACTGGAGATATCCTGGTTGTTCTCATCGCCGGGCTCGGTTTTAGCCACCGCGATCTGGTTGAGTATGGAGGGATAGAGTTTCACCACCCTGAACTGGGTGATATCGCCACCAAACTCATGCAATCGCTTGACCGCCCAGGGGGACATCAGACCCTTAACATAGCGTAGCGGGATGTTGTATTCCTCTTCAAGAATCGCACCATCCTCGAGCGGATTAAACAGCCCCAGTGGTGATTCATGAATCGGTGATCCCTTAATGGCATAGAAGGGGATATGTTCCATCAGCGCTTTAAGGCGTTCCGCCAGAGATGATTTACCACCCCCCACCGGACCTAACAGATAGAGAATCTGTTTGCGTTCTTCGAGACCCTGGGCCGCGTGTTTAAAGTAATCGACAATCTGCTCGATCGCATTTTCCATACCGTAGAATTCGAAGAAAGCGGGATAGCGCCGGATCATTTTGTTAGAGAAAATTCTGCTGAGCTGAGGGTTGCGCGAGGTGTCGACCAGCTCCGGTTCACCGATCGCAGCGAGCAAACGTTCGGCTGCACTGGCGTAGGCCATCGGGTCGGTTTTACAGATTTCGAGATACTCCTGGAGGGAATATTCCTCTTCTTGCTTGGAGTCATAACGCGCTTTATATTTTTCGAAAATACTCATATGCCACCTTCCTGCTATATCTGACTCGGTTCGGCTACCTTCGCTTATAGCCTGAAACTCACTCAGGGCTCATAACATCATCTCTCGCTATTTCTTTGATTCAGTTTAGTTCATGGTTAACCTGCGTGTAGCAAATCTGGAAAATTTTTTATCCTCGTTCTGGTGAATAGATAGGTTATTAACTAATTGATTCCTCGGTCAAATCGTCTATCACTGCCCGCATAAAGCGTGCTGCTTCACCGCCGGTTGCTGCACGGTGATCAAAGGTCAGCGACAGCGGCATTACCCGCCGTATGGCTATCTCTCCTGCTACGGGCATTACCTGGTCGCGGATCACCCCCGCCCCCAGAATGGCAACAGTAGGCGGTACAACAACAGGACTGGCATAGCGTCCCGCGATGGTGCCGAAATTACTCAGGGTTATCGTGCCCCCTTGCAGTTCTGCTGGCGGAATAGTGCGCTTGATGACGTCTTCTCGCATACGGTTGAGACCCGCGCGGATATCCTCCAGAGAGCGATTGCCAATATCGCGGAGCACCGGAACAAACAGCCCCTGTTCGGTATCCACCGCGACCCCGAGGTTAATTTGAGACAGCACTCTTCGTGCCAGTTGCTGCCCATCGAACCAGGTGTTGAGCGCCGGTTCTGCTTTGCAGCCCGCTGCCACGGCGTGTATCAGGCGCATGGTAATATCCTCGCCTGCGGCCCAGGCATTGATATCAACATCTTCATAGAGAGTCACCGGAACGACCTCGGCATGGGCCAATGCCATATTTTTGGCCATCTGTTTGCGAACGCCCCTTAATGGTGCGGCTTTGCCGTGGGTACGATCCGTTTTCGCCCTGCGCTCGATATCATCACTGGTGAGCTGGCCGTCACGACCGCTGCCCTGAAGGTTTTCGGTGTCGACATCGAGACGGTTTGCCAGCGAGCGTACCGCCGGTGTCATCTTCTGACTATGTGCCCGGGTGCTGGGGGCTGCGCCGATAAAAAAATCATCATCCGGGCGGTTGCTGGTTTCTCGTTTCAGCACCCCAACCACGGTACCACTGTCATCCTCTTCCCCGGCAAACTCCAGTAACGGCTCGCCGGTGTGAATCGTGTCGCCAGCCTGACCGAACAGGTGGGCAATTACGCCATCCTGAGGCGAGGGGATTTCGATAATCGCTTTCGCCGTTTCAACGGTGGCTAATATCTGGTCGGTGGTAACGCTGTCCCCCTCGCTGATCATCCATTCAACAATTTCAGCTTCGGGTAAGCCTTCCCCAAGATCCGGTAGCTTGAAATATTTCATGAGAACTCCAGTGTAGCCGTGACCGCATCGATGATATCGGCGGTGTTGGGCAGATAGTGGTTTTCCATTCGGTAGTAGGGCATGACGGTGTCATAACCGGTGACCCGTGCAACGGGAGCCAGCAGACTGAGCAGGCCACGCTCGGCGAGGGTGGCGGAGATCTCTGCGCTAACAGCACAGCTTTTAGGCGCTTCATGGATAATCACGCAGCGACCGGTTTTTGCCACCGATGCCAGAATAGTTTCGTGGTCGATAGGGTTAAGGGTGACGACATCAATCACCTCACAGCTGATCCCTTGTCCCGCCAGCTGGTCCGCCGCTTCAAGGGTCTCTTTAATCATCGCACCCCAGCTGACCAGGGTAATATCGGCGCCTTCCCGCAGGGTATAACAGCTATCCAGCGGCAGTGCCTCGCCATTGTCTTCGACCGTCTGAGCATTCAGTCGGTAGATGCGTTTTGGCTCCAGAAACAGCACCGGATCGGGATTACGAATCGCGGCCAATAGCAGCCCGTAAGCGCGTTTAGGTGAGGAGGGGATGACAACCCGGAGTCCGGGAATGTGGGCAAACAGCGCCTCGGTGCTTTCGGAATGGTGCTCTGGTGCATGGATGCCACCGCCGAAAGGTGCCCGCAACACCATCGGACAGTGCAGCCGCCCACGGGTGCGGTGACGCAGGCGGGCCGCATGACAGATGATGTGTTCCATGGTAGGAAAGATGAAGCCCATGAACTGAATCTCCGCCACAGGTTTAAGCCCCTGGGCCGCCATGCCGATTGAGAGACCCGCGATCATCGTTTCTGCCAGCGGGGTGTCGAGCACCCGTTTGATACCAAACGCTTCTTTCAGGCCAACGGTAGCGCGGAATACGCCACCATTTACACCGACATCCTCTCCCAGAACGATAACGGAAGAGTCCCGCTGCATCTCAGAGCGCAGAGCGAGGTTAATCGCCTCGATCATCGTGATTGGCTTATTCATGATGATTCCCTCCCGGTTGAGCATTGCGAATCAGTCGTTGACGCTGCTCTTGCAGTGCATCAGGCAGCTCGGCATAGAGGTAATCGATCAGATCTTCGACCGGCTGGGCGGGCTGTTGCAGAAAATCGTCCAGTCCCCGTTGAATGATCTGGCTGACCTCTTTCTGCCAGGCGGTTTCCTGCAGTTCATCCCACCATTGTCGTTGATGCAGAAAGGTTTGCAGACGTTTGATCGGTTCCCGTTCCCAGGCGGCTTTGAGTTCATCGTTACTGCGGTAACGGGTGGCATCATCGGCGGTGGTATGGTCTGAGAGGCGATAACTGATGGCTTCGATCAGGGAGGGGCCTTTCCCCTCACGGGCCTGTTTCAGCGCTGCAGTGATCGACTCGTGCAGCGCGATGACATCATTGCCATCCACCTGTTCACCGCGTATTCCAGCGCCGATCGCTTTCTGTGCCAGGGTCGGCGCGCCACACTGGATAGAGCGGGGCACCGAAATCGCCCACTGGTTATTGTTAACCACAAAGACCACCGGTAGTTGCCAGACTCCTGCCACGTTCAGCGCTTCAAGGAAGTCGCCCTTTGAGGTCGCTCCATCGCCACAGACGGTCACTACAGCACGTTTTTCTCCCCGTATTTTGATGGCGGTGGCGACACCGGCGGCGTGCAGTGCCTGAGTGGCAATCGGCACCGAGTTGGGAAAATCCTCGCCCATCGCCGGTGAAGCGTTACCCCGCTCATCGCCGCCCCAGTAACTGAGCATGTCTGCCAAAGACAGCCCCCTGAGCATCTGTAGTGCGTGGTTGCGATAATAGGGCACCAGCACATCGTCGCGCTGCATCAGATCGCCGAGTACTACTTCGATTGCTTCGGCCCCCAGCAGCGAGGCATAGGTGCCCATCTGCCCGGTGCGTTGCAGGGCGATAATCTTGTTGTCCAGCTGCCTTGCCAGCACCATGTTGCGGTAGTAACGCACCAGTGTGTCGGGTTTTTCTGTCCAGTCGGGCAGTGGCTGAAGCGGTTTGCCGCTCTCAGAAAGGAACTGACTGTAACTGATCTGCGCCTGATAGATGGTGTCCATAGCGGTCTCCTTACGCGGCCTGATAGGGTTTCAGACTGGCCTGACGGATGATCGTCTCTGCTCTCAGATCGGCCGTCAGGCTGGTGGGTTTTTGCTCCGCGTCGGCGTGTTTATAAAGTTCCAGCAACGCGTCATAGATCGAATCAACTTTCTGGCGGATAACCGACTCATGATGACGGGCATGGTTGAGGGCGACGAAGATAAGTCCGCCGGCGTTAATCAGATAATCAGGTGCATAGAGAATTGCCCGCTGGCACAGGGCATCACCCATGCTGTCATCTGCCAGCTGATTATTGGCTGAGCCTGCGACAATGGCACAGTTGAGTCGGTTGATGGTAGAGGGGTTGATAACGGCACCGAGTCCACAGGGGCAGAAAATGTCGGCAACAACATCGTAGATGCCGTCTGCTTCAACCGTTATTGCATTAAACTCAGCGGTTGCCCGGGCAACTTTCTCAGCATCGATATCGCTGACGGTGAGTCGCGCCCCGGCATCATGCAGCAGACTTGCCAGGGCATAACCAACATGACCCAGCCCCTGAATGGCGACATGAATATTGTGCAGGTCGTCGCTGCCAAAACGGAACTTTGCGCTGGCGCGAATACCGGCAAATACGCCGAACGCGGTAGAGGGGGATGGATCACCCATCTCCCGGGTGCAGGTGACGTAAGGCGTGTTGAGAGCGATGTTATCCATATCACTGATCTGGGTACCGCTATCCATCGCGGTAATATAACGCCCGCCTAAGCTGTCAACAAAATGGCCAAAGCTTTGCATCAGCCGGGTGCGGTCAAACAGACCTGAGGGTTTTATGATGACTGACTTGCCACCCCCGTGGGGTAGCCCTGCCAGGGCGGCTTTATAACTCATCCCTTTGGCCAGCCGGATCGCATCGGTTATCGCAGTCGCATTGTCCGGATAATCAATGAAGCGGCAGCCGCCAATGGCCGGGCCGCGAAAAGTGTCGTGAATGGCGATAATCGCCTGCAAACCGGTCTCCGAATCCTGCCAGAAATGCAGATCCTGTAAACCGGCGCTTTCCATCTGTCTAAACATGACGGGATCCTCCGTACGCGTTTCAAACCTGGAGCTACCTGAAATGGTTTGGGAATAGCTGAATAACCGCTATCCCTCATGCTGAATTGGCGATCTTTTGGATCGGCAAATCACTAATGTCTCTCTTTTGGATAGCACAGTCTGGCAGAAAGTTCAGCCTGACAGATCAGGGGAAATTATTTTTTGACGGGTTGTGGATGAGCGCTCAGGTTTTGCTGCGGCGCATTAATGTCAGTATCGGTAAGGGGTTAACGGCAGGCGGCTGCAATCTTCAGTGCCGTTGAGATTGGATAAAAATATTTTTCATAAATATTTGTTCTTGAATTAGCCTGAAAGGTTGCTAGCTGATAGACGATGAGTTGTTATTTGCTATTATCATCGACGAATTTTGCAGAAATGAGGGCTTTCTTCATCCAATAGTCTAAAGCCTGACATATATCAGCCGTAAACAGGCTCAAATTAGTCGTAGGTGCCAGATTACAGCTGCAAACTCCAGCTTTATAGGTATAATTCGGCTAACGTACTGTTTCTGTCGTAGTGTAGGTCTGTAATCTGAGTTATGAAAAGCCTCCTTTTTATACCCGTAGTGAAGCCATATAAGAGCGTGTTACTGTTATCTCTGTGTGCTTTATTGCCGTTAAGTGTTCAGGCTGAAGATACTTCCTTGAATCTGGATCAGGAAACGCTGCTGCTTGCCAGCCTGGGTGACCTGCAGCAGAATCAGATGACCGGGGCGATGGATAAACTACGTGCGCTGCTTAAAGAACAGCCTGATTTTAAACTGGCACAACTGATCTATGCCGACCTGATGGCAGCCCAGGTGGGTACCATCAGCTCTATGGGCAACAATGACCAGACCGATCAGAAAGCACTTCAGGGGCTGATCTCTGAAGCTCGCGCCCGTATGAGTGTGGATCGTTATAAGCCTAAATCAGACACTATTCCCGGCAGTTTGCTGCAGATGTCTCCTAACCAGAAACATGTGATTGTTGTTGATACCAACCTGTCCCGTCTGTATCTGTTTGAAAATCATGAAGGTGTGCCGAAACTGATCAGGGATTACTACGTTTCCTATGGTCGGGGGGGGGTTGATAAACGCGTGAGAGGCGATTTGAAAACACCTCTTGGCGTTTATTTTACCACCGGACGGCTGACGGATGAGCAGTTACCTCCGCGCTATGGCTCCGGGGCATTGCCGATTAATTATCCGAATGCCTGGGATCAGCGTCTTGGCAATACCGGCAGCGGCATCTGGGTGCATGGCTCACCTAAAGATACCTTTAGTCGCGCTCCTCAGGCCAGTGAGGGGTGTCTTTCTCTGAGTAACAATCACTTTACTGAACTTGACCGGATTGTTGATCTGGGAGAAACACCGGTGCTCATCGGTACCGGTTTTGAGTGGCTTGATGAGGCTAACTGGAAACAGAAGCAGAAAGCATTTAACCAAGTGGTTGATAGCTGGCGTAAAGACTGGGAGAGCCGTAATACAGAAACCTATCTGAGCCATTATTCAGAAGAGTTTAATAACGGTGAAATTGGCTTTAAACGATTTGCTGACCACAAACGACGGGTAAACAGTAACAAGTCATTTATTAATGTAGATATTGAAAATCTGAGTATCTATCAGCATCCGGATAATCCGGATCTGTTTATTGCTACTTTCACGCAGAACTATAAGAGTGATAATTACAGCAATAGCAGCGTAAAACGTCAGTACTGGATTAATGAAGCGGGGCGGTGGCGCATCGCCTACGAAGGTGAGCCACAAAAGGGTAAGCCTTAGATTAAAATAGATCAACCGTGACAGAAAGCCCCTGATTAACAGATCTGTATACGTATAAAAAAAACCGCCGTTGGCGGTTTTTTTATTGCTGAATTACAGGGTTGTTTCTGTAACGATTTTCCAGTGACCGTTTTCCTGAGTCAGGGTCAGGGTTTTATAAACTTCATCCTGATAGGTGTCGGACTGATATTTCTGCAGGAACACCGAACGTACCTGACCATCGCCCGCTTCAGCCAGGGAGATATCGGAGATCTCGACTTTAATGAAGGAGGGCTTGCTGAGGCGAGTCTGACGACCCCATACCCACTGTTTGTGGGTTATGCCTGCTTCCGGGGTGTATTCAGCCGTGTAAAAATTCAGATAGGCCGGAACATCCTGGGACGCCCATGAAGTGGCCCAGTTGCTGATCATCATCTGTATCTCAGCTTTTACTGCATCACTCAGCAGAGGCCCGTTGACAGGCTTAACCGCTGCGGTTACCTGAGGTTGGGTCTCGCTTGTTGCCTGAGTACTGGCTGTGGCCGTCTCCGTAGCCGTAGCCGCCAGATCTGCCACCTTAGATTCGGTTGCAGGCTCAGCTGGCTGCTTGGCAGGAACGATACCTTCAGATTTATCCCGTTCCTCAACTACTAATTCGTCTTTTACGTCAGGCTTTGGCTCAGCTTTTGAAGCCGCTTTTGTTTCAGTCAGAAGAGCAACTTGTTGTGGTGGAGCCGCAACAGGTGTGGCTGTTGCCAGGATTGTCTGCGTTGAAACAGGCTGATAGACCTGATCAAGAACACCCAGATCGGCTCGTGGCGCTTTTTTTCCATTATCCAGATTGAGTGCCCGGTTATAGGCCTGTGTCGCCAGGGCGGCGTAAACCGCTTTCAGGTTTGTCTGTACCTGGGCATAACTGGGGTGGGTTTCGAACGCCTTTAACAACGTATCGACCGCTTTATCATTGTCACCTTTGCGGGCATAGACTGCTGCCAGGTTGTTGTAGGGTTCCGGTGAGTCCGGATAAAGGGTGATCAACTTACTGAAAAGATCAGTCGCCTCATCCAGTTTATTTTGATTGATCAGTGAGATTCCGTAGAGCAACCAGCCGTTCGGATCTTTCGGGTTTGTGACCAGATAATCGTTCACCCGATCAAACGCACCTTTCATATCGCCTTTGTTCTGGAGTTTTTTCGCCTGTTTCAGCTCGCTTGCCAGCAGTTTGGCATTAAACTGTATTTTCTCACGCAGCTTATCTGAATCAGGCTGATCGGGTGTCGCCAACGTACCGCTTTGGGCCTGCTGTTCATCGGCCATCCAGCGATTCAGTTCTTTCAGTTTCGCATCAATATCAGATTGTTTGGCCTGAAAAGTATCCGCTTTGGCACAGTCATAGCCATTTTGTTCGCCTGCGCTCTGACAGAAACTGTTGGACTGTTGGGCTGCAGCTACAACAGATATAGAACCAGTCAACAGTCCTATAGCCAGTGCCAGGGTCAGTTTGCGGGTACCGTTCTTTATCATCAGGGGGTTCCATTCAGGATTAATCAGACATCAATCGATTAGTGTCTGGCGATTATAACTGGAAAAAGGCTGTGAGAAAGCCCATAAATAACAAACAGTTTATATAAAAAACGTAACTGAAAAGCTCAATTAAAAAGCTCAACTAAAAAGCTCAGCGAACAAGCTCAACTAAAAAGCTCAGCTAAAAAAACAGTCACGATGAGTGACTGTTTCTGTTCTGACACTGAGGTTTACTGTTGTTCCCGTGCGATCGCCCGGTAAGCGATGTCATCACGGTAGTACACCCCGTTCCAGTCGATCTGCTTAACCAGTTCATAAGCACGTTGCTGGGCTTCGGTTACGCTGTTACCCATCGCCGTAGCGCAGAGCACCCGTCCACCATTGGTGACAACCTGACCCGCTTTTTCAGCAGTACCCGCATGGAACACTTTAGTGCCTTCGGCAACCTGTTGTGGCAGGGTGATAACATCGCCCTTGGTGTAATCACCAGGATAACCGCCCGCGGCCAGAACCACACCGACCGCGCAGCGTGGATCCCACTCTGCAGTGGTCTGATCCAGTTTGCCGTCCAGCGCAGCATCACAGAGTTCAACAATGCTGGACTTCAGGCGCAGCATGATGGGCTGGGTTTCCGGATCGCCAAAGCGGCAGTTGTATTCGATCACTTTAGGGGTGCCGTCCGCCATAATCATCAGACCGGCATAGAGAAAACCAACATAGGTGTTGCCTTCCTCTGCCATCCCTTTAACGGTTGGCAGAATCACCTCATCCATAATGCGCTGGTCAATCTCTGGTGTGACAACCGGAGCGGGAGAGTAAGCACCCATACCGCCGGTATTCAGACCGGTATCACCGTTGCCAGCCCGTTTATGGTCCTGGCTGGTGGCCATCGGCAGGACGTTAGTACCGTCAACCATGACGATAAAGCTGGCTTCCTCTCCATCAAGAAACTCTTCGATCACTACTCGACTGCCGGCATCACCAAAGGCGTTACCGGCGAGCATATCCTGCACAGCATCTTCAGCTTCCTGCAGCGTCATCGCTACGATAACCCCTTTACCCGCCGCCAGGCCGTCCGCTTTGACAACGATAGGCGCACCTTTTTCACGCAGATAAGCCAGTGCCGGCTCAATCTCGGTAAAGTTCTGGTAACTGCCGGTGGGAATCTGCTGGCGCTCAAGGAAGTCTTTGGTGAACGCTTTAGAGCCTTCCAGCTGCGCGGCACCTTGTGATGGGCCAAAGCAGCGCAGACCTTCACGGGTGAAGCGGTCAACAATCCCTTCAACCAGTGGCGCTTCAGGTCCGACAATGGTCAGTGCGATACTGTTCTGTTGGGCAAATGCAACCAGCGCGTCCTGATCCATCGCATCGATGGCAACGTTTTCCAGCTTCGGCTCGAGGGCAGTACCGGCGTTACCCGGCGCAACAAATACTTTGCTAACCTTGCTGTCTTTGGCTGCCTGCCACGCCAGAGCGTGTTCGCGGCCGCCGGAGCCAATCACTAATACGTTCATATCTCTACCTTAATTCTTTAATCGTCCAATAACAGAAGAGCCAGTTAAACTGGCTCTTGTGCTGTTGATCTTCTTAGTGGCGGAAGTGGCGCATACCGGTGAATACCATCGCCATGCCATGCTCGTTGGCTGCGTCGATCACTTCCTGATCGCGCATTGAGCCGCCCGGCTGGATAACGGCTTTAATACCGGCGGCCGCAGCAGAGTCGATACCATCACGGAAGGGGAAGAACGCATCCGATGCCATTACCGAACCTTTGACTTCCAGACCTTCGTCAGCCGCTTTGATACCGGCGATCTTAGCACTGTATACGCGGCTCATCTGGCCTGCGCCGATGCCGATAGTCTGGCCGTTTTTGGCATAGACAATGGCATTGGATTTAACAAACTTAGCCACTTCCCAGCAGAACAGCAGATCACGGATCTCCTGTTCAGTTGGCTGTAGTGTGGTGACCACTTTCAGTTCACTGACATCCACCATGCCCAGGTCCTGATCCTGAACCAACAGACCACCATTGACGCGTTTGTAATCAAAACGCTTGGCGCGATCAGCAGACCACTCGCCGCAGGCCAGCAGGCGAACGTTGGGTTTAGTGGCGACGATATCAGAGGCTTCCTGAGTCACGGACGGCGCGATAATCACTTCGACAAACTGACGCTCAACAATCGCGTGCGCGGTGGCAGCATCCAGCTCACGGTTAAAGGCGATGATACCGCCAAACGCAGAGGTAGGGTCGGTCTGGAACGCTTTGTTATAAGCCTCCAGTATATTTGCGCCAACGGCTACGCCGCATGGGTTGGCGTGCTTAACAATAACGCAGGCCGGTTCCTGGAACGGTTTAACACATTCCAGCGCAGAGTCGGTGTCCGCAACGTTATTGAAAGACAGCGCTTTGCCCTGCAATTGACGGGCCGTGGAGACGCTGGCTTCAGAAGGGTTAGCTTCAACATAGAAAGCGGCTTTCTGATGCGGGTTCTCGCCGTAACGCATCTCCTGTGCTTTAACAAACTGAGTGTTAAAGGTGCGCGGGAAATCAGCCGGTTCATCGACGCTGCCATCGGTGATAGCGCCCAGGTAGTTGGCGATCATGCCATCATAGGCGGCGGTGTGTTCGAACGCCTGAACCGCCAGATCAAAACGGGTCGGGTGAGTCAGACCCTGGTTTTTATCCAGTTCAGCGATGATGCGGTCATAGTTGTCAGCAGACACGACGATGGCAACATCTTTATGGTTTTTTGCAGCAGAGCGAACCATGGTCGGGCCGCCGATATCGATGTTTTCAATCGCCAGGGGCAGATCGCAGTCCGGACGGGCGATGGTCTGTTGGAACGGGTAAAGGTTAACCACCACCATATCGATCGGGGTGATGCCGTGCTCGTTCATAATGTCATCGTCAATACCGCGACGGCCCAGAATGCCGCCGTGTACTTTGGGGTGCAGGGTCTTAACACGACCATCCATCATTTCCGGAAAACCGGTGTAGTCAGATACTTCAATAGCCGGAATATCGTTTTCTTTAAGCAACTTGTAGGTGCCGCCGGTGGAAAGAATCTCAACACCGCGCTGGCTCAGTGCCTGGGCGAATTCAACGATACCGGATTTATCAGACACACTGATCAGTGCGCGACGGACCGGAGTGATTTTCTGCTCTGCCATGGTTTTGTCTTCTGAGTTTAAGTTAAAAAAATAATCGTTTACAGTAAGCCGTACTGCTTAAGTTTCTTGCGCAGGGTGCCGCGGTTCAGACCCAGAAGTTCAGAAGCCTTGGTCTGGTTGTCCCTGGTATAGGTCATAACGGCTTCAAACAGTGGGGCTTCAATCTCTGCCAATACCATCTGATATACATCAGTAACAGGCTGGCCATCAAGTTGACGAAAGTAGTTATGCATAGAGACCTGCACACTGTCACGCAGAGTGCGTTCCTGCACGTCGATGTTTTCTAATTGTGTTACTTGTGTATTCAATGTCTTGTTATCCACTTGCATTAACCTAAAAATTGAACCGATATTCAGGCAGCAGCGTCTGCCGTGTCCGAAGCGATGAAAAATGATCGGATTGCACTTTGCTGAAGTTCGGTTTCTTCTATCTGATTAAACTCATTTCTGAAACTGTCTGAGTTTTGGGGTCGCGCTTGGCCCTGTCGGTTTTTCATGTACCAGCCAACATGTTTGCGGGCAATGCGAATGCCTGCATAGTCGCCATAAAAACGATACAGCGCCTGCAGATGTTCTAGCAATGTATCCCGGACCTCTTCAGCGGTCGGGGAGGGCAGCACTTTGCCTGTTGAAAGGTAATGATTTATCTCACGAAAAATCCAGGGATTTCCCTGCGCGGTTCGACCCAGCATCACCGCATCTGCGCCGGTGTAATCCAGCACCTGTCGGGCTTTTTCCGCAGAGTTGATATCACCGTTGGCAAACAGGGGGATATCGATTGCCTGGCGAATACGGGCGATGGTGTCGTACTCAGCATCACCTTTATAGCCACAAGCCCGGGTGCGGCCATGTACCGCCAGGGCCTGAATGCCGGCGTCTTCCGCAATGCGTGCAATGGTTTCACCATTACGGCTTTGCGGGTCCCAGCCGGTACGGATCTTCAGGGTCACCGGTAGCTCGACTGCAGCGACGGTGGCCTGGAGAATGTCCCTGACCAGTTTTTCATCTTTCAACAGGGCAGAACCAGCCGCTTTGTTACAGACTTTTTTTGCCGGGCAACCCATATTGATATCAATAATATGAGCGCCATTTGCAGCATTGAGCCGGGCAGCCTCGGCCATCATCTCAGGATCACCACCGGCGATCTGGACAACGTTGAGGCTGTCATTCTGGTCTTTCTGTAAACGCTGGCTGGATTTTCGGGTGTGCCATAGACGGGTGTCTGCGGTGACCATCTCAGAAACCACCATGCCTGCACCCAGTTGTTTACACAACCGGCGGAAAGGCAGGTCGGTTACACCGGCCATCGGTGCCAGGATAACCTGACTGTCAATGGTGTGCTGTCCGATTTGAAACATGGCCAACCCCGAATTTAGAGAAATAGCTGCCTGTGGCTATCAAAATGATAACCGCTGTACTGCTGTTTGGAAGGCGGACAATAATACTCTTTCAAGGGGGGAGGGCCAAGGACTTTTTGATGGTTTTTTGATCATATTGTTGTTGCAAAATGTGTTACAAAATGATCAGAAACTGTGAAATGAAATGGCGTAAAGTGCAGTCAGCAGAGTGCAAGGGGCGTTTTTTAATCGCTTACAGCCCTTTGTTCTGGGGTGCTGGCGCCTTTAAGGCGATTTCATAGCTGAGTGCCCGACGACCGGGATCGAGAATGTCGAAATGTATCTCTGCGGTTTGTCTGGCAGGTATCTTCAGTGTGTTATCCAGGTCGGTGTCCAGGTAGTCTGCAGGTTGAAATAGTCGCTGGCTAATCAGCGTGCCCAGCCGGTCGGAGAAGGATAGCTGAATCGCCGGAAAGGGTTGCGCAAGCTCCGCCTGGTTTTCCAGTAATAGATTGACGCTCAGGGTTCCCTGATAGTCGGGGTGTTGCATGATGGTCAGTTTGCGGGTGCTTATCTGATCCAGCATGATCGGTGTATCAAGGTGACAGGGCAGATGCTGGCATGCCAGTGAGTAGAGCGGGATTAGTTCAGCATAGCTGCTGAGTTGCTGGCGGTTAAACCAGAGGTATTGCCCGGCCAGCAGGGTGATTGCCAGCAAGGAGAGAACCGCCCAGCCGATTCTGAAACGGGGCTTCTCCCGGGTTGTCCGGATCATCACCGGTTCGGCACGAAAGGGTGTACGTGGCTGTGAGTTGACGGTACTCGCCGCAGGCGGCAGGCGGATAGCGTCGTTGGCCGAGATTGAATCATTGTCAGGCTCCGGCGTGGGGTCCGGCTTCGACTCTGACAGAGGCTCTTGGGCCTGTTCTGCTGCTTGTTCTGGCTGTTGTACCTGTTTCTGTTCTGATTTGGGTTCGGGTTTGGGTACTGATTCAGGTTCTGCGTCAATTAATGAGATTTGTTGCAGTTGTTCTTCTGGCTCAGGGTGCGCTGTGCCTTGTAGTAGCTCACTGACTGGCTGATCCAGATTTTCCTCATCGTTAGCGATAGGGTGTGTCTGGCCCTCTTCCTGCCTGAGTTCAGGAGTCTGCTCCTGTACCTCAGAGGGTGCTGCAGTGATCTCTGCGAAATCGGTATCTGTTTGCCATAGCGCCTCATCGGATTCATGCTGGCGCTCAGAGCTTGGTTCAGAGCTTGGTTCAGAGCTTGGTTCAGGTATGGATTCAGGCAGCGGTTCTGCTTGAGACGTTGTTAGTGGTTCAAATGCCGCTTCCGGCTGTGGCTCAAAGTTTGACTTATAGTTTGGCTCATACAGCGGTTCCGGCGGTGGTTGAAAATATGTTTGCGGCGGCTCATATAGCGATTCGGGTTGAGGCTCAACCTGCTGTTGAGTTACCCGCTGTGTGAGTTGCCCGGGCAGTTGTTCAGGGAGTTGTTGTTTTGAGTCTTGATCGTGAGTCTGCTCAGCGGCTTGCGTTATCGGCTCTGCTATCGATTCTTCTATCGGCCCAGGTTCGATATCAGGTTCGATATCAGGTTCGATATCAGGTCCGATATCAGGTTGTGCATAACGTTTATCATACCCCTCAGCAGGCCGGGCAGGTGGACTGAAGGGAGGGATCTCAATTTCATCAAACAGCGGGTCTTTATGACGCTGGTCCAAAGCATCGGAGTGCTCAAATAGCGGCTCCGGCTGCTCCAGTTGAGCCATAAGATCACCCGGATGCCCTTCAAAAAAGTCCTCAAGGGAATTGCTAAACGGGTGATTCTCAGGGTCGTCAACAGGGCTGTCAATAATGTCCTGGAGATCATCACAGCGATGAACCTGAGCATTAAACACGTCAAGACATGCACCACAACGCACCTTGCCGCTGGCAATTTTCAGCTGCCCCTGGGTGACCTGAAAGCGCGTGTGGCAGGCCGGGCATTCGGTGATGATGTTGTGGCGCATGTTAAGGCCCGGTTAGCGCTTAATACCGGTAATACGGATCCAGCCCTCTTTCTCGGTGACCGGATCAAGATCAAATGCGCCACTGTAGGCGTCACGCAGTTCGGCTTCCTGATCTGCCAGTAGTCCGGAGAGAATTAGCTGACCGCCGGTTTTGCACAGTGACGTCAGGGTCGGGGCGAGTTGCACCAGCGGCCCGGCAAGAATATTGGCCACTACCAGATCGGCCTGGTCTTTAGGTGCCCGTTCCGGGAAATATACCTGCAGGCGATCTTTAGGCAGATTATTGCGTTGCAGGTTATCCAGACTGGCATCGAGTGCCTGAGGGTCTATATCCACGGCGGTAACATGGTTGGCACCGAGCAGCAGGGTGGCGATCCCCAGAATGCCGGAACCGCAGCCATAATCGACCACCTGTTTGTCATCCAGTTGAAGTGAATCGAGAAATTCCAGGCAGAGCGCTGTGGTGGGGTGGGTTCCGGTACCAAACGCCAGACCGGGGTCGAGCATCAGGTTGACGGCATCGGGTTCGGGTACCGCTTTCCAGCTGGGGCACACCCACAGGCGGTTACCAAACTTCATCGGGTGGTAATTATCCATCCATTCCCGTTCCCAGTCTTTGTCTTCCAGAATCTCTGTTTTCATCATAGGAAAGGGCGCGTTGGGGAATAGCTGAGCATGGGATTCATGCAGAAATGCCTGAGTGGCATCCAGATCGTGATCAGCCGAAAACAGCCCGGTCAGTACGGTGTTGCTCCACAGGGGAGTGGTTCCCAGGTCGGGTTCAAAGATCGGTGTGTCTTCACGATCCTGAAGGGTTACGGCGGCGCAGCCAGCAGCGAGCAGCAGGTCTTCGTACTGATCAGCATTATCAGGCAGGACATCCAGTTTGATCTGTAACCAGGGCATCTTATTTTCCTTATAACCAACGATATGTAGTCTTTATAGCAAGAGCGGCAAACGAAAAAAAGCCTCCATAGGGAGGCCTTTTATAGCGTATGCAGTGTTTCAGAATCAGTTCAGACCCAGTTTCTTTTCCAGATAGTGGATGTTAACTCCACCTTTGGCGAAATTAGAGTCACGAACGATTGTCTGGTGCAGTGGGATATTACAGCGAATACCTTCAACGACCATCTCGTCCAGGGCAATCTCCATCCGGCGCAGCGCGGTTGCCCGGTCCTCACCGTAGGTGATCAGCTTGGCGATCAGTGAATCATAGTGCGGAGGCACGGTATAGCCGTTGTACAGGTGTGAATCCACTCGCACGCCGATGCCGCCAGGCGCATGGAAGTGGTTAACAGTACCAGGGCAGGGCATAAAGGTTTTCGGATCTTCAGCATTGATCCGGCACTCTATTGAGTGGCCCAGTAGTCTGACGTCTTCCTGCTTGAATGACAGTGGCATACCTGAAGCGATGCGCAGCTGCTCTTTGACGATATCAATACCGGTTACCATCTCGGATACTGGGTGTTCAACCTGTACCCGGGTATTCATCTCGATGAAGTAAAAGTTACCATCTTCGTAGAGGAACTCGAAGGTACCGGCGCCACGATAGTTAATCGCAAGGCAGGCATCCACACAGCTCTTTAATACTTTGGCGCGGGCGTCAGGGTCGAGATGCGGAGCCGGAGCTTCCTCAACCACTTTCTGGTGACGACGCTGCATGGAGCAGTCACGGTCATACAGGTGGATCGCATTACCCTGGCCGTCAGACAGCACCTGAACTTCAACATGGCGAGGGTTCTCGAGGAACTTCTCCATATAGACCGTTTCATCACCAAACGCGGCTTTCGCTTCCGCTTTAGTGACATACACGGCATTCAGCAGGCTGGCTTCACTGTGTACCACGCGCATACCACGGCCACCGCCGCCAGCGGCTGCCTTGATAATCACGGGATAACCAATTCTGCGGGCGACGTCGATGATGTAATCGTTATCTTCCGGCAGTGCGCCGTCAGACCCCGGTACCGTTGGCACACCGGCTTTCTTCATCGCCTCAATGGCGGCGACCTTATCGCCCATGATGCGGATGGTTTCCGCTTTCGGGCCGATAAAGGCAAAGCCACTTTTCTCTACGCGCTCGGCAAAGTCGGCATTTTCAGCCAGAAAACCGTAGCCCGGGTGGATACCCATTGCGTCAGTCACTTCTGCCGCTGCGATGATAGCAGGGATGTTCAGATAGCTTTGTGCTGAGGGCGGCGGGCCGATACATACGGCTTCGTCAGCAAGGCGAACATGCATCAGATCACGGTCTGCTGTGGAGTGGATCGCAACCGTTTTGATGCCCAGTTCTTTACACGCCCGGAGTATACGCAGTGCGATTTCACCCCGGTTGGCAATAACAACTTTTTCTAGCATGTTGTGAACCTGTCTGGTGGATAGCTTAAACGATAATTACCAGTGGCTGATCAAACTCAACCGGCTGACCGTCTTCTACCAGAATTGCTTCAACAACACCGGCTTTGTCAGACTCGATCTGATTCATCATCTTCATCGCTTCAACGATGCAGATAGGGTCGCCGACTTTAACGGTCTGGCCGACTTCGATGAAAGACGGAGAGGTGGGTGATGGTGAACGGTAGAACGTCCCCACCATGGGTGACAATACTGCATTGTCACTGGACGCCGGAGCCGCTACGACAGCAGCAGGTGCAGGTGCAGTGGCTACCGGTGCAGCAGCAACTGGCGCAGGAGCATACTGAGGTGCAGCAACAACATTGGAACCGCGGCTGATACGCACGGACTCTTCGCCTTCATGAATCTCAATCTCATTGATATTTGATTCTTCCAGCAGCTCGATCAGTTTTTTTACTTTGCGAATATCCATACGAATGAAATTCTCTATAAAGTCAGATGTTAAAGTTTTTCAATCCGCTTAATGGCGGACTGTAATGCAAATTCATAACCCTGGACGCCCAGCCCACAGATAACACCTACAGCCACATCCGCAAGATAGGAGTGGTGGCGAAACGCTTCACGGGCATGCACATTGGAGATGTGGATCTCTATAAAAGGGATCGACACGCCCAACAATGCATCACGCAGTGCAACGCTGGTATGGGTGAATGCCGCCGGGTTGATCAGTATAAAATCCACCTGTTCGACACGGGCCTGGTGGATCCGTTCAATCAGCACATGCTCCGCATTGCTTTGCAGGCACTCAATCTGGTGACCCGCTTGCTGAGCAAGGGTGGAAAGGCGTTGGGTAACATCCTGCAGGGTGTCGGCACCGTAAACTTCCGGCTCGCGAGTACCGAGCAGATTGAGGTTTGGACCGTTAAGAAGCAGTATCTTAGCCATTAAACATTAGCCTATATGACGCAAGATCACGTCCGATGGGTATAAAAGTAGGGTAGTTTGCCGGAAAAGCGAAACAGTGTAAACAGCTTTACGACTTATTGTGTTTTATCATCAGTTTTCCCGACGTTCTGGATGGTTTCTGATCATAGTTTGCTTTATTTAGATCTATGTAAGGCTATTATGCACCGTTTTATTACAGTAATTCTTAGCGGCGGGTGCGCAGTGATATTCACTGATTAAATCTAAGCTTATCAGTGATACTATAATGATCAACTATTTACAGCGCGGTCAGCATTGACCCGCTCAGACAAATCGGACATATTGCAGTGCAATAAGCGCTTTCTGGCTAAAGGAAATACCATGGAAATGTTACAGCGGTTGTGGTTCACATTCTGGGATAAGCTGACCGGGACGGTTGGCCGGGTGAAACTTTTACGACCTGTTTTGGTTCTGCTCGGTCTCTATCTGTTGGTAAGCCTGGGATTGGGTATCTGGTGGAGTCAGGAGCCGGCTCCGTTCGAGGTTAAGCCTGTTGTGGTGCAGACCGCTCAGGGCACAGAGCAGGAAATTGTCGGTTCTGCCACTGTATCAACGCTGATCAGAATTACCGAGACGCTGATGCAAAAGCCTGGGGGGTATCTGTCGAATGACCGCACACCTCCGGGAATCTGGCTTGATAATATTCCAAACTGGGAGTTCGGTGTGCTGGTGCAGGCGCGGGATATGTCCCGGGCGATGCGCAAAGATTTCAGCCGTTCTCAGTCGCAGTCCACCGAAGATGTCGATCTGAAAGAAGCTGAGCCGCTGTTGCACTTCGATAATAATAGCTGGTTGCTGCCCTCCAGTGAGGGTGAATATAACAAGTCACTGAAATACCTGCGGGCTTATCAGGCGCGTCTGTCAGATCCACAGCAGCAGAATGCCCAGTTTTATGCCCGTGCCGATAATCTGCGCGGCTGGCTGGCGGATGTTTCCACCCGTCTGGGCAGCTTGTCCCAGCGCCTGAGTGCCAGTGTGGGGCAGAAACGGGTGAATACCGATCTGGCAGGCGAATCTACCGCCCGTCAGTCAACCAACAATGCCGCCGAGCTGGAAGTGAAAACCGGCTGGCTGGAAATTGATGATGTGTTTTACGAAGCCCGGGGAACCGCCTGGGCGCTGATCCACCTGCTGCAGGCGGTTGAGGTTGATTTCTCTGATGCGCTGGAGAAGAAAAACGCCCTCATCAGCCTGCGCCAGATTATCCGTGAGCTGGAAGCAACCCAGGGAACCGTCTGGAGCCCGATGATTATGAACGGTAATGAATTTGGCCTGCTGGCGAATCATTCGCTGGTGATGGCCTCCTATATCTCCCGTGCTAACGCCGCCATTATTGATCTGCGTACCTTGCTTGAGCAGGGTTAAGCTGTAGCGGGTTATGTTTTGAAGGGGTCAGTCAGAACAGGGTTTATTGTTACTCAGAAATATTATTCAGCCGCTTGCCGTAAGCGCATATCGAAGGAAACTGTATGATCCGGGTGGTCTTTAATCAGAAAGGTGGTGTGGGTAAGTCCAGTATCAGTACTAACCTGGCAGCGATCAGCGCCAGTAAAGGTAAGCGAACGCTGGTGGTTGATATGGACCCTCAATGTAATACCAGTCACTATCTGCTGGGCGAGCTGGTTAACGAGACGGTCGGTGATATCAAAGACTTTTTTGAGCAGACCCTGAGCTTTCAGGTGCGGCCGAAAGAGATCACCGATTTTATCCACCCCACGGTGTATGAAAACCTGGATCTGTTGCCCTCAAGCCCGGAGCTGGGTGATCTGCATGCCAAGCTGGAAGCCAAACACAAGATCTATAAACTGCGTGATGCGTTGCTCAATCTGGATCAATATGATGCCATTTATATTGATACGCCACCGGCATTTAACTTTTATACCCTCTCGGCACTCTGTACGGCAGATAGCTGCCTGATTCCGTTTGACTGTGATGAGTTCTCCAGACAAGCGCTCTATAGCCTGATGTATAACGTGCAGGAAACCCAGCAGGACCATAACGATAAGTTAACCATCGAAGGTATTGTGGTTAACCAGTATCAACCCCGGGCCAACGCCTCGAAAACCATTGTCGATATGCTGAGAGAGGATAATCTGCCGGTGCTTGAAGCGATGATCTCCTCATCGGTGAAGATGAAAGAGTCCCACAATGAAAGTATGCCGCTGATCTACTTTGCGCCAAAACATAAACTCACGCTGGAATTTCTGGCGCTGTATGACGAATTGCATGGCTAACCGGGTCAGGCATCTGAGTATTCGAATCTCACTGGCAGTTTACCGACAGTGTGATTCGGCTATTACATCTGAAACGCACTTTTGAAGTGCGTTTTTTTTTGGTTTGTAGCGGGAGATGCAAGACCGTATCAGCGGATCGATTTTTCTGACTCTGGTCTAAGACTTTCTGCCTAGCTCGGGGTATCATGTTTTAAATTTTAGGGCTTAGTCCGCTGGCAGCTATCAGCAACAAGGTATTAGTGAGCTGCCAACGGTTGAGGCTTCAGTTCACCGGTGCTTTAAGAGAGATTCCCTGATGCAGATTCATGAGATCAACCACCCTTTAGTAAAACACAAAATCAGCCTGATGCGGGCTGCTGATATCAGCACCCGGGCGTTCCGGCAGCTGGCGGCAGAAGTCGGCGCGTTGTTGACCTATGAAGCCACCAAGGATCTGAAAACCGAAACCTATCAGTTTGAAGGTTGGTGTGGCGAGATGACCGGTGAGCAGATCAAGGGCAAGAAAGTCACAGTGGTGCCGATTTTGCGCGCCGGTATCGGCATGCTGGATGGCGTACTTGATCTGATTCCCAGCGCTAAGATCAGTGTGGTTGGCTTGTATCGTGACGAAGAAACACTGCAGCCGGTCACCTATTTTGAACGGCTCACCAGTGATATGGAAGAACGTCTGGCACTGGTCATCGATCCGATGCTGGCAACCGGTGGTTCAATGAACGCCACGATTGATATGTTAAAAAAATCCGGCTGTCACGATATTAAGGCATTGGTGCTGGTGGCAGCCCCTGAAGGGATTAAAGCGGTCAACGAGGCGCATCCCGATGTTGAGCTGTATACAGCGGCGGTGGACAGTCATCTGAATGAGAACGGCTATATTATTCCGGGCCTGGGCGATGCCGGTGATAAGATTTTTGGCACTAAGTAAGGAATGTCTGAGATGAATAATATGCATGATACCCTGGATGGCAGCGAGCCGTTATGGCGCACGGTGCTGGCGGGTTCGCAGATGCTGTTTGTCGCCTTTGGTGCGTTGGTGCTGATGCCGCTGCTCACCGGAATGGACCCGAGTGTCGCCCTGTTTACCGCCGGTTTAGGTACCCTGTTATTCCAGTTTGTGACTAAAGGTCAGGTGCCGGTGTTTCTGGCGTCCTCCTTTGCCTTTATCGCCCCGATTATCTACAGCACCCAAACCTGGGGCATGCCGGCAACACTGGGGGCGCTGTTCTGTGCCGGTCTGGTATATATGCTGCTGGCGCTGGGGGTTAAGTTCCGGGGTGTGGGTTTCCTGCATCGCTTATTGCCACCCGTGGTGGTGGGCCCGGTTATTATGGTGATCGGTCTGGGTCTGGCGCCGGTGGCGGTGAATATGGCGATGGGTAAAGCGGGGGATGGCAGTATTGAGCTGTTTCCCTACCTTGATTCGATGATTGTGTCGATGTCGGCACTGCTGACAACACTGCTGGTGGCGAGTATTGGTAAAGGGATCTTTCGTCTGCTGCCGATTCTGGCCGGGGTGGTGGTTGGTTATATCATGGCGAACTTCTTCGGTATGGTGAATTATCAGATCGTGGCTGACGCCGCTTTCATTGCGGTGCCCGCCTTTGTTTTACCGGAATTCAATTGGCAGGCGATCCTGTTTATGATTCCGGTGGCGATCGCGCCAGCGGTTGAGCATGTCGGCGATGTCCTGGCGATTGGTCATGTGACTGGCAAGGACTATATTAAGAAGCCTGGCTTGCACCGCACTTTGTTTGGTGATGGTCTGGCAACTTCGGTTGCGGCGTTATTCGGTGGGCCGCCAAACACGACTTACTCCGAAGTCACGGGCGCGGTGATGCTAACCCGTTCCTTTAATCCGATGATCATGGTGTGGGCTGCGGTGTTTGCCATTCTGCTGGCCTTTGTAGCTAAGTTCGGCATTCTGCTGCAAACCATCCCATCGCCGGTGATGGGCGGTATCCTGATCCTATTGTTTGGCTCCATCGCTGCAGTGGGTCTGAACACCCTGATCAAAGCGAAAGTTGATCTGGCAGAGCAGCGTAATCTGGTCATTGTCGCCACCACCCTGGTGTTTGGTATCGGTGGCATGGTGATCGGTAAGGGCGAATTCAGCATGCAGGGTGTCAGTCTGTGCGGCGTTGTCGCGATAGTGCTTAACCTGATTCTGCCGGGCGCGAAACCCGCCTATGACCTACACGAAGAGCAGGCCGTCGTGGATGACCTGGTGGATCATGGCAAATAACGTCCTCTCTGTTTAGTAGTGCAAATTAAAACCAAACCGGCTCAGGCCGGTTTTTTTTTGGCTGAGGTATTTGCAAGCCTGTAGGGTGTGTAAGATTGCCGTAGGGGTATACCCGTATTTTTTGTTGAATTTATTAGCCAATAATGGAACACTGTCGGCTGATTTGAAGAGGATAACCTGAAATGACGATTAACAGCTTTGGTGTGGTGGGTGCAGGTCAGATGGGCGGTGGTATCGCTCAGGTTGCGGCAGTCTCCGGTTTTGATGTGGTACTTTATGATCTCAATGATGCCGCGCTGGCGCGTGGGCTGGGAGCCATCAGTGCCAGTCTGGCGCGGATGGTGAATAAAGAGAAGCTGACGCAGAGCGAAGCGGATCAGGCGCTGGCGCGTATTCAGCAAACCACCGATATGGCCGCGATGGCCGCGGTGGATATTGTGGTTGAGGCGGCCAGTGAAGATGAAGAGATTAAGAAAAATATCTTTCGTAAACTGGATGAAGTCTGTAAACCCGATGCGATTCTGGCGACCAATACCTCATCGATCTCCATCACCCGGTTAGCGGCGGTCACCTCCCGTCCCGGTAAAGTGATCGGCATGCACTTTATGAACCCGGTACCGATGATGCAGCTGGTGGAGATTATCCGCGCCCTGCAAACCGATGATGCCGTGTTTGATGCGGTTAAACAGCTGTCGCTGGATATGGCTAAAGTTCCGGTGGATGTGAATGATGCGCCGGGGTTTGTCTCCAACCGCATTCTGATGCCGATGATCAACGAAGCGGTGTTCTGTCGTTATGAAAACCTGGCGTCAGCGGAAGAGATCGATACCGTGATGAAGCTCGGTATGAGCCACCCGATGGGGCCGCTGGCGCTGGCAGATCTGATCGGTCTGGATACCTGTCTGAGCATTATGGAAGTGCTCTACGATAACTTCAAAGATTCCAAATACCGTCCCTGTCCGCTGCTTGTACAGATGGTCGATGCCGGCTATCTGGGCCGCAAGAGCGGACGCGGTTTTTATCAGTATGACAATTGATAGCTAAAGGTTGCTGACTGGATAAAAGCGCCCGCTCAGGGCGCTTTTTTATTTAACCTGTTACCCCTCATAACAGATCCTTTTACAGGCATCGTTATCTGAATGTTATCGAACCTCTTTTCTTGAGTTATCCCCATTTTGTTTTTCTCCCAGCATCCCTCTGTATCGATCAGGCCCGTTTCTTGCTGTTGCTAAGGTTACTGAATTAACAGCTAACGACTGAAACGTTGCTTTGTTATGGCTGAAATGAACAGTCTGACGGCCAGCGAGCGTCTGCTGCGGCTGGGCTATCGGCCAATAACAGCTTGGGTTTCAGATAGTTATAGATGGGGGGGGAACTATCGGCGAGATAAAACAATCGTGAATTTTTAACCAACAGCGTTTGTCTGAGGAGGAACCGTTTACTGGATTATCTGTCCGGTAGGGGGGGTTGTGGCCAAAAAATCAGAGCTATAGCGGCAACTCTGTTCCTCATTCAATGATGCCCGTGATTGACAGCTTGGCTGAATGCCTGAGCGGGATTTTTGCGCCCTGAATAAATGGATAACTGCCTGTTTAAAATAGGGGGCCCGGGGTTTTATTGCCTGAAAAAGGAGTAAGAGCATGATTATAAACAGTAGTTATATAAACATGAGTGTTGAACATGAGAAATCAGAGTTCCGGGGGATTACCCGCAGTCTGGATGACAGAGGGCAGGGCAGCCAGTTTGTTGCACAACTGGAAGCGCTGATAGCCCGGTCGCAGGCGGTAGGAGACGGAGCAGCAACGGACACGGACTCAGCGAACCGGTTGTCGTTCGGATCAGCATCACCGATAAACCCCTTTCGTGGTTTTTTTCAGACAGTGGAGGGCGATGATTATCAGAACCAGGAAAATATTACTCAGGCACGGCTCTGGCAAAGTCTGTTAAAGGCGATTCAGCCTGACTTTCCGTCACAGCCTCTGCCTCAGCTTTTGCCACAGCCTTTATCACAGATGGATTCCGCAGCGTTCAGGTTTGCAGAGCTATCCGGGGATAGCCCCTCTGTCGAGCTAAAGCCCCGGATGTTAAGGCTGCAGCTCAATGTCAGCGAAACAGTTGAAGAGTATGAGTGCACCCGCTTCAACAGCTGCGGCACCGTAAACACCGCTGATGGCCAGTCAATTGACTTTAATCTCAGTCTGGAGATGGAGCGTAATTATAGTGCTACCCGGGAATATAAAGAGACCCAGGAGTTAGTATTCACAGACCCGCTGATCCTCAATTTTGAAGGTAACTATGCGGATCTCAGCAATGACAAATTTGAGTTCGATCTGGATGCCGATGGCGATCAGGAGCTGATCAGTTATCTCACCGGAAACAGCGGCATGCTGGCGCTGGACCGCAACAATGATGGCATCATCAATGATGGATCAGAGCTGTTTGGCGCCCGCACCGGTGATGGCTTTGCCGAACTGGCCGACTACGATGAGGATGGTAATGGCTATATCGACGAAGCCGACTCAATCTTTGATCAGTTGCTGATCTGGAATAAAACAGCGGATACGGACTCTCTGGAAACGCTGAAAGACCGCGATATCGGTGCAATCTATCTGGGTGCCAGCGCAACCCCCTTTGATATAAAAGGGGAGGACAATCAGCACAACGGCACCGTCAGAAACAGCGGTGTCTATTTCAGTGAAAACGGTGAAGTAGGCACCTTGCAACAGATCGATATGGTTGTTTAAACAAGACCAGACCGCGGCTGCGCCGCTAGCGAGTCGCTAGAACGTCGCTTCGCGACTCGCTAGAAAAAGCGAAAAGCGATAGCCAACAAAAGTCTTACAACTATCAAAGGGGGGGTGAGAAAACAAGGTTCAGTTTATCCCTCTGAGCTGTTGCGCTAATGAATCTTTTCAGCCGGGCAATTCTATGTAATTATCAACAAATTAAGGACTGAATAACCGCTGCATTAGGGATTGTAAATGCAAATAATTATTAACAATGACCATTTTGTCGTATTTCTGCAGATATACGACAAGCTGTCGTGTTTTTCCAAAGTCGAATCTTTATATAAATCATTATAATTCAGGTGGTTGGGTGGTATTTTTAATCTGACTAGTAACTGTGATATACGACAATATGACTACTATCAAAGTGACTTTTTTAAAGGCGGAGGAGCCTGCAGTAGTTCTAGGTGAGGAAGTTTCATCTGATATTGCCGTTCGCGAATTGCCGCATGACCCAGTTGATCAGAATATTTTTATTCGAAAGGAATTCACTTCTAGCGAAATCAAATTCTGGAAAGTAGAAAAAATTGATACGGTACACGATACTGAGAATAAAATTATTGCATGTGAAATAACTATTTCGCCGTTGCAATACCTGCCAAAATCGATTTCAGAAAAACATAGCTCTAATGGCAGTAAGCTGGTTCGGGGGCGACTTTTAGAGTGTGACTTTGGTTATTTCTCACAAGATATATCTCTTGGAGATCAACCGTCCACAACCATTTCAAATTTCAACGGTAAGCTTCCATATGAAATGGTTAAGCGTAGGCTGGTGGTTGTCTTGTCAAACAAGGAAGATCCTGCCTTGGTAGTTCCTATAAGTAAAGGGAATAAGGCAAAGGATCATCGGACAGTTGTGGGAATAACCAGCTTACCACCTGATTTGGTCACTTTTAACAACCCAACGTGCTTCGCAAAAACTGCTGCTATATCATATGTATCGGGCCATAGGCTGTTCCCTGTTAGGTTCAATACGGATGAAGGTAAGCGACTATACGACTATAGAGTCGAAAAGAAGCTGTCAAATGATGACGTTGTAAACATAAAGAAAGCTGTTTTTACGGCTGTTGGTGGCGATAACATCCTTCGTTCTATCGAATCTAAGGATGAGCAGATAGACTCGCTTAATGGAGAAATAGCAAGTAAAAACAATAAGATAGAGGGTCTTGAAACGAGAAATGCCGAGCTTTGGAGCATGCTTGAAGAATATACAAAATAGCATTGTTGTAGGAACGAGGCTTTGTGTTATACTCTCATCCGAGAGCGAAAGCTCACCTAGTAAGAGATATAGCCTCAGTGGACGCAGCTCAAACTGAGGTGTTTGTCGGAAACGGCTCGCTGCTAAAAGAAGTTCCAAGAAAAGCCACCTTCGGGTGGCTTTTTGCGTTCAACGCTGAACCTCCTGCTAAATCAACTTGTAATCGGGTAGCCGAGGGTCTCTAACCCTCAGCCCCCAAACACCCTGCATGCGGGTCCGCAAAGCTAAAGGGGTCGAGCTAAAGGGGTCAACGAGCTAAAGGGGTCAAAGCCGAATGGCACTTACTTAAGCAATAGATCAAGATTGAAGAGGAGGGAAAGGCCGGTTTC
>NZ_CAKZLP010000017.1 GCF_937127095.1 uncultured Amphritea sp.
GATGATCCATGGCTTATCTCTGAGAAGGTTGCATCGCAGATTGTCTCAAGAGGAGGGACTTATTCGCAACTTCCCTAGACGGAAGACGCCAACGTTTAGACAACATCAAGCGCTGGCTGTCAGAGGATGGTATTAATGAGGAGGTAAACGAGCTCTTCAATCCAACTGATATTGTAGTAACTTACGGTGATATGGTATTGGCTTATTTGATGTTTCTGACGTGGGCGATGAATGACCGCATTGAAGGACTCGGCTTCCAACGCAACATCAGCCGTCGATTTGCAATGCCTTGTTTCACGGGGGAAAAACAAAGAGAAACAGAGCATTTACTACAATTAATGCTCGGACAGGCACAGCTTCTAGCTGACACATTCAAGGAAAAGATGATGTCTGGGGTTTCCCTCGCAGAGTTTGTTGCCGTAATTAATGAGATTCGAGCAAACAGCTTCGAATATTCATTCGTTACTAACCAGATAAGCGAACCCCTAGGGGTAGCTGGTTCGATTATGAGTTGGAAAAGCGAAGTAAACTCACTGTTACTAGTAGTTGATGTCGGGGCTGGTACCAGCGACTTTAGTCTTTTTAGAATTAAGTATAATCCTGATACTGGTGAGAGTGTCTCTAGAGAAATTAGTGGTAGTACGCGTGCGATCACTGAAGCGGGTAATCACCTCGATAAGCTGCTTACTGAATACATTTTACATAAAGGTGCAGTCACCTATGATGATCCGCTATACCTGAATATTAGAGGAGCTCTTAGCCTGGAGATTAGACATTACAAAGAGGCATTATTTCGAGACCACTCTTTATACGTTACTCTGTTTGGTGGAGAAACCGTCGTTGAAGTTGAGCTTGAGGAGTTTCTACAACTCGAGTCAGTGCAATCATTTGGTAATGCTCTACGTAGCTGTATGCTAGAAATTCTTGAAACGATCGATCCTACCTGGTTGCGAACGGCTCCATTTGGAGGGATGGGTGTTGCTCTTACCGGCGGTGGTGCTGAACTACCGATGGTACAAGACCTGGCCAGGGACACCCTTCAAGTTCAAGGTATTGAGTTGAGGCTAAAACAAACAGCGAGTTTTCCAGCCTGGCTAGAAGAAGAGCATCACCATTTGAAAGATGACTACTCGCGTGTTGCTGTTTCCTTAGGAGGAGCAAGAGAACAATATATTATGAGTTCTGGCACAAGTTATACAACGGGTGAGCGGTATGCAACTGTTACTCTTGATGGGTACTACACCAAAGGCAATTAATTTATTTGGGTAATTTTGGTCACTAAAGTGCTGCTCTTTGGAGCAGCAACTCTCTCTTCTTTAAAAACTGTATTCTGTAGTTGCACTGTTGGTTTCTTCATATCACGCTAATAACTATTAACGTGATATGAATTAAAAAATCTATGCTGCCCTGTAAACTAGCGCCAGAATTGCTGTTTACCAAATATCTCAGGGCAAAGTAGTAAAGTGTTGTTTTTCATTCCAGCTCTCAGTTAGTACTAAGAAAGTGTGCCATATAGCTTGGCGCCCATATCACTGTTTCCTGACGGTTTTTCTTTACGACTAGAGATACGAAGGCAGTAGAATTCAGCCCGTTGGCTTAGGCTCTTAATCACCTCTAACGATGCCTCATTAACTTCAGTACAAAAAATAAATACTCGGGCTTGGTGGGTTTTTGGTACTCCGCTGAGTGCTTTTTGTATTGTGCCACCTGTGTGGATAACAGAGTCGTAGATGACAATATTTTCTATATCTGGGTGAAGGTGCGGAATGATCATTTTAGTATCATATTCATTCTCTTTTTCTGTATGAATACTACTGACTTCGTAAGCACTCAAAAGAGGACAGTCAAACATATCTGCTGCTCCTTCAGCCAAGTATCTTCCAGATCGTTCAACTCCTATGACCACTGTATTTGAAACAGATACATCAGGATTGCTTGTGCTAAGCTCGCTAAGAAATAATGCACCAATCTTCTTGTGCTCAGTTTTGAGCCCTAGGCGATGGGTTCCAGCGACTTTAGATCGGCTATGTGCACTTGCAATCTCAGTCCCATCAACATGATTAAGGTAACGGTATTTTGTGAACTTGGCTTTGCTGGATATAGTGCTATGTATAGAGACAGGAGAAACTGCATTGCTTTTTTCTCTGTATCCCTCGATAGCGAGATAGAACCATCCTTTCTTGTGATCTAATCTATTGATTAATGGCAAGCTGCCCTTGCTATCAGGCACAACGATTGCTACATCAGCATCATTTAACATTGGTGCATCAATAGGACTGTCGCCAGCAGCCATCACCCAATACCCTCTTTTTTTCAACAGGTTAATAATCTCTGACTTGCTGTCCTGTGTAATCAACTCTTTATCGAGGTATGGGTGCGTTCCACCGATTACTTTTATGTGATTAAGCTGATGTTTGCTCAGAACATACTGCCAAAGCTGTGGGATACCGGCAGTCACCAAAAATACAGGTATTTCTTTTGGCGTCTTCGATAATACCTCTAGCCATTCGGAACGAGGCTGTATTTCCTCCGCTACTTTTCCAAGTGCATCGACGTACTCGAATATTGAGATACTCTTCCAGTTTTCACTCACACCAATATAGCTCTGAAGATGGTAACCAAAGCTTTCGAATACTTGCCGATTCAGCGTTCGTAATCCAAGTTTTGAATCAACAAACCGAAAAGCATCAGCTTCACTGAACGTCCGATCCCCATCAAGAACTAACGCAGGCCCACCTTGTGCACCGATACGTTCTAAATGAGTTGATAGCTGATTATGTAACGAGTTTTCTGTTGCAGGCGCGAGGTTATTACCATTTGAGATGCGCTCTAAAACCTCTGTAATAGAGTAGTCGTTATCACTGTTATTGATCACATAAAGTGAAATTCCGTGTTGCTCACAATATTGTTGTGCGGCCTCCAATTCCTGCTTTCTATGAGACTCAATCTGCATTAGCGATGCATTGGGTCGCTTTCGCGTACTTAACTCATTGTCACGGTGTGTATTTTCTTGAACTATTACCGGCTGCGTATCTAAGAAGATTAATCCATCCAGAATATCTGCGTCAGATTGCGTTAACCCGACTTCAAAGGTACCAGTAGCTCTGTTTTTAACCAGCATGTGTGCATCAGCGTAGATAGCTCTATGTTGCGTTTTCAGATGCTCGAGCTTGCGGGTGACAAGATTGACCAACTGAAATCTTGCTGTTTTGTCTAAAGCATCAAACATTGACCAGCTATCAATGCCCTGTTCTTGCATTATTTCCCTGAGTAATTCAGAACAGGAAAGGCAATGAGAGTGAAGATCCTGCTGGGCTAGTTTTCGCGTTAAAGTTGTCTTGCCTGAACCTGGCACTCCCACAATCATGTATAGCTTGTTCTTACTGATCATCGCCTTACTCCTTGGATGGACTGCTCCATATGTCTGATCGCTGCTCTCGACAGCGCCACTTCTTTTCCATCATCTTGTTGGGCTACGATTACTTCTGGCAGGCCTGCAACGGGAGAGCACGTTGAACAAGAAGGTCTGGGGGTGGTTGAGTTTAGATATGTCTCAACGTCAGATATATCTTGGATATCGTTAATGTTGAGACCTTCATTCTCCTTCCTGTTTTTTGCAATTCGTGAACAGCTGAACAACCTGCCACGTTCCAGGGTAATGTCATAATTTCGATAGAAACACGTGCTCCAGGCGGTCTGGGCAGCGTCAGCAGACATGGAAACAGGGGTGTTCCAGTCATCCCAGAAATCCTTGCGGCGAAAGCTGATGTTAAATTCACCGCGTAGTGATCCAGCATACTGCTCCCAAATGCTTTCAAAATCCTCTGTTCGAACATAGTCGCTAATCACCAGGCTATCAATCAATTCTAGAGTTGTACTGTCGATTCCCTGAGGGTATAACCCGTTAGTAACGACTTCCAGTTGACCTGCGATCATTACTTCTTTAATTTTTTTGATATCTGAGTTGAGGTCTTTATGTAACGATATCTCACCGCCCACAAGAACAATTTTCCCTATGCGAACACCAATATTTTTTAGGATGAGCAGACTATCGATGTGCTGTTCAATACCCATATCATTATTGAATGGTTCAGGCTGATTAGGGACTTTAAACCCACAGTTACTGCATCGTAAATTACATTTTGTATTCAGAGAGAGTTCTAATTCTTTTATTTGAAATTTTTCAGAGCTGAGAAAAGGTGCTGCAATCTTCTTGGGTCTCAGGGGACTATTATTTCCTAAAGAGTTAGGTTCTAAGGCATTCTTCATGTACTTCACTCCGTTGAACCACGCTAAATATATCCATTAGTAATGCAGGCATAGCTTGGGTGCGCTTGCCAGATTCGCTCACTACACTTAAAAAACGCGACGAATGGAATGTTCATAATCGGCGTCGATTAAGTTGAATTTTCCATTCATCATTGCTTGATCAGTCAACTAAGCGTTGGGTATTTTAGTCGATATGCTCGTGGCATCAACCCGCGTAGGTGCACCAACAGATATCACTTTTAGCGTGACTCTTCCTTGTATTCGTTTAGTTAAATAACAATAGCACCAGGTACATAGCCTCCATGCTTGGCTATGTCTTTTTTAATTTTGCTTAGCGGAAGCTCAGGCAATGTTAGCCACTTCCTCATTTCATCCAACTCTTTGAACAGTTGCAGGCCTGGTATATTTGGGATAACGATAAACCGTTCAGGGTGGTGTATCACATCACTGTATCTGTTTTCATAACTGCCCAATGAGAGCATCAACGCGTAATCGCAGTTATCTTTGAGAAATAATGAAATCTCATAAGTTGTCCAGCGATCCACTGATAGGTCTGTTGTCCCTTTCTCCGGTGGTAGTTTCAGGCGGTGCCGATCTTCTAATATAGGGTATGTCCAATCAGGCCTATCCTTAATGTCAGGAAAAAAAATTGTTTCGATACTAAGTTCTCCAACCTTAGGATCAGTGAATCGATCTTTATTAGACCAAATTTTTTTGCCAGTGATCACATAATCTTTTATTTCTTCGGTCGATTGTTGAACAGCTGTTGCGCTACCAATAGTTGGTAGGTCCGACTCGCGGAAATGCTTTTCTAGCGAACCAATCAAAAATAGACTCATCTCAGATAGCGTGGAAGGTTTAAGCCCGTGCTTCTCAAATAGCTTATCCAGACTCCCATCTGAGGGTAAATGATTGTTCTTTCCTTCAGGTATGATGTTGTGTATTTCTTCAATACAGTAAAAGCCTGTAGCACTCATCATTTGAAAAATTTTGTCTGGGTCGTCGTATGTGTTCCTCAGCTTATTCAAATATAACCTAGCTTCTATAAGCCATTTAGAAAATTCTGGCGTTTTCATAACAGAGAGGAGTTTGTCTAGTTTTTTCTTTCTGAATTCAGCTGAAGAGTACTTTTTCTGTGCCCTGGCTCGACGCGCTTCCCTTTGCTCATCCCAGTCTAAAAGTTCATCACCTTCCTCTGAAAATTCCTCGTAAGTAGTAAGGGCTTTATCGTCCTCACCTATGATCGCGATCTTGTCTACGACTGCGTTAATAAATTGGCTAGAATGGTACAGGCTCGACACTCTTCTGAGATGCCGAGCCTTTGAGGTCGAAGGTTCTAATTCGATAAAAGATTTAATGCTATCCCTTTCTTCAGCACTTACAAACAGTCCTGGCTTAGCTCTCGGTTGTCCATATTTCGCAATTAAAGTATCTGCTTCATGTCGACTTAAACGCCACTCCTTTCTTCTTCCCTCTGATATCCTGGGGGGAGGCACTTGTATAAATTCGGCAACTTTAGCTGCAGTCATATTTGAGCTTGCGCTGACGGCATGGTCTAAAAGTCTTTTAGTATCTTCTAAAGAGAGTTTGTCTGATCTGGGCATGGGGTTGATTCTCGTCGTTGATTGGTAAGACGAATTATATAAAAGAAGATTTAAAAATAATTACGATTTTGATGTAATTATATCGTAATTTATTACGATTAAATTTTTATGATAGATTTTTCTCGTTTATGCAGATTCAGGACGCTTTAAAGTTGAGCTAGCGCTTCAAGTGCTACGTATGCTTAGGCTCCTTTTCCTCTTTGACTTCAATATAAGTAAAAGCATGTTTAACTGATGATCCGAGCACAATGTTAATCCCCAAAAAAAATGGAGGCCTATCTCCATTTTGAAAACACCAGTCGTCAGCTAGCCATATCCCGCTGGTGGATTTTTTGCTCAATCCATTCCTGCACCTCTGCCTCAACCCACGCTACATTGCGTCTACCAAGTCGAATGGGCTTAGGGAAATGGTTCTCAGCACAGTATCTATAAACACTAGATCGAGCCAAACCAGTCATTGCTATCACTTTCGGAAGCTTCAGCAGTTTGAGTCCACCTGAGGGGATTCTTGAATCAATCATAGTTCTAACTCCTTGAAGTCTTGGTCGACCTCATCTTGGGTGATGCCGATATAGCGAAGGGTTACGCCCTCTGAACTGTGCCTGAGCATTTTCATCACTCTCGCAATATCATTGGTGGATTTATATAGGTGGTAGCCACGGGTCTTTCGCATGGAGTGTGTACCAAGCATCAGCTTCAACTCCTTTCCAACCGATCCGAAGGCTTTACTTACCGCACGCCGAGAAATTGGACGAGACGTACGGTTAACGGATTGTTGATTTCTGTAGGATTGGAACAAATAGATGTGACTAGGATGTTCCCGTTTGATACGGCAAATTATTTGTAATGCTTTCGGATTAAGTTGAATACTGGCCTGCTTGCCAGTCTTTTGTTCACGTAGGACCAATCGGTCCTCTTCTATGTCGCTATACTTGATGGAAAGTAGATCAGAGATACGTAACGCCAAGTTGATCCCAACATTCCAGATATCCGACATCTGCTGACTATGCCGAATTTCCAGGAGATGGCTAATCAACTTGATGGTATCCGTATCTTTAACCGCTTGGACTTCTGCCATAGCGTGTTCCTTTTTTCGAGTGAAATGGCTATTTTGAGAACTTCGAAGAGGTGACTTACCGCAAAGCCCCGTGTGGCGGGGGTTTGCAAGTTCCCAAAAGACTAAAATGGGAACCTGAATGGCTCACTTGAAAATAAAAGGCCTAAAGCAGCCCGCGTTCAGCAAACGATACGGTCCCTTCAAGACCAACGACGATATGATCGAGTAAACGCACTTCCACTATGTTCAGGGCTTCGTTCAGCCGATTGGTGATCTCACGATCAGCCTGGCTGGGTTCAGGGTCTCCGGAAGGGTGGTTGTGAACCAGGATGACTGCCGCAGCATTTTGCGCCAGGGCTTTTTTCACGACCTCCCGTGGGTGTACGCTGGCTGAATTGATCGAGCCCATGAAGAGCTCGACGAATTCGATAATCCGGTGACGGTTATCCAGTAAGACCATACCAAATACCTCTCTTTCGTAATGCATCAGCAATGTCTGCAGGGCACTGATAACGGCTTCAAGGTTTAGCAGAGGGCGTCCACGTTTGAGTCGTCTACGAGCCAGCATATTCGCCAATCGCATCAGTTCTCTGTCAGTGACAGCATGAGGTACGACGTAGGTGCCGGGGAGTTCCCCTGCGATCAATTGTGTTGTCATCGTTGTATTCTCCTTGATGCCTTAGGCTGCCTGAGACTGATTTTTCAGTTGGGCAAAATGTTCGGTGAACTGCCACAGTGCCCGGTTAAGTCGGACATCTTCAGTGACAGAACGGATAGCGCGGGTACGGGTGTGACGTCCATTACGGGAACGTCCTGACATGCCGCCTTTCAGTAAATTTTCCTGAGCACGGTTAAAGACCCGCCAGAGGTCTGGATCCCGGTCCTCAGAACGCCGTGCGTGTAGCAGCGCATCGGGCTGAACTGGACTGACCTCGCGCCAGTCTTCGCCATAGCGCAGCGTGAGAGCTGATTGTGCGTATAGACGTGACTCTTCCGGTGTTAGTCGCATTGACTGAAACTGCTCGACGCTGCCCGCTAGATTAGGTACCTCATCAATCAGGGCGATAGAGCCATCCAGTATCTGATCTACAACCTGTTTGCCATGTCTCACCCGGATGCCACCCATCTCTCCGACCGGGGTGACCATGCCATTACTACAGATCAAACGAAACAACCCTAGGTCTAGCTGATAGGCCGCTGTACGATCATGACTGTTGGTCAGGACTAATTCGGCAACGCTGTCACCGACCAGGATCTGACGATCGGGATCCTGACGAAAGCGCACCATGTGGCGGGTGGTATCCCGGTGCTCGGGATTACGAACGCGAGTTTGTTGTGCTCTAACCGGATGCCAGCCTTCAGCGTGCAGAGCGTTGACCACCTCAATGGTGGGCACAAAACCATAACGGTCTGATACTGCCAGATCCGGTGCCTGGGCAAAGATGGCCGGTGCCTGACGGTATAGTTGATCGTGGGATAAAGTATTCATGTTAAGCCTCCAGACCTGCACAGGCATACCCCGCAGGGCTGTCTATCCGGCAGGGTGATTGTGATGTAAGGATGAGGTGTTGTTGCTAATGGAATCCGGCTTGATCGCCGGAAGTCGGGTTAACGGTGTTAGGTCATCTCGCTGCGTGGGACGCTGATTGTGCTACGCGGACGCCTTGTGATTTAGCAACCAGTTTCTGGGTTAGTCGCTCTGGATCCAGGCCGTTGCGGGGCAAGCCTGTATCCGCATGCATCTTGCCGTTAGCAGGTATTTCACTTTCATGGGGATAAAACTCTTCGACAATAGCGGCCGCATCTTCCTCCTGTTCTTCAAAGTCACCATTGGCAAAGCCCAATCGGGCTGCCTGATCCAGCGCTTGTTGATTGAATCCAACTTCATGACGATCCAATGCCATCTGTTGCGCGTTGGCCAGCGCCTCTTCCAGGTCCATGCCTTCTCGCAACGTGATATCCACATAATAGATTGGTGTTCCGTGACTCTGTCGGGTTGATTTACCCCGTAAGCGAAGTTCCAGCGGCAGGCAGGCCAGTGTGTTATCTGATACTGCTTTGAAATACTCCAGGCGTGCTGCCAACGTGCGTATCGAGTTGAAACCGGTGGTGCGGAAGATAAAAGTACCCAGCGGGTCCTCATCGCCGACCACAACGTTCAGTCGTGCATAAGGCTTACAGCGACCACCCTGAGCTAGTTCACAGCCATCAGGACCTGGGCAGGGCAGTGTCTGCATCCCTTCGCGGGTTCGGCGTCGGCATTGTTCACCGTCCCCGACACATAACGGCCTGGCCGTGTTGCGATCAAACAGGGAATACTCAGCCCTTAAGTTCAACTCGGGTTCATTAAACAGCAGCCGAATCGGGATCCGGCGTAATTTGTCTCCCTGGGTTTCACGCAGGGATTCATCCAACGGGTGTGGCAACCAGCCATCTCGTGTCTGAATCTGAGATGTCAGTGTGAACTGATCATCTTTTTGCGGCAGACGTTTACCGTCCTTTTCGATCATCTTGCCAATGGCGATACGCCCCAGAATCGGTGGGGTGATAGCGAGACCTTTCAACATGGTTTACCTCCAAACGAAATAGAAAAAGCCCCACGATTACCGAATGATTAAGGTGGGGCTCAAAAGGGATAATGAATACGTGGTGCTGTCACTGCGGTATGATTCAGCGGCTATGAACCACAAAACGACGACTACCCGGTTTTACCGTTAGATACTGTTTCATCAGGTCAGGCTGCTCCTGTTTCAGGCGTGTGAGATCAACCGTCCGGGTATCGGTGCTTTTCTTCCAGGTAATACGGCCTGCCAGGAAGCGTGCTTCACTGGCGCAGCCCATCGCCTGTTGCAACTGGTGCTTTAGTTGAGCTTCCTGCTGTTTGGTGTCCTCCAGTACGGAACGCACCGTCTGCAGCTGCTCAAAGGCATTGGTTAGATCTGTGTGTTCAGTCAGATCCAGCACTTCATGGTCATCATCGGGGTATAGACTGCGTAGCGCTCGTTCAGCCGATTCGCTGGCATCCGCCGGCGGTGCTATGTCCTCTTCTACGTGTCGCCAGAATTCCTGTTCAAGGGTTGTCAGACGTTCGATCAGTATTTCATCCCGCTGCAGCCGGAATATCCGCAGTTCATTCCCGCCTACCAGCACGGCGACATCCGCCGCGTCCTGTCCGGTCACCGCCAGTTGGTGCATCACCTGCAGCTGTACATACTCCGGTACACCATCACGCCACAGTTTTGCACCATTGATCCCGGCGGTTTTGCACTCCAGTATCTGAACTTCACTGGAACCGGCTACCTCTCGATCCAAGTTGGCCAGCATCCAGGGATAATCCTTGTGCTGTAATACGGCATTAACTCGACGTACCTTGTGACCGGTACGTTTTGCATAGTGCTCCGCGACAATGGGCTCCAGAACGGTGCCCCAGAACAGAGGTCCGTTATCTTCGTCTGACTGCTGAGTGTCTGGTTCCTGAGCGTCACTCATCCGTCCGGTTTTCTCCATCCAAAGTTCCAGTTGTGACTTATAAGGGTTCAGGCCGACGGCTGCGGCGGCATCAGAGCTCCCAATGCCGGTTTGACGAATGGCCAGCCAGGTATCGCGATCCATCTGTCGGGTATTCACCAGACGGTGTGCACGTCCATGGCGGCGTTTGGTTGTACTCGTCAGGGCCTGAATATGTTCAGCCTGAGAGGTTTCGTGTGTGCGAAGTGTTGTCATAACGACCTCCTATTCCTGGACGGCATAAAGCCGGCATATAGCCGGATGCCTGAAGGAATGAGTTATACGTAAATGTGAAAGGGGGAGGGGCTAACCGGGACAGGCGTCAGCTATCAATACGGAAGGTGTGATCGCAGTTGCAACACGCGTAGTTGTCCAACACTTTTTCATCGACAACTTCACCTATTTTCGCGCCCGCGACTGATCCGGTTGCTCCACCAATAAGACCACCCAGCAGTGCACCCGTAATACCGCCCAGAAACATCCCGATAGGACCTCCGGCAGCGCCCGCGATAAAACCAACTTCTGCGCCACTGGCCGCTCCCGCTACACCGCTGGCTGTCCCTGCAACACCTCCGGTGATGGAGCCAACTTTACGACCGACGTTTCGAGTAATGATCTCTTCTGAGCCGCAGCTAGGGCATGAATATGACATTGTTAATTCTCCTGAGAATGAGCATAAGAACCGGGTTAAGTCGCCCGGAAGGACAGCGATGTGCTGTTCTCAGGTAGGTGATATATATCTGAAAGTTTTTTATTTGATATGTAAATATTTACTAACTATGTACATATCATATGAAGCAATCTGTTGGTTATTAAAATAAATTTGATGGAAGTGAATAATCAATGCTTGGGTTTTAATGATGTTGAGAGTATTGGATCTTATGTTATTGAAAAGCAAAATTATAATTATAAGTATTATAGAAAGATAATACTTATATAGAGTATATGAGGTATATACAGTATGTATGATTATGATGATGTAAAAAGTATAGTAACTGATAAGTGGGATTATGAAGTTAATGAAAACGGACTGGAGGTTACAGAGGATAGAGATATAGCACGGATTATTATTAGGATTGATAAGTTGGTTGAAAAGTTCGATCTTAACGATGTTTCTTTCGAAGTCAGTTCGAATCAAGAATGTAGTGTAGGAGAAAAAATATATCAAAAATTAAATTTTGGTTATACTGGTGGGTTGTCATGTAAAAGTAAAATAGTTAATCAGTTCTTTAAGGAGTATCTATCGATTCGAGATTGCAGAAGAGGAGATTTTGATTCGGCAAGGGCTTTTTCTCCGAATATGACTGTGTATATTCAGTGGATGGATGACGTAGAAAAATCAATGGAAACTTTTGATAAGATGAATAGCTTAAGTCAGATTGATAGTCTAGGATCGTATAAGGTTAGCTATAATGATCTTGAAAATAGAATATACAAATGTTTTTCAGATCTTGGTGATAAAATAAATGGCCCTGGTTTTAAAAGGATTAAATCAAGGATTAAAAAGACATGTGATAAAAATTATCGAAGCATGCTTTCGTATATTGATAGATTGTTTGAAAATCGATCTAGATTATTAGTGGTGAGGTTGGATCTAAAGTATAAAAAAGATTACAACGATGCAAGGAGAAAAATAATATCTAATAGTGGCTTCTCCAGCCAAGAGATAGATGAGTTTGAAAACGTTAAATCGGATATGGAAAGGTTGTTAGCGAACAGAAGGCATAACAAGATCTTTGATGGGCTCTTAGGTTACATCTGGAAGCTTGAGTATGGAGTACTCACGCGATACCACTATCATGTTATGTTTTTCTTTAATAGCTCTACAAAGCGCGCTGATAAGCTTATAGGGAAGAGCATAGGGGAATATTGGTCGAATGAGATTACACAAGGACGGGGTACATACTTCAATGTGAATGCGAGCCATAACAATTACAAATTTAATGTTAGAGGTCAGATTCATTACACCGATGAAGATGCGAGAGAGGGGTTGAGGCATCTCGCTGGCTATTTCTCTAAGGCAGACTACTTCATGCGTTTGAAGCTGCCGAAACGATTAAGAGGCCATCAAAAAGTAAATTATCGAACTATGGGAAAAGGGCAGATACAAGCGCCGGTTCCTAGTAAGGGAGGGCGTCCTCGCAAGTTATCTAAGCAGCCGTCATCTTGTATGTAGTTCTCCCCCAGGCTTATGAAACCTGAAGCGCATCGCTGGTCCTATATTGTTCTTCGGTTCGCTGCACTGTTATCCAGTCATCTCACTAGAAAGTAATAATGGCACTGAATGAGTGACATGTTATGTGTGGCTATGTCGGACACATACTTTATCTGGAGGACGGCAGTATGGCAGACGAATACCCTTCAATTGCAGATCAGTGGATGCGCCGTTATGAGGAAGAGCATCTGAATGCAACTCGGTTACCTCTTCAGCAAGCTGATTGCCTGTCACCTCAGCAGGTGTTGGATAGTGCGGCAATGCAGTCGAAAAACCACAGTTCTGCGTGTCTGTGGATAGATTGTTATAATTCTGCAGTTGGACTTGATCCCATTGTTGTATTGGCCATACAGGCCCGAAAGGCTTTAAGGCTCACCCAAATGAGCTTTTCTCGTCGTCTTGGCATCAGCGTTCGCACATTAAGAGACTGGGAGCAGGGAAGAAGACAACCGAGTGGCGCTGCTCGCACATTACTGAAGTGGGTGGCGGAACAGCCAGAGTTGGTGAGTGATGAATTCAGAAGTCAGCGAAAAAAATAACTGATTCTGCATGATTTTATTAATCGGAAATGATGCTCTTTATTCACTGATCCCAAACATTATTATGCCTGTGGCTTAACCCGCTTTGAGGTGATCATTGCTATTTTCGCTATTCGTAGCAGAAATAGCAGGTTTTGAAGCTAAAATAAAATCAAAAAATATATTTTGCTATCATGATTTTTGGTCTTTAGTCAATAGTTCTGCTTGTGCCTTCCAGGGCTGCTAAGCAGGCCTATGTGACCAATACAGGCTTTCCAGCAAGATACTACTGGCGTGATGGAGGATTAGGAATCCTCCCGCCTTTATTATTTTTATATGGAGAGTTTTATGAGAAATATATATAAACCAGCCTTAACACCGCCAGAGCAACTTAGCATGGCGTGTCTAAGTCAGACTCTGCTGTGGGAAGCATCTAACTCGTTAGCATATCAGCGCCAAGTGGCTCCAGAGATGGCAGTAGTGACGTTTCTTGGATGTATTGCGATATCGGCACAGGGTCGTTATGACGTTCAACTTCCGTATGGCGCAATTCGACCAGTGTCCCTCAATATATGTGTTGTGAGTGAGTCTGGCGAGGGGAAAACAGCCGCAGAAAGCATGGTAATGGCGCCGCTTAAAGCACTGCAAACGAGTGAAAATGATAAATATAAGCTGAATATGGAGGAATTTAAGAAAGACATAGACTCATGGCAGCTGGAGCATGACGTTTTACGCCAGAAGGTAAAAAGCACTCTTTCTAAAAATGGTGGTGTCGCAGCTAAAGAAAAGGAGGCTTTAAGGAAGCACTACGATGTTAAGCCAATACCTCCGCGGAAGTTTCGTCTTCTTTATCAGAATACAACACCAGAGGCTTTGTTTCAGGGGTTAAGCGAAGGTGTTTCAACAGCAGGGCTGGCAACAGATGAAGGTGATATTTTTTTCAGAACCTCAATGAGTCAAGCGAGGGGGCATCTTAATAATTTTTATTCAGGTGATGATACGATTATAACTCGAGCAACAAAACCGGATATCTTGCTCAATAATGTTCGGGTATCAACATTTATAATGATTCAACCAGGTATTCTTTATCGCCATCAGCGGCCAGAGGATCGCGACTCGGGGTGGTGGGCTCGATTTATTTTCTGTGTTCCAGGTTCTATGCGTGGTAACCGTTTTTTCAGTACTGATACTGTGGTCCGTGATGATAGTTGGGTCGCTGCAGAAAAACGGTTGAAGAAAATTGCAGACGAAAATAAGGCTTTGATAGAAACACCTGACTTGCCAAGAGAGGTCTTAAAGCTTTCAACTGAAGCGATTGCCCTTTGGTTTCGATTAGCAAACGAAATTGAAAGGCAGATGCAGCCTGGAGGACGTTTTGCCGAATGCCCTGATCATGCATCAAAGCTGGCCGATAATGTTGCCCGTGTTGCTGCATTAATTCATATATTTGAAGAGTATGATGGGGATATATCAGAATCTTCACTTAGAATGGCGATTGAAATGTGTAGTGCTTTCTCAATTAATTTTCAGCAAGTGATGGTGCAACCACCACAAGATATTGTAGATTCTCACCAGCTATCGGCATGGTTTAATGAACAGCGTCAATTCAATAACCGAGTATTACCATATAACTATGTTCGGCAATACGCTCCCTCACCTTTACGAAATAAACACCGCCTTAGAGCTGCAATTGATATTTTATTAGCTCGTAATGAGATTTGTTTATTTCATAATGGTAAAACTAGAATGATAAATCTAATGCCAGGCTTGTGACTGATTTAATCTGACATTAAAATTTATTAGGTTGTTATAATATAACAGGCTGCTTATTCTAGCGGCCTGTTATTTCGCTTTGATTTCTAATAGTGATTCCCAGCTATCGGTCTCGTTTATTCGATAGTATATGTGTTTAATTTCCTCCTCGGTAGTTGCTTTTCTTAAAGAAATAATGTCTGTGACTGAAGGTTCTCCGAATTTCTCCTTGATTAAGAATTTTAAAAAATCTAACAGGCCATCTATATATCTATTTTGATCTTCTATCTCAGCTTTTATTTCTTCACTTTTGGTTTGGATTTTATCTTCTATCGAGTCTCGAGCTGGTGAGGGTGAGAAGTTAGATAAGTTTCGAGATAAAAGTTTTTGATCGGAAATGTTGGCCCATGAGTTACCTCTTCCCTTTCTGAGTTTTGTGACAATTATATTTCGAATGTCGTTTTTAATTTTATCATAATGATTGAACTCTAGAATTGAAGCAACTTTGTTTACTTCATAAATTCTATTGCTAATTTCAGAGCAAACATGATTGCTTGAATCATAGTCTTTTTGGCACATTGAGTGTAAATTTGGTTCGTTATATAGAATATTTTTAACCATTGTCTCTAATAGATGCTGCTCATCGCTTTTCGATGCAAGTTTATTTTTAGCATATCCCCCCTTTTGGCCGCGTGCTGTATATAGCTTTTTCTCCAGTTTTTTTAGGATTTCTAGTGAGGCTAAGTTCCTTTGTGCAATAGTCAGACATTTGATGGCCCTATCGAGGGGAATTTTTATGCTGATAATGTCGACTTGAGGTACACCTGTTGGCGGTCGATTTTTTTGTTGTGAGTAAGTGAGCATGACCCATGTTGCATTTAAAAGGGACTGATTAGTATGATAAGTAATCTGATTTTTGATAGCCACTTTAGACTGAGTAAGTTCAGTGGTTTTGTCTTTTTCTACAGGTAACTGCATTTCTTTAGCTTTTTGTAGAGCTTTCTCTAAATAGTCATTTTTTAGCTCTTGGTTCGATATGTCGAGTGTCTTGAATACTTCACTAATCAAACTTTGTGCTTGGATATCCAGGTCTGAGAGAACCATATCAAGTACTTCAGAATATGGGGTAGATGCTACACCTTGTCGACTATTACTGGTCCTAAATTTATTGGTATTGTTCTGACTCATAAAGCATCCTTGATTATGAAAGGGAGAAGCCATATTGGCTTCATTTTGTAATGGGGGAACTTCTATTTAATTTATTATGCATACTCTTCATTAACTCCAATGTCAATTGGTCTGCTTAAGTTTGGCGTCTTGTGTAAGCAGAGGAGGCGAAAGGAAAGCCTATGTTTGGCATTATTTTTACATGGATAAACATAGCTACTTTAGCTCTATGTGCCTACAGATAAATGGTGGTGATATGGGTAATGCATTGAAAATGATCAAGTTGAGAGAGGTAATTAACCGTACAGGGCTTTCTCGATCTAGTGTCTATCGGAAAATGGATGAGAAGACGTTTCCTATGTCTGTACAATTGGGGTATAAGGCGGTCGGCTGGGTTGAAGGTGAGGTCTCTCAATGGATAGAAGACAGGATCGCAGAAAGAGACTTACAGGTTGTAGAGTCATTGGAAAGTACTACTCGATAGAAAGTGCCTGTCAGGGAGAGTTGCTCTCCATGAATTTAGATCAAGCTTTAGGTTCCATCATTGGCTTGGCTATTGGAGATGCACTGGGTGCGCCAGTCGAGTTTTGTCAGCGCGGACGATTTACAGCGCTCACCGGGCTTCGAGAAGGCGCTAAGTTTAAAATGCGATTAGGGGAATGGAGCGACGATACTGCAATGGCGTTATGTCTGGCTGAAAGCCTGATCGAATGCGGTCGGTTGATCCAGTCGGCGAAGCTGAACGGCCATCAAACCTATGGGTATCGGAAGGATATCCTGGAACGACTGCCGACCCAGAAAACTAACAAGATCGACGTGCTAGCATATGCTGAAATGCTTGATATGTAGTAGAGAGGTGTTTAGAAGTGGTAGCCAATCAAAAGCTAGATATGGTTGCTGCTGGTATTTTTCGGAATTAATGCAATTGAAGAGACTCGATTCGGTCGTTCAATGAGCATCAACCTAGCAGAAAACCTATAGGCTGAATAAAGTCGAATTCAAAACGCTAAGCCAAGCACTTAATCCAATAATGCTAAGTAGTGTGTATAGAACATTCCAGCGGTAGGTGATTATCCTCGGCAGGCAGTCCGTTATTTTACTTATCAGTAGTGTCGGGATAGCAACCGGAGATGAGTTCATGGCAAGGCACCATCCTGACATTAATCCAATCGCCAGCAATTCTGGGGATAGCTCAAACGATTCGGCAGGGGTTAGAACTGACGCGATGATCGTTACCGTGACGATGGGGTTTAGTCCGATATGCGATAAAAGTGTTATCAAGACACACGCCGTAATGGCTAATGGTGTGCCTGTAATGTGCACCACTTCGACCAATTGCACTAGCGTGTCGTGGGGGAGAGTGTCGGCAATGATGATGCCAAAGAAGCAGGCGCCAGTCATTATGCTTATTTCCGAGCGCAGTCCTATTATCTCATGTGGTAGCTCGAGTTTGACCTGTTGATAGGTGTGCTTACATGCCTTGCCTTCTCGATAGTGTCTTAAGTAAATCCACAAGATGCCAAAAACCGGGCTTAAGATAATAATTGCAAGTGATAGGTTTGCCGGTGTGAATCGTTCGATCAGCGCCGCTAGCGAGAAAATCGAGAGGATGAGCGCTAAAAATTTCCAAGCAGGCAGCCAGCTGAGGGTCAAGCCTTTGTATTGTGCTTCGATGGGGGCAGGGTGTGGATTTTGAACGTAATCAAGAATCCAGCCGAGCAAGATCAGCATGGCTGCCGTGGCGATGCCGATAGGCAATAATTTCAGCCAGTTTAAATCAGGAATAGCGGCTAGCATTAACGTCATGGTAATCGAGAACGGAGACGCTAGAGGGAGAACAGCAAAACCTCTGAGAAGGGCAAGGCTCATTCGCTGGCGTCGTTTCTCTTGTATACGGATGAGGTTACCGGCCGATTCCAGCGTGTTGCCTTTAGCGATCATCTGTCCAAGAAGATGAATAACACCAAAATTGAGGACAATACCAACGATATAACTGGCATATGAAATGATGCCATAGCGTAGAGCGGGTGGTTGATTGACAACCAATTCACCGCATCGGCTCACCATCATTGAGTGCTTAGCCGCAAGGCGTAAAAAAGTGAGAGCAACTAAAAAGGTAGCGAAATAGCAGGCTCGAGACAGTGCCGTTGCGGCGGTATTGAGAGGATCTTGAGTTAAGCTAAGCAGCAGGGTTGAAGATGCGGCAGCACCTAACAGAATCCGGGCCGTGGTATTCATCTGTGACCATTGCATCGCGAAAAAGGCGATGGTCGCGATGGCAGCGCAAAGCATATAGAAGGTATCACCAAGCAATTGATAGCAAACCGTTGCCGCCATCGTGAGTATCAGACAGAGTGCTGACAGGATATTAATCATTGGCTCTATCCCTCCAGGCGGGCTAATTATTTTAATACTGGGCTGCATTCAGTGTGTGGTTGCCGTTCGCAAAGCCACACATCGAAATAGATGTTGAGCAACATTATCTTAAGATGATGGGAGACGTTTTCTCTGAGCCCTGACGGATAGGTAGGGCCGCTGACGTGGTTAACGTCAGCGAGTGTCAATGGCTAGAGTCTTTCATGCCACTGCTTGAGTTTTTAACTTGCTTTTCAGTATCTTACCGGTTGCCGTTGCCGGAAGTTCCTGCATGATGGTGATTTGAGAGGGGCATTTATAGGGGGATAAAAGTTGTCGGCAGTGCTGCTTGAGCATTTCGACGGTGAGGTTGCTTTCTGCGGAAGGCTGAACGAATGCCAGAACCGTTTCATCCCCTTGGACCTGTTTACCAATAACTGCTGACTGGACGACCAAAGGGTGTGTGTTGAGGGCCGCTTCAACTTCGGCTGGGTATACATTGAAGCCTGATTTTACGATCATCTCTTTGGTGCGGCCAATAATATAAACATTATCTAATTCATCTGCCTGAGCGAGGTCTTTGGTGTTGAGCCATCCGTCACTGTTAATAATTTCTGCTGTTTGTTCTGGCTTACGAAAATAACCTTTCATTACGTTTGGCCCTCTGATCCAAAGTTCACCTACTTCTCCTTTGGCGACATTAGTACCATCCTTAGCCACAAGGCGAATTTCAACCCCGGGGATTGGCCGGCCGGTGGCACAGCTTTCTAATGGCTCATCAATTCTGGTTTGAGTAATGGTGGGGCTTGTTTCGGTCATGCCATAGCCGTTGTTCAACGGTATTTTGAAAAACTCTTCGGTGAGCTTTTTCGTTTCAGGGTCAAGAGGTGCACCACCGCAAGAAATATAACGAAGGTGTAAATCATCGGCACTCATTCCCTTGGTGTTCTTCAGGTAATCGACCAACGCACAGAACATTGGGGGAACTCCTTGTAATACGGTAATGCGCTGTTCTAATAATGCTTTGATACATAAGGTGGTGTCGAAGCGAGGCGCTAAGTAAAGGCAGCCGCCAACAAACAGTGTGCCTAAGCATGTTGACGCGAGACCAAAGACATGGGAAATAGGCAGTACGGCATAGACTCGGTCTGATTGAGACAGATCTCGCAGCTCTCCAGAGATGGTTGCGACAAACGCAATATTCTGATGGGTGAGCATAACGCCTTTCGGTTGCCCTGTGGTGCCCGAGGTATAGATCATGGCGAAGACTTGATCTTTTCCGCTTTCTGAAACGGGTTCAGGGGTTGCTTCAAGGGTGCCACTGTAAGCGATCTCACCTAGAAGGGGATGCTGTTGAAAGGTGGCGTTTTGTCCCTGTGCATGTGATTTAGCTTCGCTTGAGCACTCCGCCGTGTAGACGATATGGCGAGGCTCGCAATCAAGTTTTATGCCTTCTATTTCGTGCTTAGATAGGCGAGCGTTGATGATCGCAATCCAAGCATCCATTTCACTCGCGGCCATGATAAATGCAATGAGGGCGCAGGAGTTTTCACCAATGATCATAACCCGATCACCCGGGCGTACTTGATGCTGTTCAAGGTGCAACCGAGCGGCATCAATCGCTTGCCCTAGTTGAGCAAAAGTCCAGCTACGTGAACGTTCATTGAGAGCGAATGCGTCTGGGGTTTTCTTGATCCATTGTTTGATTTTATGGCTGACTCTAGCGGGAAGAGAGTTTGTTATCTCGTTGGCTGGTTTACCCATGAATATGTCATCACCATGTATCATTGTTCTTATTTCCTATGGCCATTATTCGTCAATAGCAAAATTTACTCGTCTACCATCAGTATCCGATAGGGACGATATGAATGGTTTGTTAAGCTATATCAAATGAATCCCAGGGTCAATATGCATAATTGAATTCCGCCATGCGAAATTAATATTGATTTTTTGTTAGTAAAAGGTTTTATTGTTCTCTTTGATGACGGCGATATTTCCTAGCCTAAGACTATCTGACATTTCGATAGGTCGCTTGGATGCCTAGGGGTTAATCGGGCGTGTTTGACGAGAAAGCCTGAGGCCTGCAGAAAGGCGGATAAGTTTCTATTTCTGCTGTTTTTTTGCAAGTAGAGGCGTTATTTCGACAACGGGGCTTTTTAAGGATGCGTAAGCACGCTTAGAACCTACCCATTCATCATGAATGGAACTATAATTCACTAATCACTGGATCTGTGGGCTTAAATGGAATTCACTGTTTAAATAATTTTAATTTAGATATTTTTAAGGTGTACAAACAATATGATGGACTTTCCCAGAGAAAAAGATGAAGTCAAAAATCGGAAGTTTGTCGAGGCGTTAGCCAGAGGCTTGGATATCCTTCGAGCGTTTAGTTATGGCGGCGGCGTACTCGGTAATCAGGAAATTGCATCGATTACAGGCTTACCGAAACCAACAGTATCCCGAATGACATATACCCTTATGGAGTTAGGCTATCTTAGCTATTCACCTCGGTTGGAAAAGTATCAACTTGATGCGGGTGTTTTAGCGCTCGGCTATGCCTACACGTCCAATTTGAAAGTGAGACAAGTTGTTAAACCATTGATGGATGATCTCGCTCATCGCACAAAGGTGTCGGTTGGGCTGGTTACTCGAGAGCGGCTTTCAATGATTTATGTTGAAAACTGTCGCGGCGATAACTCTCAATCTTTGCGTATGGACGTTGGTTCTCGTTTACCGATGGAAACCTCTTCTGCAGGTCGGGCATATCTAGCCTCTTTAAATGCAGATGAGCGGGAAGTTTTCCTTAACATGCTGGAAAGTAAAAGCGGCGATAAGTGGCCAGCAATAGCCGCCGGCATAGAAGACGCTGTAACCTGCTATGAAGAAAATGGTTACTGCCTTTCATTGGGTGACTGGGACAAAATGGTTAACGCCGTGGCAGTGCCTTTCCGTCTTCAAGATGGCAAAACAATGTGTTTAAGTGTCGGTGGACCGAGCTATCTGGTGACTGCTGAGATGGTTACAGATTTATTTGCGCCGCAGTTAATTCATGTTGTCCGCGATATTGTAAACATGGGTGTTTAAGCACTTAACCGTGAGATTGCTTAATAGCATTATTGTTACTTTGAGAAGAGGTATTGTTTAAAAACCTGTCGATTCGTTGAAAGCGCTTTAGCGTTATTCATCACGACATTGACCTTCATATCTTTGCAGGCGTTAACCCTGACAACCAGGTTGCTGTTGAATTTTCTGTTTTAAAGATAAGCGTCTATAAGGAATGTTAAGACGTTATTAGAGGCAACCTAGGTCTCAAACACCCTAATGTACTGAACTTGCCTGACGGCCTAGCGGAGATAGGGCACCGCTATTTTGCCGCTATTTTGCCGCTTTATGGTGTGCAGCGGTGTTATGCTGTTGAGTTACTGCTGAGTACTTCCTTTGTAACCGATGTGTTGTCGATATGTTTTAGGTAATCGACAAGAGGGTCTGCTGCTGAACTTTCAGTCATCGTTCTCAATGAATCTAAAAATAAATGGAACACCTCTACCTGAGAGCTAACGTCTAGTTTGGTATAGAGGTTTTTACGGTGATGCTTAACCGTTTCAGGTTTGATATTTAGTTTTGTGGCTGTTGATGTAATGTTGTGGCCGCGGAGCATCATTTCTAATGTTTCGCATTCGCGTCGTGTCAGCAGCGAGTGTCCAAAGTTCCTTAATGCATTATCCAAATGAGGGCTGAGCAATGGTTGTTTTTCGCTCTGCTGGAATGCTTGATACCACTTCAATGATATTTCTCGCACAATCGAGAATACACTGCGACAAAATTCGTGCTCTGTTGTTGTAAAGCTTGAGCCACCCTTAGTGCGTTTTACGGAAATTTGAATACTGGTGCTTTTCTCTGTTGGAATAAGCATGCAGATCTCATCTGTCAGGTTAAACCGGCGGCCATAACGAGAGTGATTAGACAGGCTCTGCCTGTGCTCGCGGGAAACGACTTCTGACAAGGTATATACCCCTTCTGCCGAGCCATTCATGGCGAGTCGGTAAAAGGGGCTGTGGTGATCTGTATTGTTAATATAATACTGATGACTATGTTGAGTGCTGTCGTTGTCAGGGTCTTGACTGCAGATATGCTTTGGTCGTGCATCTTTGTGAAAGATTGTAATACTGCTGTTGTCACCGTTAATAATGAAACGAATAGTATCTACCAAATAGCCGACCGATTGCGTATTAATCCCCTGTTTAACAATGCTTGCTAGTGCGTTGTGCCACTGTTCGAGGGATGGGTCCGTTTCTCTGAGTACTTGAGGCAGCATATCTTAATCCTGTAAAAGCAAGTGGTTAGGGTTATGGCAGTGCTGTTAATCGTCCGGTTTTAATGGAGAATCTTAGCTAGAGTATATTGCTTTATAAATGAATTTCAATTCCGCCTGATGAAATGATATTATGTTTTTTTGTATAAAAATGGTGTAATTGAAATGCGTAACAATTTAAGAGAAGTAAGCTCTGGAGCGGAACAAGAGGTCGTGAAAGTTGATATTGACAATTTTCCAGCTTCTCTTGGGTACCAGGTAGTGGAAAGAAATGAAGATTCTGCCGTGCTTGAACTTAAGCTAAAACCTCAACATCTTAATCGCGCAGGGATTATGCATGGAGGTGTTATTTCCTCTTTGCTGGATGTTGTTTGTGCGGAAGCGGGGTTGTTTTGTCCTGACCCCGAGCGTATTCGCATGGCCATTACTCTGTCTTTAACAATTACCTTTACAGGGCAATGTGGCGAAGGTGTGGTGCGAGCGGTTGGTAAGAAAAGGGCCGGTGGACGACGCATATTCAATAGTAGCGGTGAGCTCTTCGATCAGTACGGTAAGTTGCTGGCTATAGCAGAAGGGACTTTCAGACTTCGATCGGGTTCTGATTCGCCAGAGGGTGTTCTGCTCAGCGAATTGAATAACTGAAAAAGATGAGTCGCGATCGTTCTAGCATCAACAATCAGCTGTTTGTTGTTAGCCTCAGCCAGTTTTACTGCTGAGGCTTAATTTGTTAAGGATGATATTTTAAACACTATATTTCTGATATTTAAAATTTTTTTTATTTAAGAGTAAAAGTCTTCGTTTCTATCTGTCGATTTTCAAGTCTCTGATTTTGTTATTGTCTTCTCTATCGTTGTTGTTATGGGCGTGTTCTTTCACTGGTTCGTTGCACAATGGTTGTTCCCCTTGGCTCGTATTATCGCTAGATGGAGTTGTAGTGCTCTTTTCTCTCTATGTACGTTTGCTAATGGCACCCACTTCGCGGATTAATCCGTGGTAGTGGTCAACTTTCGATAGCCTCACAACGTTTCTTATCAGGACGTGATTTTTGATCCTAGCGTCTAGAACTAGACCTCTTTAAGGTTTGTAAGGTCTCGTCTTTCATAAAAGATCTTTGCCTATTTGTTGCGGTAGAGGCAGCGGCTTGCATCGTTAATGAATCACTTTTTTATTTCTGGCTGACACTGTTTTCGCTGATTTCATGGGCGATTCTAGCTACCTTTTTTTCATAATCTTCTTAACAACTCCTTCATGTTTAAAGACACCAAATCATAAATTTCAAAATCGGGTTGCAAGTGATATTAAAAAACATTAAAGTGAAAATGCATTTCGCAGAGCAAAACTTAAAGTTGTTTTTGGAGTTTAATATGTCTGGTGCTTTTATTTATGATGGTGGTCGTAGCGCATTTGGTCGTTATGGTGGTGTACTTTCACCTTTGCGTCCGGATGATTTGCTGGCTCAGGTGATTAAGACGTTGGTTGATCGCAACGATTTCGATTTTGGTCTTTATGAAGATGTGATCGCAGGTAGCACCAACCAAGCGGGTGAAGATAGCCGTAATGTTGCACGTTTTGCTGGTTTGCTGGCTGGCTTGCCGATTGAAACCGGTGGCTTGACGGTCAACCGCTTGTGCGGCTCTAGCCTGGCTGCGACCTTAGATGCTGCTCGTGGGGTACGCTGTGGCGAAGGTGAGTTGTTTGTTGCCTGTGGTGTTGAATCGATGAGCCGTGCGCCATTGGTTTTATCAAAGTCAGCGAGTGCATTTGATCGTGGCCAAGTATTGGCCGACACCACAATGGGGGCTCGCTTTACGAACCCTCGTATTATCAGTCAGTTTGGTGGCCACTCAATGCCTGAGACTGCAGATAACATTGCTGCCGATTTAGGTATCTCTCGTGAAGAGAGTGATCAGTTTGCGGCTGTTTCACAGGTCAAGTATGAAGCTGCTCGCACAGCCGGGTATTTCAGCGATGAGATTATTCCTGTTGATGTTCCTCAAGGCCGTAAAAAGCCAGTGTTAGTTGTTGATGCGGATGAGCATCCTCGCCCGAGCACTGATATGGATGTACTTCAAAAGCTACGCCCACTGTTTGAAGGTGGTGTGGTGACGGCTGGTAATGCCTCGGGTATCAATGATGGTGCTTCAGCGCTGATTATTGGTAATGAAAGCGTCGGCGAAAAAGCGGGTATTAAGCCCCGTGGACGTATTTTAGCCGGAGCTATCGCCGGTGTTGACCCCCGTGTTATGGGACTGGGTCCTGTCCCCGCTTCACAAAAAGCGCTGGCTAGAGCAGGTCTAACGTTAGCGGATATGGATGTCTTGGAATTTAACGAGGCGTTTGCTGTTCAGGCGTTGGGTTGCATGAAATTGCTCGATGTAGATTTCAATGATTCTCGTGTTAACCAAAATGGTGGCGCTATCGCCATCGGTCATCCATTGGGTGCTAGTGGGGCGCGAATTGTATTAACAGCATTACGTCAACTTGAACGTACCGGTGGCCGTTACGCCCTCGCGACCATGTGTATAGGTATTGGTCAGGGTATTGCTGTTGTTATTGAGCGTGTTTAATTCGAGTCACGAGTGAGGATTACTTGTATGTCAGTTGTTGAATATGAGCGTCATGGTGATATCGGTGTTATCACTATCAATTACCCACCGGTTAATGCTCTGTCGCAGCCGATGCGCGAAGGGGTTAAGGGAGCTGTTGAAGCGGCACAGAGTGATGCATCTAAAGCATTGATACTTATCTGTGCGGGCCGCACCTTTATTGCTGGGGCGGATATTACCGAGTTTGGTAAGCCCCCAATCGCGCCGTCGCTGCCTCAATTATTGAGCATCATTGAGAACTCGACAAAACCGATCGTCGCGGCTATTCATGGAACGGCACTCGGTGGTGGTTTTGAAACAGCCCTAACCTGTCATTATCGTTGTGCATTGTCTTCGGCGAAGATTGGTTTGCCAGAAGTAAAGCTTGGTTTACTCCCGGGCGCGGGTGGTACACAACGTATTCCGCGTCTGATTGGTCCTCAAGCGGCGCTGGATCTCATGTTGTCCGGTAATCCTATTTCTGCGGCTAAGGCTGAAGGTTTAGGATTGATCGATAAAGTGGTTGAGGGTGATTTATTGGCAGGCGCACTCGACTATGCGAACACGCTATTAGCCGTGAATGCCGAGTTGAAGCGTGTACGTGACATCGTCATTGATCCGTCCACCGTGAGTGAAGGGCTTTTTGACCAATACCGGGCGAATTTATCTAAGCGTGCCCGTGGCCAAATGGCACCTCAGCATATTGTTTCCTGCGTTGAAGCAGCCGTGAGTCTGCCCTTTGATGAGGGTCTACAACGCGAAAGAGAGGCGTTCCTTGAACTAAGAGATTCATTTCAGTCAGCTTCTATGCGGCACCTGTTCTTTGCTGAGAGGCGGTCCGCTAAAGTGAAAGGCTTGGCTAAGGATATGCCAATTCGAGAGATTAAATCTGTTGGTATTATCGGCGGTGGCACAATGGGTGGAGGGATCGCCATGAACTTTGTCAATGTTGGCATTCCGGTAACCTTGTTAGAGATTAATGATGAAGCGCTACAGCGTGGCATGGATATCATTAGTAAGAACTACGCAGCGACCGTCAAGAAAGGTAGGTTGTCTGAAACCGAGTCTACTAAGCGACAGAGTTTGGTGACCGGTTCCACCTCCTATGATGATTTAACCGATGTGGACATGGTTATTGAAGCTGTGTTTGAAAACATTGAAATCAAGAAAGAGGTTTTCGCTAAGCTTGATTCGGTCTGTAAGCCCGGGGCTATTTTAGCGTCCAATACGTCTTACCAAAACGTGGATGAAATCGCCGCAGCAACTTCGCGCCCCGAAGATGTTATCGGTTTGCACTTCTTTAGCCCTGCGAACGTGATGAAGCTGCTGGAGATTGTGCGAGGTGAGAAGACCAATGATGACGTGCTAGCGACATCGATGGCAGTAGCCCAAAAAATAAAAAAAGTACCGGTGTTATCCCGTGTTTGTTATGGCTTTATCGGCAACCGAATGTATCGCCAGTATTTGCGTGAAGCGCAGCTGTGTTTGATTGAAGGTTCGACGCCTGAAAAAATAGACCAGGTGATGACGAATTGGGGCATGGCGATGGGGCCTTTGTCAGTCGGCGATTTGGCCGGTATCGATATCGGTTATAAGGCGCGTCAGGCGTTAACCGATGAAGAGAAGGGCGACCCTAAGAGTTACTGTATTGCCGATAGGTTGGCAGAGATGGGACGTGTCGGCCAGAAAGTTGGGGCGGGCTATTATCTATATGACCCAGTGACCCGTGCGCGCAGTTCGGACCCTGAAGTTTTACAAGTGATTGAGGAGGAGGCGCAAAAGCAAGGCATCACTCGTCGCGATGTGACTGATGAGGAAGTCGTTAACCGCTTAATCTTCGCCATGATCAATGAAGGGTTCAAGATCCTAGAGGAAGGCGTAGCGCAGCGGCCTAGCGATATTGATGTTGTGTTTGCCTTTGGCTATGGCTTCCCCGTGTATCGGGGTGGACCTATGTTCTTTGCCGATACCGTTGGCTTAGAGACTGTTTATACAACCCTTTGCGAATATCGTGAGTTGCACGGTGAGCAGAATTGGGCTCCCTCAGCATTGCTTGAGACGTTGGTGAAAGAGGGTAAAACACTCTCCCAGTGGGCTTCAGAACAGCATTGATAACACCAAAATAATAATTGTTTGTATCAGCAGGGTCTGTCTCGGCTTAGCGGCCGGGCAACTTCAACCCTGCTTTTGAATGGGGAGAAATATAATGTCTAGTGTTGAATCCGGCCGAGATTTTAAAGCGCTTTTTGGCACTCGGCTGCCGATCGTTGCTGGCGGTTTAATGTGGCTGGCCAACGCAGAGTATGTCGCTGCGGCGGCTAACGCTGGAATTCTTGGATTTATCGTGGCGGCCATGTTTCCTGAGGAAGATGATCTGCGCGCTGAGATTCGAAAATGTCGTGAACTGTGCGGTGATGCCCCCTTTGGTGTCAATGTTTCGATGCTGCCTAAGCTGGTGCCGGGTGAAAAAACCGAAGAGGTTTTTCAAATTATCATTGATGAAGGCATTAAAGTTGTAGAGACATCGGGGCGCAACCCTGAAGCTTATCTGCCGATGCTAAAAGCGGCAGGGGTAAAGGTGCTGCATAAAGTGCCTGCAGTTAAGTATGCGCTCAAAGCACAGGCTATCGGTGTCGATGCCGTTTCGATCGTTGGTGCTGAGTGTGGTGGGCATCCTGGGATGGAAATGATAGGTAGTTTCGTTAATTCGGCGATGGCGTTAGAGAAGCTGGAGATTCCCTACCTGATTGGCGGCGGCGTCGGTCATGGCTCACAAATCGCTGCGGCGATGATGATGGGGGCTTCAGGGGTTGTGATGGGCACGAAGCTGCTGGTTGCCGAGGAAATCTGGGCACATGATGACTTTAAGCGTCATTTGATCAATGTGTCGGAGTCAGATACGACCCTGATTATGTCGAGTATTCGTAACACGGTTCGCGCGCTTAAGAATGATACAACCGCGCTAGTACAAGCAAAAGAAGCTGAATTAGAGCATGTCACTATTCAAGACTTACTGCCTCTCATTTCTGGAAAAATAGGCCGCGAAGCTTATGTGACCGGTGACTGTAGCCGTGGTGTGTTGTCTGCTGGGCATGCACTTGCGTTTGTAAAACAGATTGAGCCGATGGCCGATATTATTGCCACCCTCGAGAGTCAGGCTAACGAAGCATTACAGCGAATGAGTTCTGTCTCTAAGTTGTAACTGAGAAGCGGGTGAGAGCCAGCTTAAGTTTTTTCAGTTGAGTGAAAAGCAATGTCTAATTCAGAATTTATTGATGTTACATGCGAACAGGGTGTCATGCAGATCGGTCTTAATCGACCGGACAAGAAAAACGCGCTTAATCGTGCGATGTATGATGCGATTCGTTCGGCATTTTTAATAGCCGAACAGGACTCGCAAATTAAGTCTGTTTTATTGTACGGCACGGCGGATGCCTTCACGGCGGGTAATGATCTCGCTGATTTTAATGATCGAGATCCAAGTAAACCCTCACCTGCAGCGGTCATGTTAGAAGTCATACATGATTTCAGTAAACCGGTTGTGGCCGCTGTTGCAGGTTTGGCGGTGGGTATTGGTGCTACCATTTTACTTCATTGTGATTTGGTTTATGCCGCTCCCGAGACTCGCTTTCGCTTACCGTTTGTTGCGCTGGGTGTCTGTCCTGAAGCGGGCTCCAGTTTAATGGTGCCCGCATTGGCAGGACATCGTTTAGCGGCAGAGTTATTGATGTTAGGCGACTTTTTCACCTCTCAAACGGCACTTGATGCCGGTTTCGTGACACGTATTGTAGCGGATCAAGATATCAAGACATTCGGTTTTGATAAAGCTGTGCAACTGGCGCAACAGCCTGTTGAGGCGCTATCGATTACCAAGCTGTTACTTAAGCAGGGTCAGCATCAAGTGCTGAAAGAGCGAATGACAGAAGAGTTTATGTTGTTTAATCAGATGCTGCAGTCCGATGAATCTATCGCCGTGCGTCAAAAGCTGAGTGCTAAGCTGAAGAAATGATAGGTTGTTACATCCTTGGTCCAGGCCGTTGAGTGCTAACACGAAGCGGCAGGCCAAACATGTCTCTACGGCTGCTCAGCCTCGCTGCTGGTAGCCTATTTTCTGCTTATTGGGTTCGATCTTTAAGGTAACTGCCCGGCTTGCTTGCGTTGAGCATCTGGGGGCGAGATCGATTAGCTCTCGCTAGTCATCATTGATAGCGCTGTATGTTACATATTCGTTATTGCCTGCTCTACCTCTCTCTATTGTCTATATCACTACCTAGGTTTGGTTCGTCAGTGTATTCATGATTTGCCCCTCCTGTGTTGCTTACCTCCCTATTATTGCCCTAATTGAGCCATTTTCATGGTTGCTTTCATGACCATCTGGGTTGCTTTAAGAGATTAAATGCGCTTACTTTTTGTGAACTGTAGTTTCGCTATGCGAAAATAAAAGTCATAATTCGTTGTCTGTTTTAATTTATATTGGTACTATATTTTGCAATGAAGATATTCTTAGGCTGGAGTGAAGAGATGAATGTAGATTTTACAAACGAAGAACTCGCCTTTCGTGAAGAGGTGCGGGAATTTTTTAAACATAAGTTTCCTGCTGCGGTAAAGGATAAGCAGGAAAAGGGTATCTACCTCACCAAAAACGATCATATCGTTTGGCAGAAAGCTTTATATGATCAAGGCTGGGCGGGTATCAACTGGCCAGTAGAGCACGGTGGTACGGGTTGGTCAGCGACGCAGAAGTATATTTTTGCAACGGAAGCCGCCGAAGCAAAATCACCTCGCATTATTCCGTTTGGGTTGGCGATGGTGGCACCGGTTATCTACACCTATGGTTCTGAAGAGCAAAAGGCGCGATTTTTACCCGATATTCTGGCGACCAATGTTTGGTGGTGTCAGGGGTATTCTGAGCCGAATGCTGGCTCCGATCTGGCTTCAGTGAAGACTAAAGCCGTTCGTGATGGTGATAGCTACATTGTTAGTGGTACTAAAACATGGACAACATTAGGTCAGCATGCGGACTGGATCTTCTGCTTGGTTCGTACCGATGATAGTGGTCGCAAGCAACAGGGTATTAGTTTTCTCCTGATCGATATGAAGACGCCTGGTGTAAGTGTGACGCCGATCATCACTATCGATGGCACTCATGAAGTCAATGAAGTGCATTTTGATGATGTACGTGTGCCTGCCAATAACTTAATTGGTGAAGAAGGTAAGGGTTGGACCTATGCCAAGGTTCTGCTGACCCATGAGCGGACAGGTATTGCCCGTGTTGCCGAGTCTAAGGCACGACTTAATTCGATTAAGAAAATGATTGATGAAGCAGCAGCAAGGGGAGAAGACCTCAACTCTAATGCTGTGTTTATGGCTCGGTTACTCGAGATCGAGGTTGAGCTTAAGGCGCTAGAGTATACCGAGCTGCGAGTACTATCGTCTGTTTCAACCGGTAAAGCACCGGGGCCTGAGTCGTCAATTTTAAAGATCAAAGGCTCAGAAATGATCCAGATGTTGGATGAGCTGGTACTTGAAATCGCCGGTATTTACGCCTTGCCATTTGTCCCTGAACAGTACACCGAAGGCTTCGATGGCGAGTCAATCGGGCCACTGTTTGCCGCTAAAGCTGCACCGACTTATTACAACGATCGTAAAGTCAGTATCTACGGCGGAACTAATGAAATTCAGAAGAACATCATCGCCAAGCAAGTGCTAGGGCTATAGGAGAGTAGTGATGGATTTTTCACTGAACGATATTCAGCAAATGATGCAGGATAGCGCAGCAAAATTTATTCAAAATGACTATGACTTTGAAACCCGTCGGGGGTTATCTAACAGTCCAGCGGGATACAGTGAGGATAACTGGAAGTTATTTGCTGAACTCGGATGGTTAGCGCTACCGATCAAAGAACCCTATGGCGGTTTGGATGGTGACTTGGTCGACACGATGGTGTTGCAGCAAGAGTTTGGTAAGGGCCTATTGGTCGAACCTTATTACGCGACCGTTTTGCTAGGCGCGAACCTGATTCAGAAGCAAGCGAACGATGCTCAAAAACTGGAACTGCTTGAGCAGGTTGTTGCCGGCGAACTAAAACTGGCCTTGGCCCATAGCGAGGCTCAAGCTGCCTTTGATGTGTCTCAAACGAAAACTCGTGCTGAGAAGCAGGGTGACCAGTATGTATTGAATGGCCATAAAGCGGTGGTCCTCGGTGCTGAATCTGCAGATTACTTATTAGTGCCAGCCCGCACCTCGGGTGCCGTGGGTGACGCTGAAGGTATCACTCTATTTTTGATCGACCCTAAGTCAGCCGGCGTGCAGTTGCGTGGATATGCCACGAATGATGGGCTTCGTGCCGCTGACGTTGGTTTGACTGAAGTAACCGTGCCCGCGTCGTCTATCCTGGGCCAGGCCGATTCGGCTGCGCCAGCCATTGAGTTGGTACTGAACGAGGCGATTGTCGCGTTAGGCGCTGAAGCAGTCGGCATCATGGAGAAACTGTTAGCTGCGACGTCAGAATATATCAAGACTAGGCAGCAGTTTGACCAGCCGATCAGTCGTTTTCAGGTATTGCAGCACCGTTTAGCCGATATGTTTATGGAAACCGAGCAAGCTAAGTCGATGGTGTATTTTGCTGCGATGGAAGTGGCTAAAGGTGGTCCAGAAGCAAGCCGTGTGGCGTCGATGTTGAAAGTTAAGATTGGCAGTGCCGGACGTTTAGTTGGCCAGCAAGCGGTGCAGCTTCACGGTGGTATGGGCATTACTGATGAACTAGATGTAGGGCACTTTTTCAAGCGTCTAACCTGTATTAATAATCAGTTGGGTTCGCGTGATTACCATTTGCAATCATTAATTAATAAAGCCGCTGCCGGCTGAGTTGCCAACCGATAATAGTAAGGTAGAGCTATGAAAGTATTAGTGGCCGTTAAGCGAGTGATTGATTACAACATCAAGGTCCGCGTTAAAAGTGATCAATCGGGTGTTGATCTTACCAATGTAAAAATGGCGATGAACCCCTTCTGTGAAATAGCGGTAGAGGAAGCCGTTCGCCTGAAAGAGAAGGGGGTTGCTGATGAGGTAATCGTCGTTTCTATTGGACCGAAGGTGGCTCAGGAGCAAATTCGCACGGCGATGGCTTTAGGGGCTGACCGCGGTATTTTGGTGGAAACCGATGAGCCGTTAGAGTCTCTGGCCATTGCTAAGTTGTTAGCCAAGGTGGTCGAGGTTGAGCAGCCAGATTTGGTTATTTTAGGCAAGCAGTCGATCGATGCCGATAATAACCAGACAGGGCAAATGCTCGGGACGCTGGCCGGCATGTCTCAAGGAACCTTTGCCTCAGAGATTAACGTGGGTGAAAACTGCGTTGAAGTGACGCGCGAAATCGATGGTGGTCTACAAACACTGTCGCTGAATTTGCCCGCGATTATCACCACAGATCTGCGGTTAAATGAACCTCGCTATGCGTCTTTGCCCAATATCATGAAAGCTAAACGCAAGCCTCTGGATGTTAAAACGCCAGCTGACTTTGGCGTCAATGTCATATCGGGACTTAAAACCTTACTTGTTGAATCCCCACAAGAGCGAAGTGCCGGCGTGCTCGTCGGTAGTGTGGGTGAGTTGGTTGAAAAGCTAAAAAATGAAGCAAAGGTTATCTGATATGAGTATTCTGGTTATTGCTGAACACGATAATGGGTCCTTAAAGGATGAAACCCTTAACACGGTGACCGCCGCTGTCCAGATTGGCGGCAACGTCGATTTATTACTTGCGGGTGAGAACTGCAACGCAGTTGCAGAGCAAGCCGCCAAGATTAGCGGTGTGAACCGCGTACTGGTGGCAGATCATTCGGTCTACGCTCATCAGTTAGCGGAAAATATCAGTCTGTTAGTGACTGAGTTGGCGGCAGATTACAGTCATGTGCTGGCACCAGCGACTACCAATGGTAAGAACTTTATGCCTAGGGTTGCAGCGACCTTAGATGTATCGCAGATCTCTGAGATCACAGCGGTTGTCAGTGTCGATACGTTTAAGCGGCCTATCTATGCGGGTAATGCCATCGCGACCGTGCAATCTATGGATAAGGTTAAGGTGATTACGGTGCGGGCAACGGGGTTTGATGCTGCTGCGTGTGATGGTAGTGCAACGATTGAATCGCTGGATAAGGTTACGGATGCAGGCTTGTCTTCTTTTGTTAAAGAGGAACTGGCGCAATCGGATCGACCTGGACTGACCAGTGCCAAGGTCATTATTTCGGGTGGTCGAGGCATGGGTAATAGTAGTAACTTCAACCTATTAGAGCAGGTCGCGGATAAGCTGGGTGCTGCGGTAGGCGCCTCTCGTGCCGCTGTGGATGCCGGTTATGCACCCAACGATATGCAAGTAGGGCAGACGGGTAAAATTGTTGCCCCGGATCTGTATATTGCTGTCGGTATTTCAGGTGCGATCCAGCATTTAGCGGGTATGAAAGACTCTAAAGTCATTGTTGCTATTAATAAAGATGAAGAAGCTCCTATCTTTCAAGTGGCCGACTTTGGCTTGGTCGATGACCTGTTTGATGCAGTGCCTGAGTTAGCGCATAGCCTCTGAGTTGTATCATCTCATAGCGTTTTCCCTGGTAGACCAGCACCATTTTAAGGGTGCTGGCTTCGCCTTAAGTTTTACTTAGGGCTTTTTTATAAAAGACGTTGAGTCATGGATGGTGTGTTGCCCTTATGGCGTGAGGGTAGCGATGTCATTGCACGCTTTAACGGCAGTAACGATCTAAATAATTATTTGGAGGCTATCGTGCAACGCGAAGCGATGGAATTTGATGTTGTCATTGTTGGAGCAGGACCCGCCGGGCTCTCTGCTGCTTGTCGATTGATGCAGCAGGCTCAAGTCAATGATCAGGAATTAATGGTCTGTGTCGTAGAGAAAGGTTCAGAGGTTGGCGCCCATATATTATCGGGTGCGGTGTTTGAGCCTCGCGCACTTAACGAACTCTTTCCTGATTGGGAAGAGCAGGGGCTGGCATTAGGCGAGAAAGTTAGTGCTGACGAAATTTACCTGTTTAAAGATGAGCAGAAAGCCACCAAGATACCTAATTGCATGGTGCCAAGCACGATGCATAATGAAGGTAACTACGTTATTAGTTTGGGCAATCTGACGCGTTGGCTGGCCGAAAAAGCCGAATCATTAGGGGTTGAGATTTTCCCCGGTTTCGCCGCTGCTGAAATTCTTTATCGTGATGATGGCGCAGTCAAAGGGATTGCTACCGGTGATATGGGTGTCGATGAAAATGGACAACCAAAAGATAGCTATATGCCGGGTATGGAACTACATGCCAAATACACTCTGTTTGCTGAAGGTTGCCGTGGTCACTTAGGCAAAGAGTTAATCAGCCGATTTAATCTTGATAGTGATAGCGACCCTCAGCACTATGGCCTAGGTATTAAAGAACTGTGGGATATCGATCCGGCAAAACATAAACCCGGTCTGGTTATTCATGGGGCCGGTTGGCCTTTAGGTAAAAATGCGGCGGGTGGATCATTCTTATACCACTCCGAGAATAATCAAGTCGTGCTGGGATTAATCACCGATCTTAGTTACGAAAATCCCTATCTGAGCCCGTTCGATGAAATGCAGCGGATGAAGCACCAGTCGGTATTCAAACAATATTTAGACGGTGGAAAGCGGGTGTCCTATGGTGCACGTGCCATTGCTAAGGGGGGCTTTAATTCTTTACCGAAAATGAGCTTCGCTGGTGGCCTACTAATCGGTTGCGACGCGGGCACTTTGAATTTTGCCAAAATTAAGGGCAGCCATACGGCCATGAAGAGCGGTATGATCGCTGCCGATACATTGATAGGTGTCCTTGCGAGTGGCGATGGCGGCGGCAAGGATTTGACCCAATTCGGTGAAGACTTTAAGCGTAGCTGGCTAAATGAAGAGCTGCAGTGCTCACGTAATTTTGGCCCTGCGATGCATAAGTTTGGTATGGTCTTTGGCGGTGTGTTTAACTATTTGGATCAGAACTGTTTCAAAGGTAAGTTACCCTTTACCTTGCATGACCTTAAACCTGATTTTGCGCAGCTGAAGCCCGCGTCAGAATGCCACAAAATCGACTACGCAAAGCCTGATGGTGTGTTTAGCTTCGATAAATTGTCTTCTGTCTTTTTGTCGAATACCCATCATGCAGAAGATCAACCCTGCCATCTCAAACTTCAGGATGCCACGATCCCGTTGGCACATAACCTCGTGTTATTTGATGAGCCTGCACAGCGTTTCTGTCCGGCAGGTGTGTATGAAATAGTCGAGGACGAGCAGCACAACAAAGCGTTTCAGATAAACTCGCAAAACTGTGTTCATTGTAAGACCTGTGATATCAAAGACCCATCTCAGAATATTACCTGGGTGACACCCGAAGGCGCCGGCGGCCCAAATTATCCCAACATGTAGGCACCTTTTAATTGTACCTACTTGAGAGAAGTAAAATGCAGAAACAGACTACAACAATAAACGAACCTTTTACCCCTTCGTTTCCGATCAAATGTTTGGCCGATATTGAGCAACTGGAACAGATTCCGCTGGAGCAGGCGTTGCCCGTGCGCAGCACTTATGAAATTATGCGAAATTCGGCGCACGCGTTTGGGGAGCGAAATGCACTCACTTTCCTGCGCACCACCAACCTATCTGAGGAGCCTATTCGTTGGACATACAACGAATTATTAGCGGGTATTAACCAGACGGCCAACCTTCTGCATGAGCTTGGGGTAAAACCTGATGATGCGGTGGCTGTGATGTTACCGGGCTGTTTAGAGTATCACTTAGCATTGTGGGGCGGTGAAGCGGCCGGGATTGTGCAGCCTCTGAATCCGCTGTTGAACGATGAAAAGTTGATCTCGTTGATGAATGCGGGGCGTGCCAAGGTGTTGATTGCCTATGGTAATGATGACGATAGTGGTATTTGGTCGAAAGCGATGCGTATATGCAACCAAGTGCCCACATTGACCCATGTGCTTCGTGTTGCCCCGCATGATGAAGCCGCGTTGCCGTCTGATCTACCCAACAATGTGATTGATTTTACCGCTGCTCGTGCTGAACAACCCACTGATCACCTTGTCAGCGGGCGTATTATCGAAGCGGATGATATTGCCGCGTATTTTCATACCGGTGGCACAACTGGTGCACCTAAGCTTGCACGCCATTCACATGGCGCGCAGGTTTTTACCGCCTGGGCCAGTGTTAAATTTCAGGGCAGTACATCGCAAGATATCGTTATCAATGGTTTTCCGTTGTTTCATGTTGCGGGTGTTTTACCCGGTGCGCTAACGGCGCTTGCATGTGGCATGGAGACGATTATTCCAACCACAGCGCTGTATCGTAACCGCGATGTGATCACTGATTTTTGGCGCTTGGTGGAAGCCTATCGAGTCACGGTTTTGTCTGCCGTGCCAACGGTGCTAGCGGGGCTGGCTAATGTGCCACTCGATGGGGCTGATATCTCATCGCTCAAATACTGTCGTACTGGTGCGGCGCCACTTTCTCCTGAGTTAACCGGACGCTTCGAGCGGTTATTTGGTCTGCATGCCCACGAGAGCTTGGGGATGACCGAGATGGCGGGTATTTCGGCAATTACTCCTCCCGGCGTTGTGGCACCGACCGGTTGTGTTGGATTTAGACTGCCCTATGCACAGTTACGTATCGTGGCTTTGGATAGCGAAGGTGGTGCAAGTGACAATGATATGCCATTGGGTGAGCAAGGTATGGTGCTGTTTAAGTCACCTAATCTCTTCTCTGGTTTTCTTGATACACAGTCGACCGGTCACGCGTTTACCGATGATGGTTGGTTGGCGACCGGAGATCTGGGCTGGCTTGATGATCAAGGCCGACTACATCTGAGTGGCCGTTCTAAAGATTTAATCATTCGCAGTGGCCATAACATTGATCCGAAAGAGATTGAAGATGTGGTGTCTGCTCATCCTGCCGTGCAGTTTGCTGCAGCCGTCGGTGCGCCGGATGCGTATGCGGGTGAGCTGCCGGTGGTTTTCGTCACACTGATTGAAGGGGCTAGTGCGACTGAAGACGAGTTGTTAGCGTTCACTGCTGCGGGGGTTGATGAGCCACCGGCGAGACCGAAAAAATTGGTAGTGCTTGATGCAATGCCGATGACCAATGTCGGCAAAATTTACAAACCTCGTTTACGGGCGCTAGCGGCGGAAGCGGTGGTTCGTGACATGGTTGAAGTGATGTGTCTAGAGCATGGGTTGACGATGAGACCGAAGATTGAAATCGAGCAGGATCAGCGAGTGCTGGTGTTGCTGCATCATGTAGATCTTGAAGGGGTACGGCAGCGGCTGCAAGAAGCGCTGGCACCGTTGCCCTTTATCACGCAATTAGTCAGTCATTGAGGCTAGACTAACGTCATGACTAGCAGGGTGCTTATCATCAGCACCCTGCTGCGCTGACTGAGTCACGCGCATGGATATGGCGCATGGGACTACAGAATAAGGACGCCGTTAGATCGATACTGAATTAATAATCACACCATGTTAAAAAGCAGAATTAAATTCTGCCAAGTAAAATTGTGTGTTTTTATAATTTTCTCTTAATACGTACTCTATCTGTGCCTATAAAAGGAGAGATAATCATGTGCGTGAGCGGAAGTGAAAGCCGATATTACCCCTATTTATGCCGTAATTACCGCTATGATCACGATTTATAACCCAAAAATAATATTGTATAGACGTTAGGCGTAAAGCGATTAAAGACGATTGTATAAATGAATACGAGAGCCTTGATTTTTGCTTTTAATAGTGTAAATTGGTACTACGTTTCGCACAGCGAAAATAATCAAAACAAGCAAAGCTTAGACCGAACCGTAAGGAATTGAGAATGAATCTAATAAAAAAGATGGCACTTGTCAGCACGATGACGGCAGTGAGTTTAACCGCTGTGCCAGTATTCGCCTCTACCGTATTGACCTTTGGCGAACCAGGTCCAAACCGTGGCCAGCGGGCTGCGGATACTCAGTGGTTTGCAGACCAAGTTGAGTTGCGCTCGGGTGGCGATCTAAAAATTAATATCCAATGGGGCGGTGCACTTTTTAAGGCTAAAGCGGCGCGTCAATCAGTGGCCACCGGCGTTGCTGATATGGGTACCATTATTCAGGGGTATTTTCCAAGAGAGCTTGTCTCTTACAGCATCGGTGATATGCCTTTTGTTAACCAAGACGCTTGGGTTGGCACACGGGCATTGAATGAGCATATGCAAGATCCTGCCATTAAAGCCCAGTTGGCTGCGCAGAACCTCGCTTATGTTGCTCCGCACAGTGCCGGTAAGGTTGTTGTGGTATGTAAAGGCGACCCTATCCGCACGCTGGATGATATTAAAAATAAGAACATTCGTGGTATCTCAGCTTACGGTAAAGGTTTTGGTGATTTAGGTGCAAACCTCGTCAATATGAGTATCTACAAAGCTTACCAAGGGCTGGATACTGGACTGATTGACTGTACTCAAAGCTATTTGGCGCCTTCCGCTGCCCTCAAGCATTATGAAGTCAGCAGCAACGTGACCAAAGTAAACTGGGGACTGTTCGCGGGTCTGGGTATGTTTATCAATACAAACTCTTATGAGCGTCTAAGCGCAACGCAGAAACAGGTACTTGATGAGGTTGCTGCCGACTATGTCGATTACATTTCTAAAAGTGCTTTGGAAGGTGAAATTACCGGTGAGAAATCATTAAAAGATGCCGGTCTTAAATTTTACACCCTGTCTGCTGAAGATACAGAAAAGCTATCTAAGGTGGGCGAACCTTATATCGTTGAGTGGGCTAAGCGTGCGACGCAAAGCGGTTTAGATGGTGATGCTATGGTTAGCCGTTATAGAGGTTTGCTGGATAAATACACTCAAGAGCTAAATGAAAAGGGCTATCCTTGGGCTCGCTAAGGTATTAATTTATTGAGTTTTTTTGGGAGAACTAGGGATGGTTCTTGTTAACCAATGATGGTATTCAGGCGGAATACTGTTGGTCGTCAGGTTCATAGCTATTTGGATAGTAGAGGTAACTGTGATGCTTAAAACATTAGAACTAGGCGCATTGGCCATTGCTGGGGCGTGTATTGTTGCCCTCGGTTTATTGATAACCACCACGGTTATCTTGCGGACGTTTTCTGGCGCAGGCGTTTCCGACGATGTGACCCTGGTTAGTGAGTTAATGGTCGGCGCTATCTTTTTGCCCCTAGCCTATGTGACCGCTAACTATAGTCACATCACGATTGATTTTCTTTTTAACTGGATGAATGAGCGTGTAAAGCTTTGGACTCTGGCCATTGGCTCTACCTTAAGTCTTGTTATTTTGCTGCCGCTAGCGGTAGCCGGGTGGAACGAATTTGCGCATGCCGTAGAGGCGGGCAGCTATTTTTGGGGTGATCTGGATTTACCAAAATGGCCGGGCCGATTTATCTTTTTCCTCGGCGCACTGTTGTTTGTTTTGCGCTTGAGTATTGTGTGTATCGCAGACCTTCGTGCGGCGATCCGAGCCGATGCCGATTATCTAGTGAAACGCACCGATGCTGTTCACGACACCATTGAAGAGAGCTGATTCATGGATCCATTAACGTTAGGTCTTATCGGATTCGGTTGTGCGCTAGTCATGCTGGCGATTCGGATTCCTATCGCCTTCACACTTGCAGGCGTTTCAACTGCTTTTGTTTTTATTATTTTTGCTACGCGCTCCGGCGGCTTTGAAGTCGAACGCGCCATAGCACCAACCCTATCAATGGTATTTGCTAATACCTTTGATCTGGTGCACTCCTATGACCTGAGTATGATTCCACTGTTTGTCTTATTAGGGCATGTGGCTTATCACACCGGCATGACAACCGATATTTATCATGCGGCCCGCATTTGGTTGATGAAAGTCCCTGGTGGTGTCGCCATGGCGTCGGTATTTGGTTGTGGTGGTTTTTCTGCGATCACCGGTTCGAGTATCGCTTGTGCTTCCGCAATGGGTAAAATTTGTTGCCCCGAGATGCTGCGGGCGGGTTACGATCAACGCTTGGCGACCTCGACAGTTGCGGTCGGAGGAACCCTAGGCTCATTGATTCCGCCAAGTGTACTTTTCATCATCTACGGTATATTTACTGAAATGTCGATTAACCGACTTTTCTTGGCCGGGATTATTCCTGGATTGCTCTCTCTAGCCGGCTTTTTGGTCGTTATCTATATTTGGGTTAAACGTAACCCTGAAGCGGCGCCTATTCCAGATGTTCAGCTATCAAAGGGTGATCGTCGTAAGGCAGCCATAAAATGTTGGCCTGCCTTAACTTTGTTTGCGATTATCATTGGCGGAATTTACGGCGGTGTATTTACGGCGACAGAAGCTGCCGCGATCAGTGCTTTTGTGGCCGTGCTTGTCGGTGTTTTACAAAAGAAACTTAATTGGAAGCAGTTCGTTCAATCGATAAAAGAAACCTGTACCCAGACCACATCGATCTTTTTTATCGCTGCGGGCGCTAAAATCTTTGTTGGCTTTGTTGCCTTAACCGGCATGGCTCCTGCACTGGTGGATATTGTCGAGTCTGCCGATGTGTCACTGTGGTTGTTGCTAGTCATGATTGCCGGTATCTATCTGCTGTTAGGTATGTTCCTCGATCCACTGGGTATTTTAGTACTGACGCTACCGTTCTTAATCCCAATGGTAGAAGGTTATGGACTGGATCTCGTTTGGTTTGGTGTTGTCGTGATTAAACTGCTCGAAATCAGTTTGATAACACCGCCTGTGGGGCTTAACGTGTTTGTGATCGCCAGTGTCACCACTCCAGCAGTGAAGGTGTATGACATCTTTATGGGTGTATTGCGCTTCCTGGTCATGGATATCATAGTCCTTATTGCACTCATTGCGTTCCCTATATTGTCCTTGCTGTTGCCCACCACGATGTTCTAGTACGTCGTTTTTTCATTTCCGCCCGTCTTTTGATATTGGGCATTCAGCGTCTCTTAATATGATTAAGAGGCGCTTTTTTTTGGTTCTTCGCAGGTTATGGGGAAATAGTTAGGAAGCGGTGGTGCCTTTCCGGTTAAGCTGTTGTCGACCAAAACCACAGTTTAACCAACACCACCGCCAACATGGATGCTAACCTGCTGAACCTCTTCTGGGAAGGCTTCAAACTTGATTGCTTTGAAGTTCAGCCCGACCACTCGTTGTTAATCCAACTTCGCCCTTGCCCTGATTACATCCCCCTTTGCGGCGGCTGTTCAAAACCTTGTTATAAAGTCCATGACTGTCGAATCAGACGCGTCAGAGAGCGTGACCTGTTTGATCGCAAGGTCTGGCTGGATGTGCCTGTGCGGCGACTACGGTGTCGCCATTGCGGCCTAGCACTTGAGCGCATCGACTGGTTATCCGGTCGACTCCACCTCACCAACGCGATGCGCTGCTGGGTTGAAACACTGTCTAAGATCCTGCCGATACGTCATGTCTCACAGTTACTGGGGTTGCACTGGCATACCGTCAAGAACATCGATAAGCAGCGCCTGAATCGCGATGTTGTGCCACCGAACCGCAGTAAGCTGCGACGGTTGATTATGGATGAGTTCGCGCTTCACAAGGGACACCGCTACGCAGCCGTAGCGATCTGTGCTGATACACAGCAGGTGCTGTGGATCGGCGAGGGGCGAAGCCGTGAAGCGATACGGCCATTCTTCCTCTGGCTTGGCTACGCCTGTCAGAATATTGAGGCTGTTGCGATGGATATGAATACCGCGTTTGATCTGGAGGTCCAAAAGCACTGCCCAAAGGCTCGCATAGTCTATGACCTCTTTCATGTGATTGCCAAATACGGCCGCGAAGTCATTGATCGAGTACGGGTCGATCAAGCGAACCAATTACGTCACGACAAGTCGGCAAGGCGCCTGGTTAAGCGCAGTCGCTGGCTGTTGTTACGCAACCCTGAAAACCTCGCTGCAGATCAAGCTAACAAGCTGGATGAGTTACTCAGCGCAAACGCGCCGTTAACGACTGTCTACATCCTGAAGGCGCAACTCAAAGAGCTCTGGTATGCACCTGACGAAAACACCGCGAGAGCGCGTTGGAAATGTTGGTTAGCCATGGCAGAAGAGAGTGGTATCCACGCCCTGCAGCTCTTCGCAAGAAGGCTGGGGAACTATCTTGAGGGCATTGTATCGAGTGCCAGCTATCGGTTGAGCACGAGTGTTTTGGAGGGGATGAATAATAAGATCAAAGTGGTGAAGCGGATGGCATATGGCATATGGCTACCGGAACAAGGCTTACTTCTTCTTGAAGATTAAGGATGCCTTTCCCGGTAAAGCGCGATGAACCTTTTTTTGGCACCTTCCAGTGATAAAACCACCAACCCTGAAGCGAGCGGCGTCCCGTCGCGATAAAACCTCGGAACAACAACGGAGAGGCTCCTTCACGAGCCGAAGAAAATCTTAACTTACTGTCCGGGATTAGTTGACCACTACAATCTGAGTTATGCAGCCTATCTAACGAAAGAAGAGCCATTATCCGGAAGGGGGGGCGGATAATGGCTCTATCTATTAAGTCCTTAGCAGCCGTTAATCAATCGCGGCCATTGTGTCTGGCATGGACTCGTTACTCAGACACGTTCATGGAATTAGAACAGGTAACGGGCTGAGAACTGAATACGATTCAAACCGTTATCAGAAGAACCATCCGCATATTTCAGATTGGTCCGCTGTACTTCAGCGCCAAAACGTACTCGCTTATTAAGATCCCAAAGCACATTGGCATGTAGAGACTGAGTGCCGTCTAATGTCGTTGCAGTGACAATGTTCGGATCTGCCTGAGTGGCAGAATACATTAACGTTGAACGTACATCTTTGTTCCATAGATGGCGGTAAGCCACCGAAGCGCCAAAGGAGTTTACGATGTCAAACGTACTGCCAGAGCCTTCTGTTGCTGGGTGTATAAGACCCATATAACGACCCAAAGCACCGCCATTTAACTGCATCCGAATATCATCGGCTTTACCAATTTTAACTTTACTGGTTAAGCTGATCGCGGAGCCTGTTTTAGTCTCGCCAGTGGTGCTTTTCAGTTGACGTAGCATCATCGCCGCAGAGCCGTGAAAGCCATCGCTGTTATAGTCATAGCGCGCGATCAGGTCAGGCAACGTGCCGGTATCGGTGGAGCCTGTTTGTGGATTTTCCGCTGCTAACATCACTTTGCTGTTTTCCAGTGGGATAGTGTAGCGTGCTTGGGCCTGTCGAACGAAGATGGTGCTTTTATGCTGACCAAAATCGATCAACTCACCTAGGTGTGCTAGATCCATGAAGGTTGACCAGGTTTGACCCATCAGGATACCGTCCATTTCACCATAGGCATGACGTAGACGCAGGCCGTGTGAGTTAGAAACAACCTCATTGCCTCCACTACCGTAAAAATCCCCTTCGATATGTGTTTTTAGCGTCGAACCGTTGATCAGTGTGGAAGTTTTCAACCAGAAGCGCGATTCACGTGCGCTCATATCTAGGTTTCCGTCGTCAGCACTGTCGCCGTTTTTGAGCGCTGTGGTGGTAACAATGGTGCCGTTACCGGTATACGCAAAGTTGTTGTAACTCGCGTCAAATTTGACATACCCACCAATATTGAAATCGGTATCACCTGCTTTAAATTCAGCAGCGTAGAGAGGAGATGTAAGCGTTGCTGCGCCTATCGCAAGAGCCAGCAGTGATTTTTTTATTTTCATTCATAATCCTCATCGTTAAAGCGCCAATTAATTTTGGTTTTTATTGTAAAATTATGTTTCGATATGCGAAACAGTATGTATTTATACAGAAATTAAATACTACTTTCAATGCTGGTAGTTTTAAATTTTATTTATTGTTGGAATAGTCTCGGTAAACGATGGGCTGAAAATGTGATTGGTGAACTTGCAACGGAGGTGTTTTATCAACTGAATTTAGGGCGTAGAGGAGCTAACAAAAGCGAGTCAATTCACTTTTCATTGGATGACTTCGGCACAGGTTTTTCATCTCTAACTTATCTTCAACGTTTACTCGTGGATCTGCTCAAGATTGATCTTACTTTCTTCAAGGATATGCTAGAGAAGCCTGATGATCGCGCTATAGTGAGAGGTATTATTGGATTAGCTACGGCTTTTAACCGTCAAGCAATAGTGGAGGGAGTAGAAACTACAGCTCATGGAACGCAGTTATTAGAAATGGGTTTCGAGCTCGCCCAAGGTTATGGAACTGCAAGACCAATGCCGGCTGCAGAGATTCCCAGATGGATTGTTCAGTGGAAGCCAGATCTAGCTTGGAGTAAGTGAAGTTGCGGCTAGATAACGTCAAAGCGTTCAAGGCGAGTATAATGTATGCCCTTAACTGTAGTAATCCAGGCTTGATATAGGGCCTCCAAGCCACCAGCGTTATAGTATATCTATGCGGTAAAGCGATAACGTTTGAGAAAGAGGGCAGCTTATAATTTGCTCTGTAGGCTAAGGAAAAAAATGCGGGGGCATTTTTAGGGGCATTCTATAATTGGTCTTTATTATATTAATTAAAATTCAATGCCTTATGGATAGTATTAGATAGAGCTAGGCCCACCAAATCCTTCCACTTCACTTATCTATTCAAGAAGAGAAGACCACCATCAGGCCAGCACTTTGCTGGTTTTTTTGTGCCTGAAATAGATCAGTTTTACTTTTTTATCAGATACTCCTCATACGATTTGTCTGCTTCAGCTATATTTGTAGTTTAAATTAATAATTTTCTACGGCGTTTTTCGCCGTGATACTGTTATTTTATAAACGTGTCTGCTAAAAATGGTTTGTATTTCTGTTATTATGCGGCGATAATCGCCGTGTTTTTTCATTTTTATAAACTTATTGGGTGGTTTATTTGCTCTGGATAATGACGATATGGCATTGGCGGATACGCAAAAGAAAAACGGGTATAAAGAGCGCCTTAAGGTATTGTTGCCTTACGGAATGCTGGCGACCAAAAAGTGGCTCGCGTCGCAAGGGCTAAGTAATCACGCTCTGGATAATGCTGTAAAGACGAAAACGCTGTTGTTGCTGACATCGGGGGTTTATAGCCAGTATTCGCGCAGTATTCGCTGGGAAGGCGTTATCGCTTCATTGCAGCGTATGGAGAAGGCTTCTGTACCTGCTGTGCATGTGGGGGGGATAAGCGCGTTATCGTTGTCCGGGGTATTTCAGTATCTGCCTCTGGGGAATCAGGTTGTATCCCTCTACACCTTCAACAAGCTTCCAGCGTGGCTGTCCCGATTATCATTGGATGTGGCATTTAAAGGCTATAGCGTGAAAACCCTGTGGCCTGAAAGCCTGATGGCGGACAGGCGCTACCTCAAAGAGTATGAATGGGATAACGCTTTACCCCCGGTGTATTACTCATGTCCGGAAAAGGCGATATTAGAGTTGCTGACAGGGGTGCCAGAAAACATCAGTTTCGAGCATGCTGATGAGTTAATGCAGGGCCTGGTCAATTTGTCCCCACGTAAGCTTGATGGTCTTTTACAGGCTTGTCGCAATGTTAAAGCAAAGCGTCTATTTTTCTGGTTGGCTGCGCGGCAAAACTATTCGTGGTTCGGCAAATTGAATCGAAGCGATTATGATTTTGGATCGGGTAAACGTGTGGTTGCTACAGGCGGTAAGCTGGATAAAGACTATTTGATCACAGTGCCAGCTCATATGACTAAAGGCAATCGGGATAGCATAGATGAACCACAATAACCGTTACTATAAACAGGTTCAATTGCTGATGCAGGTGTTACCCTTTGTGGCAGAACAGACATGCTTTGCGCTGAAAGGTGGCACGGCAATTAATCTTTTTGTCCGGGATTTACCGAGATTATCTGTTGATATTGATTTGGTATATTTGCCAATGAAATCCCGTGATGACGCTTTGGACGAGATTCGTGAAGCACTGGATGCTATCAGTGCCTCCATCGTTGAGCGCTTGACCGGCACACAAATTACCGAAGCGTATAAGAACAAAGATGATGCTTTACGATTAATAGTCGTTCGTAACGGTGTGCAAGTTAAGATTGAGCTATCGCCCGTATTACGGGGTACGGTTTTTAAGCCAGAAGTCATGGCGGTGTGTGAGGCCGTTGAAGATGAGTTTGGTTTTACCGAAATGTTGGTTGTCGCTCTGCCTGACCTGTATGCCGGAAAGATCTGTGCCGCTCTGGATCGCCAGCATCCGCGGGATCTTTTTGATGTTAAGTGGCTGCTTGAAAATGAAGGGTTAACCGATGATATACGCAAAGCGCTATTGGTCTATCTATCCAGCCACAACCGGCCAATGGCCGAGTTATTACGTCCACAATTCAAGGATATTGAGTCAGTATACAGCGGTGAATTTGCAAGTATGACAGACAGTGAGGTCCCGCTAGAGGAGCTGCTAGAGATTCGCGAACTGTTGGTTACACTGATTCATCAAGGTTTGACTGCCAATGAAAAAAATTATCTGCTGTCTTTTAAAAACAGGCAGCCAGATTGGCACTTATTAGAGCTGGACGGTGTTAGTGAGCTTCCAGCGATAAAATGGAAACAGATTAACTTGTCCAGAATGGCTGACGACAAACATAAAGCCGCTTATCAAAAACTTGAAAGCATACTTGGTGAATAGTTAAAGAAATCAATGCGATATAACCGTTCGGTTATATTACCTGTTTTCTTTTGTGTCATTGTTAAAAATATAACCGAACGGTTAGTTTCTGGGGCTGCAAATATTGCCAGAAGCCAGAAGATTTGTTTCGGAGGCTGGGCTTTATTTTCCTGATGGAAGAAACCTTCAGACCAGCGCTTGACTGTTTTTTTTGTGCCTGAACGTCTTTTATCTTTTTCGACCTTATTGTTTCTGATCTGTTGTAAGCCGGTTTAACCTGCTCGATGGAAGGCGATCTGTCGCTCAAATTTCCCTGTGAGCCGAATAATGATTATAATTGGCTCTTAGTGTGAGCCGAATAGAGCGATTAATCGGCTCATATCGTGGTTATGTGATCGATCAACTGGAAATAGTTGAGCAGATAAATATTACGCTTACTCAGAGGTGACCGATGTCCCCAACAGATGATCATACCTGTTCACATCAGCATATCTGGATCTGGCAACAGCCAGACTGGCCTGAGTTCAGATGGGATGATAAGGCCCTTAGTGCCAGCCTGCGTGAAGTACATCAGCTTCTGGGCCGGTTGCTGGGTAAAATCGATACGGTGGCTGACGAGAGTTCTGCTGTCAGCCAGTTGGATGCACTATTACAAAATATAGTGCAGTCTTCTGCTATTGAAGGAGAACACCTCAATGCAGCCTCTGTACGCTCTTCGCTTGCACGCCGATTAGGGGTTGATGACGCAGGCCTCACACCTGTGACTGCACAGACCGAAGGGTTGGCTGAACTGCTGTTGGATGCCACGCAGAATCATCAGCAGCCATTAACGATGGAGCGCCTGTTTCAGTGGCATCGTTATCTGTTTCCACAATCCGCAGAGGGGGAATACCGCCTCGTTAATATCCGTGTTGGCGAACTACGTGGTGATGCTACCATGCAGGTCGTCTCAGGGCCTGTCAGCAGACAAGTTGTACATTTTGAAGCGCCGCCTAAACAAACGCTCGAAAAAGGTTCGGCTGATCTGGCTGAACAGTTAGATAGGTTTCTTGGCTGGTTAGAATCCAGCCGCACCGATAGCACACTAGACCCGATCCTTCGAGCGGCTCAGGCTCATCTGTGGTTTGTCACCCTGCACCCGTTTGATGATGGTAATGCCCGTCTGGCGAGGGCTGTCAGTGATTATGCTCTGGCCCAGGCAGAGAATCAGTCGGTGCGTTTCTACGCCATGGCCGCCAGTATTATGGAAAAGCGGCAGGCGTATTACCAAATTCTTGAAGCGACTCAGAAAGGCGATGTCGATATTACCCCGTGGATGAGTTGGTATTTAGACACCTTTAAGCACACGTTAGAAACGGCATTGGCGCGTATCGATCTGGTGATGCAAAAAGCCCGCTTCTGGCAGGTTCATAGTCAGGACGGGCTGAATGCGCAGCAAACCAAAGTGCTCAACCGTCTATTAGATGCAGGCTCTGGTGGTTTTGAAGGGCATCTGAACGCCAAAAAATATATGGGCATAGCGGGTGTATCCAAGGCAACTGCGACCCGGCATCTTGCGGATCTTCTGGAAAAAAACTGTCTGAAAAAGCTGGAAGGAGGAGGGCGCAGCACCCGCTATGATATTAACTGGCCCTGAGGAAGCATAAGGTCAGCAACGTAAGGCGACAAGCCCTCTGCTTTCTGCCAAAATCGGTGCTCATAAATTCAAGCATATTTTCAAGCTTTTAAGACCAGGCCCTTACCTGTCATTTCACATCCAGGAAGGGCGTGTGACTTATACAATGGAATCGTTTCTGCAATGGCTAAAGCACCCGCAAATTCTAAATCGTCAAAAAAACAAAACACCTCGTTTGAAGAATCTCTCTGGGACAGCGCCAATAAGCTGCGTGGCAGCGTCGAGTCATCGGAATATAAACACATCGTTTTGAGCCTGATCTTTCTTAAATTCATCAGTGATAAGTTTGAAGCCCATCGTCAGGCCCTGATCGACGACGGCAAAGCGCAGTTTATCGATATGGTGCCGTTTTATGCCCAGAGCAATGTGTTTTATCTCAGTGAAGAGGCGCGCTGGAGCACACTGATCAAGCACAGTAAACAGGATGATATCGCCCTTAAAATCGATACAGCCTTGCACAGCATTGAAAAAAATAATAAATCTCTGGCCGGAGCGTTGCCCGACAATTATTTCTCGCGCCTGGGGTTAGAAAGCAGCAAACTGGCTGCGCTTCTGGATACCATTAACAATATTGATACTTATATGACGGGCGGCAAAAATGATTGCCACCTGAGCGAAGAAGATCTGGTTGGCCGGGTGTATGAATACTTCCTGGGTAAGTTTGCCGCCAGCGAAGGTAAGGGCGGGGGCGAGTTCTATACACCTAAATCGGTAGTGGCATTATTGGCCGAAATGCTGGAACCCTACAAAGGTAAAATCTACGACCCCTGCTGCGGCTCGGGCGGTATGTTTGTGCAATCGATCAAGTTTGTGAACAGCCATAACGGCAACCAAAAAGAGGTCTCGATCTACGGCCAGGAATACACCAGCGCCACCTATAAGCTGGCGAAAATGAACCTCGCCATCCGGGGGATTAACGGCAATCTGGGTGATGTCGCCGGGGACACCTTCTTTAAAGATCAGCACCCGGACCTGAAAGCCGATTACATTATGGCTAACCCGCCGTTTAACCAAAAACAGTGGCGCGCCGATAACGAACTGGTTGATGACCCTCGCTGGGCCGGTTACACCGTACCGCCCACCGGTAATGCCAACTATGCGTGGATTCTGCATATACTCAGTAAACTAAGTGAAAGCGGTACTGCAGGTTTTGTTCTGGCCAATGGCTCAATGAGTTCTAACACCAGTGGTGAAGGTAAAATCCGTCAGGAGATTATCGATAACGATCACGTTGACTGCATGATCGCGTTGCCGGGGCAGCTGTTTTACACCACCCAGATTCCCGTGTGTTTATGGTTTCTGACTAAGAACAAAGCTGAAGATAAAACCCGCGGCTATCGCAACCGCAAAGGGGAAACCCTGTTTATCGATGCCCGTCAGATGGGCACCATGGCCAGCCGTATTCATAAGGAACTAACACCCGATGACCTGGCTAAAATTGCCGGCACCTATCACGCATGGCGCGGTGAAACGCAGGATGGCAGCGGCACACTGGCACAGTATGAGGATGTGGCCGGTTACTGCAAAGCGGCCAGCTTAGCGGATATTCAAAACAACGATTACGTCCTCACCCCCGGTCGTTATGTGGGCGCGGCGGATATCGAAGATGACGGCATCCCCTTTGAAGATAAAATGCGCAAACTTAGCCAAACCCTGTATCGCCAGATGAAAGAAGCGGAAACGCTGGATAGGACTATTCGTCAGAACTTGGAGGTGCTGGGTTATGGGGAGTAAGTGGCCAAGGTATTTATTTGAAGATTGTATGGATGCAATTATTGATTACCGAGGTAAGACGCCTAAGAAGACCGATTCAGGTATCCCTTTGATAACAGCTAAAATCATCAAGAATGGGACTATTCAGCAAGTTAACGAGTTTATTGCCGAAGCAGACTATGATTCGTGGATGCGTAGAGGCATTCCCGAGCCTGGAGATGTAGTTCTTACAACAGAGGCACCTCTTGGTGAGGTGGCTCAGCTTGATGATAGGAAGATTGCTTTAGCTCAAAGAGTTATTACTTTACGTGGAAAAAAGGGTTTTTTAGATAATACGTTTTTGAAATATTTATTGATTTCAAATGATGTGCAACATCAGTTAGATGGGCGAGGAACAGGAACAACGGTTAAGGGGATTAAACAGTCTGAACTTAGAAAATTAGAGCTACAAATTCCTAAATATGAAACACAAAAAAATATTGCTCATATTCTCAGCGCGCTCGACAACAAAATCCAACTCAACCGTCAAACCAACCAAACCCTAGAGCAGATGGCGCAAGCCTTGTTTAAAAGTTGGTTTGTGGATTTCGACCCAGTGATCGACAACGCCTTAGCTGCGGGTAACCCTATCCCCGACGAGCTGCAAGCACGCGCCCAACGCCGCCAGCAGCAACTCGCCAAACCTGATCATCAACCCTTGCCCGATGACGTGCGCCAGCTATTTCCCAGTGAGTTTGAAGAAACCGAAGCGCTGGGCTGGGTGCCGAAGGGGTGGGAGGTAAAAAGGGTTGATGGAATAATGGAGTTAGCATACGGGAAGGCGTTAAAGAAGACTGATCGGATTGATGGGAATGTTCCTGTTTATGGTTCGGGAGGTATAAACGGTTATCACAATAGTTCAATCGTAGATGGCCCAGGGATAGTTATAGGTAGAAAGGGAACTGTTGGTTCACTCTACTGGGAGAGCAGCCCTTTTTATCCAATTGATACGGTTTTTTTTGTTAAACCAAGAGACGATTATAGTTTGAGTTTTTGCTTCATGATGTTGCAAATACTGGGACTTCAAGACATGAATACAGACGCTGCAGTTCCAGGCTTGAATAGAAATAATGTGTATCGCTTGTTGTTTCCTGTAGCCAATGCAAAATTATTGCAGTTGTTTTCTAGTTTTATGGACTCAACAATACATAAAATGACTTTAAAAAATAATGAAAATAATACTTTAACAAAACTCCGCGACACTCTTCTCCCCAAACTGATCTCCGGTGAACTGCGCCTGCCTGAATCTATGCTTGATAGCGAAACTAACCCACTTATGGATGAGGTGAGTTGATGGCACAAACCCGTTTACCCATGGCGCTGTTCACCAGCGAAGATGGTCGTGTGCGTCTGCAACTGAAGCTTGAAGATGAAACCCTCTGGTTGACGCAGAAACAGTTGGCGGAGTTGTTTGGAAAAACACCGCCCACCATTAATGAACACCTGAAAAATATCTATGAAGAAGGTGAGCTGAAGCCTGATTCAACTATTAGGAAATTCCGAATAGTTGCCCGCGAAGGCACGCGAGACGTGGAGCGGCTGCTAGATCACTATAACTTAGAGGCGGTGTTAGCCGTCGGCTATCGGGTGCGCTCTGATCGTGGTGTACAGTTTAGACAGTGGGCGACTCAGGTATTAAAAGAGTATCTGGTTAAAGGCTTCGCCATGGATGATGAGCGGCTTAAAGATCCGGGGCGGGATTTTAGCCGTGACTATTTTGATGAGCTGCTTGAACGTATCCGCGATATACGGGCATCGGAACGACGCTTCTATCAAAAAATCACCGACATCTACGCCACGGCCAGTGATTACAACGCCAGGGCAGCTGTGAGCCAACAGTTTTTTGCCACGGTGCAGAATAAGCTGCATTGGGCTATTCATGGGCATACCGCCGCTGAATTAGTGGCTGAACGTGCCGATAGCGGTAAACCTAATATGGGGCTGACGAGCTGGACGGGTAGTCGAGTCACCAAACGGGATGTGCCGTTGGCGAAAAACTACTTAACTGAAGCCGAACTAAAAAGTTTAAATCGCATTGTCACCATGTATCTGGATTACGCTGAGAGCCAGGCGGAAAGAGGCCAACCGATGACGATGCAGGAGTGGGCGAATAAACTGGATGCCTTCTTAGCCTTTAATGAACATTCGATACTGGCGGATGCGGGTAAAATATCTCATGATGTTGCGAAAGCCTTAGCGGAAGAGCAGTACGAACAGTTTGCCGAGCAACGACGTATCGGGAATGCTGCCGACGCAAAGGGTATTGTGAGTGACTTTGATGCGTTGGTCGATAAAGCCAAGCAGGTTCCGGGAAAGTAGCTTTGCAAAAACAAGATACGAAAAAGTAAACGGATATTGGTCTGACTGCTAACACGTAAAGGATTATTAAAAAGCATGCGCAAATTTACTGAAGCTCAATTAGAAAGCGCCATTATCCAGCTATTGGGGGAGCAGGGTTATCCCCATACGCTGGGGGGCGATCTTTCTCGTAGTGCGACAGAGGTATTGATCAGATCGGATCTGCGTGCTTTTTTAAGTCAGCAATATGCCAGTGAAGGCATCACGGACAATGAGATCAACGGCATTATCCGTCAACTGGAACTGCTATCCCCCAGTGATCTGTATGACAGTAACAAAACCTTCTGCAGATGGTTAAGTGATGGCTTTTTACTCAAGCGCGAAGATCCAGCCGATAAAGATATCTACATACAGCTGATTGATTACAGCGACCTAGCCAGGATGCGTGTGCCCACGGGGGGTGAAGTGGATCAGCTCTCGATTGTTGCCGAAACAGGCCCGGGCTATCAGGCCAATAGACACAATATCTATAAAATCGTAAACCAGCTGGAGATTGAAGGGGTAGCGTCGGCCAGTGGGGGGGAACTGCGTATTCCCGATGGCATTTTGTATATTAATGGCTTGCCGCTGGTGTTGTTTGAGTTTAAAAGCGCGATTCGTGAAGAAGCCACGATTCACGATGCCTATGTGCAGATCTGCACCCGCTACCGTCGGGATATCCCGCAGTTGTTTATCTATAACGCCCTCTGTGTAATCAGTGATGGGGTGAATAATAAGCTGGGCAACCTGTTTGCGCCCTATGAGTATTATTATGGCTGGCGCAAAATCAGCGGCAACGAGACGGTTGATAAACAGGGCATCGATTCACTCAACAGTATGGTGCAGGGGCTGTTTGATCAGCGGCGTTTACGTGAGGTGATCCGGCACTTCATTTACTTCCCCGATAAAAGCCATCAGGAGATCAAGATTGTTTGTCGTTATCCGCAATATTACGCGGCAACCAAGCTCTACCAGAATATAAAACAGCATCAGAAAAAGCGTGATAGTGCAGGTAATATTATCGCTGACGACGCTGTACGCGACGGCAAAGGTGGCACCTACTTTGGTGCGACCGGTTGCGGTAAAAGCTTTACCATGCAGTTTCTTGCGCGTCTGTTGATGAAGAGCGTGGACTTTGAAAGCCCTACCATTGTATTGATCACCGACCGCACCGACTTAGATGATCAGCTCTCGCAGCAATTCACCAATGCCAAAACCTATATTGGCGATCAGATTGTTGAAACGGTGGCCTCCCGTGCAGACTTGCGCGCCAAGCTGCAAGGCCGCCAGAGCGGCGGGGTATTTCTCACCACGATTCATAAGTTTACTGAAGATGTCGCGCTGTTAACCGATCGCTGTAATGTGATCTGTATCTCCGATGAGGCGCATCGTAGTCAGATTAACCTCGACCAGAAAATATCAGTGGTGACCGAAGGTAAACACCGAGGGGTTAGAAAAACCTACGGTTTTGCCAAATATCTGCATGACTCGTTGCCTAACGCCACCTATGTGGGCTTTACCGGCACACCCATTGACGCCACCCTGGATGTGTTTGGGTGTGTTGTCGATAGCTACACCATGAACGAGTCGGTCAGGGATGAGATTACCGTGCGCATTGTCTATGAAGGCCGTGCGGCAAAGGTCATTCTGGATAACAGTAAGCTGAAAGAGATTGAAGCGTACTATCAGCAATGTGCCGACGATGGGGCCAGCAATTATCAGATAGACGACAGTAAAAAAGCGATGGCCAGCATGGGGGCGATTCTCGGCGACCCGGATCGTATTCAGGCCTTAGCGAAGGACTTTGTGGCGCATTACGAAGACCGCGTGGCAGAGGGCTCTACTGTGGCGGGTAAGGCGATGTTTGTCAGTAGTTCACGGCAGATTGCTTATCAGCTGTATCAGGAATTACAAACCCTGCGTCCCGAATGGTTTGAGGTGCTGAATTGCGCTAAGGGTGAATCACTTAGCGACAAAGAGCGTAAGGCGATAAAAGCCTCGGCGCGGGTGCGCATGGTGATGACGCGCAATAAAGATGACGATAAAGCGTTGTGGAATCTGCTGGGTAGCAAAGACGATCGTAAAGCGCTGGACCGCCAGTTTAAGCTGGCTAAGTCTAACTTTAAGATCGCCATTGTGGTGGATATGTGGCTGACCGGCTTTGATGTGCCCTTTCTCGATACCATGTATATCGACAAGCCGGTATCACAGCATAACCTGATACAGACGATTTCGCGGGTCAATCGCAAGTTTGAAGGCAAGAGTAAAGGGCTGGTGGTGGATTACATCGGCATCAAAACCAGCATGAACAAAGCGTTGAAACAGTTCGGTGGTAGTGGCAGTGATAACTTTGAAGATATCGCCGCGTCGATTATTGAGGTGCGTAACCACTTAGATCTGCTGAACAAGGCCTTTTATCACTTTGATAGCTCAGATTATTTTACCGCTGACCCGGTTAGCCAGTTAAATTGCCTTAACCGGGCCGGAGAGTATGCTCAGCAAACCGAGAAAACTGAAAAGCGCTTTATGGACATTACTAAACGTCTTAAAGCGGCTTATGACATCTGCTGTGGTAATGAACAGATCACTAAAGATGAACGAGATCATATCCATTTTTATATGGCGATTCGCTCTATTATCTTCAAGCTAATCCGGGGCACGGCACCCGATACCGCGCAGATGAACGCCAAAGTACGCGGGATGATCGCTGAAGCGATTAAAAGTGATGGCGTCGAAGAGATCTTTAAGCTGGGAGAAGAGGGTGAGGGCGCTATCGATATTTTCGATGAAGATTACCTCGCCAAAATCGACAAAATAAAACTGCCGAACACCAAGATTAAACTGCTGCAAAAACTGTTGGAAAAAGCGATTGGTGAAGTGTCGAAAACCAACAGGATGCAAGCTATCGATTTTTCTAAAAAGTTCAAAGCGCTGGTGGATAAATATAACGAGCGCAGAGAAGATGATGTACTCGTTAGTAGCGTGCTGGAAGACTTCTCGAATGAAATTATCGATCTCTATCACGACCTGAAAACCGAAATGACGTCGTTTGCCGATATGGGTATCGACTATGAAGAGAAAGCGTTCTACGACATCCTGAAATCCCTGTCGGTTAAATACGATTTTTTCTACCCCAAAGATAAGATGATTCAGTTGGCGAAACGCGCCAGAGAAGAGGTTGAGAGTGTTGCCAGCTTTCCCGCCTGGAATCAGCGAGAAGATATAAAAGCCGAGCTGCAAGTGAAGTTGATTCTACTGCTGGCCGAATTCGGTTATCCGCCTGTGGCCAATGATGATGCCTATAAAGCGATTCTGGAACAGGCGGAGAATTTTAAGAAACATTGCGGCTAGGAATGGTTAATTAACGCAGTGCCTTTAAATATTTAATTTAGCTTTATTGAAGTTTTCACGAAACAGAATAACTGCTTACTGTGAATTGATGCAGTGAATACAACAGGGAAAGAATATGCAGCCTGCGACACAGAAATCAGATTCCGGGTACGCAGCACTCGCGACGATAATGTGGTTTATGTGTCAGGTAATGCGCTCAGGACGACAGCTAATCAAGAGCGGTTGCAGCTGCGTAAATGGTGTTCACTGCCGAACACGACTCCAGGGGTGGCGGAGGTAGAACGAAGCAGGAAGCCAGAGTCGAGGCAGTTTAAAAATAAAATGATATGGGCTAAGAAACCTGTTTAAGCAGGATTTGCGAACGACGGGTAAGCTGGGAAGCAACATTCTAACAACGAGCTGAGTTGATTTTATCAAATACGCAGACATGCCTAATCCCTGGCAAGTCACGCAGTGGCGTCTGAGGACTATTTGTCTAATAGTGACGCGAGATTTAATGTCAGTTGGGTACAACGAAAAGAGATCCAATATCGCCGGGGGGGACGATGTCTGACTTTTCAAACGGGACTCTTTTTCATCCCAACCAACAGGCTTATAGTGGCAAAAGAGAGATAGTTTAACAAGCAGAAGAGTAGCGTCATTACCCATTTTGGGTGGTGGGTATAAGTCAGAAATGTTTGTGGGTGCTGATACGTATTAAAGGGGCATTCTGTACTATGATCTGTATTTTTATCTTACAGGTTGTGATGCCCAATACTGTTTACTGAAAGCGTCAGGTTTGAATAGGTTATATCCAGGCTGCATCCAGGTTGGATGCAGCTAATACTTCTTCGAGTAATGGGCTGGTCGGGACAGACGTTCGAGCGGCGGTTGTTAAAAACCTTTTATCAGCTGCGTATAGCTATCGATTCGATCTGCCTGGCTATGGGTTACTGCAACGGTGGCGATCTCGTTACAATCAAAGGTGCTGGCCAGTTGAGTGATCTCTTCGGCACATTGCTCCGGTGTGCCGACAGTGTAGCCGTTGAGGATATGATCATATTCGGCCTGGTGGGCTGCCGGAAACGCTTTATAACGATCCTGAACCTCGGCCGGGGTAAGGAAGGCTTCCCGCATACCCAGTTGGGCGGCCAGCTTGCGATACACCGCTGTACCTGCCCGTAGCTTTGCTTCGGCTTCGGTGTCGGCACAGATGCAGGCGATCGCCAGCATTCTGGTGGGTGTGCCCGGGTGTTCTGCCCGTTTCCACTGTTCCAGGTATTCGGTGAAGATTGACGGGTGGCAGTTGTCCGGGTCGATAAAGCGGGCCAGGGCGATGTTATACCCCAGATGGCCGGCTAAGCCCGCGCTGCCTCCGCTGGAGCCGAGCATCCACAGTTCCGGTTGCGGGCTGTTGTCGGGCATCACTTTTATCTGGCTGAAGGCGTTATTTTGCGGCAGGCTACCTTCGATAAACCCTTTCAGCAGCTGGGCCTGTTGTGCATACAGATCGCCATGATGAGGCTGATGCGGGTATGCCAGTGCCTGAGAGGTAAGGCCGGTTCCACCGGGCGCCCGGCCGATACCCAGGTCGATGCGGTCGGGGAACAGGGTGGCTAACATTTTGAAACACTCAGCCACTTTTAACGGGCTGTAATGGCTGAGCATGACGCCGCCGCTGCCGACGCGGATGTTTTGGGTGACACTGGCAATTGCCGTGGCCATGATTTCCGGACAGGGGTTGGCAAAGTGAATGCTGTCGTGATGTTCGGCGACCCAGTAACGGTAGTAACCCAGCGTGTCACACAGCTGTGCCAGTTCTATGGTCAGCCCGGGGGCATCTATCGCGGCGTGGGAGCCGTGGACGGGGGACTGGTCAACAACTGACAGCTTTATGCTCATTATATTCTCCTTTATGTGATTAATATGTTAACTAATATATTAGTTTATCTCAATCGAATAAGGCCATGGAGAAGGGTAAATCAGACCGGGGACTAACTATGTGTAGCGATTCTGTGGCTATTTCAATGGCGGTGCTACTGAATATTGGTTTCGGCCTGATGCCTTAGCTTTATACATAGCATCATCAGCCGCCATCAGAAACGTCTGGTTGTTTGTCGTTGCATCAGGCTGAGTGCTCGCAACACCGGCAGAGCAGGTGACTTCGATGATCTCTCCACTCCAATTAAACGAGATCTCTGAAACTGCCTGGACCAGATCATCTGCGATTGTGATTGCTGTTTTCAGCGGTATCGCTGGCAATAGGACGATAAACTCTTCACCGCCATACCGCGCTATCATATCGGTGGAGCGTTTTAACTCTTGTTTGAGTACTTGAGCGACTCTTTTAAGGCATTTATCGCCCGCGAAATGACCGTAGGTATCGTTAACTTTTTTAAAGTGATCGAGATCGATCATGATGACGCTGAGTGGCTGTTGCAGCTCGATACAGTGCTGCCACTCACTGGCATAGCAACGGTTAAAGTACATCCGGTTATACAGGGATGTGAGTGGTTCAGTGATACTGCTCTTTTCTAATAATAATGCTCTATCGTCAGACTCTTTTCGGCTGTAAACCGCTTGCCAATAGTCGGCGCGGGAGGTGCGAGCGGCTTCAAGAACATAGATCACGGCGATACTCGCTAAAATGATCAGTATCAGATTATCTGTTCCTTCTATTATTGTGCCAACAATCAACCCAGGTACGAACACCAAAATCGGATAGAGAATACTAACGATTCTAGAGATGCTGAGGACGGATGTGCCGCCAATCGCAAGTGCCGACAGTATAATCATGTAAGGGGTCTGCAAGGCTGAATAGTCACTGCCATAAATAACCCATGAAGACATCACTCCCCAATGAACTGCATTAAACAGTATTAGCCCAACCAGACAGAAATAGTTTCGGGTAGTGTTATAGCTTTCAGTTTTTATGATGAAATGGTAATGCACAATGCGCAACAATGCGGCAATGACCAACAGCAGGGTATTCAGGTAAAAGATATATGGGTGGTCTTCAATGATATTGACCCAGAGAGCGGTCAGAAGCCATAAGGCTAAAAATATTACGATACCGCCACGTGCCCGCTTAGTCAGATCCAAATGAAACTGTTGCTGAAGGCTGAGGCCTTTATCGACAGTGCCTATTTCTGACAGGTTCATGACGGTTACCTTTATTGGTCTTCGCTTTTAGTATAATTGTTGTCGTCATGATTGCATTTGATTAACAGCCTTTCTATGCGCCTGAAGTCGAAGATTCTGCTTTTTGTACTCTGCAAAAGTCGGGTATGAGCTCTGGTTTTAAGGGTTTGCTGAATAGGTAACCTTGCCCAAAATCACACTGGAAAGAGGTTAGCAGGTGGGCTGCTGCAGCGTCTTCGATTCCCTCTGCGACGACCCGCATCCCCAGGTCATGACCGATACGGATAATGTTTTTCACCAACAGGCTACTGGTGCGATCAACGGTGATCTTGCTGATAAAGCAACGGTCGATTTTGAGCGTCTGGATCGGCAGTTGCTGCAGGTGGCTGAGTGATGACAGGCCGGTACCAAAATCATCCAGAGCAATGCTTATCTCCTGACGAGCTAATTCCGGAAGCAGATTCTGGGTCTCTTTGAGGATATGCATACTGGTATCTTCTGTGACTTCAACCCTGATCAATCCTTTGGGCAGGCCATACTCATTCAGTGACTGGTTAATGATGCTGGCAAGATCAAGCTGATGCATGGATGGCGATATGTTGATGGCCACGGGTATGGCTTTTAAGCCCATGGATTGCCACTGAGCTATCTGCAAACATGTCTGCTTAATTACCCAGCAGCCGAGCAGGTTGGCTATTGAGTATTTTTCGGCTATCTCGATGATCTCCAGCGGCGGGATGGCACCATAGGTTTCATGATTCCAGCGCAACAACGCTTCCAGTGAGGCAACGTGCTGTTCTTCAAGAGACACTATTGGCTGGTACACCAGCTGAAGTTTTTCTGCTTCAATCGCCTCACGCAGGTCCCGCTGTAACTGTTGCCGTCGGTTGATCTGAACATCCATCTCAAAATCAAACAGCATCTGTGTTGAATGATTTGACCGCTCTTTGGCTTTATACATGGCAATATCTGCGCGGGTTAGCAGGCTGCTGGCATCGTTCCCATGTTCCGGGTAGATAACACTGCCGATACTGGCGCCAATAAAACAGGTGTGCTGGCCGATCTCAAACGGCTGATCAAACAGGCTGATGATTTTATCGGCAATAATGTTCAGGCTTTGTTTACCGCGAACCGTTGACTGAATAATGGCGAATTCATCACCGCCTAAACGACAGGTGACGCAGTTATAACGTTTATCAATCTCCTCCGTCATGCGTCTGGAGACGGATTGCAGCAGAGCATCACCAATGTGATGTCCCAGGGTATCATTGATATCCTTGAAGCCATTCAGGTCGAGCAGGTGCAGGGCGAAGGGCTGCTTTTTATCAGAGTAACGGGAGATCTTTTTTTTCAGGAACGCCCGGTTGGGTATTCCGGTCAGGCTGTCGTGCTCTGCCTGGTGGCGGTTCAGTCTGCTCTCGCGGATGATCATCAGTAACAACAGGCTGCCGGTGAAAATCAGGCCAAACATCAGCAGAATAAGCTGTCGCTGCAGATCGAGAACCTGGCTGTCGCTGCGGTTAAGAATAGCGTTAGTGCGGTAATAGTCCTGCATTGAAAGAGCATCAACGGCGTCAACCTGAGGCTTCAGTGTTTGCTTTATCTGAACGCTGTACTCAGGGTCGACAGGAAGCCTGTTAAAAATGTCATTCTCCAGCGATTTAACCGTTTCAAAGGCCTGGTTTATGGTGCTTTCAGCGGTTTCTATACTGCGTATCTGTACACCATCATCACCCTCAATTAAGACGGGAAAGCGGCTCCAGAGGATGTCATAACGAGATTTCAGCTGATCCAGGTGAGTTGTGTTCGGTGCTGCCTGATAGAGGGTCAGTGCATCATCAAAGCGCCGCAGTTCCATTTTTAACTGAAACATCGAAAAGACACTGGTGGTGTAGTATTGATCAAGGATTGTGATTGACTGGCGCAACTGGAACAGGCTGACCGCGGCACTGATAAAAAAGATCAGTATCAGTGCGATCAGTAACGCGCGTTTCTGGCGATAGGTTTTGCGGATAATCTCCAGACTCTCGCTCATTAGTAGATCTCAATCCGTGACAACTGCCAGATCATTCTTCCGGTATGGATTTCGCCAGTCAGCTCCGGGAATTTGTGATGTGGCAGTATTAACCACAGTGGCCCTTTGTTGCGTATCGATAGCTGTTTGCCATCCTCACTCCAGGCCAGAATCGGTTCGTACTGATCCATGTAGTGCCGTTCAAATTCAACGCTATAGTCATTCAGGGCGGTTAGCCTGATGTGATTCCCCTCTGCTCCGACATGGTTTAAAACAGCCGAGAGCAGTGGTCCGTGATAGCTGTTTAAGCTATTCGACCAGCGGGTTTGCAGGGTAAAGGTATCGCTTTCCAGTCGCTGTAGTTGCGCCAGATCGAGACGGGCCGTCTGACCATCCTGGGTGTTCTGAATTTTTCCGCTGATGGTGAGTATCACCGGCCCCTCAGGTTGGGGCAGGGGGGCGGCGGTTACGCTGAACGTCACAGCACAGCATGCTAGCAGAGCAAGAATCCATTTTGTCATGGGGAAGCCTTTTTAGAATATAAATAATTTGCGACGGCTGATCTTTGAGGCATTGTTTGTTGAAAAAGCATCAGCGGTCTGCGATAAATCTGAGCCGGTAGTGGTGGGCTCAGAGTCTCTCCATGACTTGTCAGTAAAATCTAATTTACAGGCCTCGCTCGAGTATGTCAGGGGGTCTTAGAGTCTGTATTACTCATTTTGTGTATTGTGGGATATATTCAGGTGTCGATATAGTTGGAAACCTCAATCAGATTGCCATCGGGGTCTCTGAAATAGACGGAGAGGATCTTCCCTGTGGCTCCGGTACGTAAGACCGGACCTTCAATAACAGCGATATTACAGTGCTTAAGATGATCGATTGCCTGAGCGATAGGTTGCCGGATAATAAAACAGAGGTCTGCACTGCCAGGTTGAACATGACCGGCCTTTGGCTCGAACTCCCTGCCGTTCTGATGCAGATTTATCTTCTGCTGACCAAAGCTTAAGGCGATGCGGCCTTCACCGAAAACGACTTTTTCCATCCCCATTACCGAGGTGTAGAAATCAACCGTCGTGTTAATATCTTTAACGGTAAGCACCAGGTGATCTAATCGTTCAGTCTGCATCATCACGTTCTATTTTCATTTGTTTTTTTATGTACTTTTTTATGTGCCTTTTAGATCTTTTTTTTAGATCTTTTTTTAGATAAGCGTCTTCGCTGTCCTGTGCCGCCGGAAGCGTCTGGCTATAAACGCGCACGGCTGGGTGATAATAATGTTTAGCAGCAGGCCCATGATTACGCCGAAGGCTAACCCCTCGACGGTGAGTGGTATGCCCGGCTTAAAATTATCCAGCGTGTCTTCGAGGTAGTGATAGCGGGCGGGGTTGAACATATAAACGGATTTAGTCAACAGGTTACCGTTGGCAAAAACTGCCATGCCCTGTTGTAACTCATTATACAGATCAAGGGTCGCTAGTTTTTGCTGTGCATCTGCTCTGACACTTGGTTCACTATTGCGTTGATGCTGTTCGATCATCGCCCTGATATTCGGGTAGCCGAACTGTCGGGCGGTAGCTTCATAACCTTCGACCTGCCATCGGGTTGATTCATACCAGCCGGAGAGATACTGCTGATAATGATCGGCCAGTTGCGGTATCTGCAGAGCCAGTAGCAGAGCTACGCCAAACACCAGCTTGTCTAATAGTCTTCCAATCAAGGGAATAATTCCTGAGGTGATGTCGTATGGTCATTAATATACCGCACCGGAGGTCGATGTAAAAACGAAGCTTTTTAGACAGATTGGGAGAGGCTGAGGCGGAACGGAGAGCAACAACCTGATGGTATCCCTTGCTATTCGCTGTAGGTGTGGTTAAATTTCCGCTGATATGTATTCAGGTTAGTTTCAGACAGTCTCTATAGAATACTCATCAGCTGTTAATCGCTGGCCGCTGTATTGGCGGGGCTGTTAATACAAAAGCGGATATTATTTAACAAGGTAACAGATGCACGCAGTGGCGAAAAAGCTTGTGTTGGTATTGTCTATGCTGGCGGTGATAACCGCACAGCTGTTCAATGCTGACTTCGCTATGCCGATGAATCATAGTGGTTCTGTCGCTGCAACTGAGATCTCTCATGTTTCTATGAGTGTCGGTGATGAAGCAGCGGATCACCTTACTCATGCCCCGGAACACAGATCGACTGCAGCTCACCTTGCCGTTCACCCGCCGTCTCACCTTGCGAATCACACCCCGAACACGATGTTAGCATCCGTTGGTGTTGAAGTTGGTAGTGGTTGTTGTGATCAGGATACGCAGAGCATGTCTCACTGCGGTGATTCGGGTAAAAGTAGTCATTCCTGTGATAACCATGCCGATTGTGCTCAATCCAGTTGTGCCCAGTCCCATTGCGTCAGCTCGGTTGGCTGTGGGCTGTCGCACTATTTTCTGGATATAGACGCCTCTTTAGCTGTTTCTTTTTCCGTTAGTCATCTGCTATTACCTCAGAACAGCGTTTCGCTGTACCGTCCTCCCATATTCCGTTGAGAACATAAGCCGCTAAGCCGGTCTTTTTTCAGCGGGAGAACAGAATAGATCTCCCAGGTTTTCAGAATGTTTCAGACATCATTATGGATGAGTCTGATTCCAGTGGGTGTATCTATGTCACCAGTACTTACTTTTTTAATACTCAGACCTTCAAGGCTTAGGTTTTTAAGGCTTAGGTCTTCAAAACTTAGGTCTTCAAAACTCTATATCAGAGCAACCCTGTACCGCTTGATAGCGGCTGTGCTGCTCAACGGTGCCGTTGCTTCCGTTGCCCTGGCCGAAGCACAAAGCGATGTTTTAACCCTGGATAAAGCGGTCACCCTTGCGCTGCAGAATGACCCCTGGTTGTCGGGCAGTCGTTATCAGCAGCGGGCGACAGAGGCATTGGCTGAATCCGCGTATCAGTTACCCGACCCTAAGTTTTCTCTGGCACTGGCAAATCTGCCGACGGATACCTTTGATTTTGAACAGGAGGCGATGACACAACTGGTGGTCGGTGTGTCGCAAATGTATCCCCGGGGCGATAGTCGGCGTCTGAAGCGCGAGCAACTGACTTTACATAGTGCCAGCCAGCCGCTGATGCGTCAGGAGCGCCAGGCAAAGCTGCAGCTGACAATAACTCAGCTATGGCTTGAGGCTTATCAGGCTAAACAGTCAGTGCAACTGATTCAACGGGACAGAAAGTTATTTGATCAACTGGTGGATATTTCCCAGGCCAGTTACTCCTCCGGGCTGAGGGGGACAGGACAGCAAGATCTGATTAAGGCGCAACTGGAGCAATCCCGTATTGAAGACCGGCTGACCCTGTTGTTGCAGAAGCAGGATGTGGCTGAGCAAAAGCTGCTTGAGTGGCTACTGCCTGCCTTGAGTGACGCGTCTATGCCAATGACTGGATTTCACTATGCGACAGAACTGCCGCTGCTGCGCATCGAGTATAGCAGCGATGACAGCAGCGATTACCGGGATGATTTACAAGCTCAGAGTTTAACTCATACCGCGCTGGCCAGCCATCTGACCGGCCATCCTTCGATTCAGATTGTGGATCAGAGTATTGCCGCAGCAGCTACCGCTGTGCAGCTGGCGAAACAGAAATACAAACCGGAGTGGGGGGTGAGTGCCAGTTATGGCTATCGCGGTGAAGATGCGATGGGGCGTGACCGGGCTGACCTGTTCAGTGCCGGTGTCAGCGTCACTATGCCGCTGTTTTCAACCGTCAGTCAGGACAAAGAGGTCGAAGCGGCAATCGCCAGTCAGGAAAAGATCCGTACCGAACGCAGTCTGATGCTCAGACAGATGATCGCTTCATTTAACTCCGCCCGGGCGCAGTTGAGTCGTCTGCAACAGCGCCAGCAGATCTTTGATGACAAACTTCTGCCGCAGGTGAAGCAGCAGGCGGATGCGGCCTTACATGCCTATGAGTCTGATAACGGTAGTTTTATTGAAGTGGTGCGCGCAGGTATCGCTGAACTTAACACCCGAATCGATTACCTCGACATAACGGTGGCGCGGCTGCAGCAGATTGCTCAGCTGAACTATCTGCTTACGACCACTGAATCAGCGACCGACAGTTTCACGCTTAGCCAGCCAGGAGTGACCCATGAGTAATATCGTTAAGGGATTTGGATTAGTTTTACTGGGCGTTGTGGTAGGGGCTGCAGGTCTTGCTGCAGTCGTAAAAACCGACACTTTCTCAATGGGAGCAACCGCTACAGTGTCTGAAACGTCTGCACCCGCCAGCGATCAGCCACTTTACTGGGTAGCGCCGATGGATCCTAACTATCGCCGGGATAAGCCGGGTAAGTCGCCGATGGGGATGGATCTTGTGCCGGTTTACAAGGAGGCCGGTTCTGCTGCGGATGAAGGTCCCGGAACCATCAAAGTGTCCCCTGAGGTGGTTAACAATCTCGGAGTAAGAACTGCAGTATCGGCGATGACTCAGATGCAGTTCGATGTGCGTACCGTCGGTTATGTGGATTATAACCAGGACGAAATCATCCATGTTCACCCCAGGGTTGAGGGCTGGGTTGAAAAGATCTATATCAAAGCGGAAGGCGACCCGGTGGTGAAAGGGGAGCCGCTTTACGACCTTTATGCCCCGGCGCTGGTTAATGCGCAGGAGGAGTATCTGTTTGCCCTGGCACGGGGTAACCGTGATCTGATTCGGGGCGCGGAAACCCGCTTGCGGGCACTTCAGGTGCCTCAGCAAACACTGGATAAACTGAAAAAAACAGGCAAACCCAGCCAGAGCGTGACCTTCTTTGCGCCCCAGAGCGGCGTGGTGGATAACTTTAATATCCGTCAGGGCGTTTATGTAAAGCCGGGTATGACGCTGATGTCGATTGGTGCACTGGATGAAGTCTGGGTTGAAGCTGAAGTGTTTGAGCGGCAGGCAAGTCTGATTGACGCCGGGCTACCGGTTTCTATAACACTGGATTTTCTCCCGGGAGAGACCCGCCAGGGGACAGTTGATTATGTCTACCCCGCACTGGACCCTGGAACCCGTACGCTGAAAGTGCGCATGCGCTTTAACAATCAGGATCGCCAGCTCAAGCCGAATATGTTTGCTGAAGTGATTATCCATAAGCAGGATACACACGCCTCGCTAACGGTACCTAAAGACTCGGTGATCCGCGGGGCTGAAGCCAACCGGGTAGTGCTGGCGCTGGGCGATGGTCGCTTCAAATCGGTCATCGTTAACACCGGCCGCAGTGATGGTAAACAGGTTGAGATATTAAGTGGACTGAAGGCCGGTGAAGCGGTGGTCACCTCCGCGCAGTTTCTTCTGGATTCCGAGTCGAGCAAAACCTCTGACTTTATGCGCATGCATGTTGACCAGCCGATGGAGGCCGACTCAGCTGCTATGAGTATGGATGGTATGAGCATGGACGGCATGAGTATGGACGGCATGAGTATGGATAGTCTGAGTCTGGATGGCATGGCTCTGGATAGTAACAGTCTGGACGCCCCGCAGAGCGATATGAAAGAGGGGGTTAACCGTGATTCTGAAAGCCCGATGCCAGAAAGTCAGAAGCCGAAAAGCCAGGGCCAGGATGGCATGAGTCCGAATCAGGAAATGTTTAAACAGGGCCAGATAATGCCTTTGGCCGCTGAGCCTATCGCGTTGCTCAAACGGTTGCAGTCCACTTCTGCGAGGGCTGTTTTATGATTGAGTCGATTATTCGCTGGTCGGTCGGCAATCGTTTTTTTGTTTTGCTGGCCACGGTGATTCTGGTGGGAGGCGGTTTGTTCTCGCTGAAAAATACTCCGGTTGATGCGATTCCGGACCTGTCCGATGTTCAGGTGATTATTAAAACCAGTTATCCAGGCCAGGCGCCGCAGGTGGTTGAAGATCAGGTAACCTATCCGCTGACCACGGCAATGTTATCGGTGCCCGGTGCCGTAACCGTGCGCGGTTATTCATTTTTTGGTGACTCCTATGTCTATGTCATCTTCAATGAGGATACCGATATGTACTGGGCTCGCAGCCGGGTGCTGGAGTATCTGAGTCAGGTGGCACCTTCGTTACCGGCAAATGCCCGGCCACAGCTGGGGCCGGATGCCACCGGTGTTGGCTGGGTGTATCTCTATGCGCTGGTGGACAAAACCGGCAAGTATGACATCAGTCAGCTACGCAGCCTGCAGGACTGGTTCCTCAAGTATGAGCTGCAAACCGTGCCGGGGGTGTCAGAAGTGGCATCTATTGGCGGTATGGTGAAGCAATATCAGGTGCGGGTGAATCCGGAAAAGCTGCGCGCGTTTAATATGCCTCTTGCACACATTCAGAACGCCATCCGTCAGGCCAATCAGGAGGTGGGTGCCTCTGTTGTGGAGATGGCTGAAGCCGAGTATATGGTGCGTGCCACTGGCTATATTCAGGGCGAGGATGATCTGCGGAATATACCACTGGGGGTCAATGCAAACGGTACTCCGGTGCTGTTACAGGATGTTGCAGAGATCGGCACCGGACCACAGATGCGCCGTGGTGTTTCCGATCTTAATGGTGAGGGCGAAGTGGTCGGTGGTGTGGTGGTAATGCGCTTTGGTGAAAATGCGCAGAAGACCATTGATGGTGTCAAAGCCCGGCTGGAAACATTGGAAAAAGGGCTGCCGGAGGGGGTTGAACTGGTGACGGTGTATGACCGTTCCGGCCTGATTGATCGTGCGGTTGAGAACCTTTGGCATAAGTTGCTGGAGGAGTTCATCGTCGTTGCTCTGGTGTGTATTGTGTTTCTGTTTCATGTGCGCTCGTCACTGGTGGCTATTGTCAGCCTGCCGGTCGGAATTCTGACCGCGTTTATCGTCATGAACGCTCAGGGAATTAACGCCAATATTATGTCTCTGGGGGGCATTGCGATTGCGATTGGCGCGATGATCGATGGTGCCATCGTGATGATCGAGAATATGCATAAGCATATGGAGCGCACCCCGTTGACGAATGAAAATCGTTGGCAGGTTGTTGCTGAATCCGCCAGTGAAGTGGGGCCTGCACTGTTTTTCAGTCTGCTGATTATCACCGTGAGTTTTGTGCCGGTATTTACCCTGGAAGCACAGGAAGGACGGATGTTTGCGCCGCTGGCCTTTACTAAAACCTACGCGATGGCGGCCTCAGCGGCACTGGCGATTACGCTGGTGCCGGTGTTGATGGGGTATTTTATCCGTGGCAAGGTGCTGGCGGAGCATAAGAACCCGGTAAACCGTGTTCTCACTGCACTCTATATGCCAACGCTTCGAAAAGTGTTGTCCTTCCCCAAGCTGACATTAGCCTTTGCTTTGCTGGTTTTTCTCGTCGGATTGTGGCCTTTGGATAAACTCGGTAGTGAGTTTATGCCGCCCCTGGACGAGGGCGATCTGATGTATATGCCCACCACCTATCCGGGCATATCGATTGGTCAGGCGCGTCAGTTGCTGCAACAAACAGATAAGTTGATAAAGACGATACCTGAAGTTGAAACAGTGTTTGGCAAAGTCGGGCGGGCCGATACTGCCACAGACCCAGCGCCACTAACCATGATTGAAACCTTTATTCAGTTAAAACCGCGGGATCAGTGGCGCGAAGGTCTGAGCACCGATGATCTGCGAAAAGAGTTGGATAACCTGGTAAAAGTGCCGGGGCTAACCAATGCCTGGGTGATGCCGATCAAAACCCGTATCGATATGCTGGCAACCGGTATTAAAACCCCGGTAGGGATTAAGGTCGCCGGGCCGGATCTGAAAGTGATTCAGCAGATCGGCCAGCAGCTGGAAACCATTCTCAACGATGTGCCGGGTACCGCTTCCGTGTATTCCGAACGGGTAGCCGGTGGTCGTTATATCAAGGTGGATATTCAGCGACAGAGTGCCGCCCGTTATGGCCTAAATATCGCCGATATCCAGCAGGTCGTTGCATCCGCTATCGGCGGGATGAACGTATCGCAAACCGTCGAAGGGCTGGAACGTTATCCGATCAATGTTCGTTATCCACAGGATTATCGTGATTCACCGGAGCAGCTGGCGTTGCTGCCGATAGTCACGCCCATGGGGCAACGAATCCCGCTGGGTGATGTGGCTGAGATCTATATCGAAGACGGGCCTCCTGGCATTAAGAGTGAAAATGCGCGCCTCAACGGCTGGACCTTTATCGATATTGAGGGCATGGATATCGGTAGTTATGTTGAACATGCGCAGCAGGTCGTGGCTGATCAGCTGCAACTGCCAGCCGGTTATTCGGTCAGTTGGGCGGGTCAGTATGAGTATATGCAACGGGCGAAGGAGAAGCTGGCCTATGTGGTGCCGCTGACACTTTCGATCATTGTGATTCTGCTGTTCCTTAACTTTCGCAACTTTATTGAGGTCAGCATCATCATGGGTACTTTGCCACTGGCGATGGTTGGCAGTGTCTGGCTGATGTACCTGCAGGGCTTCAATTTCTCGGTAGCGGTGGGTGTCGGGTTTATCGCCCTGGCCGGGGTCGCGGTAGAGATCGGCGTCATTATGCTGGTGTATCTGAATCAGGCGTATGAGCAGATGCTGGATCGCTGCGAAAAACAGGGCCTGATTCCACGGGAAGAGACTCTGCGACATGCCGTATTGCAAGGTGCCGGGTTGCGTGTGCGCCCGGTAATGATGACCGCTGCGGCGATAATCGTTGGTTTATTACCGATTCTTTACGGCAGCGGTACCGGTTCTGAGGTGATGAGCCGGATCGCTGCGCCAATGGTGGGCGGTATGGTGAGTGCGGTAGTGCTGACGTTGCTGGTATTACCGGCGGTGTATTTCCTCTGGCGGCGGCGATCTATCGCCGCTCTGGAACATTAAAAATTCAATTCAGTGATTTAACGAACGGAGAAAACAACATGACATTTAATAAACTTATCCTGGCCAGCAGCCTGAGTGCAGTGATGCTAAGTAGCGGATTCAGCGCGGGTGTCAGCGCTGCTGGCAATACCGCGATGCAACAGGGCAGCATGGATCATAGCGCGATGCAACATGGTGATATGAACCAGAACGGTATGCCACAGGAGGCTATGTCTCCAAAGATGTCTCAGGAAATGTCCGGCGAAATGAACCACGATACGATGTCTCAGGGGATGTCTGACAATAAGATGTTCCTGGAACAAAAGGATATCGACGGCTATACGGTCAGCTTCCATGTGATGGCTGCAGAAGAGGGGATGAGCCATGGCGGCACGCACAATCTGATGATCAAAGTGGAGCAACAGGGTGCCGTGGTTAGCGGTGCACAGATGAACTCTAAAGTGATCTATCCTGATGGGACCGAGGAGAGCAAACCGCTGATGGCGATGGGTGAGTGGCAGATGGCGGGTTATGACCTTAAAGCGAGTGGTAAACATCAGCTGATGGTGTTGTTCAAAACCCCGGATGGTAAGAAACATTTTGGCGGTTTGTATTATTCAAAATAACGTTTGATGGTTGGGGAGGAAGGAGCCGTGTTGGGGTTCGTTCCTCACCCCAACCTACCAGCCGAATATTGTAGGTTGGGATGAGGCACGAATCCCAACATCCATTAGCACAATGAAGTAACCATTATTGTTCATTCACCGATGTTTGATCGGTCTATCCTGTAGGTTGGGATGAGGCACGAATCCCAACATCCATTAGCACAATGAAGTAATCATTATTGTTCATTCACCGATGTTTGATGGTCTATCCTGTAGGTTGGGATGAGGCACGAATCCCAACATCTAATCCAATGGCACAGGGAGGTGACTATGTATTACCGACGGGCTTCGCAACCAGGGGGGTGTTATTTCTTTACGGTGAATCTTCATGATCGTGATAAGGATTTGCTCGTTAGCCATATCGATCTGCTGCGTGAATCCTTTCGACAGGTTAAGTTACGTCATCCTTTTCACATTGATGCGCTGGTGGTGCTACCGGAACATCTGCATGCTATCTGGTCCCTGCCTGAAGGAGACTCCGATTTTTCTACCCGTTGGGGGCTGATTAAAGCGAATTTTTCCCGAGGTTTGGTTAAGGACGAATTGATCTCTAAGAGCCGTATATCGAAGGGCGAGAGGGGAATTTGGCAGCGACGCTATTGGGAGCATCTTATCCGTGATGAAAATGATTTTCGCAGGCATGTGGATTACATTCATTTTAACCCGGTTAAGCATGGTTTAGTTCAGCGATGTATTGGCTGGCAATATTCCAGTTTTCACAGTTATGTTGCGCGAGGGACATTACCCATTGATTGGGGTGATGGGGTAACAGACCTTTCGGCGGAAGGGTTTGGTGAGTAGGAATGCTTCGGTGTTTTAGACGTTATTTGGTCGTAGAGTTGGCTTTTCAAAGAGTTGTTGGGGTTTGTGCCTCACCCCAACCGACGTTCTAGCCATTTTTCTGATAGCGTCTTTCAGGCCGCCCGACTGAACCATAACTGACCTCTGCCGAGAGTTCGGAGCAGCTGACCAGATATTCCAGATAGCGGCGCGCGGTGGTGCGGCTGGCGCCGATGATTTCACCGACCTCCTCGGCATTGAGGGCATCGTTGCGACCGGTGAATACTTTATTGATGTTTTCCAGTGTGATCGCATCGATCCCTTTTGGCAGTCGTGCCACTTCAATCGCTGAGTTCTCATGGCTTGAACTGTTGCGGGGTAATACCCTGTCGACATCACTCTGGGCGAGGGTTTCCAGGGTGTGTAGTTTTTGCAGATGCTGATGATAGTTATTGAGCGTTTCCTGCAGTCGCTCGAATACCAGGGGTTTGAGAATATAGTCGAAGACGCCGCCTCGCAGAGCTTCCCGCAGGGTGTCGACCTCTTTTGCGGCGGTGATCATAATCACATCAACAGCATTGTTGCCGGCGCGTATTTTACGTAACAGATCAAAACCGGTACCACTGGGGAACTGGATATCCAGTAATAAAAGATCAGGCTGCATGATCTCTATCAGATCTTCTGCCTCAGACAAGCGGTGGGCGATGCCGACCAGCTCAAACCCCTCAACCCGTTCCAGAAAACGTCGCTGAATTTCAGCAATCTGTGGATCGTCTTCGGCGATTACTACTTTTATCATCTGTACTTGAACCCATGTTATTTTTTATTTTTGGGGATATAAACGGTAAAACGGCTGCCGCCGTTGTTACCGCTCTCTATAGTTATAGTGCCACTGAGCTTATCCAGCAGGTTTTTTACCAGATACAGGCCATAACCGTGACCATCACTGCTTTTACTGCTGAAGCCTTTTTCAAAAATCTGGTCTTGTTGTTGCAATGGAATACCGGGTCCCTGATCTTCTATCTCAAAAATCAGATCATTTCCCAGGTCGGTCATCGACAGGAGTACTTTGCCTTCGTTTCCGTGCAGTTTAAGTGTGGCTTCCAGAGCGTTGTCGATCAGGTTGCCAATAATACTGACTAACTGCTCACGGGGGAGTTTATCCGGCAGGCTGGTCATCTCACTTTCAGGGTCGATCACTAACAACAGTCCCATCTCGCGGGCGCGGTTATATTTACCCAATAGACACCCGGCCAGCACCGGGTCGGGTACGGCTTTCATCAGCAGTTTGATCAGTTCCTGATGGCTTTGCGATTCCTGACCGATCAGTTGTAACGCCTGATCGGTTGCGCCGATCTGAATCAGTCCGGCGATGGTGTGTAGTTTGTTGGAATATTCGTGAGATTGGCTCCGCAGGGTGTCAGCATACTGTTGAATTCGGGTGAGCTGTTGGCTGACCATATCCAGTTCATCTTTACGCCGAAAGCTGGATACCACACCGGTAACGTTATCGCCCTGTTTCAATGGCAGTCGGTTGGCGATAATACAATGATCACCTCGCCAGACCTCACGATCAAATTGAGGTTCGCCCGTTTCCAATACTTCAAGCATAGAGCTGTCAGGCAGAACCTCATCGACTTTGCGACCGATCAGTTTACTGTTTTTGGGGAGCCCAAGCGTTTCGATTGCGGTCTGGTTAATGGTGGTGATTTCGCTGGCACTGTTGATGGCAATAATACCTTCTCGGACAGACTCCAGCGTGGCGCGTTGTTCATCAAAAAGACGGGCTATCTGCTCAGGCTCCAGACCAAATATCGCTTTTTTAAAGTGATTGGCAAACCAGACTGCGATGGCTGCACTGGCGATAAAAGAACAGATGATGACCATGATCAGCGTCACCCGGTAACGGTTAATAATCTCCGTCACCCGGTCGAGGCTGTAGCCAACTGAGATCAGCCCGGCAATGCTGCCATCTGCGCTAATGACCGGTGCTTTACCGCGCATAGACCAGCCTAACGAACCAACCGCTTTAGCGATATAACCCTGCCCTTCAATCAGTGCCGGATAGCCGGTATCACCGTCATCGTCAGCCATTGAGTGGCCAATCTTTACAGGTTTCGGGTGTGCCAGACGAATACCATTATTATCGCCGATGACGACAAAACGTGCCCGGGTTGTTTCTGCCAGCGAGATGCTCAGTGGCTGAAGATAATAGCTGTCTTTCTGTTCTACCGCTTTTATAACGTTGGGCATCGCAGCGATTGTTTTGGCGACATCCAGCGCCCGCTGGCCGATCTGCTCATCAAGCGATCGCTCCAGATAGTGCAATGCAAACAGACCGATAAACCCTGTCTGAATAAGCGCCATTATTCCGAGTATCAGGATCATTCGCTGTTTTAGTTTTAGCTGGCGAAGCTTCATTGTCGTATCTGTTCTCAATGGTGGTTCTTAACGACCCAGTTTCCGGATTTACAGGTCTTGCTCAGATAGTAATCAATCTACTTGCTTTTGGCTCGTAAACTTTATGAACAAAATGACTTTTATGCTTTAAAAACCCTTTAAATTCATAAGCTTTATAACAATAGAACAGAAGTCTAATGTGCATCTAACTAATAAGAACGAGTGTTATAAAGCGAGGATTTCCGAATGTTCTGTAAAACGGTTAATAAGAAAACCCTGATGGCCGCCATGCTGACAACCTGTCTGACAGCGGGGGCATCATTTCATGTTGCGGCGATGGATAGCGTCCACTTCCTGATTCCGGGTGGTGCCGGTGGTGGCTGGGATGGCACTGCACGGGGTACCGGTGAAGCGCTGAGTAAAGCGGGCCTGGTTGACAGTGTCTCTTATGAAAATATGTCCGGTGGCGGTGGTGGTAAAGCGATTGCCCACCTGATTGAAACCGCTGATCAGAAGCATGACACGTTGATGGTTAACTCGACTCCTATTGTGATCCGTTCGCTATCTAAGGTGTTTCCCCAGTCATTCCGGGATCTGACGCCGGTTGCTGCAACTGTCGGTGATTTTGGCGCATTTGTGGTCAAGAAAGATTCTAAATACAACAGTTTTAAGGATGTTGTTGCTGAATTTAAGCAAGACCCTCGTTCAATAAAGATCGGTGGTGGTTCCGCTCGCGGCAGTATGGATCATCTGGTTGCTGCGATGGCGTTTAAAGCATCGGGTGGTGATGCCCGTCAGGTTCGTTATGTTGCTTATGACGCTGGCGGTAAGGCGATGGCCGGTCTGTTGTCCGGTGAAACCTCTATTCTTTCTACCGGTTTCAGCGAAGCGCTGGCACTGGCTGAAGCGGGGGAAGTTCGGATTCTGGTGATGACCGGTGATGAGCGTAATGAAGCAGCACCTGATGTGCCAACGCTTAAAGAGCTGGGCTATGACGCTACCTTCGTTAACTGGCGCGGATTCTTCGCTGCTCCCGGTATCAGTGATGCTCAAAAGGCAGAGTTTGTCACAACCCTGCAGAAAATGTATGACACCGAAGCCTGGGAAACCGTACGTGCCCGTAATGGCTGGGTTGAAATCTTCAAGCCAGATGATCAGTTTATCGCTTTCCTTGAACAGCAGGAAAAAGAGGTGGGTGATCTGATGCGGGAGCTGGGTTTTCTTAAGTAGGTCCTGAATCCTTTGAAGTATGTGAGTCTGGCTATAGTTAAACAAAACTGATTATAGCCATGACTCATAACACGTAATTCTTGGGACTGATTAAGAATATTGGTGGTTATTGGTTAGCTCTTCTCCGGGTCTTTATCGACAGTGCTTAATATAGGTTAAGCCTCTGGCCCGGAGCTTTTTTTGGTTTATCCGACAGGGTTTTCTCTGTCCGGGAGTGCTTCATGATTATGACTAAAGATCATATTGGCGGAATGGTGTTTCTCTGCCTGTCTCTGCTGTATGGCTACTATGCCGGGGATATACAGATGCTGCCGGGGGATGAATTTGAACCCTTCACTGCGCGCACTGTACCACAGACGCTGGCTATACTCGGGGGGCTTTTATCACTGGCCTTGCTGCTGACTGCAGAACGGACTGAGAGTAAGCGTTTGAGTCTTAGTAACTACGATTTTGCACTGGTCGCAAAGTTACTGGTGCTGATCGTCGTCTTTGGTCTGGCATTGGAGTGGACCGGATTTATGCTGGCGACGATGTTTTTCCTGATGGGCGGATTCTGGTTACTGGGTGAGCGTCGTATCAAAACGCTGTTGATAGTGTCGGTCCCTTTTGCGGTAGGGATCTGGTTCATACTGGCTAAGTTGCTGGATATTTATCTCGCGCCTGGTCAGCTTTACATGCAATTCTTTGGGGGCTGAAACGATGTTAGACGGAATTTTTGCCGGGCTTAGCACTGCGGTGATGCCCTTTAATCTGATGATGGTGGTAGTGGGATGTTTTGCCGGTACCTTCATCGGAATGTTGCCGGGTCTTGGGCCTATCTCCGCTGTCGCGCTGATGATCCCGATCACCTATGGTCTTGATCCTTCCTCCGGCATTATTTTGATGGCGGGAGTGTATTATGGCGCTGTATTTGGTGGCTCTACCTCCTCGATACTGATCAACGCCCCGGGGTGTGCCAGCACCGTGGTAACAGCCTTTGATGGTTATCCACTGGCTCAACAAAATCAGGCGGGAAAGGCACTGGCACTGGCCGCTTACTCCTCCTTTACCGGTGGTACGGTGGGGGCGATAGCATTGCTGTTTGCCGCACCGGCACTGGCAAAAGTCTCTCTCAGTTTTCAGTCGACCGACTACTTTGCCTTGATGATTCTGGGTCTGACGGCCGTTGCTGCCTTCTCTGGAAAAGGGCAGGTGATTAAGGCGCTGATCATGACCGTGTTTGGTCTGATGATTGCGACAGTGGGCACCGATACGACCTCGGGAGCAACCCGCTTTACCTTCGGTAGTATCGACCTGATTGATGGTATCAGCTTCCTGTTGCTGGCGATGGCGACCTTTGCATTGACCGAAGTGGTGATGACGGTGTTGAAAGGTGAACACCGCGAGGAGGAAGAGCAGGTTGATATGAGTAAGCTGGGCAGTATGAAACTCAGCAGGGCGGAGATCAAGGAGGTGGCTCCGACGATTGCGCGATCTTCGGTGTTTGGCTTTCTGGTGGGTGTTCTGCCGGGTGCGGGTGCAACGATTGCGTCTTTTCTGGCCTACGGTCTGGAGCGTAACCTGGCATCAGCAAAAGAGAAACTGAAGTTTGGTAAGGGGTCTTTGCGCGGACTGGCTGCACCGGAGTCAGCGAACAATGCGGCATCCACCGGTTCATTTGTACCCTTGCTAACGCTGGGTATCCCGGGTTCTGGCACCACAGCTATTATGCTGGGGGCGTTGATCGCTTATGGTATTCAGCCGGGTCCGCGTCTGTTTCTGGATCATCCGGATGTGTTCTGGTCAGTGATTATCTCCATGTATTTCGGCAACCTGGTGCTGCTGATTCTTAACCTGCCACTGATCCCTTATATCTCTAAGCTGCTGGTGATCCCACGGCCGATTCTGATTCCGATGATTCTGTTCTTCTCAATCACCGGGGTTTATCTGGTTAGCTTTAACACTTTTGATATTCAGATGATGGTGGTGATCACGGTGATTGCGATCTTCCTGAAATTGCTGGAGTTTCCGATGGCCCCGATGCTGCTCGGTTATATTCTCGGCGGTTTGATGGAGACCAATCTGAGCCGGGCACTGGTGATCTCTGATGGTAGTCTGGCATTCCTTTGGGAGCGTCCATTGACGTTGACGATCATCTCGATAGCCGTGATCGTATTGGTTGTACCGCCAGTGCTTGACCTGTTCCGCAATCGCAATCGCAAAGGCCCAGAAGTTGCGGTGAATGAAGGCGAGGGCTGATCTGCTTTATCGATGACCGCTTTAAATGATACTGACCCTGGCAATCGCCAGGGTTTTTTTTCGCCTGTCTTGTGCCATGAACAAAACGAACTTAATGCGATGTATAAACAATAAATCCTTTATTTTCAATAACTTCAAATTAAAACCATCTCTCTTTAAAGTGTCTCAAACGCTAAGGTTCGTATCAGATCAGAACTATCTGAATGGCTGTTCGAGTGTAGCGATGACTGAGCACTAATGGGCTTCAGGAACCCCGAAAACCTGAACAAAAAATATAAAAGCAATCCATCAATGAAGTGGAGAACACGATGAAGAGAGTAGCTCTGACTACTGCAATTGCAGCCGCGATGCTGGCCGGTTCCGTTCAGGCGGCAACCATCTATGAAGGCAACGGCCTGAAATATGATCTTAAAGGTGATCTGCAGGTTCAACTGCGCCAGAAGATCGGTGATAACCAGGATCAGGATCTTGAGTTTGACGATCTGGAACTGAAAAACCGGGTGACCTATAGCCTTAATGAAGGTATGAGTGCGTTCGCCCAACTGGATTACAGCTTTGATAAACGCGCCAATGACCAGAGCAGCGATTCTCAGGATGGCGGTAAACTGGAAGAGGCCTATCTGGGCCTGAGTTTTGATAATATCGATCTGCGCGTCGGTAAGCAGAACTATTCCAGCGATGAATTCAGCGTTGAACAGTCTTATGAAACAGTGGTTGAAGATGACATTTTCGATCTCAACAACGATCAGGGTGATGATGTTATCCGTGTTGATGCGCAGTTCGAAAATCTGTTTGTGTCAGTCTCTACCGATTTTAAAGCGGAAGGCAATGCGGATAGTGATGGCGTCAAATCTACGGATCTGTTCCTCTCTACCGAGTTAGGTGACCTTGAATTGATGGCGGCGTATCAGAACTATCAGGAACTTGGATCTGATTCCGTCTCTTCGTGGGGCGTTGGGGTAACTTTTGATGCAGGCTTTGCTAAGTTTGGCGCGGACTATGGTTCGATGGAAGATACTGCCGATGTGTACAATCTGGTGGCCTCGTTCCCGGTTGCCGAAACTACAACCGTTGCAGTAGGGGTTCAGAACCGTGATGAAGATACCGGTGTTGACGTGACGGGCTGGTATGCCAATGCCACCTATAAGTTCCCGGAGCAGAAAGGCGTTAGTCTGTTTGCCGAGATCGGTGACACCGACGCAGATAATGCCGATCCGGGTTATCTGATGGGTATGCGTATCGTCTTCTGATTATCTGCTGCGGTAGCGTGATTGCGTGATTTGTCCTCCCCTTCGGGCATCTGATCGCACCACCGTACCGCTCATCAGCGCAGAACAAGCCCGGCAGTGATGCCGGGTTTTCTTATCTGCAGATCAATACCGCTGCAATTAACTTGCAGCAGGCTCACGCTTTTCCAGCTTCAGGTAGTTCTCGATCCCTTTGATCTTGTCTTCGGCATGGTGGTTAACATAGAGCACCGAGGTTTCGCTAGCGGCGCAGATCTTCTCGATCAGCGCCAGAACCAGCTGGCGGTTCATATCATCCAGTCCCAGACAGGGCTCATCCAGTATCAACAGGGGAGGGTGTTTGACCATCGCCCGTGCGATCAGTAGCAGACGCTGGTCACCATAGGAGAGTTTGTTGAACGGGGTATCGGCCCGGTCAGACATCCCCAGTAGTGCGAGCCATTCATCGGCGATCTTTTTCTGTCGATCGGTGGCTTTGGTGTACAGGCCGATGCTGTCGTAGAAGCCGGAGATGATGACATTGCGCAGACCGGTACCGACTTTATATTCCCACTGCAGGGCGGTGGAGACGTAGCCGATAAACTGTTTGATCTGCCAGATGCTTTCGCCTTTACCCCGCTGGAAACCAAACACAAATATATCGTTAACATAACACTGCGGATGATCGCCGGTGATCAGGGAGAGCAGGCCGGTTTTACCGCTACCGTTGGGGCCGCTGAGCTGCCAGTGCTGGTTGCGCTCGATGGTCCAGTCCAGTGAGTCGATAATACGGTGGCCATCGTAGGTGATGTTGATGCTGTTCAGCTTAACTAATGGCTGAGCCGGATCGAGCCTGGGAATCGCGGTTTCCGGGTCCGCAGCCGGTACTTCAAGATCTGTGGTCTTCAGGTGCAACAGCTGATACAGCTCGTTATAGGCCCGCTTGTCGTTCCGGTCGATCTGATAAGCGAGTCGGCCATGATCGACATAGGCGATATGGGTGACAAAATCGGGAAACTCGTCGAAGCGGTTCAGCACCAGTACCATCGGCACCGTTTCTACCAGTGTTGCCAGATACTGCTGCAGCATCTCCAGGGTGTGGGCGTCCAGACCATCGAAGGGTTCGTCCAGCACCAGCAGTTCAGGTTCGCTGGCCAGCGCACGGATCAGTATCACTTTGCGCGATTCGCCGGTGGACAGTTTGCGGAATGAACGGTTCAGCAGTGATTCCAGCTTAAACATTTCAACCAGCTGGCTGACCAGTGCCGGGTTGCGGCCGCCTTCGCTGAGAATCTCGTGCACCGGAGTGCCCTCGGAGATAACGTCCATGATATCGGCGTCATCTTTTTTGCGCTCCCGCTCGATCAACTCTGCCTGGGCTTCAAAAGAGACCAGTCCGACCCTGGCAGGGAGCCCTTCGATCGTTCCGCTCAGATTATCTCCAGCACCTGCCAGCACGGCGGCTAATGCTGATTTTCCTGAACCGTTAGCACCGGTAATCACCCAATGCTGGGTGTCGTCCAGTTGCCAGTTGATCTGATCCAGTTGAAAGCGATCATCGAAGTTAACTGTCAGGTTGTCGAGGCGTATATTCATAAGTATCCAGAATCAGCATCAATAGTGTTTGAACATAAAAAAAGGCCGGGCGATTAAGCCCAGCCCTTTCTGGAAGTAAGATCTTAATTAATTAAACGATCTTCTTCATGTCAGCCATATGGCCACGCAGTACAGCACCGATCGCTTCAACCGGGTGTGAACGCAGGGCAGTGTTCACTTCGATCAGGCGAGCGTTGTCTACGCCGGTATCTTCCAGGTCCAGACCTTTACCGATAACGTCGGTCTTAATGTCTTTCATGAAATCAGCCAGCAGCGGCAGACACGCATGGTTGTAAAGGTAGCAACCGTATTCAGCAGTGTCAGAGATAGTTGCGTTCATCTCGTAAAGCTTCTTACGGGCGATGGTGTTAGCGATCAGCGGAGTTTCATGCAGTGACTCATAGTATGCAGAGTCAGCGATGATGCCCGCAGCGGTCATAGTTTCGAATGCCAGCTCAACGCCCGCTTTAACCATAGCTACCATCAGGATGCCGTTATCGAAGTATTCCTGTTCGGAGATCTCAACATCGCCAGCAGGGGTCTTTTCGAAAGCCGTTTCAGCAGTCTCTGCGCGCCATCCCAGCAGGTTTTTGTCATCGTTGGCCCAGTCTTCCATCATCGTGCGGGAGAAAGTGCCGTCGATGATGTCATCCTGGTGCTTGTTGTACAGCGGACGCATGATCTGTTTCAGCTCTTCAGACAGGTCAAATGCTTTGATCTTAGCCGGGTTAGACAGACGGTCCAGCATGTTGGTTACGCCGCCGTATTTCAGTGCTTCGGTGATGGTTTCCCAACCGTACTGAATCAGCTTAGATGCGTAACCCGGGTCGATACCCTCTTCAACCATCTTGTCGAAGCACAGCAGAGAACCGGTTTGCAGCATACCGCAAAGGATAGTCTGCTCGCCCATCAGGTCAGATTTAACTTCAGCGATGAAAGAGGACATCAGCACGCCCGCTTTGTGGCCACCGGTACCGGCAGCATAGGCTTTAGCCAGTGCCAGACCTTCGCCTTTAGGATCGTTGTCTTCGTGAACTGCGATCAGGGTAGGTACACCGAAACCACGCACGTATTCGTTACGTACTTCAGAACCCGGGCACTTAGGTGCAACCATGATAACGGTCAGGTCTTCACGAATCTTCATGCCTTCTTCAACGATGTTGAAACCGTGCGAGTAAGACAAGCAAGCGCCTTGCTTCATCAGCGGCATAATCGCGTTAACAACAGAAGTGTGCTGCTTGTCAGGTGTCAGGTTCAGAACCACATCAGCGGTTGGGATCAGTTCTTCGTAAGTCCCTACAACAAAACCGTTCTCAGATGCATTTTTCCAGGATTGACGCTTTTCGGCGATCGCTGCTTCACGCAGGGCGTAAGAGACATCACAGCCACTGTCACGCAGGTTCATACCCTGAGCCAGGCCCTGTGCGCCACAACCGATAACAACCATCTTCTTGCCTTTCAGTGCTTCAACGCCATCGCTGAACTCGTCGATAGACATGAAACGGCATTTACCCAATTGTTCCAGTTGCTCACGCAGTGGCAGCGTGTTGAAGTAGTTATTAGACATATCTGATAGTTCCGATTAATTAAGTCACTGCCTGTCGGCAGTGACTGAAAATGTGCTTTATGCCGCCTGCAGATACCGCTGACCGGCAAGGCTTAAATTCAGGCAGGGGCAATATTATACAGGCGACGCCGCTGAAATTTAATAGGGCTACTCTATATAAAAAAATATCTTGCGTATATTGATATATATACATCGTAGTATTGCGAATAATGGAATGTAAGGTCGGTTATGGTCACCTGCTGATTATCAACATTCTGATCATGTTCACAGGTCTGTGGCACTTATTTTTCAAAAACCTTTAGAACCTTAAGGCTTTTTAAGCTTCTTTTAAGAACTTCTCATTAAGATGGTCACTATAGAGATTGTTCATGGATATGAACGGTATGAGGAGGCTATAGATGTCGAGCAATGATTCACAACAGATTATTAAAGTCTGGGATCCGCTTGTGCGGGTGTTCCACTGGTCACTGGCATTGTTTTTCACGGTTGCCTATCTGAGTGAAGGTGATTTTGAAACTCTGCACTTCTATATGGGCTATGGCATCAGTGCGCTGATCGCATTCCGCCTGCTCTGGGGCATTGTCGGGCCTAAATATGCCCGTTTCACTAATTTTGTCACCGGTAAAGAGAAGGTGGTGCGCTATCTGAAGTCGCTGCTAACGGGTAAGGCTGAGCATTACGTTGGCCATAATCCTGCCGGCGGCCTCATGGTTATCGCTTTGCTGCTGATGCTGGCGCTGACCTGCTTTTTCGGTATGACACTGATTGCTATTGATGATGCAGGCCCGCTGGCGGGAACTTTTGTTGCGTCATTTAATCCGGATCTGGTGAAAGAACTGCACGAAATTTGTGCTAACGGCACCCTGGCCCTGGTGTTTATTCATCTTGCAGGGGTGGTCGTCAGCAGCTTGCTGCACCGCGAAAACCTTATCCGCGCCATGGTTACCGGTGTCAAAGTTAGCGGTGCTGACAAATCAAATATTGAGAAGGTTACAGGAGAGACTCATGTCTAAAAAAATAGGACTGCTGGCTGGGCTGTTGTCTTGCCTGGCGTTTACTGTCAATGCGGGCGTTATTGATCAGAAGCTGGATGAATACCGCGCACAGGGTGCTGAAACATTTACTGCAGAGGCTGGACTAGCACTGTGGAATTCAGATAACGATGGTCGCAGTTGCACCCAGTGTCACGGTGTAGATCCAAGGAGTGTGGGTAAGCATGCTAAAACCGGCAAGGCGATTCAACCGATGGCACTGTCAGTCAATCCGAAACGCTTTACTGATAGTGACAAGATCGATAAGTGGTTTTTGAGAAACTGCAAATGGACACTCAACCGGGAGTGTACCGCGCAGGAGAAGGGCGATTTCTTAGTGTGGATCAGGGGGCAATAGGATTATGAAACCAGGAGTAAAGAAAGCGATGGGATATATTCGTTATGGCGTAGCAGGCAGTTTTATCGTGGCCGCATGGGGGTTGGGTCTTACCGGTGTCAGCAATGCGTCCGGTACCTATAGTGTCGGTGCAGCGACCACGCCTGAAGCTGTTGTTTACCGGGAAGAGTGTGGCGCCTGTCATGTTGCTTATCCTGCAGGTTTGCTGCCGGTCGAAAGTTGGTCGACGATAATGACTTCGCTGGATGATCACTTTGGTGAAAATGCTGAAGTCTCTGATGACGCTGCCGCGATGATCACGGCGTATCTGACGGATAATGCGGGCAAACCCGGCCGTGGAATGTTAAAACGTATGCGAGGCGATGCGCCCTTGCGTATCACTGAGCTACCCTATTTCGTGCGTAAACACGATGAAGTGCCAGAGCGGATGGTGAGTGGCAATGACAAAGTAGGTAGTTTCAGCAACTGTAATGCGTGCCATGAACGAGCTGAAAGTGGAGAGTTCGATGAAGATACTGTTAGCATTCCTGGTTATGGCCGTTGGGATGATTAACCCGGCTTGTGCCGGCGACGATATCAGCGATCTGCAGGTTCGAAAGTGGGTCGCGGCGGGTAAGATCATGTCGTTTGTCGATATTTACGCACTTAACAGCTCCAGGCTGGAAGGCCGCCTGCTTGATCTTGAGATCGAGCAGGAAGATGAGCGGATCATCTATGAGGTGGAAGTCCTCAGAGAGGATGGTGAAGTGCGTGAGTTTCATATCGATGCGACAACCGGCACAGTGTTAAAAGAGGAACGGGACGATTGAGAATTTTACTGGTCGAAGATGACCTGGACCAGGCTGAAGGCTTAAAGCGTAGTCTGCAGAAGGCTGGTTATGTTGTCGAGATGGCCCATAATGGTACGGATGGTCAGTTTCTCGGCGATGAGGAACAGTTTGATGCGGTGGTACTTGATCTGGGCTTACCTGAAATTCCCGGGCTGGATGTGCTCAGACACTGGCGCCAAAAGGGCAATCATGTGCCGGTGATTATTCTCACGGCTCGGGATGCCTGGCATGAGCGGGTCGATGGCCTGAATGCCGGAGCCGATGACTATCTGGGGAAACCGTTCCATGCCGATGAGGTGATCGCCCGTCTGCAGGCGGTGGTCAGACGTACATTGGGTAAAGCGGATAATGTGCTGGAATGGAAAGGGGTGCGACTGTTGCTGGCGGAACAGCAGGCGATTGCCCAGGATGGTCGGCTGATCTCCCTGACATCCACTGACTTTCGTTTATTAAGACACTTTATGATGTATCCGGATAAGGTGCACTCCAAAAGTTATCTCAGTGAGCAGGTATACGAAGAGGAGCAGATTAAAGACAGCAACGTGATAGAGGTTTATGTAAACCGCCTGCGTAACTATTTTGGCAAAGATTTTATTAAGACCCAGTGGGGCAAAGGCTATCGGATAGGCGAGTGAGCAGTGACCGGACAAGATTTTTCACAACAAAGCTCTTTTAATCCTTATAGGCAGGGTGTTTATAGACCTGCTCAGTACAGAAGTCATCCATGACCAAAGTATCGATTCGCAGGCAACTGAGCCGCAGTCTGATAATGGCTCTCTGCCTTACTATGGGGGCATTGCTGTTGGTGGTGAACTGGGGAATCGGTCAGATCTCCCACGAATATATGCTCTCGCGAATGAAACACGATGCCGAATCAATTATCGCAGCATTGCAGCCGGTACCCGACAGTCAGGCATGGGAGGTGGGTGCACGGGGCGCAAGTTCAGTCTATCAGCGGGCGCTTTCCGGGCATTATTATCTGATAAATGGTCCCGGAATAGAGATCAGAAGCCGCTCTTTATGGGATTATCCGGCCGGGTTTAAAGCCCTGGCTCAGGGACAGGAAAACAGTTTTCAGATGGCTGGCGCCAGTGATCAGAACTGGCTGGTCTGGCAGTTGGGTTTTAGCAAGAACGATACACCGTTTACCCTGACCATCATCGAAAACAGCTCGCCGCTGGACGCCCTGAAGTGGCGCTATTCGTTCTGGGCGCTGCTGGTTCTATTATGCGGTGCGATCATTCTGTTTTTTATGCAACAGTGGATTCTGACCCGCAATTTTCGTTATCTGGACTCGGTGCGGGAGAAAATTCAGTCGTTCCGATACGCTGAAGAGAAGCCTGACCTGAGCCGTGTTCCTGAGGAACTGGCACCCCTGGCAGATGATATTGACCAGTTATTGCAGCAGTTAAAACAGCGGGTCAGCCGTTCTCGTCATTCACTGGGAAATCTGGCCCATGAGATCAAACGACCTTTGCAGCGACTGCAACAGTTGCAGGATGAGTCTGCCGCTGCGTACAGCCCGGATATCAAACATCTGCTGGATGATATTCAGTGGTTGATTCAGCGCGAACTGAAGCGTGCGCGTATCGTTGGTGTTTCATCTCCGGGCCGACAAACTAACCTGGCGGCGGATCTGCCCCCGCTGATCAATATCCTTGGCAAGTTATACCCGGCCATTCACATTGAAACGGATTACTCAGACGATCTGATATTGCCGCAAGATCGTGATGATATGCTTGAGTTGATAGGCAACCTACTCGACAACGCCTGTAAATATGGCCTGAGCAAGGTGAGGTTGACGATACAAACATCCGATGACCGGGCCAGAATCTTCGTGTTGGATGATGGTAAAGGGCTGCCTCAGGAAAGTATCGAACATCTTCTGCAACGGGGCCAGCGTCTGGACGAAAGGCAGGAGGGGGCCGGTTTAGGGCTGTCGATCTGCAATGATATTATCGAAAGTTATCAGGGGTGGCTGACACTGGAAAACCGTGAGCCCCATGGCATTCTGGTCACCATCGAGCTGCCGCTGCGCTAACAAGGCTTTATTTGTACGCTCGCTTACAAGCTGTCTAAGCGTGTTCGGGTTTTACCTGAGGTCTCATATTGAGGGCTTAATTGCCCCTCTTGCTCCGCTACTGGTCTAGAATGACGACTCAATCTGATTTGAGCCTTGGTTTGTGATGAATGTTTCCAGAAAAATGAGTTGGATCGTTATTTTAAGCTCATTAGCCGTTTTAATACCGGCATTATTAGCCTTCTATTTTGTCGCTAAAACAAAACTGTTAGAGAAAGAGTTAACTCAGCACCGGGATTATATTCAGGTGGTGGCGGATGATTTCGCATCTGATCTGGATATCTTTACGACAAATCTTCAGAAGTTAGATCTGCTTATCAATCGACAGATGACAGACCTGAATCAGGAAGATATAGCTCGATTTGATCAGCGGATGGAGGTTTCAACGGATGGTGCCTGGAGAAATAAACGAGAGAGCTATGATGGAAGTGTTGATGCGGGCTTGTTTTTACCTCCGGATTATAAGCTGACAGAGAACACTAAGCGATTTTATGGGCGAATGTTACATATATTCGAGTCTTTTGGTGTTGCGAAAAGCAGCAAACAAGCTTTCGACAACCTTTGGTTTCTTGATCATCAGCGCAGTGAGCTTATCTATGACCTGCTCTATCCCGACTTTGTCTATCGGATGAAGCCCGATACCGATTATACAAACACCGACTGGATGACACTGGCGTCGCCGGAACTCAATCCGCAGCGTGAAACAAAATGGACTCCCCCCTGTTTGATCCCGTTTCTGGAACCTGGATTGTCAGCGCGGTGCATCCGTTAGATATTGATGGCGAATGGGTCGGAACACTGGGGCAGGATGTCCATTTGAATATGTTATTCAGGCTGATCAATTCTGCGAATGATAAGTTTGGCGGTGAACAGCATATATTGAGAGACCGCGAGGGTGATTTTCTCTTAGCTGGCCCCTGGCAAAAGCAATTAGAAACGAATACTGAACCGTTTGCTATAGCGGCAGAAGAGACCGGTCTATTGGCGCTCCTGTCCCAACCCTTTCCAAACACGGCAACTCTGATGGGTGAGGTGATGCTTCAGGGTAAGTCCTATCAAGTCATAGTGGTCACCTTGCAACCTATGCAGTGGAGTTATCTGCATCTGATTCCGACAGAGGCGATTTTAAAGCCATTGATTGAAATCGTGTATTTCGCCGCACTTTTTTTAATCATTATCGTTGTGTCGATCAGCATTCTTATCAATGGCGCGGTACGTAAAATGATCTCCAGGCCGATTGAGAGGCTGGTTGAGCGTACCCGTCTTTTTTCAATAGGGTTGAAGCCTGAGCCTGTATCGGACTGGGGAAGTTACGAGTTAACTGAGCTGGCCCAGGCTCTGGATGTGATGAATGAAGATCTTGATCGGGAAACCAACCGCCTGGCATTTATGGCAACCCATGACGAGCTAACAAAGTTGCCAAACCGCAGTCTGCTTGACGACCGTTTGGAACAGATCATAACCTACAGCCGGCGAAATAAAACCAAAGCCGCGGTACTGTTTCTCGACCTGGATCAGTTCAAAACGATCAATGATTCACTTGGCCACTCTATTGGCGATAAGTTGCTACAACAGGTGGCAGAACGGATCGCGTTTCAGCTGCGTGAAGAGGATACCGTGGCGCGTTTTGGTGGCGATGAGTTTGTCGTTCTGGTGTCTGATTTTCAACATATCCAGGATGTATCAAATATTGCTGAGAAGTTGTTATTTGTTATCAGGCAACCCTACATGATTGATGGCTATGACTTGAGTGTCACTAGCAGTATCGGTATCAGCATCTGTCCAGATGATTCAAGTGTAGCAGAAACGTTAATTCAAAATGCAGATACGGCGATGTACCTGTCGAAAAACATGGGGCGTAATGCGTTTCAGTTTTATACCAAAGCGATACATGACAAAGTGGTACGCAAGCTTCAGCTAGAAGATGCGCTGCGTAAAGCGGTCGAGGAACAACAGTTCGTCCTTTATTACCAGCCTAAAGTGAATCTGATAAGCAAACAGATCTGTGGTATGGAAGCACTGATCCGCTGGCAACATCCGGATATCGGTATTGTCTCACCAATAGAGTTTATTCCTCTGGCGGAAGAAACCGGTTTGATTATTGAGATCGGTGAGTGGGTTATAGCGGAAGCTTTCGGGCAGATGAAAGAGTGGTCAGAGACGTTTTCATGGTTAAACGACATGGCCATTAACTTATCTGCCAGGCAGTTCCAACAGGCCGGTTTTGTTAACTATATAGAAGCGATGTTGAAAGAAACAGGCGTTGAGAGTGCTAACATTGATTTTGAAATTACTGAAAGCATGATCATGAATGATGTTAAAGCCGCCATCAATGTTTTAGCAGAGCTAAGACAACTAGGCGTGTCTATCAGTATTGATGACTTTGGCACGGGCTATTCCAGTTTGAGCTATTTGAAACACCTGCCCGCAGATTCATTAAAAGTTGATCGCTCTTTTGTCCGGGAGCTGGTGCATGACCGTGATGATCAGGCGATTACAAAATCTATTATAGCGTTGGCTGATAACCTTAACCTGCGGGTGATTGCCGAAGGTATTGAAACGTCCGAGCAGGAAGAGATGCTAACGGCGATGGGGTGTGAATATGCTCAGGGTTACTATTTCAGTCGCCCTGTCCCCGCTGCAGAGATGCAACAGTTGTTGCACCGCCAGCAAAACGCAGCAGATGAGACGTAGAGTTAATATGCTCAGTTATCAAAGGCCCAGTTATCAAAGGCTTAGTTATCAAGGGCTCAGTTATCAAGGGCTTAGTTATCAAGGGCTTAGTTATCAAGGGCTCAGTTATCAAGGGCTCAGGTGATGGACCAGTCCTATATCAACCAGGCACTGCAGCAACTCGCCAGTGTTGACACCGATATCGCCCGCGCGTTGCCTCAGACAGGTGCTCCGGCACCGCGGGTCAGGGCGTCAGGCTTTGCGGCACTACTGGCGATTATTATCGGGCAGCAGGTGTCTACAGAAGCGGCTGCGGCGATTCGGGGGCGGGTTGAAACACTGTTAGCGGATATCACCGCTGAACGGCTGCTGGCGGTTGATGATCAGGCGTTGCGGGATGCGGGGATGTCCTGGCGTAAGATCGAATATGCCAACGGGCTGGCCGACGCGGTTGTTGATAAAACCCTGGATCTTGAATCTCTGACCCATCTGCCCGATGATGAGGCGATCAACACGATCTCGTCACTGCGTGGCTTTGGTCGCTGGAGCGCTGAGATCTATCTGATGTTCTCGCTGCAACGGCAGGATATATTTCCTGCGGATGATCTGGCCTTGCTGGTGGCACTAGGACGGTTGAAACGGCTGCAGCAAAAACCGACGCCAAAGCAGGCACGGGATATGATTGCGCACTGGGCTCCCTATCGCAGTGCCGGCTCGTTGTTTCTGTGGCACTATTATCGAGGTGCACCTGTTTAGTTATTCAGTGGTAATTAAAGCTGAATTTATTGCTGTCTGCGTGGTCGACTAGTGAGTCGTACTATTATTGCAGTACTGGCATTAAGTTTAATAGTTAAGGAATCTGTATGACCGATAGACCAAACTCTCACAGTGTTAAGTTCTGGCTCTCGATAGTGGCTTTTCAGATCATCTTTGGTCTGGTTGTGTTTGGCTTCACCCGGCAGTATTACCTCTCAGAGCCAAAAATGGCGGCGGTTAAACCCAATCTGGACTGGCCGGTAGCCGGGCAAACCCTCTCCAGTGATCTGCTGACCGGTAAGGCGGGCGGTACTCAGGGTCGTACTCCTTCAGCGATGGGCGGTGCTGGTATGGGAAGCTCTGGAATGGGGGGCTCTGCAATGGGCGGCAACAGTGTTGGAGCAACCTCCGACCTGAGTGTGCTGCAAGACCCGGTTGAGATCTCCCGGATGGCGAATGAGAAGTTTGCTCAACAGGACTATCAACAGGCCGCTAAACTGTATGAAAAGCTGCTGTCCTTTGCGCCGGAAAATGGCGATACCTACAATAATCTGGGACTGACACTGCATTACATCGGGCGGTCTGACGAAGCTGTGAAGATGCTTGATGAGGGCTCAATTATTGATCCCTCTAATCAGCGTCTCTGGCTAACCCTGGGGTTTGTTAGCAACCAGCTGGGCGATACCGAAAAAGCCCGTACCGCGCTGAAAACGGCTGTAGATCTGGGGGCCGACACCAAGGTTGGAGAGTCTGCGGCGAAGATGCTGGCTGAACTGCCTTGATCAGACCGTTGCTATAAACCTCTATGCTCTCGGTGTCCTTTGTGGTGAAGCTGTAGTAAATCACTGAAAGTACCGAGAGCATAGAAAGCCGGACATAGACCGCAAATGGGTTTGTTTTCGGTCAGATAATTTGACACACCTGGTCTAATCCTCAGAAACTCCGTTTTTGTTCAATAAATGTACAGTTGCCTCTCGACATTGGGGCCTTAACTCTTTAAAGTTGCCGCTTCTTTTGCAGCGCCGGTTTGGTGCTGTTTAACCTGTACTTTTCAGGGCTCTTTTTCCGGATTCTCTTTCAGTACATTCTTTCCAGAACTTCTTTTCAGGACGTATTCCTTTGATCTCCTCTGCGAACATCACTATGCAGTTTGGCGCTGAGCCTCTGTTTGAAAACATCTCCGCGAAATTCGGCAACGGTAATCGTTACGGTCTGATTGGCGCCAACGGCTGTGGTAAATCCACCTTTATGAAGATCCTCAGTGGCGAGCTGACACCGACAGCGGGTAACGTTTCTATGACCCCGGGTGAAAAGCTGGGTATCCTCAGTCAGAACCAGTTTGCCTTTGAAGAATACTCGGTGATCGATGCGGTGATTATGGGAGATGCTGAGCTGTGGAAAGTGAAGCAGGAGCGTGAGCGCATCTACTCCCTGCCCGAGATGTCAGAAGAAGACGGCATGAAGGTCGCCCATCTGGAGGTCGAGTTTGCTGAGATGGATGGTTACAGTGCGGAAAGTCGTGCTGGCGATATCCTGCTGGAAGCCGGTATTGCGGAAGAGTTTCATTTTGGCCTGATGAGTCAGGTTGCACCGGGCTGGAAACTGCGGGTGCTGTTGGCCCAGGCACTGTTTGCCAATCCGGATATTCTGCTACTGGACGAGCCAACCAACAACCTCGATATTCATACCATCAGCTGGCTGGAGAATGTTCTTAACCAGCGTAAGAGCACCATGATCATCATCTCCCATGACCGTCACTTCCTCAATGCGGTCTGTACCCATATGGCAGATATCGATTACGGTGAGCTGAGAATCTACCCGGGTAACTATGATTACTATCTCGAAGCCTCTTCACTGATCCGTGAGCAGTTGCTGACGTCGAACGCGAAAAAGAGCGCTGAGATGGATGATCTGCAGGCCTTCGTTAACCGTTTCTCTGCGAACGCCTCTAAAGCGAAGCAGGCCAGTTCCCGGGCGAAGAAACTGGAAAAGATCGAACTGGATGAGGTAAAAACCTCCAGCCGTCAGTACCCGTCCATCACTTATAAACAGGATAAGCGACTGCACCGTCAGGCGCTGATTCTGGAAGAAATGGGCCATGGGTTTGACGGTGAAATGCTGTTTTCCGGCGGTAATCTGATTCTCGAAGCGGGCGCCAAACTGGCGGTGATCGGTGAAAACGGTGCCGGTAAAACCACCTTCCTGCGCTGCCTGATGAATGAGCTGCAAGCAAAAGAGGGCACGGTGAAATGGTCTGAAAACGCCTCTATCGGTTACTGTCCTCAGGACAGCTCTGCCGACTTTAATACTGATCTGACGTTGTTCGAGTGGATGTCCCAGTGGCGCACACCGAAACATGATGACCTTAAAGTCCGGGCGATGCTGGGACGCTTGCTGTTCACCGCAGATGACTTCAATAAGAAAGCGCGGGTCTGCTCCGGTGGTGAGAAAAACCGTCTGCTGTTCGGCAAGCTGATGATGATGGATATCAACGTGCTGATCATGGACGAGCCCACCAACCATATGGATATGGAGGCGATTGAAGCGCTGAACCTGGCTCTGGAAGGGTTTGATGGTACGCTGATCTTCGTTAGTCATGACCGCGCGTTTATCTCGTCTCTGGCGAACAACATCATTGAGATTAAAGATCAGAAAGTGCTGCACTTCCCGGGCACCTTCGATGAGTACCTGGACAATCAGACTAAAATTTCCCGGGTCGCCTGATACGATAATCAGCTATAAAAAAGCCCTCTGACCGTTAACCGGTGAGAGGGCTTTTTTTGTTCAGATTAACTCGCTATATCAGAGCATCTTACGCACGTTATCGATAGGAATGTATGGCACTTCCAGCTCTTCCAGTTCTTTGTATTCAAACTGGGCGTTGATCGCGTTGACCCACTCTTTCGCACGGGGCAGCAACTGACGGTCATCGGATTGCATCCGTCCCCGGGCCACCAGAATACCCATATCGGCACCCAGATAGCTGTAATCGCCTTCACCGTAAACCCGCAGATAGAAAGCATCGTTATTGTCAGCAACGTTGCCCCAGTCGATACTGTGGCGCATAAACTTGATGCTGCCATCGTCCTGCATGCGCCAGATACCCGATTGCGGTGCTTTGGTGATCAGGCGTACTTTGTCTTCGGTGTGCTTCAGTACCAGTTGGGTCCAGGTGTCAAAATCGGCCCAGCGTTTCTGAATTTCATCGACGTCGATTTCGAAGTCAACATCCATAAACTCCAGCAGGTGGATCAGCATCAGCGGTATACCGCCGTATTTTGATGTCACCAGATTGGTTAGCGGGCTGGCACCACTGATACGCGGGTTTATCTCACCCAGATAGACTTCGCCATCATCGGTATCCACCAGATAGTCAAAGCAGAAGGTGCCGCGATAACCATTTTCATAGAGCTTATCGCCCATCGCTTTTACCATGGTGATGATCTTGTCCCGCTGTTCCCCCTGTAGTAGTTCTGGGAAGATATCATTACCGCACCAGCCACCTTTGTAAGGTGTCAGCTCTTCATAGCCGGTGATATCGGTTTGCAGTGGCCCCACCATAGTGCCACAGCGGGTGGCAACGGCTTCAACGGTACCGGGAATGTGATTGATATACTTCATCACTTTGAGCTTTTCACCGATGATTTTCTTGGACCGCTTATCCCAGTCTTCCTGGCTATTGATAAAGAAGGTGGTTTTGCCGGAATCCCCGTAGGGGGTCTGCACGACCAGTTTGTTGCCCAGGTTTTTCTCCGCCGCTAAGGCGAGCAACTCTTCATAGCTGGACGCTTCAACATCGACCAGGTTTGGTGCGCTGGGCACGCCCGCTTCATTGGCCAGTTGGGTGGTAACAATTTTAGAGTCGATGTGAGCACGCAGGCTGGCGGGAGGCAGGGCAAGTTTCATCCCCAGGCTTTCAGCGATCTGTTCCGCTTCCTCATCAAACATTACCGTGAGAATCAGGCCGTTGCTGCCACCTTGTTCGAACAGCTCGACCGACTGTTTATGGCTCAACAGATAGTTGACCATATCTTCCATCGACTGGAATTCCCGTTCGGTATTCTTTTCAACATTGGTCACCCGAAAGTGCCCACCATCAAAGGAGTCAAAGTGGCTGATATATTTAAAGCCCTGAATCCATTGTCCCAGCCCCAGGATGTTGTACGCGGTAGGGGAAACAAAGTAGATGGGGGTGGTGGTATTGCGAAAGAAACGGTAAATATCGGACAGGCTGCGTAGCTTTGTGGGGGTTTTCGTATCTGTCATGCGCATAGAAACGTCCTCTGTATTCTTATCTTTTTTTGAAGTAGGGGCGGGTGTGGTTACTCCGCTGTCATCGGTAGATGCAGACGGAAAGATTGCTTTATAGATCCAACATAGCAGTGAGGTGAGTTTATTTGTCTTTGTATTCATCAGGTTGGTGGCACCTCGTTTTATGTGTTGGCAGGTTATAAATAATGGATATCTAAGATCTGTTCCGGGAACTGATCGAAGCTGAGATTTACACTGTGATGTGGCCAGACATAGCTGACCAGCCCCTCTGCGGGCAGATACACCGCGGTATATAAGGTGCCCGATGTATAGAGATCATGGGGGCGGAAGAGAGGGGGCAGAAGAAAGTGCGCGACAGTGTCTGTGAGGCTTGTGTCTCTCGGCCCTGCCAGCACGTTTAGTGCCTCCAGCCGGGTAACTGAATCCTCGAGAAACAGCGGTTTACCCGGTTCCTGAGGCCCCTGATGGTTCGTCGAGGTGGTCGCCTGGGTGACGCAGACATCCCGGTCCGGGGCGATAAAGACGGTTGCATGATGACCGTCTTTATCCAGCAACGCGATGTTGTAATCCAGATGCACCGGCACCCGTTTAAACACCTCAATCGCGTCTTCAACGGTGCAACAGGTTTCCAGGATGTAGCGAATCAAGATGGTGATGCCGAACCCTTTACCCTCAACCAGTCGGCCGCCATAGTTGATCGAAATGCTCAGTCCGGCATCGTTGATGCCGTCCAGCACTCCCCAGAGGCAGTCCGCGGTGGCAATGACTTTTTTATCCAGCCACTGAGTTTGCAAAATGGTGCCTTCACAGAGAAAGGCGGGGAAATCATAGTTGCGAATCAGGGCGTTTTGTTCTTTCTTATAGATCAGTTGGGAGCAAGCGGAGTAAAAGGTCGGCGGACAGTAGAGACTGAGAAAACGGGCCTGCAGATCATCGCAACCGAGCAGGGTTGTCAGCTCTTTATACAGTGGCAGCAGCTCAGGCATATACTCTTTCAGCGCATTTAAACACTCAAGGTAGCTGGGTCGCGCGGCTTCTCCTTCATCAAGATACCAGGCCCGGTAGGCGGGCCAGGTGCGCTGAAACAACTGAGTGAACTTGTCGCCCGGGGTAAGTTCGCTGATGATGTCGAACTGTAAACGTCTCACTTCGAGGGCGTCCCGCGCAGCTGTAACAGGCGATCCCTGGCACGTTTCATCTGATGAATAATACCTTTCCCCTCATCCTCATTAGCTTCATCCGCATCGGTATCGGTTTTGGGTTCAGATGCAGAGTCTTTCGGCGAATGGTCCCAACCGATAATTTTTTCCAGTTGTTCGGCAATATCCAGCACCGCAGCATCGGTGCCCCGTGGCCCCTGAACCTGAATCGACAGGGGCAGCCCCTCATTCCCCAGCCCCATGGGCAGAGCGCAGGCGGGCATACCAATTAAGTTAGCATCGTACATAAAGGTAGCCCAGTCCAGCCACGGATAGGTAATACGTGTAGAGCCTACATATTTAGGGTGACGCAGGGTGTGCTTGAATGCTTCGACGCCAAGGGTTGGAGTAATAAAGGTTGTGCAGTCGTTGCGGTCAAACATCGCTTTGTAAGCCGCATGAATTGCTTCGCGGTGATCTTCTGCCGCATTAAATTCATCTTCGGTGATACTGGCACCAAAGGTCATCGAATCCAGAGTGCCTTGCTCAAGTCCTGCCAGTGGTTCAGCTTTATCTTTCTGGAAGCTCCAGGTGTCATACATCGCTGAAGTGGCCCAGGCGATAACCGAAGAGGGCAGGTGTGGATGGTCGTAAATAACCTCCGCACCCGCTTCTCTCAACTGGTGGACAATGTAGCGAAACGTCATCCGCACATCATCATCAATGGGGGCAATACCCAGGTCTTCAGAGACAATGACTTTCTGACCCGTCAGAGACAGGGGGTGTTGTGCGTGGGCATGCAGCGAATCGACATAGGCATATTCATCATTATTGGCGGCGATCACTGAGTACATTAGCCGGGCATCGGCGACGGTACGCGCCATCGGCCCATAGGAGACAATGGTACTCCAGGAGGGATTGCAGGGCTCTCGTGGCACCGCTTTATAGGAGGGTTTAAAACCGACGATACCGCAGAAGGCCGCAGGGATACGGATCGATCCGCCGCCATCGCCACCCAGTGACAGAGTGCCAGCACCCGCTGCGATTGCAGCCCCTGCGCCACCGGATGAACCACCGCAGGTGCGCTCTCTGTTCCAGGGATTAGTGGTGGTGCCGTACAGCTCGGATGAGGTGGTGCCGGTGAGACAGAATTCAGGGCAGGTGGTTTTGGCAAAGATCACCGCGCCGGCATCTTCCAGTCGCTGTACCGCGGCACTGGTTTCCTGAGGAATAACGTTGTTTTCTGTGCGGGAGCCGTTGGTCAGGGGGATACCGGCCAGCCACTGTGATTCTTTTATCGTAATAGGTAACCCGCAAAGCGGCCCACCTAATCCCTGCGCCAGAAGCTCATCCGCTTTCGCGGCGGCTTCACGGGCACGGTTGTATAGTTTTACGGAAAAAGGATTGTAGGTTTCAGCGACATATTCAGCATGTTGAATCGTTTGCTCAAGCAGTTCTGTTGCTGTAATACGCTGAGCGCGAAGATCTTCGAGAAGCTCAATCGCCGTTTTATTACCTGAATCCATCTGAATTCCTTGTTGCGTTAGGCTGTTTAAGGTTCCGGGAAGTGACTGAAAATAGCGTATTTAAGGCCAGTTAAGCCGCATCTTAGTCGTTGTGGAACCTTTCATCATGACTCATAATGTATGACTGTATTTTTAAAAAAGCAACACTATGGTTCATGATGTTTACAAATGAGAGTTTAGAGGTCTACCTTGAGATCGCCGGAACGGTGACTCAGTCGGAACTGCCCACCTGCCGGGAACAGGGGCGTCTGGGGGATTATGCGGTCGCTTACCGTATCTTCAGAAACAAGCAGGGCGGCGGTTTTGGTGATCCGGATAAGCACCCCTATGCCTGGGCGGCCATTGTTTATGTTGATGGGCTGCCGTTAAGGGTTAATAGCGCCAGAGGTGACTGCCGGGAGTGGTCGACACTGGATCGCATCGGCCAGTGGATGGTTGATAACGGTTTCCGCTATTGGTGGACCCGAAATGATCTTGAATATGTCGAAACGCCGCTACCTGCGAATGCGTTTGAGCCGGCTGCCGATACTGGTGTTGGCGCTGTTACAGAGGCGGTCGTTGTCGACTTCGAAGAGACTGCCCCGTCTATCACTGCCGAGCCAGACCCTTATGGGTTTTAGGCCGGATCTGTACCTGATGAAGTGAGGTGCTTCATCAGGTGTTTACTCAGGTCTTTACCCAGCTCTTTATTCAGGTCTTTACTAAGGTGTAACGAACTGCTCTTTTAGTTTTCTATCGGCAGCGCTTTAGCTGACAACTGAGTTGATGTATGAACGGATGTTTGCAGCACAGGAAACACCCGGTCATAGCCCCAGTTGAAAATCAGGGTGTAGGTCATCACCGCGAAAATCATCACCATATCCACTACCAGTGCCTGCATAAAGGTGACATCCAGCCACCAGACAATCAGCGGCAATGATGTTGCGGTCAGTGTGACTTCCATCCCCATCGCATGAATAACCCGGCCCAGCAGTTTTCGCTCGGTGGGAACCCTGCCCCGACGAACATCATAGCGGTCAAACAAGTAGTTAAAGATCGGGTTGATTAGCATCGCTTTGAGACTGATCACCACAGATAACATCCCCACATCAACGATATCTTTGTTGAGCATCAGAGACATCATCGGTGCCAGCAGGGTCAGCAACAGCGCTTCAAACATCAGCGTGTGACGCAGACGGTCCATGGGAGTACGGGTAATAATAGGCTGATTCATGATGGCTCCTTACAAATTCCCTGTCAGCTGACAGTGCTTAAATGATGGAGGCCATTCTAGGGTTTATTTAGATAGATAAAAGTTAGATACTATCTGAAAATCAGATAGGTTGAGGGTATACAGATGGCCGGGATTGATCAGTTAGAAGCCTTTGTGATGGCGGCGGAAACCGGCTCGTTTTCCGCTGCCGCCCGGCGTCTGGGTAAGGCGCAGTCGGCGGTCAGCACCGCCATCAGTAACCTGGAACTGGACAGTAATGTTGAGCTGTTTGATCGCAGCAGCCGTAATCCGGTACTGACTAAAAGCGGTGAAGCGCTGCTGGAATATGCCCGAACGGTGCTGCATAGTCAGCATGAGTTTCGTGTGCATGCCCAGGCGCTGGGGCACAGTGATGAGGTCGAGCTTTGTCTGGCCGTCGAGCAGAGTATCTCCAACCGGCCGCTGCTGACGATTCTTCACCGCTTTGAACAGCGCTTTGCCCATATTCAGCTGGAACTGCTGGATCCCGGCGGTAGTGATGTGGCGGAACTGGTGCGCACAAACCGCGCGGATATCGGTCTGATGCTGGAGCGCGAGAGCTATCCACAAGGGTTTGGTTTTCGGGGTATCGGTTACTCAGAGCTGGTGGCCGTCTGTCGTCATGATCATCCGATCGCCGCACAACAGCCGGTGTCCCATGCGAACCTGCGCGCCTATCGACAGTTGGTGATGCGCAGTGTGGACCTGAATGACCGCAGCCATGAACGGCTGATGTTCAGCCCCAGTGTGTGGTTTTCTGAGAGTCCGCACCTGATTATGGATCTGTTGTGTAGTGGTCTGGGGTGGGCCTATCTACACCGTAATGTAGTGCAGGAAAAGCTGGACAGTGGCGAGCTGATTATTTTGCAACGGGACTATCAAAAAGTAGCGAGCTTGCAGGGGGTGGATGTGGTCTGGGCCGAAAACCGCTCTCTGGGCAGTGCCGGCAGCTGGTTGCTGGAAGAGCTGTCACAGCTGGATCTGACTGTGTAATTATAAAGCGAAGACGTGGCTAGAACGGAGCCTTCGGCTCCTGCTCGTGGCTAGACGGAAACTTCGTTTCCTTGCTAGAAAAAGCGAAGAAAAGGGCATAAAAAAAGGTTCATCGCGGTATCGTGGGAAAAATGAGGTGGACAGACAGAGACGAAGGTAAATTGGTAGTCGCCAAACACACCAAGCCTTCAACTCTGCTGTCACTATGCATACTATTCTGTTCAACTCATTCTGGCCAGGTTTTCAACCCAGCACTTACACTCCGCTCGATGACCATTCTCTGATTATTCACCTGGAACCTTGCCCGAAGACGACTCCCCGTTGCAGCCGGTGTCACCAGCCAAGCCCCCTTATTCATGACCGGCGTATCCGCAAAATTCGTGATCGTGACCTGTTCGATAAGCGTGTCGAACTGCACCTGCTGGTCCGGCGTGTTGATTGCCTTAACTGTGGTCGTGTTACCGAACATATCGATTGGCTACGGCCTGGCGCAAGGCTGACACTGCGGATGATCGCCTGGGTTGAAACGCTGCTGCCACTACTGCCGATCAGTCACATCAGTCAACTCACAGGGCTGCACTGGCATACGATTAAAACCCTTGATAAGCGGCGCTTGGAGGCCTCTGTTGGTGGCTTTGATCCGGGCGATGTTCGTCGCTTGGTCATGGATGAATTTGCGCTTCATAAGGGGCACCGATATGCCACCGTCATCATGGATGCCGAACGTACTCGAGTGCTCTGGGTGGGTGAAGGTAATAGCCGAAAGGCGATCCGCCCGTTCTTCGAGCAGCTGGGCGAGCGCTGCCAGCAGATTGAAGCGGTCGCCATGGATATGAATACCGCCTTTGACTCTGAAGTCCGGCAGCACTGTCCGCAAGCCGAAGTTGTGTTCGATCTGTTCCATGTAGTGGCCTTGTATGGGCGCAAGGTGATGGATCGTATACGAGTCGATCAGGCCAATGCGTTAAAGGCAGACAAACCCGCCCGGCAGGTGATCAAGCAGAGTCGTTGGTTGTTGCTGAGTAAGCGGTCAGTTAACAGCATCTTGCAATGTCACATTCCAAGGTAGCAGTGCCTCGATGTGATCGATGTTTTTCGCTTTAGGCAGTTGCCCAAAGATATGGCGTAGGTATTGGTAAGG
>NZ_CAKZLP010000018.1 GCF_937127095.1 uncultured Amphritea sp.
GACTCCAGTTGGTTGTGTGAGAACTGTCAGCGTACCTCGGTTCCTGTTCAGGGGCGAGGGGAGTCCAATTATCTAGAACGGCGCTATGCGCCTGCTAGTAGTTAGAACAAGCGTAAGATAAAAACCTTCTTAGCGGGGGGCGGGTGTCATCTTCAGAGAAAGGAGCTTCGTAAGCGGGTTCTTCGCCACGAGGTCCCCAGAGGGCATGCTAGCGTGGCTCCTACACTGTCCGAGGAAGCATGACCCTGTAGCGAGCGACGCCCTCGTCGCGATAGAAACATCGCCGGAGGTATCCAGAGAGCAGACCAGTGCGCCTCCCGCCTGCTCTGAAATTAATTTTTCTGGCAGACGAGATTGTGTCGTGTACCAGATAAAAGCGGTTAAAAACAGAAAGCCGCAACAGATGATTATTCGCTAGGCCTGTTGCGAGAACTGTTGCAATAACTGCATCAGGCTGTTGCCGGTGTGATCGACCTGACGGGCATGTTGTCTGTTGTTATGCGCTTCAGTTGCTGAGTTTTGTGAATGCTCAAGGGTCATGTTGATGACTTCTGATATCTGGCTGGTGACCATGGATTGTTCCTCTGTCGCAGATGCGATCATAGTACTCATGCTGTCTATTTCATCGATCGATATGCGAATCTGTTCAACCCGTTTTCTGGCATTTTCAGCAAGTGTCACTGTGTTGTGCACATGTCCCGCCTGCAGTTCTACTTTTTCCGACATCTGGTCAATTGCGCTATTAAGTTTCTTGATAATTACGCTGATGTTATCCGCGGCTTTTGCTGTGTTGGCTGCGAGGGAACGGACCTCATCGGCTACCACTGCAAATCCGCGTCCGCTTGCGCCAGCGCGGGCGGCTTCAATCGCGGCGTTCAGTGCGAGAAGATTGGTTTGTTCGGCAAAGTTCTGAATAACATGCAATGCTGATCCAATTGCTTTGCCGTCATCTTTAAGTTGATCAAGTGACACATTGGTGGCTTCGGTTTCCTCCTTCAGCTGTCGGATGCTTTCGCTGGTTGTCTGCATCTCGGTAACGCCATGAATCGCTATCTCTGTTGCTTTGCGGGTTGCTGCTGATGTTTTGACGGCATTTTGGGCTACTTCCTGATATGAGCTGCTCAGTTGCTGTATCTGTACTGATGCCTGCTCTGTTGAGTGTTGCTGTTTGTTAACGATTTGGGTCAGGGTGTCGGAGCTTGTATTCAGGTTTCTGCCCAGCAGATTAAGTGTCGTGCTTTCAGTGTGTATTTTCTCAATCAGTGTAGTGAAGTAGCTTCGCAGGCTGGCGATTGAACTATTGAGGATTTCGATCTCAATAATTTTGCTTGTTTTAGGTGTTGCATAATCAAGACTGCCCCTGGCCAGTGCGTTTAGTTGCTCGCAGGTGCTGCTGATTATTCGGCTAAGACGACTATTCAGCATGCTCATAATCATGCCGATGGTAATAATGAGTGCAATGCTGATGCTCAACAGGATATACACGGACTGTTCAGTCGCGTCATAATGTTTTTGTAAGCGGTCCTGATTGGCTAGAAGCTGACTGTTTAGCAGGTCAATCAGTGATGTTGTTTCCAGTATCGATACAGATTTGTTTGCATAGATCTTCTCGATATTCAGTAGCTCTTTGCTATACCGAAGGCTGAGGCTGTTTAGTTCCCGAGTATAGAGGTCGCCCAGTTCATCACGGATTGTCTCCGTTTCATCTGAAATGCGTCCAAGTAGTGATCCCAGCGCGTCGCTGCTTTCAGTTTCTTTATAGATGCCGAAGCGTGGCAGTTTTGTTAGTGTCTCGCCCATCTGCTTTAAAGTGCTTAAACGCTGATCAATATCCGACCGGTTTGGCTGGTTGGATGAGAAAAAGCGCTGGCGGCTATGTGCCAGTTCTGAAATGATAAGGTAAAGTTTATTCAGAACAGTGGCATATTGTTGTTTTAAATAGGGTTGATCTATGCCGCCTTCAATACTGTAATCTGATAGCTGGCTCAGCGTTGCAAGAATTTCCCGCTCATTGTTGATGAGTAGTTCCTGTGGTTGCTTTAACTTGCCGGCGGCCCGAAGTTTAAATAGAGCGACAGATTTGAGTTCGGTTAAGGTGTTTTGAACTTCAGGCATTCCGCTGTCAGTCAGGCTGGATACGCGAGCGTCATTTTTGATTAAACGGGAGAGGGTATTATCTACCTTTGTTAACAATGCGGCATTGCCTGTACTCAGATAGATAAGCGTTGGACGGTTTACCTCAGTATTAATCTCTTCCTGTAATTGCTGATAATTGCGAGTTTTATTGAAACTATCATTAAGCCGCTCAAGTGACCAGAACATTGCAACGGCCATGAGGGTAACAACAAGTAATAAGATAGCGCCAGCTACCAGACTAATTCGGGATATTTTCATCTACTTCAGCTCAGGTTGTCAGATCCGGTATTTATATTTCTTTTCTGTTGCAGTTATGTTGTGGTGTTTTTTGCAGATACTCAGAATGGGGAGTGTGGGTGCGTAGACAAGGCAGGTTAGATGCACTAAAATACCGCCGATTTGCATGCTGAAAATGCACTAGAAGAATTCTCTACAGAAAAGCGAGGCGGGCATTTTGTTCTACCTCGCTTTTTTGCAACTTACAGTTTATTTATTCTGTTTAGATTTTCGCACTAAGCGGGGAGGTTAATTTTGACAAGACCAGCCATTCTGGCCCTTGAGGACGGTAGTATCTTCCGGGGAGTAGCGATTGGCGCGGATGGCCAGTCCAGCGGAGAAGTTGTGTTCAACACTTCCATGACTGGTTATCAGGAGATTCTGACGGATCCATCGTATTGCCGTCAGATAGTGACCCTGACCTATCCACACATCGGTAACGTGGGAACCAATACAGAGGATGAAGAGTCCTCTCAGACATGGGTTGCAGGTCTTGTGATCCGCGATCTGCCACTGGTGGCGAGTAGCTGGCGCAGTGAGCAGAGCCTGGATGAGTATCTGAAAGCGAAAAATATTGTCGGTATCGCTGATATTGACACCCGCCGTCTTACCCGGATTTTGCGTGAGAAGGGCTCGTTAAGCGGCTGTATTATGGCCGGCGATATCGATGAAGATGCTGCCCTGGTTGCCGCGAAAGCTTTTCCTGGTCTTAAAGGAATGGATCTTGCGAAAGAGGTTACCACCGATCAGCAGTACCAGTGGACCTCAACGACATGGGATCGTGTCAAGGGTCATCAGGATATCGCCGAAGCAAACCTGCCGCATCACGTTGTTGCATATGACTATGGTGTGAAACGCAATATTCTGCGGATGTTGGTTGAGCGTGGTTGCCGTTTGACAGTCGTTCCGGCTAAAACAACCGCAGCCGAGGTGCTGGCACTGAATCCTGATGGGGTCTTCCTGTCCAACGGCCCTGGGGACCCGGAGCCTTGTGATTATGCGATTGCTGCGATTCAGGAAATCTGCAAAACAGACCTGCCTGTATTTGGTATCTGTTTGGGTCATCAGCTATTAGCGCTGGCGTCCGGTGCGCAGACAATGAAAATGAAGTTTGGTCATCATGGTGCTAACCATCCGGTACAGGATCTGAACAACAAGCAGGTGATGATTACCAGTCAGAACCACGGATTTGCGGTAGATGAAACGACATTGCCTGAGACCCTTCGTGCGACTCATAAGTCGCTGTTTGACGGTTCTCTGCAAGGGGTTGAGCGCACAGACCGTGCGGCCTTCAGTTTTCAGGGACACCCCGAAGCAAGTCCGGGTCCGCGCGATGTCGCACCCCTGTTTGATCGCTTTATCCGTGAGATTGAAGCACGTAAGGCTTAACAGGCCTGTTTTAAGTTCAATACGTACTGCCTGTGAGCTAACTCCGGGCAGCTTTTAAAGAATTAAAATTTTCGATCGGTTGTTTACACATGCCAAAACGTACGGACATACAAAGTATTCTAATCCTCGGTGCGGGTCCTATCGTTATCGGTCAGGCCTGTGAGTTTGATTACTCCGGTGCCCAGGCCTGTAAAGCTCTGCGTGAAGAGGGCTATCGCGTCATTCTGGTTAACTCTAACCCAGCGACCATTATGACAGACCCGTCGATGGCTGATGCCACCTACATCGAGCCAATTCTGTGGAAAACGGTAGCGAAAATCATTGAGCAGGAGCGTCCGGATGCTTTGCTGCCAACGATGGGCGGTCAGACTGCTCTGAACTGCGCCCTGGATCTTGAACGCGAAGGTGTTCTGGAAAAGTTTGGCGTAGAGATGATCGGTGCCAACGCAGATACCATTGATAAAGCGGAAGATCGCCAGCGTTTTGATAAAGCGATGAAGTCTATTGGCCTGGAGTGTCCCCGTGCTGCGATTGCTCACAGTATGGAAGAGGCGCTGCAGGTACAGTCTCAGCTGGGCTTTCCCTGCATCATTCGACCATCGTTCACCATGGGTGGAACCGGTGGTGGTATCGCCTATAACAAAGAAGAGTTTATCGAGATCTGTGAGCGTGGTCTGGATCTGTCTCCAACCAACGAGTTGTTGATCGACGAATCCCTGATCGGTTGGAAAGAGTACGAGATGGAGGTTGTTCGTGACAAAAACGATAACTGCATCATCGTCTGCTCGATTGAAAACTTTGATGCTATGGGTGTGCATACCGGTGACTCAATTACGGTGGCTCCTGCGCAGACACTGACTGATAAAGAGTACCAGTGGATGCGGGATGCCTCGCTGGCAGTATTGCGTGAGATCGGTGTCGAGACCGGTGGTTCTAACGTTCAGTTCGGTCAATGCCCGAATACCGGACGCTTCGTGATTATCGAGATGAACCCCCGTGTATCCCGCTCCTCTGCGCTGGCGTCTAAAGCGACCGGTTTCCCAATCGCCAAAGTGGCGGCCAAACTGGCGATCGGTTATACCCTGGATGAGCTGCAGAACGATATTACTGGCGGTGCGACGCCTGCGTCTTTTGAGCCGGCAATTGACTATGTTGTTACTAAGATTCCGCGCTTTACCTTCGAGAAGTTTCCACAGGCAAATGACCGCCTGACAACCCAGATGAAATCTGTCGGTGAGGTGATGGCGATCGGCCGTACTCAGCAGGAATCACTGCAGAAAGCCTTGCGTGGTCTGGAGGTCGGTGCGACCGGTCTGGATCCGATCGTTGACCTGAAGAGTGAAGACGCTCGTACAGAGATTGTTCGCGAGATGAAGCAGCCCGGCGCAGAACGGATCTGGTATCTGGGTGATGCATTCCGCCTGGGTATGACCGTTGAAGAGTTGTACGAGCTTTCCGGTATCGATCCATGGTTTCTGGTGCAGGTCGAAGATCTGATTAAAGATGAACTACGCGTTTCGACCATGACCCTGTCTGAACTGGATAAGCCTGAGTTGTATCGCCTGAAACGTAAGGGGTTCTCTGACGCGCGTCTGGCAACTCTGCTGGGAGTGTCTGAGAAGCAGGTACGTAAACAACGGCATAAGCTGGATATTCGTCCGGTTTATAAGCGAGTTGATACCTGTGCGGCTGAGTTCTCGACCGATACCGCTTATATGTACTCTACGTACGAGGAAGAGTGCGAAGCTAACGCCACTGATCGTGAAAAAATCATGGTTATTGGCGGTGGCCCGAACCGCATCGGACAAGGGATTGAGTTTGACTACTGCTGTGTACATGCGGCCCTGGCGGCGCGTGAAGATGGTTACGAAACCATTATGGTTAACTGTAACCCGGAAACAGTGTCGACCGATTACGATACCTCTGACCGTCTCTATTTTGAGCCGATCACCCTGGAAGATGTACTCGAAATTGTTCATGTCGAGAAACCTAAGGGTGTTATCGTGCAGTACGGTGGCCAGACTCCGCTGAAGCTGGCGCTGGCGCTGGAACATGCCGGTGTGCCGATTATCGGGACTTCACCGGAGGCGATCGACCGGGCGGAAGACCGTGAACAGTTCCAGCAGATGCTCAAGCGTCTGGGCCTGAAGCAGCCGGAAAACGCCACTGTGCGTTCACTGGAAGAAGCGGTTATCGAAGCTGAGAAGCTCGGTTATCCGCTGGTTGTTCGTCCATCCTACGTATTGGGTGGTCGGGCGATGGAGATCGTCTATAAAGAATCTGAACTGCGTCAGTATATGACCTCTGCAGTAAAAGTTTCCCATGATGCACCGGTGTTGCTGGATCACTTCCTCAACGCAGCGATTGAAGTGGATATCGATGCGGTCTGTGATGGTGAGACGGTTGTTATTGGTGCGATCATGCAGCATATCGAACAGGCCGGCGTTCACTCCGGTGACTCGGCCTGCTCTCTGCCGCCGTACAGTTTGTCACCTGAGCTGCAGGATGAGATGCGTGAAATGGTGCGTAAGATGGCGCTGGAGCTGGGTGTGGTGGGTCTGATGAATACTCAGCTGGCATACCAGGATGGCGAAGTCTACGTGATCGAAGTCAACCCGCGTGCATCCCGTACAGTGCCGTTTGTGTCTAAATGTATCGGTGTCTCTCTGGCGAAGATCGGTGCACAGGTGATGACCGGTAAGACTCTGAAAGAGATCGGCTTTACTGAAGAGATCGTGCCAACACTGTTTAACGTTAAAGAAGCGGTGTTCCCGTTCAATAAGTTCCAGGGTGTTGACCCGATCCTGTCACCGGAGATGAAGTCTACCGGCGAAGTAATGGGTGTGGGTGAGACCTTTGGCGAGGCCTTTATGAAGGCGCAGATGGGGGCGGGTGAAAAGATGCCTGCTACCGGCAAAGCGTTTATCTCAGTGCGTGAAGTGGATAAGCAGAATGTTCTGCCGGTTGCCCGCGATCTGGTAGGCCTGGGCTTTACTCTGGTGGCTACCCGTGGAACTGCAGCACTGCTGAAGCAAAGCGGTCTTGATGTGGAAATCGTTAATAAAGTGATGGAAGGTCGGCCAAATATTGTCGATATGCTGAAAAACGATGAGGTCGTCTATGTGATCAACACCACCGAGGGCCGCAAAGCGATTGCAGATTCTGCTGAGATCCGTCGCTCGGCTCTGCAGCATAAAGTACCGTACAGTACGACACTGGCGGGTGCGGAAGCGATGATCATGGCGATGCAGTATGGTGAAGAAAAAGTTGTACGTCGTCTGCAAGACCTGCATTGAGGAGCTGAGAGTATGCAAAAATTTCCGATGACCGTAAAAGGTGAGAAAGCATTGCGTGAGGAGCTGGACGATCTGAAAACCGTGCAGCGTCCAACAGTGATAGCGTCCATCGCCGAAGCTCGTGAACATGGCGACCTGAAAGAGAATGCTGAATACCATGCTGCGCGTGAGCAGCAGGGATTTATTGAAGGGCGGATTCAGGAGCTGGAAGGTAAGCTGGGCTCTGCTCAGGTGATCGACATAACGCAGATTCCGCATAGCGGAAAGGTGATTTTTGGTACCACGGTTGAGCTTATCAACCTGGATACCGATGATACTGTGCGTTACCAGATTGTGGGTGATGATGAAGCCAATATTAAAGGTGGTAAAATCTCTATCAGTTCACCGATTGCCCGGGCTCTGATTGGTAAGGAAGAGGGCGACGTGGCTGTTGTGCAGACGCCTGGCGGCGGAGTCGAGTACGAGATTGATAAGGTTCACCATATCTGACCCCTTTAGATAAAAAAAACCGCCCAGAGGCGGTTTTTTTGTTGTTGATCTGTTCCTGTGGCATTAACGTAGCAGGTTAGACAGTTTTGGATCTGGATGCTTGGCGGCACGATAGATCAATGCGACATTGCCGATCTCTTGGATGATGGTCGCTTCGACAATTTTAGCCATCTCGCTGATCAGTAGTTTTTTTGCTTCGCGGTCGCCCACAGCAAATTTTACTTTGATCAGTTCATGGTCTTCGAGGGCGCGATCTGCTTCCAGAAGGATGTTCTCACTCAGGCCGTTACCGGCGACAGTGATAATAGGGTTGAGGCCGTGACCGATAGTTCGGAACTGCTTCTTTTGCGTAGGGGTTAAGCTCATACTAAAATACTTGACCTTTAAATTTTGGAGCGGAAGACCCGCTCAGAATCATAATTAACCGATTTTACCTGAGTTAGTCTTTAGAAAGTAGACATTGACTCAAATTCCGAGCGGGGATGTTGGTGACAAGATCAAAAAGCAGTGGTCGTTGGCTGCAGGAACACTTCGACGATCAGTATGTTAAAAAATCAAGAGAGCTGGGATATCGTTCACGGGCAAGTTTTAAGCTGCTGGAGTTGAATGAAAAGGATAAACTTATCCGTCCGGGGATGACGCTGATGGACCTTGGCGCAGCCCCGGGGGGGTGGTCTCAGGTCGCGGCACAGCTGGTTGGTGATCATGGTCGGGTGGTATCATCTGATATTCTGCCGATGGATCCTTTACCCGGGGTGCAGTTCGTTCAGGGGGATTTCACCGAGGAATCCGTACTGAATGAAATTCTGCAAACCCTGGGAGATGAACTGGCAGACCTTGTAATTTCAGATATGGCCCCCAATATGAGTGGTATGAATGCTGTTGATCAGCCGGCGGCTATGTATCTGGTAGAATTGGCGCTGGATATGGCTCGTCAGGTCCTTAAACCCGGTGGTGACTTTGTGGCCAAGGTGTTTCAGGGGGAAGGCTTTGACGAGTATATGAGTGATATGCGCAGCAGCTTTACTAAGGTTTACAGCCGAAAGCCGGACTCATCAAGAGCCCGTTCACGTGAAGTCTATCTGATTGGACGAAACTTCCGTCCCTGATATAGTCAAAACAGTGTAACTACTGTAGTTTTGTTTGTTTTAGGACGGACACTAATTTTGAGAAGACAGAGGGTTTTCCTTTGAACGATATGGCAAAGAATTTAGTACTGTGGCTGGTTATCGCAGCAGTGCTGTTAACCGTTTTCAATAACTTCAACAGCGAAGGAACCTCGCAAAATCTTAACTATTCTGAATTTATCAGTGCGGTTAAGAATGATCAGATTCGCCGGGTGGTAATTGACGGTTTTACCATTGAGGGTGAACGGTCTAATGGTGAGCGTTTTGCAACGGTGCGTCCGGCGCTGCAGGATCCTAAGCTGGTTGATGATCTATATAACCACAATGTGGTTATTGAAGGTAAGCAACCTGAAAAACAGAGTGTCTGGACTCAGCTACTGGTCGCCAGCTTCCCGATTCTGATTATTCTTGCCATTTTTATGTTCTTTATGCGCCAGATGCAGGGCGGAGGGGGCGGTAAAGGCGGCCCGATGTCTTTCGGTAAGTCGAAAGCTCGTATGATGGGGCAGGACCAGATTAAAACCACCTTTGATGATGTTGCCGGTGTGGAAGAGGCCAAAGAAGAGGTGAAGGAGCTGGTTGATTACCTGCGTGATCCCGGTAAGTTTCAGCGTTTAGGGGGGCATATTCCCCGGGGTGTGCTGATGTCAGGTAATCCTGGTACCGGTAAAACCCTGCTGGCAAAAGCGATTGCCGGTGAAGCTAAAGTGCCATTTTTTACTATCTCCGGTTCTGATTTCGTTGAGATGTTTGTTGGTGTCGGTGCTTCCCGGGTACGGGATATGTTTGAGCAGGCGAAGAAAAATGCGCCCTGTATCATCTTTATCGACGAGATCGATGCGGTGGGTCGTCACCGTGGTGTCGGTATGGGCGGCGGTAATGATGAGCGAGAGCAGACATTGAACCAGTTGTTGGTTGAGATGGATGGTTTTGAAGGTACGGAAGGAGTTATTGTGATTGCTGCGACCAACCGTCCAGACGTACTCGACCCTGCGCTGCTGCGTCCTGGACGCTTTGACCGTCAGGTGCATGTCGGTCTGCCGGATATCCGTGGTCGTGAGCAGATCCTTAAGGTACATATGCGCAAAGTCCCTCTGGGGGATGATGTAAAACCTGATTTGATTGCCCGTGGTACTCCTGGGTTCTCCGGTGCTGATCTGGCAAACCTGGTAAACGAAGCGGCGCTGTTCGCGGCTCGCTCCAGTAAGCGCACAGTCGGCATGGAGCAGTTTGAACGTGCTAAAGACAAAATCATGATGGGTGCTGAGCGCAAGTCGATGGTTATGTCTTATGAAGAGCGTCTGAATACTGCTTACCATGAGTCCGGTCACGCCATTGTTGGTCGTTTGATGCCTGAGCATGACCCGGTGTATAAAGTGTCGATTATTCCCCGTGGGCGGGCGCTGGGTGTCACCATGTTCCTGCCTGAGGAAGATCGTTATAGCCACAGCCGTAAGTTGCTGATCTCCAATATCTGCAGCCTGTATGGTGGCCGGATTGCTGAGGAGATGACCCTGGGTAAAGATGGTGTTACTACGGGTGCCTCTAACGATATTCAGCGGGCCACCAGTTTGGCGCGGAATATGGTTTCACGCTGGGGTCTGACCGATGAGCTGGGTCCTATTCTGTACGATGACGAAGAATCAGATCCGTTTAATCGTGGTTATGGTCAGCCGGGTAAGGCGATGTCGGAAGATGTGCAGCGTAAAATTGATGCTGAAACCCGTAAGATTATCGATGAGTGTTATGCCAAGGCGTATAAGATGCTGGAAGATAACCGCGATATTCTTGAGACCATGACTCAGGCGTTGATGAAGTATGAAACGATTGATAGCAAACAGCTTGATGAGCTGATGGATCGTAAGCCCGTAACCCCGCCAGAGGGATGGCAGGAGTCCGATTCAAAAGCAGCGGCTGATGAAGCTGCTGCAGCGAAGAAGGAAGAGTTTGATCTTCATGACGATGAGCCGAGTGATGATCTTAACGATGACAAGAAGGATGGTAAGAAGGATGAGCCATCTTCTGGTTCAGATGCATCAGATCCTAACCTTCACTAAGCGATTAATCTAACATGCTAAGGCCGGTCCCAGACCGGCCTTTTTAATTTAAAAGTAGCTGATGGACACTTCTGTGAACGATTTTTCCGCCTACCGCTTCGGTACCCGAACCCTTGATCTTAGCCGCCCCCAGGTGATGGGGATTGTCAATGTCACTCCAGACTCTTTCTCCGATGGCGGCACACTCTATGAGGCACGTAAACTCTGTGTCGATCAGGCGGTTGAGCGCGCCCGGCAGATGGTGCTGGACGGTGCCACGATTATTGATGTTGGCGGTGAGTCTACCCGTCCGGGTGCTGCTGTCGTGTCTCTTCAGGAGGAACTGGATCGGGTTTTGCCAGTCGTTGAACGTATCCATGCTGAGCTTGATGTGATTATCTCTGTGGATACCAGTGCGCCTGAGGTGATTACCCAGGTGGCTCGGCTGGGTGCCGGGCTAATCAATGATGTCCGGGCATTGGGTCGTGAAGGCGCCCTGGAAGCTGCGGCGGCAACTAACCTTCCCGTGTGTGTGATGCATATGCAGGGCAGTCCTGCAACGATGCAGAACGCGCCACAATATGATGATGTGCTAGATGATGTGAACTATTTTTTGCGGCAGCGTATATTGGCCTGCAATGCGGCAGGAATTACCAATGAGCGGATAATACTTGATCCGGGATTTGGCTTTGGTAAAACGGTGGAGCATAATCTGCGTCTGCTGAACAATCTGAGACAGTTACATCAGTTTGGTATGCCCTTGTTGGTCGGAACGTCTCGCAAAAGTATGATTGATCATGTGCTTTATCGCTCTGTGGATAAGCGCCTGGCGGGTAGTTTGGCAACTGTTGCTATCGGTGTGCAGCAGGGTGGACAGATTTTCAGAGTGCATGATGTCAGCGAAACGGTTGATGTGGTGCGGATGACTGAGGCTATATTGAATGAGGGAAGGGTTGAGTAATGACTAAGCGATATTTTGGCACCGACGGTATTCGCGGCAAGGTGGGCACCGCTCCGATTACGCCTGACTTCATGTTGAAACTGGGTTGGGCTGCGGGCAAGGTATTCGCCCGCGAAGGGCGCAGTAAGATCATTATCGGTAAAGATACCCGGATCTCGGGCTACATGTTTGAATCAGCGCTGGAAGCGGGACTTTCTGCTGCGGGTGTTGATGTTCTGTTGCTAGGTCCGATGCCGACGCCGGCAATTGCTTATCTGACACGCACGTTTCGCTGTAATGCGGGTATTGTGATCAGCGCATCGCATAACCCATATTACGATAATGGCATCAAGTTCTTCTCTGAACAGGGCACCAAGCTACCGGATGAGATCGAGCATGCCATTGAAGCGCAGATGGACATGGCGATGACAACGGTTGAGGCCGCTGAGTTAGGTAAGGCGCGGCGGATAGATGATGCTGCGGGGCGTTATATCGAATTTTGTAAAGGCACAGTGTCTGGCGATCTGAGTCTCAAAGGGATCAGAATTGTTGTCGATTGTGCTAATGGTGCAACCTATCATATTGCACCGAAAGTGTTCCGCGAGTTGGGGGCTACGGTGATCGAGATCGGTTCCTCTCCGGATGGTATCAATATCAATGAAGGTTGTGGCGCGACCTCTACGCTGCTGTTAGAGCAAACTGTTATCGAAAAGAAGGCCGATCTTGGGGTTGCGTTGGATGGTGACGGTGATCGTCTGATTATGGTTGATCATAAAGGTGAGTCGGTTGATGGCGACGAGCTGCTCTATATTATCGCTATGGCGCTACATGCTAAGGGGCGGCTTAAAGGGGGAGTGGTTGGTACGCTGATGAGTAACTTCGGTCTTGAGCAGGGACTGAAGCAGGCAGAGATTCCGTTTATACGTGCTCAGGTGGGCGATCGGTATGTGCTGGAACAGCTGGTCGCCAATGACTGGTTGCTGGGCGGAGAATCCTCGGGCCATCTGGTCTGCCGGCAACTGACCTCTACCGGTGATGGTATTGTCGCGGCGTTACAGGTTCTGAAAGCGATGGCGGATGATAAGGCGTCATTGTATGAGCTTAAATCGGCGATGCGCAAGATGCCGCAGACGATGATCAATGTTCATCTGAGTTCGAAAGTCGATGTGCTTGCATTGCCCGCAGTGCGTAATGCGGTGGCTGATATTGAGTCCCGTCTGGGTGATCGTGGCCGGGTGTTACTGCGTCCGTCCGGAACAGAGCCTGTCGTCAGGGTGATGGTTGAAGGGGATGATGAGGTCTGGGTTGAGGGGTTGTGTCAGGAGTTGGCCCAAGCGGTTCAGCAGGCGCTTTAAGTTTTCCTCCAGGCGGGTTAACTTTTTATGGGTTACCTGCTTGTAGCTGCTTGTAACTTATCAGGAAACTGGGTACTATGTGCGCCGCTTTGCACAGAGGGTTACTCATGCGTAAGACGATAGTCGCCGGAAATTGGAAAATGAACGGAACCAGTGAGTCGATCCGGACTTTGCTGGCTGATCTCATTGCAGGTGTGCCTGCAGTTGAAGGTCTGGTTACCCTGGTCTGCCCACCTGCAGTCTACCTGTCTCAGGTTAAGGCTCAGTTAGGCGAGGCTCCGGTAGAGGTCGGCGCGCAGAATGTTTCTGCACATCCACTCGGTGCGTTTACCGGCGAGTGGTCGCTGGCGATGCTGCAGGATCTGGGGTGTGATTATGTCATCCTCGGGCACTCAGAGCGTCGTAGTCTTAATGGCGAAACCGATGCGGAAGTTGCAGAAAAGGTTGCTGCAACCCTGGCAGCCGGTTTAGTGCCGATACTCTGTGTTGGTGAAACGCTGGCGCAGCGCGAGGCGGGTGAAACTCTCTCTCAGGTTGCTGCGCAGATTGATGCTGTACTGCAGCGGGTTGGTACAGAAGGTTTCGCATCCGTTGTAATTGCCTATGAGCCGGTTTGGGCCATTGGTACGGGTTTAACAGCAACCCCGGAGCAGGCGCAGGAAGTACATGCTGCGATCCGTGCCCAGCTGGCTGGTAGTGATGCTGCTATAGCTGATAAACTGTCGATTCTGTATGGCGGTAGTATGAATGCCGGTAATGCGGCAGAGCTCCTGGCTCAACAGGATATTGATGGCGGTCTGATTGGCGGCGCATCTCTGAAAGCTGACGAATTCCTGACGATCTGCGCTGCGGCTGCAGAGAGTCGTAAGTAAGTGGAAAAATAGATGGAAACTCTGGTTCTTGCTGTACATGTTCTTTTGGCTATTGCCATTATTGCTCTGGTGCTGTTGCAGCAGGGTAAGGGCGCTGAGGCCGGTGCATCTTTTGGTGCAGGAGCATCTCAGACCGTTTTTGGTAGCCAGGGCTCAGGCTCATTTTTGAGTCGGATGACTGCAATCATTGCAACGGGTTTGTTTATAACCAGTTTTGTTTTGGCAGTTTATGCGAAAGATAAGGCTGCCTATGTATCTGATGCAGGTGTGCCGGCTGCAGAGCTGATTCAAAGCGCTGCAGACAATGCGGAACAGCTGCCTGTTCTGGAAGAGAAAAAATTACCTACAGGTGATGCGGACGTACCGCCTGCAGAGTAAACTTTGTTTTATGCCGAAGTGGTGAAATTGGTAGACACGCCATCTTGAGGGGGTGGTGACCTAATGGTCGTGCGGGTTCAAGTCCCGCCTTCGGCACCATATTTAAAGAAGCGCTCTGAGAGCGCTTTTTTTGTTTTTGCCTCGGCGGGACTGCGTTCATCTTCGATGAAGTCCTTCGGACCGCCGTCGCGGGCTCCGACGCCCAATATGAAACTATATTGTCGGCACCATATTTAAGAAAGCGCATCTTTGATGCGCTTTTTTTGCTTCGGCGGGACTTGTGTCATAAGGAGTGGCCTGCGTGGTTTATTTTCGATGAGGTCCTTCGGGCGTCGACGCAAGCGCTTTGTTCAAATATGTGCCTGGTTTCGATCTCTTCTTTTTGCTCTTGTTTAGTAATCCATAGAAGCTGTCCTTGAACTACGCTGATCGTAAGAGTATAATCCTCCTCGATTTCTGATGCGGGGTGGAGCAGCCTGGTAGCTCGTCGGGCTCATAACCCGAAGGTCGTCAGTTCAAATCTGGCCCCCGCTACCATTTTTCACAATGATCTATCAGAAAGAAGAGATTCGTCTAACGGACTCTTGAGGGTTAATCTGATTTAGCATCATATTGACTGTTATGTTTCCTTCGGGAGGGTGGCAGCTGATGCTGATTCCCGCTACCAATTTCAGTGAGCCGGTCATTCGGTATAAGACTGAAATTGTCGATCAAGCAGTACGTTGATTGGCCCCTTTTTAGGGGCTTTTTCGTACTTGCGACCTGCCGGGTCGTATGTTGAATGGGTCTTTGACCCATTTTTTGTTTGCCTAAGAAAGTGCGTTTAGAGGTTTTTGCGTGTCAGCAAAGTTGAGTGTGTTACAGGAACTGATTGAGCCATCTGTGGTGGCTCTCGGTTATCAGTTATGGGGTGTCGAAATGATATCCCAGGGGCGTCACAGCATGCTGCGGATCTACATTGATGCCGAAGAGGGTATCGGTGTTGAAGACTGTGCCAGTGTGAGTCGTCAGGTGAGCGGTATTCTGGATGTGGAAGATCCGATTAGCGGTGAATATACATTAGAGGTTTCCTCCCCGGGGATGGATCGCCCGCTGTTTACTCTGGAACAGTACCAGGCGTTTGTCGGACATGTGGTGCAGCTTAAGCTGCGCATGCCTTTTGATGGTCGTCGCAGGTTTAAAGGCGTCCTCAAAGGCATTGAAGATGAAGATATTGTGCTGGTTGTCGATCAGGAAGAATACCTGTTACCGATAGACCATATTGATAAAGCAAACATAGTTCCTCAGTTCTGAGAGTGAAGAATTGAATTTTGAGGTTGGGGCAGTTGTATGAATAAAGAAATTCTACTGGTTGCAGAAGCAGTATCTAACGAGAAAGATGTTTCTAAAGAGGTAATCTTCGAAGCGATTGAGTTGGCGTTGGCGACAGCGACCAAGAAACGCTATGACGAAGAGGCTGATGTCCGCGTTGTAATCGATCGTGCTACCGGTGATTACACCACTTTCCGCCGTTGGGCGGTGGTCAGCAATGAAGGCGTGCCACTGCTGGGGACTGAGTTGACCATGCAGGAAGCGGAAGAGATCGACGCGACTCTGCAACCTGGCGATATTCATGAGGAAGAGGTTGAATCGGTTAAGTTTGGGCGTATCGCTGCGCAGACCGCTAAGCAGGTCATCGTGCAGAAAGTACGTGAAGCTGAGCGGGCTAAAGTCGTTGCGCAATACAGCAGTCGTCTGGGTGAACTGATCTCCGGTACTGTAAAGAAAGTGACACGAGACAACATTATTGTTGATCTGGGTAACAACGCAGAAGCAGTTCTGCCTCGTGATCAGTTGCTGCCACGTGAAACCTATCGCATGGGTGACCGGGTTCGGGCGGTGCTGAATGAAATTCGCACCGAAGGTCGTGGTCCTCAGCTGGCGATGAGCCGCAGCTGCCCTGAGATGCTGATCGAACTATTCCGCATTGAAGTGCCAGAGATCTCTGAAGAGGTTATCGAAATTCGTGCAGCCTCTCGTGATCCGGGTTCTCGTGCCAAGATCGCCGTTAAAACCAATGATGGTCGTATCGACCCTGTTGGTGCTTGTGTCGGTATGCGTGGCGCCCGTGTTCAGGCGGTTTCTAATGAACTGAGTGGCGAGCGCGTTGATATTATCCTCTGGGATGATAATCCTGCTCAGCTGGTTATTAATGCGATGTCTCCGGCAGAGGTTGCGTCTATTGTTGTGGACGAAGACTCCCGTTCAATGGACGTTGCTGTTGCGGCTGAGAATCTGCCGATGGCGATTGGTCGTAGCGGACAGAATGTTCGTCTGGCATCAGAGCTGACCGGTTGGAAACTGAATGTTATGACCGAAGAAGAAGCTGCAGAAAAGCAGCAGTCTGAAACCGGTTCAATCCTGGAGCTGTTTATTAAGCACCTGGATGTTGATGATGATATTGCTGAAATTCTTGTGGATGAAGGCTTTACCTCGCTGGAAGAGGTTGCTTATGTACCCGCAGATGAGATGCTCGAAATCGATGGTTTCGATGAAGATATTGTTGATGAACTGCGCACCCGCGCAAAAGATGCTCTGCTGAATCTGGCACTTGCGAGTGAGGAGGCATTGGAAAATGCCGAGCCTGCTCAGGATTTGCTAGAGATGGAAGGTATGGAGCGTCACCTGGCCTTTGTTCTGGCCAGTAAAGGTATCGTGACCATGGAAGATCTGGCTGAGCAAGGGGTTGAAGACCTGCTTGAGATTGCAGAGCTGGATAAAGAAAAGGCTGCAGCGCTGATTATGACAGCGCGCGCCCCATGGTTTGCGGACGAAGAATAAGTCAACGGAGGAGATAAACCCAGATGGCAGAAGTCACAGTAAAACAACTTGCCGAAGTAGTTGGCGTTCCCGTTGATCGTTTGCTTACGCAGATGAAAGAAGCAGGTATTGCAGGCAAAAATGAAGCCGCTTCGGTTACCGAAGATGAGCGTCAGAAACTGCTAAACCACCTTAAGCGCAGCCACGGCGAAAAATCCGATAGCGAGCCTAAGAAGATTACGCTTAAACGTAAAACAACCAGCCAGATTAAAGTATCCGGCGCTGCAGGTAAGAAAACTATCAATGTAGAAGTGCGCAAAAAACGCACCTATATTAAGCGTGCCGACGTTGAAGAGACTCCGGTTGCTGAAGCTAAAGTTCAGAATCTGCAGGCAGAGCTGGATGTTCAGGCCCGCCGTGATGCAGAGCTGCAGGCAGCTCAGGAAAAACAGCGTGAAGAAACACGTCTGAAAGCTGAATCTGATGCGAAGGCAAAAGCGCAACGTGAAGCAACATCACAAACGGCTGGAAAGCCGTCTGAGCCTAAGGCTGCTGTTGCTAAACCGGCAATGACTAAGCCTGCTGCAAAAAAACCTGCCGCGCCAAAAAGCGGAGCCGCTCCGGTAGCTGTTGAAGCAACACCGGCAGGCAATGATTCTAAACAGGATCGTAGCAAGCCTGCACGGGAAAAGAATTTCCGTAGCCAGGATAAACCGGCTGCTGGCCGCAAAGGTGCGGGCGATGGTAAGCGTCTGTCACGTAAACCGGGCGGTCGTGACGGTGGCAATCGTCGTGGTGGTAAGCCAGCGCAGAGAGGGATGACCAGTTCTAACGTGCAAGCGTTCGAGCGGCCAACTGCACCGGTGATTCATGAGGTCGGAATACCTGAATCGATTACCGTGGCTGAGCTGGCGAAGAAAATGTCGGTTAAAGCGGCTGATCTGATCAAGGTTATGTTCAAGATGGGGGCGATGGCGACCATCAACTCCGTTATTGATCAGGACACCGCCTCTCTGGTGGTTGAAGAGATGGGGCATACTCCAGTTGCGATGCAGGAAAACACCGTTGAAGATCGGCTGATCGAAAGCGCCGGTGCTGCAGAAGAGATTGCGGGTGAGCAGGTTGAGCGTGCGCCGGTTGTTACCGTTATGGGTCACGTTGACCATGGTAAAACATCGCTGCTCGACTACATTCGTGAAACCCGTGTAGCCGCCGGTGAGTCCGGTGGTATTACCCAGCATATTGGTGCTTATCACGTTGAAACCGGCCATGGTATGGTCAGCTTCCTGGATACTCCGGGACACGCTGCCTTTACCGCGATGCGTGCCCGTGGTGCGCAGTTGACCGATATCGTAATCCTGGTAGTAGCCGCCGATGATGGTGTAATGCCGCAGACTGAAGAGGCGGTAAATCACGCTAAAGCAGCCGGTGTGCCACTGGTTATTGCGATCAACAAGATCGATAAAGAAGATGCTGATCCTGAGCGGGTTAAAAATGAGCTGGCTCAGCGTGATGTTCTGCCAGAAGAGTGGGGCGGAGATGTTCAGTTTGTGAATGTATCGGCGAAAACCGGTGAGGGTATTGATGCTCTGCTGGATGCGGTGCTGCTACAGGCTGAAATTCTGGAGCTGAAAGCGATCCCTGAAGCACCCGGACGTGGTGTTGTGGTTGAGTCCCGTCTGGATAAAGGACGCGGCCCGGTTGCCACTCTGCTGGTTCAGAACGGTACTCTGAGACAGGGTGATATCGTGCTGGCAGGTCTGCAGTATGGCCGTGTACGTGCGATGCTGGATGAAAATGGTAAGCCGGTTAAAGAAGCTGGCCCGTCTATCCCGGTCGAGATTCTCGGTCTGGATGGCACCCCAGGCGCGGGTGATGAGTTCACCGTGGTCTCTAATGAGAAGAAAGCCCGTGAAGTAGCTCTGTTCCGTCAGGGCAAATACCGTGAAGTTAAACTGCAGCGTCAGCAGCAGGCGAAACTTGAGAACCTGTTCGAAAATATGAAGGCAGGCGATGTTAAGACTCTGAACATCATCCTGAAAGCAGACGTTCGTGGTTCACTGGAAGCACTGACCAGCTCACTGCTGGACCTGAGCACCGACGAAGTTAAGGTTAACGTTGTTTCTGGCGGTGTTGGTGGTATTGCTGAAACCGATGCCAACTTGGCCGTTGCCTCCAGCGCTATTATGATCGGCTTCAACGTCCGTGCGGATGCACAGGCGCGTGCCATTGTTGAACGTGAAGAGATTGAACTGCGTTACTACAGCGTTATCTATGACATCATCGATGACGTGAAGCTGGCAATGACCGGTCTGTTGTCTCCTGAGTTTAAGGAGCAGATTGTTGGTATTGCTGAGGTTCGTGATGTCTTCCGTGCACCGAAGATTGGTGCTGTGGCAGGCTGTATGGTGATCGAAGGTTCTGTACACCGTAACAAGCGTATCCGGGTACTGCGTGAAAACGTGGTTATCTATGAAGGTGAACTTGAATCTCTGCGTCGCTTTAAGGATAACGTAGCTGACGTTCGTCAGGGTATGGAGTGTGGTATCGGCGTTAAGAACTACAATGATGTGAGAGTCGGCGACCAGATCGAAGTCTTCGACACCATTGAAGTCGCACGTACGTTGTAAGGGTGTATTGACAGGCAATTATGGCAAGAGAATTCAGTCGTACACAGCGGATATCTGACCAGGTCCAGAAGGACCTGGCTCAGTTGATCCAGCGTGAAATTAAAGACCCGCGCCTGGGGATGGTGACGATCAGTTACGTTAAGATCGCCAAGGATCTCGGTTATGCCGATATCTACATCACCGTGATGGCGATGGGGGGTAAAGATGAAGCCACTGCCGTGACAGAATCGCTTAAGGTTCTTAACAGTGCATCGGGCTTCCTGCGTGGACAGTTGTCCAGCAAGATCAAACTGCGGGTGATGCCGCAACTACGTTTCCATTTTGATGAAAGTGTTGACCGTGGCCGACGTCTGAACGACCTGATTATTCAGGCTACCCGGGCGGACAGCCAGCACGGTCAGGATGACGGAGAATAACCTTTGGCTAGGCGGGCAAAAGGCCGGCCGGTCAACGGTATTTTCCTGCTCGATAAACCGGGTGGAATGTCGTCAAACCGGGCGTTGCAAATTGTAAAACGGATCTATGGCGCAGCGAAAGCTGGTCATACCGGGGCACTGGATCCACTGGCAACCGGGATGCTGCCGCTTTGTTTTGGCGAAGCGACCAAGTTTTCCCAGTTTCTGCTGGATGCGGACAAGCGTTATGTTACTACCGCGAAGCTGGGCCAGCGAACCGATACCAGCGATGCGGATGGCGTGGTGGTTGAAGAGCGACCGCTGCCGGAAAACCTCAGTGCAGCGCAGCTTGATGAGCTATTGCAACGGGAGTTTACCGGTCTGATTACTCAGGTGCCGTCGATGTTCTCGGCACTTAAGCATAATGGTCAACCGCTCTATAAACTGGCGCGCCAGGGAATTCAGGTCGAAGTTAAAAGCCGTCAGGTGACGGTGTTTAGTATCGAACTGCTGGATTTTCGGGGCGATGAAGTAGATCTGGATATCCGCTGTAGTAAAGGCACCTATATTCGTTCAATTGTTCAGGATATGGGCGAGATGCTGGGCTGTGGAGCGCATGTTAAAATGCTCCGCCGCCTCGACTCAGGCCCTTACAAAGCGGAGAGCATGATGCCTCTGGCTGATCTGGAGCAGCGGGTAGCGGATATGGGCAGTGATGCGACGCCGGAAAGCATACAAATGCATCTGGATACGTTATTATTGCCACCCTGGAGTCCGGTCGCAGATACCCCTGAGGTACTGCTGACTGAGCTGCAAACCAGTGCATTGTGTAAGGGGCAGCGGGTCATGCTGGATCCCTTTGAAGCACAACCTCTGGTGCGCATTCGTGATGCCGCCAGTGATAAGTTTCTGGGTATTGGCGAGATCGATGCCGACGGGCAGTTATTAACCCGACGGCTGATGAATACTCAAGACATGTAATTGAATTTGCCGGTGTGGCTGAGGCGGCACTGGCAATATGACGTTGAACTGAAAATATGCTCGGTACAACGCGACTATTAATCCACCACACACATACCGAGTGGTGTGCATATTATTTTTGGAGTTTGTAAAATGGCATTATCTGTTGAAAAGAAAGCTGAGATCGTAGCTGAGTACGCTCGTGTTGAAGGCGACACTGGTTCACCTGAAGTACAGGTTGCTCTGCTGACCCACAACATCGTTGGTCTGCAGTCTCACTTTAAAGGTCACATCCATGACCACCATTCTCGTCGCGGTCTGATCCGCATGGTAAACCAGCGTCGTAAGCTGCTGGACTACCTGAAGAAGAAAGATGTAACTCGTTACGCTGATCTGATCAAGCGTCTCGGCCTGCGTCGTTAAGATAATGTTCCGGGGCCATCTATGATGGCCCCGGTGCTTTAAGATCGGCTGAAACAGCGATCTGTATATGCGTCTGTACCACGTTTTACACCAACCAGCCTGTACTCTGGTGTGCTCTGGATTTCAGAACACAGCAGAGTACTGGCTATAAAGAGGCCGGTGTGACGTCGCACAGACATTTTTTTGTTTTGCATAAAGATAAGGAATTGTATCGTGCCACAAGCAATTACTAAGACATTCCAATACGGTAAACATGAAGTTACCCTCGAAACCGGTCGGGTTGCCCGTCAGGCGAGCGGTGCTGTCATGGTTACTATGGCCGGTGTACAGGTTCTGTGTACCGTTGTTGGCGCTAAATCAGCCCGCGAAGGTCAGGACTTTTTCCCGCTCTCTGTTCACTATCAGGAAAAGTACTACGCTGTAGGCCGTATTCCGGGTGGTTTCTTCAAGCGCGAAGCACGTCCGTCCGAGAAAGAGACTCTGACGTCTCGTCTGATCGACCGTCCTATCCGTCCACTGTTCCCTAAGGGTTACATGAATGAAGTACAGGTTATCTGTACTGTTATGTCTGCGGATAAGATTAACGATCCTGATATCGCTGCAATGATCGGTACCTCTGCTGCACTGGCGATCTCTGGTATCCCATTCCAGGGCCCTATCGGTGGTGCTCGCGTGGGTTACACTGAAGAAGCCGGTTACTCACTGAACCCGACTTACGACGAGCTGCAAACTTCCATGCTGGACATGGTTGTTGCCGGTACTTCTGAAGCGGTGCTGATGGTTGAATCTGAAGCGCAGGAACTGTCTGAAGATGAGATGCTGGGTGCCGTTGTATTCGGTCATCAGCAGATGCAGGTTGCGATCAACGCGATCAATGAGCTGGTTGCTGAAGCCGGTAAGCCGCGTTGGGAATACACACCTGAAGAGAGAAATGTTGCACTGATTGAGCAGGTGCGTGGTGTTGTTGGTGAAGACATCAATACTGCTTACCTGACGGCTGACAAGATGCTGCGTCAGAACGCTCTGTCTGCTGCCCGTGATAAAGCGGTTGCCGCGCTGTGTGGTGAAGAGGGTCAGCCTTCTGCAGGTGAAGTATCCGGTATCTTCAAATCACTGGAGAAAGAGATCGTTCGTGGCCGTATCCTTGATGGTCAGCCACGTATCGATGGCCGTGACAGCAAGACTGTCCGTGGTATCGAAGTTGAGATTGACGTACTGAGTGGTACTCATGGTTCTGCGCTGTTCACCCGGGGTGAAACTCAGGCGATTGCGACCTGTACACTGGGTACTGGCCGTGATTCTCAGATCATTGATGCGATCGAAGGCGAACGCCGCGATCCGTTCATGCTGCACTACAACTTCCCTCCATATTCTGTCGGTGAAGCCGGTCGTATGGGCGCAACTGGTCGCCGTGAGATCGGTCATGGTCGTCTGGCTCGTCGCAGTGTTGCCGCGGTTCTGCCAACCCAGGAAGAGTTCCCGTACACCATTCGTATCGTGTCTGAGATCACTGAATCTAACGGTTCAAGCTCTATGGCGTCTGTTTGTGGTGCGTCTCTGTCGATGATGGATGCAGGTGTGCCTCTGAAAGCACCGGTTGCCGGTATCGCCATGGGTCTGGTTAAAGAGGGTGAGCGTTTCACCGTACTGACCGATATCCTGGGTGATGAAGATCATCTGGGCGACATGGACTTTAAAGTAGCCGGTACTGAAGCCGGTGTTACAGCGTTGCAGATGGATATCAAGATCACCGGTATTACCGAAGAGATCATGGATATCGCGCTGGAGCAGGCTTATGAAGCCCGTGCTCACATCCTCAAAGAGATGGCTAAGGTGATCGGCTATGCTCGTCCAGAGCTGCCAGATAACGCCCCTGCTATGACGCTGCTGGAGATCAACCCAGAGAAGATCCGTGATGTTATCGGTAAGGGTGGTGCAACTATCCGTGCGCTGACTGAAGAGACCGGTGCGACTATCGATATCGAAGACAACGGTACTGTGCGTATCTACGCAGCAGACAAAGCCGCTGCTAAGGCTGCTGTTGATCGTGTTCGCGAGATCACTGCAGAAGCTGAAGTCGGCAAGATCTACGAAGGTAAGGTTGTGCGTCTGGAAGAGTTTGGCGCATTCGTCAACATCCTGCCGGGTAAAGATGGTCTGGTGCATATCTCTCAGATCGCTAACAAGCGCATCGAGAAAGTCACCGACTACATCAAGATGGACGACATCGTCAAAGTTAAGGTGATGGAAGTTGATCCTCGTGGTCGTATTAAACTGACCATGCGTGATATGGAGCAGGATGAGTCTGTAGAATAAGGCCGCATCCGGCTGTTGAAAAAGCCCTGCTGATGCAGGGCTTTTTTGTTTATAGCGTCAGTTACAATCGACTTAAACCGGATAAGAGGACTGAACATGAAAGCTGTGACCGCTGTGATATTAACCCTGCTGTTGACCGGGTGCGGTGGCGACGAAGTCGGGGATGTCTCACTTGGATTACTGACCACCAAAGATATTAAACTAAATGTACTGGTAGACCCGGTAGTGACCGGCGTCACCTGTCATATTGCCAGTATTGAAGCTGATCTGAATTTTTCGGACCCCAGTGATTCATCGATTGCCTGTCGTCAAACGGGCCCGATGACTGCGCAGATGATTGCCGCTATTGATCGTTCAAAAACTGGCGAGGTGGTGTTTCGTAAATCCAAGAGCGTGCTGTTCAAAACAATGAAAGTGCGGCGTATTTTTGATCCCGAATCTCAGACCTTAATGTATCTTTCATACTCAACCAAAGAGATTAATGGCAGCTTTAAACACAGCCTTTCTACTGTGCCGTTATGGGGAACTTCAGCTTATCAACAGCAACAAATCCCCACTCAGTAGCTGGTTGATTACATGGCTGATTTGTATTGCTCTAGTCCGGCAATGGATGGTTGATAATCGCGCTGATCACTCTTGGCGAGCGCCCGTAGTAGGCGTCCGGTAATGCAGTTGAAGCATTGTGGTCCATTGCGCTGACAGAGAGAGTTAGCACAGGCAGTGAGTAGCAGTTCATGAGCTACCTGTTGTTGTACGCTGCGGGTCGTTGAGTACATCTCATGGCAAGTGACAATGCCTAACTCAAATAGCTCTGAGACAGCAGTGCCACGCCACTCAGCGATCAGATGATTGGATAGACCACTGTGCAGCTTTATCACCGGTTCTTTGCGTTCTAGCCATGCATCAATTCTCAGTGCATTCATCACTAACTCTCCACTTATTGAATGATAATGATTCTCATTATGATTATTTAGGATGTCAATGCAACTGTTTTTTTAACCGCCATTATCTAACTAATTTTAAGGTGATTGAATAATATTATACATCATAGACGAAAAACTTCTTTAAAAGATTCATTTTCATTCAAAAGACTATGATCAATCCTATCAAGAACCTTCTTGAGTGTTTTTTTCAGGACTCCGAAATCAAGCAACATTCCACCCT
>NZ_CAKZLP010000019.1 GCF_937127095.1 uncultured Amphritea sp.
GATAGAGAAGTGGTTAACTCACTAGGCTCATAACCTGGAGATCGTAGGTTCAAATCCTACTCCCGCAACCAATTTTATTACTTACGAAAGGCGGAACGTGCCAGCATGTCCGAGAGGACTTCATCATCCTTCTTCCGCATGTTTCCATAGTCGCTCCGTCTGGACCGCTCTGTTTCCAGACGCTCACTGAGAAATGCAACTTCTTTTTCAAGCTCACGAACCTTGAGTTCAAGTGCTTTCTTTTGCGCGATTAGTTCGGGTATGGTGGTCATTTTGGATATCCTTTATAGAATAGTTTTTGGGGCCTTAGCTCAGTGGGAGAGCGTCTGCTTTGCAAGCAGAGGGTCAGGGGTTCGACCCCCCTAGGCTCCACCAGAATTTAGCGGCATAGCTCAGTTGGTTTAGAGCGCACGGCTGATAACCGTGAGGTCACAGGTTCAAATCCTGTTGTCGCTACCAAACTCAGGAGCTGGTTCTTCTGCGAACTTCAACTTTCCCATGAGTTTATTGATGACCTCTAAGCTTTGATCATAGGATTCGCGGATCGCTTCTACATGTGTGAGAGTGAAAGTATTGTATACAGTGCCGCAGACTTCTCTCTTCTTCTTTTTGGAAGCCGAGCTAGATACCTCTGCAAAACGCCTCATATTCACGAATAAGGCATCTTTCAAAATTTCAGACGCAAACTCCGTGTCTTGCAGAGACAGGTCTTCAAATGTCGCGGTCCAAAGGTCGTTAGCGCATTCTTTAAATTTAAGTTTCTTGCCAATTCTGTCATAGGCTTCGCGTCGTTCTTCGTAATACCGCTTCATGTGCGACACGGTTTCCAAATCGCCTTTGACATATTCTTCTGCCTTATTCGCCTCGCCGTTTTTCAAGTGCATCAAGCTCATAAGGTGATCCATTATTCGGGTTTCGACATATACCTTTGCATCTTGTATGGCTTGACCGAGATCTTCTGCTTCTTCTAATGTAAGATTGGAGAGTGCGGCTGTATATTTACTCATGAAAGATCCTGTTTTCAGGAATATACGACATTATTCTGCTTCCGTCAAAGAATAGAGTGTGTTTTATGCGGCCCGCTCTCTAAAGATCAGAACCGCACCGCGTCTGCGCCCTCCTGGGCCGTGTCGTAAAGGCAGAATGCAGGAAGCCTGGCAGCGGCAGGCACTAGATTTCTGGTCCATTCGTTTATTGGTTAGGATACCTGCCTGTCACCTTTCATCGTTGCAGGTCGCGGGTTCGAGTCCCGTCCATTCTGCTATTTTTCCTTCAAAAAATTTGACTACCTGCCCGTCATCTCTCATAGCCGCGGTTCGTGTTTCTGTGTTCTTCCGATGCTCTGCTCCTGTCCTTCTCTATTATTGTTTGTTTTATTTCAAGAGCTACAGCTCTGATTTTTTGGCGTTTCCTGGTTTTTGCCTGTGTGGATGGATCTGTCATTTTGAGTAATGAGCACAAGCGCTTATCGGGTTAACGTGATATAAATGCGCGTCATTTTTTGATCTTCAATTGATTGTCTATAATAAAAATTACTTGCTGAGGGGTGTTGTAGTGGCTACGGGCCTAATTAGATGCATTTGAATATTAATCAGGCGGAATTGATCTCAATCTGTCCTGATCCTGTTATCGCAATCAATCGTCGCGGTGTGATCTCTGTGTTTAATACTTCAGCTGAAAATCTGCTGGGGTATTCGGCTGATCAGGTCATTGGAAAAATGAGTATTCGTCAGATCTACCCTAGTGATGATGAGGCAAGAAAGATCATGCGGTTGATGATGGATGAGTCGTTTTCTGGTGTCGGGCGGCTAGAAGGATATGAAACGTATGTGCTTAATGTTCACCGGGATCGCGTGCCTATCCGTTTATCAGCTGCGGTGCTGTTGAAACAGGGTCAGTATCGCGGAAGTGTTGGTTTTTTTCATGATATGACGCGCCAGAAAACACTGGAAACTACCTTATTAAAGCAGTCAATTACGGATGATCTTAGTGGGTTGTTTAATCAGCGACACTTTTATGTTCAGGTTGCCAGTGAGATGATGCGCGTTAAGCGCTATGGCGGTGAGTTGAGTCTGGTGTGTATTGATCTTGATGGTTTTAAGCAGGTTAACGACAAGCTGGGGCATCTGGAAGGTGATCAGATTGTGCGTCAGATTGGCCGGGTTCTTCGGGATGGATTGAGAGAATCTGATCAGGCTTTTCGCTATGGTGGTGACGAGTTTATGCTGTTATTGCCCAATACCCCGCAGGATGCAGCCTGCCTGTTGGCTGACCGTGTGCGGCAGTTGTTTAATCTGGAGTGTCATTATTCGCCTGACTCGTTAAGTCATGATACGGTTACAGTCTCTATGAGCCTGGGGGTTGCATCGTGCTCCGGAGCCGAGCCGGTTGATTTTTTTGTGCAGCGAGCTGATATGGCGATGTACAGCGCAAAGCAAGCCGGTGGCAACTGTGTAAAACAATTTACGGCCGGACAGGGTTAAGTTTCAATAATCAGGGGTTGTTATTACTGGTCGCTTCAGAATTTACATCTCCTCTCCGTCGTCAAATTCGTTATCGTCTTCAAACTCTTCGCTGAGTCTTTCCTGTAGCAGCTCTTCTGTGTACTCTTCCATTTTTGTCTCCTCTCTTTGCGGCAGCAATCCTATGCTGTTTTGATGATGAGTATGTGACAGGTTTCTTAATATTTTATGACAACTCTCCCGGTAGTCTTGACGCAACATCCTAATATCTCCGTTGATATCGTTGATCTGCCTGATTTTAAACAGGCGGGGGTTCAGCTTGATCTGTTGCGTCTTGATCTGGTACATCCACTGATCAGTGGCAATAAGTGGTTTAAATTAAAGTACGCGGTTGAAGCGGTAATGGCTTCGGATTGCCATCGGGTACTTAGCTTTGGTGGTGCCTGGTCGAACCATATTCATGCGCTGGCGTATGCCGGATACGAGCAGGGTATAGAAACCATCGGTGTGATTCGGGGGGAGCGTCCGGTCCGGTTATCTGCAACGCTGCTGGATGCAGAGCGTTGGGGTATGACCCTGGAGTTTGTTTCCAGAGCGCAGTATCGCAACAAGAATGAAGCCGACTTCCTCGCACAGCTACGTGACAAGTATGGGTCTTTTCACTGCCTGCCGGAGGGTGGGTCAGGTGAGTGGGTGGTTGCCGGTTGTCGTGAGATATTCTCTCTGTTTAATGCTGACCAGTATGATCTTATCTGTTGCGCCTGTGGTACCGGCGGCACACTGGCAGGCCTTATTGCTGCGAAGCCGGACGGCGTCGAGCTGCTGGGTGTGTCAGTGCTCAAGGGGGGCGAATTTCTCTATGAGGATATTCGCAATTTGCTGGCTGATTCGGGTGTTGTTGATCCGGATGGCTGGTCATTGACGCTAGATTGTCATGAGGGTGGCTATGCCCGGGTATCTACTGAGCTGGCTGTGGCGATGCGACATTTCACTGAGTTGAGCGGTATTGGGCTGGAGCCGGTTTATACTGGCAAGGCTTTTCTGGCGTTGCAGCGCAAACTGAAGCGGGGGGAATTGCCTCCGGGAACCCGGGTGATGTTGATTCATACGGGGGGTATGCAGGGGTTGCGGGGGATGCAGGGTCTGCTGAGTAAAAAATTACCTTAGGGACGGAGGTTAAAATCCTCGGTTAAAAGGTTCAATACAAGCAGCTAAATTGCAAAGAAAATGAGTATAATGTTTAAAAACAATCGGATAGGCGTGATTAGATTGTAATCATCGGTTTCACTGGAGTGGCAATGGATAACTTTCGTAATATTGGTTTGATAGGGCGTCTGGGTAGCACCAAGGTAATTGACACTCTTAAACATCTGATTCGTTTTCTTGATGAGCAGGGCCTGACGCCTATCCTTGATGAAAAAATTGCTGCAGTGATGCCAGGTCATGGGCAGCAAACCAGCTCTTCCCGTTTAATGGGGGAGATATGTGATCTTGTTATCGTTGTCGGCGGCGATGGCAGTTTGCTGGGTGCCGCCCGCAATCTGGCGCAATCCAATGTGCCGGTGTTAGGAGTCAACCGCGGCAACCTGGGCTTTCTGACCGATATTTCTCCGGCAGAGATCGAAGAGAAGGTCGGTGAGGTGTTAAATGGCCAGTATACTGTAGATCGTCGTTTTCTGATCGATGTTTTGGTGAAGCGAAATGGTGAGCCGATCGGTGAATCCACTGGGTTGAATGACTGTGTCCTACACCCGGGTAAATCTGCCAGAATGATTCAGTTTGAGCTCTATATTGAAGGCCAGTTTGTTTATACGCAGCGTTCCGATGGTTTGATTGTTGCGACGCCTACCGGCTCGACCGCCTATGCGCTATCCGGTGGTGGTCCGATCATGCACCCCCGTCTTGATGCCTTAGTGCTGGTACCCATGTTTCCTCATACGCTTTCCAGCCGGCCTATTGTGGTGGATGGTAATAGTGAACTCAAACTGGTGATCAGTGATAATAATGAAACCTATCCAACGGTTAGTTGTGACGGGCAGAAGCATATTAGTTGTGCCCCTGGAGATACCATTACCATTCATAAAAAACCGCATAAGCTGAAGTTGCTGCATCCGCTTAGCCATAATTTCTATCAGACCTGCCGGGAAAAACTGGGTTGGGCGACGAAGTTGGGCGAATAACCGGGGTGCCTATGGGAGATGCTTACAAAGGTTATGATCTGATCGGTGATGTACATGGTTGTGCATTATCGTTGCAATTGTTGCTGAAGAAACTTGGTTATAGCAAAAAAGCTGGTGTTTATCAGCATCCGCACCGTCAGGCGGTGTTCCTGGGGGATATCGTTGACCGGGGGCCGCGTATTCGTGAGGCGCTTCATATTGTCCGGGATATGGTCGATGGCGGATATGCTCAGATCGTCATGGGTAATCATGAGTTTAACTATCTTTCCTATCTGACACCGGGGCTGCCCGGGTCGGGTATGGAGTATCTGAGGACCCATAACCGGCGCCACTTGCGCATTTTGAATGAGACCCTTGAGCAGTTTGCCAACTACCCGCGAGAGCAACAGGAGTTTCTCCAATGGATCAAGGAGATGCCTCTGTTTCTTGAGAATGAGCAGTTCCGCGTCGTTCATGCTTGCTGGTCTCAGGAGCATATAACGCAGTTTTTACACACCCAGGGCGGTAACCAGATCGATGACGCCTATCTGCATCGTTCTGCGCATCATGATACGCCTGAATGGGAGACTATGGATCGTTTGTTACGCGGCACCCATCTGAGGATGCCCAATAACGAAGTGATGGTCAGCAAAGATGGCTATAAACGTCGCTTTTTCCGTACTAAGTTCTGGTCACAGCAGCCGCAGTATTATATCGATGTGGTGTTTCAGCCTGATCCGTTACCTGAGCATGTGGCCCGTATGCCTCTGTCTGAACAAGACTACAAGGACCTGCTCTATTACAGCAGTGATGAACCGCTGCTCTTTATTGGTCACTACTGGTGTGATGGTGAACCCAGAGCTGTGGCTCCCAACGTCGCCTGTATAGACTACAGTGCGGTTAAGTTCGGTAAGCTAGTTGCTTATCGACTGGATGATGAAACGGAAATTGATTCGACGAAGTTTATCTGGGTTGATGTATTGAAGGAGATTAAATATGAATCCTGAATCGCATGAGCTGCGTATAGTGATTTTATGAATGAAGTGTTTCGCGTTTCGCTGGATCAGGATCTGTCGGGTTTTACCGCGATACTCTGGCAGCATAAAATTCCTCACCGGGTGTTAGAGGAGGAGGGCGAGCAGCTGTTACTGGTGCCTTACACTGTTAATGCTGATCAGATTACCCAGCTTTATCAGATGTGGCAGCGGGGGGATGATATTTCCGGATTGCAGGTTCAGCGGCGAGGGTCTCCGGGCGGATTGCAAACTATTCTGCAAAGCTGGTTGAGTTTGTCGCTGATCGCCATAAGCGTCATCATCACGCTGATGGTCTCCCTGGGTGATAACATCCAGATGATGGGCTGGTTTACCATTGTTGATTTTGAGGTGCAGGGTAATAAGGTGTATTACTCGGATCTGCTGGCATCGCTGACCGGAGGGCAGGTCTGGCGACTATTCACCCCGGCGTTTATGCACTTTAATCTGCCGCACATCATCTTTAATCTGCTTTGGGTCTGGGTTGTCGGCAGACGTATTGAAAACTATCTTGGCTGGCCGGTGTTGCTGGGATTATTTCTATTCTCAGCGCTGGTCTCGAATATTGCGCAGTTCTGGGTGAGCGGGCCGATGTTTGGCGGGATGTCCGGTTTTGTGTACGCTCTGTTAGGGTTTGCCTGGTTCTGGGATCGACTCAAGCCGAACAAAGTCATTGGTATGCCACCGGCGTTGATGGGTTTTATGATGTTCTGGCTGGTATTAGGTTATACCGGCGCGCTGGAAAGTCTGGGGATGGGCTCCATTGCAAATACAGCGCATCTGGCTGGACTGATAGCGGGTCTTGTACTCGTGCCGGTAGTAAGGCTGCTAAAACGCTGATCGTCGCTGTGATATTATATTGACCTACTTTTTTACCCGCTGTATTGACTCGCTGTGAGGTGCATGATGAATTTTGAGAAGATGATTGAGGTGATGACGCCTGAAGTGTATCAGAGCCTGAAACGGGCTGTTGAGCTGGGTAAGTGGCCTAATGGTGAGCGACTCACTAATGAACAACGGGAGACCAGCTTACGGGCGGTTATCGCCTATGATCAGACAAAGCTGCCTGAGCATGAACGCACCGGGTATATCGATCGAAGCAAAAAAGATGGCAGCAAGCACGGCTCTGACCCACTGGAACCTCAGGTTCTGAAAATTCTGAACGACAATTGATGGATATTATAGCGCAGGGCCCACTGGTAAAAATGCCAGCTGAAATTGGCCCTCAGATAAGTTATCAGTTGAAGCTGGGCGATCATCGTGTTGATTTGAATAGCTATCTTGGCAAACCGGTAAAGCTAAGTTATCTGGGGCAGATTCACTGCACCCATTGTGGGCGCAAGACCAGCAAAAGTTTTGCCCAGGGTTACTGCTATCCATGCTTTAAAAAACTGCCTCAGTGTGATCTCTGTATTATGAGCCCTGAAAAGTGTCATTATGATCAGGGCACCTGCAGAGACCCTTCCTGGGGAGAGCAATTCTGCTTTCAGAGTCACTATGTCTATCTGGCTAACTCTTCCGGGGTAAAAGTGGGCATTACCCGGGGCACCCAGGTTCCGACCCGCTGGATCGATCAGGGTGCGATTCAGGCGCTGCCGATACTGCGAGTCGATACCCGTTTTCAATCAGGGCTTGTGGAACAGATTTTTGCCACTCATGTGACGGATAAAACTAACTGGCGGGCGATGCTTAAAGGTCAGGTGGATAGACTGGATCTTTGTGCTGAGCGAGATCGTTTACTGGAGCTTTGCCAGACTGCCTTAACCGAACTGGAAGATCGGTTTGGTTTGCAGGCTATTCAACGGTTGCCGGAGGCCGAGGTATTGGAACTGAACTATCCTGTGCTTAATTTTCCCGCTAAAGTGACTAGTCTGAGTTTTGATAAAAAACCGGTAGTTGAAGGGGTTTTACAGGGTATAAAAGGGCAGTATCTTATTTTAGATACCGGAGTTATTAACCTCAGGAAGTTTACTGCGTACCAGATTGAATTTAGCGCCTGAGGTGTGTCAAATCTTCAAAAGAACAGTTCCTCCCCAGCTTTATCGGGGCATATATGAAGGTTTGTTTATTGTTAATCGTTTTATGTTATAGCAGGGTGAATGAATGAGTCAGTCAGTGACAGAGCAGCCAAGTGTTATCTATCTAAAGGATTATGAAGTTCCCGCATTTCTGGTGGAGCAGACAGAGTTGCGTTTTGAACTTGAAGAGGAACAGGCACTGGTTCGTTCTCAGGTTCGTTATGCTCGTAACCCCGATTCCGCCGACCGCCAGCATCCGCTGGTATTGGATGGACACGCATCACTGGAGCTACAGCGTCTGAGTATTGATGGCGAAGTGCTGAGTGATAAAGACTTTCGGCGGGTGGGTGAGCAACTGACTATTTCTAATCTGCCTGACCATTTTACCCTTGAATGTATCACCCGTATCGAGCCGCAAAACAATACTGCCCTGGAAGGGCTGTATAAATCCGATGGCATGTTCTGCACCCAGTGTGAGGCTGAAGGCTTTCGTCGAATTACTTTTTATCAGGATCGTCCGGACGTGATGGCGCTGTTTGAAACCACGATTGTGGCGGATAAACAGCGTTATCCGGTGTTGCTGTCAAACGGCAATATGGTGGATGCCGGAGAGGAAGATGATGGTCGTCATTGGGTTCGATGGCAGGACCCATTCCCCAAACCTGCGTATCTGTTTGCGCTGGTTGGCGGTGATCTTGAATTTATTGAAGATCGTTATACTACTTGTTCTGGACGCCATGTGGTGCTGAAGATCTTTGCTGAAGCAAAAGATCTGGATAAGCTCGATTACGCTATGACCTCCCTGAAACACTCGATGAAGTGGGATGAGGAGGTTTACGGCCGGGAGTACGATCTGGACATCTTTATGATCGTGGCGGTGGATTTCTTCAATATGGGCGCGATGGAGAACAAAGGCCTTAACGTCTTTAATACCTCTTGCGTTCTGGCCCATCCAGAAACGACGGTTGATGCAGGTTTTCAACGGGTTGAAGGGGTGGTTGCCCATGAGTATTTCCATAACTGGTCCGGTAACCGGGTTACCTGTCGTGACTGGTTTCAACTCAGTCTGAAAGAGGGTTTCACCGTATTCCGTGACTCTCAGTTTACCTCAGATATGAACTCCCAGACGGTTAAGCGGATTGAGGATGTCACGCTGCTGCGTACCGCTCAGTTTGCCGAGGATGCCGGCCCGATGGCCCATCCGGTTCGGCCCGCTTCCTTTATTGAGATCGCCAACTTCTACACGCTGACTGTCTATGAGAAAGGCTGTGAGGTGGTGCGGATGCTGCATACGCTGTTGGGCGTGGAAACGTTCCGCAAAGGTTCCGATCTCTACTTCGAACGTCATGATGGTCAGGCGGTGACTACCGATGACTTTGTACAGGCGATGGCGGATGTTTCCGGCCGTGATATGCGCCGCTTCAAGCTCTGGTACAGTCAGTCGGGCACGCCACAGGTTTCGGTGACCGGCGAATATGATGCGCAGAACCAGCGCTATACCCTGCATATGCATCAAAGCTGCCCGGCAACCCCGGATATGGTGACAAAACAGCCATTTCTGATTCCCGTTGCGGTGGGTTTGCTTGATCCTCAGGGTCAGGATATTCCGCTCAACGACGGTGCAACTACTGAGGTGCTGGAGTTTGTAGCTACTGAGCAGAGCTTTGTATTTGACAATATTCCGGTAGAGCCGGTGCCGTCTTTGCTGCGGGGCTTTTCTGCTCCAGTGAAACTAAAGTTTCCCTACACCCGTGAGCAGCTGGTATTTCTCATGCAACATGATAGCGATGGCTTTAATCGCTGGGATGCAGCACAGCAACTGGCGGTCGGTATATTGAGTGAATTGATTGGCGACTATCAGCAAGGACAGGAACTGAAGCTCGCCCCGGCGCTGGTGGAAGCCTATCGACAGGTACTCAATGACACCAGTCTCGATAAGGCGATGGTCGCTAAAGTCCTTACCCTACCGTCTGAGGCGTATCTGAGCGAGCTGGCCGCGGTGATCGATGTGGATGCTATTTATCACGTACGCCGCTTTGTCAGAGACTCGATTGCTAATGCGCTTGAACCGTTGTTCCTGCGGGTTTATCAGGACAACAATGCGGTAGAAGCGTACAGCCCGGATGCGGCCTCGGTTGCCCGCAGAAGTCTTAAGAATCTCGCGCTGTCATACCTGATGGCGACTGAGAAGCAGGAATATCTCGAACTGGCACTGCAGCAATACCGTCAGGCCGACAATATGACCGATAGTCAGGCGGCCCTGACGCTGATCGCCCATTCAGACTTTCAGGCGCCGGCTGCTGATGTTCTGGAGAGCTTCTATCAGCGCTGGCAGAAAGAGTCGCTGGTGGTCAACCAGTGGCTGGCAGTTCAGGCCAGTGATCCTAAAGAGGGTGCGCTGGTGCGGGTGCAGGCATTGCAACAGCATCCGGCTTACGATGCTGCCAACCCGAACAAGATCCGCTCGCTGGTGTCTGTTTTCTGTGCTCAGAATATGCTGAATTTCCATAATTCTGATGGCAGTGGCTACCGTTTTCTGGCGGATCAGATTATTGTATTAAATAAACAAAACCCACAGATCGCATCACGGTTGCTGACACCCCTGACGCGCTGGAAACGTTATCCGTCTGAGCGGAGCGCACTGATGAAAGCTGAACTGGAAAGGATCAAAGGTAGTGGTGATCTTTCCCGGGATGTTTATGAAGTATTGAGTAAAAGTCTGGCTGGTTGAGGCCTGTAGATAAAAGGGTATTAAAATGGAACGAACTATCCCGGAACAGGATAAATTTGAATTGCAGCAGAACTATCGTCGCTATCTGAAATATCAGGATCAGTATGATGATGCATTTAATAGTTTAAAGAAATCCCGAGCCAGCCGTGTCTGGCTGGCGGGGCTGGTAGCACTGTTGTTTAGTCCTGGCTCTGATTTTTTTCTCGGTGCTGCAGCGGCACTCTTTGGGCTTTATTTCTACCGTATAGCGTCCGCCTGGTATGACAGTTTTCAGATCGATGAGGGCCGCGAGGAAGTGTTACGCTGGTTCTCCTCGAAGGGACTGACATTCGAAGGTCGTATCCTCTATTTTCGGGATGACGCCGTACTGGCACAGCCGATTGATCCTTTCGCCGATGAGATCTATGCCTGAGAGGTCTGGATCAGCCGATGCCGGTTAAACGTGAATACAGGCAGATCAGTCAGCGGGCGAAGAGTCTGCTGGCAAAGCCTGAAGGGGTTGATGTTGATTTCAAACGCGAAATTAACGGCATAAAAAGTCGAGACCTGGTCTCTTTCGCTAATTCACCTCAGGGCGGCGCTATTCTGGTCGGCGTCGATGAATATACCAGTCGTGATGGTTTGCAACGAGGGCGTATCGTTGGCTGCGAGGTCGATGATAGTGCCCGACTTAGCCTGATCAATAAGGCGACCGACTGCTATCCTATCGTTGATATTGAGGTGGTGGTGGAAAATATCAGCAACAATGCTTTTTTTCGGATCGAAATCCCCCCTGGTAATAAGCGTCCCTACTGCACCCAGCGGGGCGAGTATGCTATCCGTGCGGATGCCCGTTCCCGTGCTCTCTATCCCGAAGAGTTGTTGGCGATGTTTATGGATCGCGAAGGTGAGCTGTTTCTGAACCGCTTTCGCGAAGCGGTAGCACAGTTAGAGCAACGGCTGGGGCAGATGGACCATGCCTTTGGCTCGGGAATGGAGCAGTTGGTGATCCATCTGGACGAACTTGATAGCCAGGTTCGACGCACGCTTACCCGGGTTGACCAGATGACAGATAGCGCAAAAAAGCGTTCACGCAATATGCTCCAGGCGTTGCGCGATTCCCAGGACAGTATTGCCGGGCTTGAAGCGTTATTGCTATCACAAAATGGGAATCCAGCGGGTCGGCTTGAGATTATGCGGGATATCCGCACCCGGCTTGATCAGTTGACTGAAAACCTGAATCCGACAGATGGTCATAATGAATGATGAACAATATTCGCAGGGCAGGCTACTGGATTTTTGATCTGGATGGCACCCTGACCCATCCGGTGCATGATTTTGAGCGTATTCGTACGGAGTTGGGTCTTCCGTCTGGCTGCGATATTCTCGCTACCATCGCTGAGAGGCCTGAAGCTGAAAGAGAAGAGTTAAATCATCAGCTCGATCAGTGGGAATATTTCTACGCTGATATGGTAGAACCAGCTATTGGTGTAAGTGAGTGTCTGGAACTGCTTGGGTCCCGTGGATGTATGCTGGGAATACTGACCCGTAATAAGCGTGAGGTAGCGCTGCACTGCCTTGAGGTTATCGGTGTCAGTCATCTGTTTAATCCCGCCGCAGTACTGGGGCGGGACGATGCTTTAGCAAAGCCAGACCCGCAGGGAATCAACCTGTTACTGCAGCAATGGCAGGCGGGTGCTGATCAGACCGTGATGGTGGGTGACTTTCGCTACGATCTGGAAGTAGGCCGTGCCGCGGGCGTGGCGACAATTCATGTTGATCTCAGGGCGGACCGGGCATGGCCGGAGCTGACAGACCTCAGGGTCAGCACACTGTCTGAGTTACACCAATGGCTAGTGTCCTGAAGAGTATCTGCTTGATTCTGGTCAAGACCGTTTAACAAAGCTGAGGTATAGTATCTTTATCTTAACGGAGGATGTTATGACAGTACTGAATGAATTACACCAGGATCATGTCAACCTTAACAAGTTGCTGGCTGTGCTCGGAAACAAACTCGAAAAACTAAAGCAGGGCGAAATGCCAAATTTTGTTCTGCTTGCCGATGCTGTTGATTACATCACCAGTTATGCTGATGCGTATCATCACCCATTGGAGGATCAGATGTATGAGTTTTTTAAAGAGTCTGGTTGTCCCGAGCTGGACGTTGCGATCACTCAATGTGTTGATGAACATAAACAGTTGAAAAAAAGTAGCAATGATATTATCGAAGCGGTTGACTGTATTCTGACTGACGCTGTTGTACCAATGGACCAGTTTATCGCTAAGTTAGAGCATTTTCTGGATGATCAGATAGAGCACCTGAATCTGGAGGAGGGGACTCTGTTCCCGTTACTGGATGAAGTTGCCAGCACTGATCAGTGGCAGGCGCTTGAGCCTGATCTGCCGAAGATGGATGACCCTCTGTTTGGCGAGCAGCAGAAGCAACGTTATATCGATCTCTATTCTGAGTTACTTCGGGATATGCAGTAGTCTCAAACAGAGCTCTTTTTAAAAACGTTTTTTTAAATAGGTCTCATATCGCTGTTTATCTGACTAAACAGTTCAGGTTTCATATCAGGCAGGGGGCGGTACTCAATCCGGTTCCTGCCTTTTTCTTTTGCCAGATAGACCGCTTGATCAGCTGCTTTTAGCAGAGCATGAGCCTGTGCATCGAGATCATCGAAAGCAAAACTATCAGATGAGCAGCTGGTTGCTCCAATCGAAGCGCTTATCCTGAAGGGCGCGTTATCGTTATTATGGATGACCATGTGGAGAATTTTATGACGCAGCTGCTCGCCGATCTCAATCGCTTTCTCTGAATCACAATTCGGCAGCAGAATGGCAAACTCCTCGCCGCCATAACGGGCAACAAAGTCAGTTTTACGCAGATTTTTCTTTAATAACAGCCCAACCGAGCTAAGCACTTTATCGCCGACCTGATGGCCGAAATTGTCGTTAACCAGCTTAAAAAAATCCAGGTCGATAAACAGGCAGCTAAGCGGTGTCTGATGTCGACTGGCTCTGGACAGCTCTTTAATAATCTCCTGATCAAATGCGCGCCGGTTATTAACCTTGGTGAGCATATCGATAATACTGAGTCGCTTGAGATTCTGCTGGTTGATGCAGTTTTCGATACACACTGCAATAATCGAGGCCAGGTGGCCAACGTAGTCGTAATCGAAGTGTTCACTGTAGCGCGCCGGGTCTTTGCTGCCAAGGTGCAAGCTACCAATCAGACAGTCGTGGCGGATAAGCGGTAGCAGGGCGCTGCTGAGGATATAGGGGTTACTGGGAAAGGCAATGCTTTTAAGCTGTGCACTCAATTCGCCGGTTCTGAGTTTGACTGTTGGAAACAGGGTTTTAAGCAGTCGCTGGTTATTGACAAAACGGAGGCTGTGGCCAGGTTCAGGAGGAACATAATCATCTAACAGGCTACGGGCAGCAGATTCAGGATCGAGCAGAATCAGATTCACGGCGGTTAGACGAAAATACTCTTTGAACTCAACCAGAATAAGGTCAAGCAGTTCTGCAAGGTTGCTGCAGCTTAGCAGTCGGAGCTCCATTTCAAAGAATGAGCGCAAAATAGCTTCATTCCGCTCAACTTTGCTGGCCAGAAGGTGCAGAGATCTGCGCAGATCTTTGTTCTCTTTATCGATTGGTCCCATGCAACGCCTGCTTTGCGCCTACTACTTGTTAAAAGTACGAAGAGTTATCGGCCATCGACGATAACTATAAAGGAAAAACCAGAGAGCGATACTATAAAAATAGCGGATAATCTGTCATTTTCTGCAGGTATAAGAGAAGAAGTCCCAAACAATAAGGCTTATAGCTAAAAAAGCCTGCTACCCATATTGGGTAGCAGGCTTTTTGAAAGAGTCAGATAATTCAGCTTGCTTTGGCGATCTGGGCAGGTTGTTCCGGGTGAGTATTGATAAAGTGGTTCAATACCTTTCGCAAAACTTTTTCGTGGGCTGAGTCTCCTTTTCGCTGAGCTTTTGCAATATCATCCAGAATGATCTTTTTTACTTTGCTTTGGCCATTATGGCAGCATAGATAATGCCCTATGGCCATGGCGATGATCGGGTCCGTGTGCTCATGCTCAGCGATGGCCTCAACTTCATCCTGGGTGAGATCGCTCAGGTGGAGGCATTCAGTGTAGGTTAGCATTGTGGTATCCCCTTATTATTGTAAGGCTCTAAATCAGTTCTAATAGTCTGAGGGCCCATATGGAATATGTACTGCGGCCCGGTACTAATATTTTAGGCAACAGATCCTGTTTACCCAAATTAAAACCGTGTCTTTTTTATATAAAATTATTCATTGCACATGAATTATTGATATATCTCAGAGTTATATAATGTGGGCGTATATTTTGTATCATATCTGCTGGTTTTTTGTCGTTTTTAGCTGACATAAATTAAGAAAAATGTGCGACGTTAATGGGTTAATTAATATATAACACTGTTTACAAGGTTTTAATGGATGTTTTACCCGACTATCGCTGCTCAGGCTGATATAACCGATCATTTTCTGTGAGTAAATGATGGCGAAACCCGGACTATATAGTCTGCCCCACAAAAAAATACGCACAGAAAAACCAGCCATTTCTCTTGGGCAACTGGCCTTTTGTAAGAGCCCTTTTATAACAGCAGAACAGCTCAGCTTGCTTTGGCGAGCTGGGCAGCCTGTGAAGGGTGGGTTTCGACAAAGTGGTTCAATACCTGACGCAGTACTTTTTCGTGGGTTGTATCTCCTTTTCGTTGCGCTCGCGTTATATCATCCATGATGATCTTTCTTACTTTGTTTTGATCATGATGGCAGCAAAGGTAATGACCTAAGGCCATAGCGATGATTGAGTCCGTATGTTCATGTTCGGCTATGGCGTCAACTTCATTCTGGGAGAGATTACTCATCTCCAGACATTCTGTGTAGGTAAGCATTTGGAATCTCCTTATCATGGTAATGCTATTCATTAATCTAATAATTGGATAGGTCGTATGAAAATATGTAGTGCGGCCTGTTACTAAAAGTATAGTGAACAGACTCTGTTTACCCCTAACTTAAAGGCGGTGTTTCTTAGATCTTTTTATTTCTCATAACAGATTATCAATATATCGCAGGGTTAAGCGATAGAGCATTATTTTGTTACATCAGTGATGGGGTTGTTATGTAGGTTGTAATGTGGATTTCAACCGGTATAACGTAAGCAAGTAAAATATAAAATGATAAATTTAGCACACTGATTTATAAGGACTTAATGGATATTAAACTGGATTCAATCTCATCTGCTCAGGCTTATTTTACCTTGACGCAGACGGTGTTACCCCGCCCGGTGGCCTGGGTTTTATCAGAGCATGAAAATGGCGAATTTAATCTTGCACCGTTTTCATTTTTTCTGCGGTTTGCAGCGATCCGCCCATCATTATGATCTCAGTGGGACATAAGCCGGACGGTTCCCTGAAAGACACCTACCGGAATATCATAGAACGAAAACATTTTGTTGTGCATCAGGCCCATCGTGGCCAGGCGAGCGAGATGACCCAAACGGCGAAAACGCTGCCTGAGGGTGTGTCTGAAGTAACCGACGCCGGACTGAATCTGATCTCCTTTACAGACTCGCCCTTGCCGCGAATTGAAGGTTGTCGGGTGGCGATGGATTGTGAATTATATGAGACCAGAGAGATCGGTGATGGACCGCAGTTTCTGATATTTGGTCGGGTACGGCATATCTATATTGATGACTCTGCGGTTGAGATAGATGAGCGCGGGCGGGTGATTGTTGATCCACAAAAGCTTGATCCGCTCGGGCGACTGGGCGGTGCCGATTATGTTACCTTCGGTGATCTTATTTCCGTGCCAAGAGAGCCTTGAGCAAAGATCGGGGCGTTTTGTATTAACAGTTAAAAAAGAAAGCTGACAAAATTGGCATTTATCAGCACTCGAGCTTACAGATTCAGGCGCAAGATCAACGCGCAGGATCAAGGCATCAGCATCAAGAGATAAAGGTTAATCATGGATACCGGGACAAAAGGACGTGTCACCCTCTCATCGAAGTTATGGATTGGAGGGCTGGTTATTCTGCTGGCGTTATTGGCGAGCGTGATACTCAGCCGTTTAAATTCGGTCGATTCAGGGATGACGGTGACGTTTCACAACAGTAGTGATCTGATGATTGAGTCGATTCAGCTGGATTTTGGCAGCGCTGATACTCAGTCAAAGATTCAGGCTTTTAGAATTCCGGCGGGTGAAGAGCGCATCTTACTGCTGAATCATCAACCGGGCATGGGCTTTAATGTTCAGGTGAATTACCGCGGCGGTAATAAACAGGCGTTCTGTGCGTTGCGCGGCGATGATCAGCGTCGCCCGGTGATCTATCTGCAGCCCTGACTGTTTCATTCTGTTTTGCGAAAGGGCAGTCGCTGGCGCAGATATTCCATCTCCTGACGTAACATCGCTTCCTCTTCTTCGGTGAATTTCTCCACTGCATCCTGAAACCCTGTATGTGCGAGCCAGTGGGCTGACCAGGTTTCGATAGGCTCGAACCCCCGTTGTATCTTGTGTTCCCCCTGAGCGCCAGGATCGAATCGTTGCAGCTGATGACGGATGCAGTGTTCAATGCCCTGATAGTAACAGGTCTCAAAATGCAGGCTGTCGTACTCCGCCAGCGCCCCCCAATAGCGGCCATAGAGGTTCTCGCTATCCTGAAAAAACAGTGCTCCGGCAACCGCTTCAGTGTCACTGTGATTCATATCATAGGCAAAGCAGATATGCAGCTGGTCTGGCAGGGTGTCCCTGAGCTGGTGAAAGAACGCTGCATTGAGATAGCCGTTGCGGCCGCGTTTCAGATAGGTGATTTGATAAAACTGGTAAAACTGCCGGAGCATCTCATCTGTTAGCTGGGTGCCACTGATAAAACGGTGCTCAATATTATGCTCTGTAATCTTACTGCGCTCTTTGCGCAGATTTTTGCGTTTGCGGGAGCTGAAGGTGGCGAGAAAATCTTCAAAATCAGAGTAATCGCGGTTGAACCAATGGTATTGGGTTCCGAGGCGGTAGTTCAGCTCCGGGAACCCCTCTTTTTCTAGCAGACGGCCTTCAAGAAACAGCCCATGCCAGCCAGATGCCTGGTATTGCGATGCCAGCTGTTGAACCGCTGAGAGAATCTGCCGGGTGAGGGTTGTCTGTTCTGTGTCACTCAGGCTGGCGTGAAACATTAAGCGCGGGCCATAACAGGGGGTGAAGGGGATCGCGGTCAGCAGTTTAGGGTAGTATTCAAGCCCGTTGCGCTGATAGGCGTCTGCCCAGCTCCAGTCAAACACATACTCACCGTAAGAGTGGCTTTTCAGATAGAGCGGCATCGCGGCAATGGCCTGATCTCCTTCGGTCACGACCAGATGACAGGGTTGCCAGCCCGTATCCGGGGCAACACTACCGGAATACTCTAATGCAGAAAGAAACTCATAGCGAAGAAACGGGTAATCTGTGCCCGCCAGGCTGTTCCAGCGCTCTGCTCCGATCTGCTCGATGGCGCTATAAAAATTGAATTGCGGCATATTGTCCTATACTGTTCAGAGCCAGAATTTATTATCTAACTACCCGATAATAAAGCATTATCTTTTTGCAGATGTGAGCAGGCCGACTGCTTTTCAGGATGGCTATTGCTACTATCATAAGTTTGCATCTGTGTTTACGCTAGGAGAATAAAAATGGATGAGCTGGAGTTGGAATTTGAACTGGATTCTCGTCTGAATAACGATTGTATTACCCTGGGTGACTTTCCGTTGTGCCGTTTGTTGCTGATGAATGATGCCAACTACCCCTGGTTTATTCTGGTACCGCGTCGTGCCGAAGCCAGTGAGATCTATCACCTGTCTTCGGCGGATCAGGCTCAGCTGCTCCATGAATCCTCATGTCTGTCAGAAAATCTTCACGATGTGTTTGATGCGGATAAGATGAACATTGCCGCACTGGGGAATGTGGTGAAACAACTCCATGTTCATCATGTGGTTCGTTTTGAAGGTGATCCTGCCTGGCCTGCGCCGGTCTGGGGAGCGGTTGCTGCGAAGCCTTATACTGAGCTTCAGATTCAGGAGATTCATCAGAAATTACAGATGATGATGTCTGAGGAGGTAAATTTTGTTGCTTGGGGTCTGATCAGCTGATTTCTCTCTTAAAATCCATTAATTGGCCCTGTCAGCGGCCAATAATTCAGGTATAATTCGCCGTTTTCTGAGCAAGGCGGCTGACGTTGTCAGCTTTTGCAATAAATAGGGCTGAAACCAATCGGGTCGCTTTGCGGTGTATCTCTTTCTCAGGGGGAAGCTGCTAAGAATGCCAATCTTTGATTTCGCGTGCCGTCTTTGTGGTCATGAATTTGAAAAGCTGGTGCTGAAGTCTGATGCGCCAGCGCCCGTATGTGCTGTCTGTAACTCTGTCGACGTGGTAAAAAAAGTGTCCGCGTCAGGTTTCAGATTATCCGGCACGGGCTGGTACGAGACTGATTTTAAAACCGGTAAGAAAAAGAACCTGGCGGGTGGCCAGGGTGAATCCGGTAACTGATTTTTAATTGTCTGAATAAACACTGATTCAGCTTGCTAAGTAACAGGAACATTTAACTATGCGCAGTCATTATTGCGGCGATCTCAGAAAAGAGCATATCGGCGAAGACATTACTCTGACGGGGTGGGTTCACCGTCGTCGCGACCACGGTGGGGTTATCTTTCTGGATCTTCGTGACCGCGAAGGTCATTCTCAGGTGGTGTTTGACCCTGATCGTGAAGCGAGCTTCGCGCTGGCAGACAGCTGCCGTAGTGAGTATGTTGTTGAGATTAAGGGTGTCGTTCGTGCCCGTCCGGAAGGTACTGTTAACCCGGATATGGCAACCGGTGAGATTGAAGTTCTGGGCCAGGAACTGGTTATCCTGAACAAATCAGAAACGCCTCCTTTCCAGCTGGATGAGCATCAGCAGGTGGGTGAAGAGGTACGTCTGCGTTACCGTTACATCGATCTGCGTCGTGCTGAGATGCAGGAGAAGCTGCGTTTTCGTTCCAAGGTGACTACGGCTATCCGTAGCTATCTGGATGAGAACGGTTTTCTTGATATTGAAACCCCGATTCTTAACCGTGCTACTCCTGAAGGTGCCCGCGACTATCTGGTGCCAAGCAGGGTGCATGAAGGCCACTTCTTTGCGCTGCCTCAGTCTCCTCAGCTGTTCAAACAGCTGTTGATGGTGGCGGGTTTTGATCGCTACTACCAGGTTGCTAAGTGTTTCCGTGATGAAGATCTGCGGGCTGACCGTCAGCCAGAATTTACACAGATCGATATTGAAACCTCATTTATGAATGAGGAAGAGATCATGGGCATCGCTGAAAAGATGATCCGTAAGCTGTTCCTGGAGCTGAAAGGGATCGATCTCGGTGACTTCCCGCGGATGCCGTACTCCGAAGCGATGCAGCGCTATGGTTCTGATAAACCGGACCTGCGCTACCCGATGGAGCTGGTTGACGTTGCCGATCTGATGGCTGAGATCGAGTTTAAGGTATTTGCCGGTCCGGCTAAAGATCCTAAAGGCCGTGTGGCAGCCCTGAAAGTCCCGGGTGGTGCTCAGCTGACCCGTAAGATCATTGATGAGTACACTAAGTTTGTCGGTATCTACGGCGCTAAAGGTCTGGCCTGGATTAAGGTCAACGAGCTGGAAAAAGGCGTTGAAGGTCTGCAGTCTCCCATCGTTAAGTTCCTTGGTGACGAGGTGGCGATGGCGATTATGGAACGTCTGGGTGCGCAAAACGGCGATATCGTATTCTTTGGTGCTGATAAAGAGAAAGTTGTTTCTGAAGCGCTGGGTGCACTGCGTATCAAAGCGGGTGAAGACCTGCAGATGGCTCAGTGTGAGTGGGCGCCGCTGTGGGTGGTTGACTTCCCGATGTTTGAAGAGACCGATAACGGTGGTCTGACTGCACTGCACCACCCATTTACCGCACCAAGCTGCAGCGCTGAAGAGCTGAAAGCGAATCCTCTGGAAGCGCTGTCACGTGCTTACGATATGGTTCTGAATGGTTGTGAGCTGGGCGGTGGTTCTATCCGTATCCATAACCGGGAGATGCAGGCGTCAGTGCTGGATATTCTGGGGATCTCTGATGAAGAAGCGGATGATAAGTTTGGCTTCCTGCTGAACGCACTTAAATACGGTGCGCCACCCCACGGTGGTCTGGCGTTTGGTCTTGACCGTCTCATCATGCTGATGACCGGTACCGATTCGATCCGTGAAGTGATCGCCTTCCCGAAAACCCAGAGTTCTGCCTGTATGATGACTCAGGCGCCGGGTGAGGTGAGTGCGGCTCAACTGCGTGAACTGAATATCAAACTGCGTAAGACACCATAAAGTATTTTGCAGTTAATCATAAAGCCGTGCACTGCACGGCTTTTTTTATGGCTGAATCTGGGGTATTGTGCTCTGTATAAATAAACAGTACTTTGAGTTGATAATGCAGTTATGTTGATTTTGGGAATAGATCCGGGCTCCCGGATTACCGGATACGGTATTATCAATTCCGTTGGCTCAAAGAACGAATATGTCGCCAGTGGCTGCATCAGGATCAAAGGTGACGTGCTTGCGGATCGATTGAAGCAGGTTTACGCCGGAGTGACTGAGATTATTGAGCACTACTGTCCGCAGGAGATGGCGATAGAGCAGGTGTTTATGGCGCGTAACCCTGACTCTGCGCTTAAGCTGGGGCAGGCTCGGGGGGTAGCAATCGTCGCCGGTGCTAATCAGGGGCTCGAGGTTGCAGAGTATGCTGCCCGTAAGGTAAAGCAGGCGGTGGTTGGTAATGGCGCGGCGGATAAAGCCCAGGTGCAGCATATGGTTAAATCCATTCTTAAACTGCCGGGGCTGCCCCAGGCCGATGCCGCAGATGCACTGGCCATAGCGCTCTGTCATGCGCATACCCGCAGTAGCCTTATTATGATGGCCGGGGCGAAAAGCAGTCGCGGAGGGCGGTTACGCTGAGAGAACTGTCTCAAATGATACTGAGTAGCGAAAAATTTAAGCCCCGTGATGGGGTTGATCTGGAGAGAAAAAAGCTGTGATAGGACGATTGAGAGGCGAACTGCTGGAAAAGCATCCACCGCAGTTGGTGGTTGATGTGAATGGTTTGGGCTATGAAGTTGATGTTTCAATGAACACCTATTACCAGTTGCCTGAAGTCGGGCGACCGGTAACACTGTATACCCATATGGTGGTGCGTGAAGATGCTCAGCTGTTATACGGTTTCTATGAGCGCTCAGAACGCTCCCTGTTTCGCACCCTGATAAAAGTGAATGGGGTAGGGCCTAAGCTGGCTCTGACTATTCTTTCCGGCATCAGTGTTGATGAGTTTGTCCACTCGGTACAGCATCAGGATACCGTGGCGCTGGTTAGATTGCCGGGGGTGGGTAAAAAGACCGCAGAGCGGCTTATTATTGAGATGAAGGATAAGCTGCAGGACTTCCAGTTTAGTGATGTCGATGAGTTTACCCTGACCGATGGGATGGGGCCGGTGACCAATAACGCGGCAACCGATAGTCGGGCCGAGGCGGAAAGTGCTCTGGTGGCGCTGGGGTATAAGCCAGTCCAGGCGACTAAGTCGATTGCCCAGGCAGAAAAAGCCAATCCTGGTGCATCCAGTGAGGTGCTGATCCGTGCGGCCTTGAAAAGTATGGTGCAGGGGTAATAGCTGAATGTTAGTGATAGGGTACAGACTATGATCGAAGCTGATCGCTTTATCTCTCCGGTCGTCACTGCGCCTCAGGAAGAGGTGCAGGACCGGGCTATCCGGCCGAAAACATTGCAGGACTATGTGGGTCAGCCGGTGGTGAAGGAACAGATGGAGATTTTTATCGGCGCCGCCCGCAAGCGTCAGGAAGCGCTCGATCATACACTTATCTTCGGCCCTCCCGGGCTGGGCAAAACCACGCTGGCTAATATTATCGCCAATGAGATGGGCTGCGATATCAAAACGACCTCTGGTCCGGTGCTCGAAAAGGCGGGAGACCTGGCGGCGATGCTGACCAATCTCGAGCCTGGTGATGTGCTGTTTATCGACGAAATACATCGCTTGAGTGCTTCCGTGGAAGAGGTGCTTTATCCGGCGATGGAAGACTATCAGCTCGATATCATGATCGGAGAAGGGCCTGCGGCTCGCTCCATTAAGCTGGAGCTTCCGCCTTTTACGCTGGTCGGGGCAACCACCCGCGCGGGTTTGCTGACCTCTCCTTTGCGTGATCGCTTCGGAATTGTTCAGCGGCTTGAATTCTACAACATTGATGATCTTACCTCGATAGTCGAGCGTTCTGCGCGGCTTTCCGGTAGTGGTGTGGATCACGAGGGTGCGATTGAGATCGCCCGTCGCTCTCGGGGTACTCCACGGATTGCCAACCGCTTGCTACGCAGGGCAAGAGATTATGCGGAAGTTAAAGGCGATGGTCGCATATCGCTGGAGATGGCTGACCTTGCGTTGAATATGCTCAATGTGGATGAGCATGGTTTTGATCATATGGACCGCAGGTTGTTGCTGGCGATGATCGAAAAGTTTGGTGGTGGGCCGGTTGGGGTTGATAGCCTGGCGGCGGCGATTAGTGAAGAACGGGATACTATTGAGGATGTGCTTGAACCCTATCTGATACAGCAGGGTTTTATGATGCGCACCCCGCGCGGTCGGGTGGTGACCGATAATGCATATCGCCACTTTGGCATTGAAATGCCTGACCGGGGTCAATAGAAAATTGATCAGCTGGCGATAACTGATTTATATCAACGCAGAGTTTCCATTATGGGTTTAACGTTTAACGTGTAGACATAAAACAATAATGTTTAGGGCGTTAACGTATGAACACTATGAAACTCTGTTGCCTGAATGGCTCTCAACTTAAAAGTCTGAAGCGTGAACTGCAGATCCTTCAGGAGCAGTTACAGGCCGATCTGAAAGCGGAACAGAGCGATCAACTGCAAGAGCTGAATCAGGTGAGTTGTACTGAGGTGCTTGACCGGGTTGAGGCAGCGGCTGTTGTTGTTGAAGTTAATCAGACCAGCTTATCGCATATAAAACAACTGGAGGAGGAGATACGGGAGTGTCATAGTGCGCTGCAGCGGATTGAAGCAGGGCATTATGGAAGTTGTGAAAAGTGTGGCGAAGAGATCGAGCTGAATCGGCTCATGGCTAACCCGGCCGCGTTACTTTGTGTTGGCTGTCAGTCGCGAGATGAGTTGCATCGCAATCGGGGTAGCGAATCGACATTCTAAGTGTGTTGATTCTAAGTTAGTTGGTTATGAGTTAGTTGGTTATGAGTTAGTTCTTTTTCAGCCGCCTGTTCAGGCGGCTTTTTTATCTCAATTCCTGCCTATCGTTGAACTTTAATACCCTATGGCTCTCCAATCGACGAGCATCTGTTCAGCGGTTGTTTATCAAACGTTCTGTACAGTGTTCAATCAGGATGAAAATGGTTTTTTGTCAGAAAAAGGGCAGATTTTAAACGCTGATCTCGCTACTATCAGAACCAGTTTTTCAGATTTCTACAGAAGGGGTTGTAAACGTGCCGGATAAAATGTCGATCTGGAGTCTGGTGGCTAATGCCAGTGTTGTTGTCCAGTTGGTAATGTTGCTGTTGTTAATCGCATCAGTGCTTTCCTGGATTGTGATTTTTCAGCGTCACTTTGTGTTGCGTCAGGCGCAACAAAAACTTCGCGCGTTTGAAGATCGTTTCTGGTCCGGTGTTGATCTTAGCCAGCTGTTCCGTGAAGTGAATGCCGATCCGGATAGCAGCAACGGTGCTGAGAATATTTTCCGTGCCGGGCTCAAAGAGTTCAGCAGGTTGAGTCAGCAGTCCGGCGCAGATCGCGATGCTATTATGGATGGTGCTCAGCGCAGTATGCGCGTGGCGCTTGCCCGGGAAGAGGAAAAATTAGAGTTACACCTGCCATTTCTGGCGACGGTAGGTTCAACCAGTCCTTATGTCGGCCTTTTCGGCACAGTGTGGGGAATTATGAACTCATTCCGGGGTTTGGCAAATGTACATCAGGCAACCCTGGCGTCGGTTGCGCCCGGTATTTCTGAAGCACTTATTGCAACCGCAATCGGCCTGTTTGCTGCGATTCCTGCAGTCATTGCCTACAACCGTTACTCGGCAAAAACCGAATCGTTGATGAACAGTTATGAAACCTTTGCCGATGAATTCTCAAGTGTATTACACCGTCGTGTACACACCTCAAGCTGATCTGTAACAGGCTGGTATTATGATTCGCAGAGTTAAAAAGAGACGCAAACTGAATGCTGAGATCAATGTGGTGCCCTACATCGATGTGATGATGGTGCTGTTGGTGATTTTCATGATTACGGCACCCATGCTGACTCAGGGTGTTGATGTTCAGTTGCCAAAGGCTGGCTCTGATCCGGTTGATACTCAGGACAGTGAACCACTGATTGTGACCGTGGATAAAGAGGGTAATTACTATATCGATGTCGGTGGAAACCCCCTTGAGGCGGTGACGGGTGAAGTTGTTGAGGAACGGGTGAGTAAAGTCCTGAGTAGTAATCCAAAAAAACTGCTGTTGGTCCGCGGAGATAAGGGTGTTGATTATGATCATGTTGTGCAGTTGATGACGCTGTTGCAACAGGCCGGTGCAGAAAGTGTCGGACTGGTAACAGAGTAGTTTGACTGTGAATCTACGAAGTTATCTGTTTCCTGCGTTATTGGCACTGATTCTCCATTCAGTCATTCTGAGTGCGCTTTTTTATAGCTGGTTTGGTTATGCTGAAGACCAACGGCAACTCACGCCCAGACATGTTAAAGCGCAGATGGTTGATTTGAAAACGCAACAAAAAGCGCAGCAACAGGATAAGCAGGCTGAAGCACGACGTAAAGAGGATGCGCGCAAGAAAGCCGAGGCTAAGAAGCAAGAGGATGCCCGCAAGAAAGAAGTGCTGAAAAAAGAGCAATTGAAAAAAGAGGCTATTAAGAAAGAACAGGCGGAAGTTAAAAAGAAAGCTGAAGCGCTGAAACAAGAAGCACTTAAAAAAGAAGCACTTAAAAAAGAAGCACTTAAAAAAGAAACACTTAAAAAAGAAGCTCAGAAAAAAGAAGCTCAGAAAAAAGAAGCGCTGAAACAAGAGGCCGCACGTAAAAAAGCGGAAGCGCAAAAGAAAGAGCAGGCGGCCGAGGCAGCCAAGAAAAAACAGCAGGAAGATAAACGTCGTGAAGCTGAAGCGCTAAAAGAAGCAGAGCGTAAACAGGCGGAACAGCAGCGTCAGGAACAGGAACAAAAACGTCGTGAGGCTGAATTGGTCGCAGCCATGGCCGCAGAAGAACAGGAGATGCAGAGGCAGGCAGATCAGAAAGCGACCGCCGGTTACCTTGATTATATTGGTTCAGAAATTAAAAATAACTGGAGCCGCCCCCCCAGTGCCCGTAACGGTATGAAAGTTATCTTGTCACTGCACCTGTTGCCCACCGGTGAGGTCGATAATGTTTATGTGGTCGAAAGCAGTGGTGACAGCTATTTTGATGAGAGTGCCATCCGTGCAGTCAAACGGGTGGGACGATTCACTGAGTTACAAAAAATGGATCCGGTTCTTTTTGACAGGAACTTTAGGAAGTTAAAACTTGAATACAAACCGTCAGATCTTCGCAGGTAATCAGTAATGCAGCGTACTTTATGTTTCATCTTTCTATTCTTTTTCAGTGTGCTGGCGCGGGCTGAACTGACCGTCGAAATTACTCAGGGGGTTGATCAGCCAACACCGGTGGCTGTGGTGCCGTTTGCGTTGAATGGTGTTCAGGCACTGCCTGAAGACGTTGCCCAGGTGGTCAGTGATGACCTTTATCGAAGTGGCATGTTCAAAATTATGCCGCGGGAAAATATGCTTAGTTTTCCCTCTGATCGAAACTCTCTCTTTTTTCGCGACTGGCGTATCAGTGGCAGCGATTTTATTGTTATTGGCCAAATTAAAGAGACCGAAGGTCAGTTGACGGTTGCTTTCGAACTCTATGATGTTCTTAAAGAGGAGCGCATCCTGGGCGAGGAGATCAAGGCTAACCGGACTAACCTGCGTGCTGTCGGTCACTATATCAGTGATAAGGTCTTTGAAGCGTTGACCGGAGTACGGGGTGCGTTCTCTACCCGTATTGTTTACGTAACCGCGAAACAGCTGGCAGCCTCGAAACATCGTTATCGTTTGATGCTGGCTGATTCTGATGGACATAATCCCCGGACTATTCTGGAGTCAAAAGAACCTATTCTGTCTCCTGCCTGGTCCCGTGATGGCACTAAGCTGGCCTATGTTTCATTTGAGTCGGGCCGTCCCGCGGTCTACATCCAGTACCTTGCTACCGGTAAGCGGGAAAAAGTCCAGTCTTTCCGCGGCCTGAATGGCGCCCCTGCCTGGTCACCCGATGGCAAGCAGCTGGCGCTGGTGCTTTCTAAAGACGGTAACCCGGAGATCTATGTGCTGGATCTGCAGCAGCGACGTCTGACCCGTGTTACACATCATTTTGGTATTGATACCGAGCCATCCTGGTCGCCTGATGGGCAATCGCTGATCTTTACCTCGGACCGGGGTGGTCAGCCGCAGATCTATTCGATCTATCTGCCGACCCGGGATGTCACACGGCTGACATTTGAAGGACAGTATAATGCCCGTGGTCGTCTGACTCAGGATGGACGTTTTCTGGCGATGGTGCATCAGAGCAATGGTTCATTCCATATCGCGGTGCAGGATCTGCGTACCGGCCGGGTCGATCTGCTGACTGAAACCTTCATGGATGAGTCACCAACCATCGCGCCCAACGGCAGTATTATCCTTTATGCCACCCAGGAAGGTGTGCGCGGAGTGTTGTCAGCGGTGTCGCTGGATGGTCGGGTGAAGTTCCGCTTGCCGTCATCGGATGGCGATGTTCGTGAGCCGGCCTGGTCTCCATTCCAGTAAGGTGTTTGGCCAGTTGATGTGCGGCAGTGACTGCACTGAGTGACAAGGTGACTGCGCAAAGGTACAAAGTTAAATCAAATAGTTAGAAAAGCCGTAGTATTATCATACGGCTCTTGCAATCAGGCTTAGCAAGCTTTACTTTAAGCAGGATTAAGGTTTAATTTGCACATTATTGGCTAAATATTAGGAGTGTTCGATGCGTGCTATGAATATTGGTAAAGCGACTGCTTTGGCGCTGACCGTAGTTTGGGCTGCTGGTTGTAGTACAACAAATACAACAGATACAGATACCATGGGTAGCGACGCTACTCCAACAACGACTACTCAGGCAGTTTCTGATTCTTCTATGTCCGGTACCTCTATGGCCGATATTAAGAATCTGGCAACCGTTTTCTACTTTGACTTTGATCAGACTCAGGTTAAAGCAGAAGCTGTACAGGCACTACGTGGTCATGCAAAGTATCTGGTTGCTAACCCTTCTGCGTCTGTTGTTCTGGAAGGTCACGCTGATGAGCGTGGTACCCGTGAATACAACATGGCTCTGGGTGAGCGTCGTGCACAGGCTATCGCGCGTGTTCTGACTGTTAACGGTGTTTCCAGCAGCCAGATTGAACTGGTTAGCTTTGGTGAAGAGAAGCCAGTGGTAATGGGCCATAACGATAGTTCATGGGCTCAGAACCGTCGCGTAGAACTGAAATACTAATCACCCTTCAGGTCGTTAGTGTCTATGCGCAAAACATATAGCCTTACTGCTGCACTGGTGCTCTTTAGCGCCGGTGCTTCAGCGGCGGATCCCGTTCCCGTGATTGAGCTGCAGATGGATGATAGTTCTGCAAACCGGTCAACAGTCGCTCGTTCCTCGGGTCAGTTTGGTGGTGGTAGCAGTGATACACTGATGCTGTTACAACAACTGCAGGATGAGGTACGTTCCCTTCGGGGTATGGTCGAGCAGCAGCAATATCAGATTCGGCAGATGGAGCAGCAACAACGCGACCGTTACCGTGATCTTGATCGCCGAATCGCTGTTGGGCAAAGCTCTGGTGGACAAAGCTCCGGTGGACAAAGTTCTGCTGGACAAAGCTCTATTGGACAGAGCTCATCTGTGCCATCTCCTCAAACAGGCTCAGGTGATTCTTCATTGACACCAGCAGCCACACAACCGATACCGGTACCTTTACCCGCCTCCGATAGTACGCCGACAGATAGTCAGGCATATCAGGAAGCATTTGGACTGGTGCGGCAAAAAGATTTCCCGGCTGCGCTTAAGGCATTCGATAAATTCATTGAGCTTTATCCGGACAGTGCGCGATTACCTAACGCCTATTACTGGGTGGGTGAGGTGAATCTCGCAGAGCAGAAACTGGAACCGGCTAAAACGGCGTTTGAGAAAGTATTGCAAACTTTCCCTGAGCACCGAAAAGCGGCTGATGCAGCCTATAAGCTTGGCGTGATTTATCATCAGATGGGTGATCAGGCTAAAGCAAATGAAATGTTCAATTCAACGATCTCACGTTATCCCGATAGTTCTGCGGCCAACCTGGCCCGCGATTATCTGAAACGATAACCACTAAACATCTTTAAGGTTTTACGATGAGTACTCCCTCCAACAATGCTGTTGTATTGTTATCCGGCGGCCTTGATTCCGCGACAGCGTTGGCGATGGCCGCTGAGCGTGGCTTTAACTGCTATGTGTTGAGCTTTGATTATGGTCAGCGTTCACAGACTGAATTGGTAGCTGCCAAGAAAATTGCAGCAGATCTTAATGTTAAAGAGCATCGGATCGTGCGCCTGCATCTTGAAGATTTTGGTGGCTCTGCGCTGACGGATAATAGTATTGATGTGCCTGATCATGAGGAGGAGGGGATTCCCGTCACCTATGTGCCTGCACGTAATACCGTGTTCATGTCCTTGGCACTGGCCTGGGCAGAAGTGCTGCATGCACAGCATATTTTTATCGGTGTGAATGCCGTTGATTACTCTGGTTATCCTGATTGTCGCCCTGAATATATTGCAGCGTTTGAGCATATGGCAAACCTGGCGACTAAAACCGGTGTAGAGGGTGAGAGGCTTACCATTGAAACGCCACTGATCGACCTGACTAAAGCGCAGATCATTAGTGAAGGCACGCGTCTGGGGGTTAACTACGGTCTGACCGTTTCCTGCTATCAGGCCGATGATGATGGGCGTGCCTGTGGTGTATGCGACAGCTGCAGATTAAGAGCGAAAGGCTTTGAGGATGCAGGTGTGGCCGATCCGACGCGTTACGTGGCTGTTTGATAACTCAGTTGAAGATTAACTGACCAATTAAATAGCCATACCTATCTGGAAATGGGAGCTGAAAAGGCTCCTTTTTTGTTATTTTTACTGATCCTTTACAGAGAATTAACATTTTCAGTATTACAGTGATGGTATAATATCTGTTTGTTTCAACTCCGTTACCATTTCATTACCTAATTAAGAATATTTGTGAATGTTGAATAATCAAGAGCTTTCAGATCGTATTCTGGTCCAGGAACATTTTGCCAAAGAGCACCTTCCGGGGACGCTGGATCTGCAAAAACAGGAAGAATACAAGAACCGTATCAAGCAACTTCTGATCGAGAAGGATGCTTGTCTGGTGGCGCATTACTATACCGATGAAGTGTTGCAGCAGCTTGCAGATGAGACTGGTGGTTGTGTATCTGACTCTCTGGAGATGGCCCGTTTCGGTGCTAACCATCCGGCTACTACGTTGCTTGTAGCTGGGGTGAAGTTTATGGGGGAAACAGCGAAGATTCTGAATCCCGAAAAACGCGTGTTGATGCCAACCCTGGAAGCAACCTGTTCACTGGATATCGGCTGCCCGGCAGATGAGTTTACTGCCTTTTGCGACGCTCACCCAGACCATGAAGTGGTTGTCTATGCCAATACCTCCGCTGCAGTTAAAGCGCGCGCGGACTGGGTGGTGACCTCCGGTATCGCCCTGAAAGTCGTTGAACATCTGGCTGATCAGGGTAAGAAAATTATCTGGGCTCCCGATAAACATCTGGGCGAGTATGTGCAGAAGCAAACCGGTATCGAGATGCTGATGTGGGATGCCGCCTGTATTGTTCATGAAGAGTTTAAGGCGCAGCGGCTGCTGGATTTGAAAAAAGTCTATCCCGATGCTGCGGTGCTGGTGCACCCTGAGTCGCCAGATGCAGTCGTAGAGCTGGCAGACGTGGTGGGTTCAACCACGCAGATTATCAATGCTGCACGGGACCTGCCGAATAAGCAGTTTATTGTCGCCACTGACCGGGCTATCTTTTATAAGATGCGCCAGGCCGCACCGGATAAAGAGTTTATCGAAGCACCCACGGGCGGTTCAGGTGCAACCTGTCGCAGCTGTGCACACTGTCCCTGGATGGCGATGAACGGCCTTGAGAATGTGCTTAGTGCGCTTGAGCATGGCACCGACGAGGTTCTGGTGGATGAGTCGCTGATCGATGATGCCCGACGTCCGCTGCAGCGGATGCTGGATTTCTCAGCACAAAACGGCTGAAGGTTTCTCTAATGCATAAAAAAGCCTGCTATATTTAGCAGGCTTTTTTGTATCGGGTAAAACTGGCTAAGAAGATGCGATTAAGCAGGGCGTTTATCAACCATGAAAATGCCATAGCCGGTAGCCACCAGCTTGTCGCCGACATGGACATCGGTGCGCATTTTCACACGACGACGTTTTTCATCAATCTCTTCAATTGTGCCCGATGCTTTAGCAGTATCGCCAATGTAAACCGGTGCTTTGAACTGAATAGACTGATCGATATAGATCGCACCAGGCCCTGGTAAGCGGGTACCGGCAACGGTTGATATCAATGCCGCAGAAAACATTCCGTGGACGATGCGATTTTTAAACTGAGTGGTAGCCGCGTATTCACTATTAATATGGATCGGGTTATTGTCACCGGAAATGCCTGCAAACATATACACATCGGCCTCGGAGATCGTCTTGGCATAAGAGGCACTCATGCCGACTTCCAGATCTTCCAGGTAGTAACCGTGCAGTTCATCCATTAGTAATTCCTCTCTGTAGCGCAATGATTATTATCGCAATTGGTGCTTATCGGTCAGCACTCACCAGTCATCGACTAGCGGGTGCTGTTTATTCATGTTTTTGCTTACTGTTATAGGCGTAAACCCTAACGTAGTCTGGTTACTCTTTCAATGAAGTATTCGGACAGAAACCAAGTAAAACAGGTTTTTGTTGCACTGCGAAGTCTTTATGTTGACCAGTTTGAGTGCACTGTGCTCTTTTAGGAGTGAGCGGCGCACATTTGCACTCAACAGTTTCGTCCTTCCCCGGGGTTAGTATTGCAGTTTCAGCCCGGCTATGGACAATGAGACCTCTTCGTACAGCGGATAGGGTAACCTGGTAATGGTAACAAAAGTATTACTGACACTACTGGTAATTGTGCTGGCCTACCTCTATCTGAGACGCCGTATGAACCGCAATACACCGCAGCGGCCGCGTGTGAAAACAGAACCTGTGAGTAGTGATACGCCGGTTAAAACGATCGCTATACTGTTTGTTCTGGTGTCGTTTACGCTGACGGTGGGGTTCTTTGTGTACCGCTGGATTGACGGCAATCAACTGCTCAGAGTAACGCTGATCTCACCTCAGAGCAGTGAGCCGCTTTACTATCAGGTGCATAAGTCTGAACTGCAGGAGCGTAGCTTTACCACCACCGACGGTCAGATTATCCGCATTGGCGGACAGGACCGGTTGCAGATTGAAACGGTGGCGGATTGAGGTGGTTTCACTGATGCTTTTAAAATACAACCCGCTATAATGGCGACGTCAGTCAGGCTCGTCTGACTATATCTTGTTATAGCCTCCCATTTTTCTGAGTCAATCAGCCTTTGTCGCTGAGTTGGTTAGCACCCATGTCAGTTGAGTGATCTGTGTTACAGGGATTATGAATGTTTCAGCGTACCAGTCTTCATAGCCATAAAACCTTACCGTCGAGTATCAACGGTGATGGTGGTTACCGCCAGCTGGCCAGCTCTGGTTATCAGTTGCCGCTGTGCTGGTTGATGCTGTTTCAGCAGAGCGATCTGCAGATGCAAAAGGTTTACAGCCATGAGGGTGAACAAACCTGTGAATACACCACGCTTATCTGCACTAAAACAGAGGCACTGCAACGTTATCAGCGTGCTGCTGAGCGCTTTAAGAGTTTGCTTGCCAACCGCTGCGATACCTACTTCGATTACTGGCAGCAGTATCTCGAATATAATGCGGATGAGTATCTGCATCTGGATGCAACAGCCCTGTGGATGACCGGTGATGAACAGGCTTATCTGGATAATCTTAGTCTTAGTCTGAGCGGGGTTAGCTGGGTGGTATCGGATGAGTGTCGCTGGAAACGTAGCTGGCTGGAGTCTCTGCCGTTTCTGGGGCGGGCCTTTGACCCCCTTGAGCCGGCACTAAAACATGATGGCGTGCGTCATCTGCTGATACAGAGCGGGGTGCTGGACGCCGATGGCGGCATCTATATCGATAAGTCAGTGCTTCAGGGCAAAATATGAATATCACCGTCATACTGTTGTCGCTGTGTCAGGCGTTACTGACCACCGGTAACGTACTGCTTATCTCCGTCAATGCGTTGATTGGCCAGCAGCTGGCACCATCCCCCGGGCTTATTACGCTGCCAGTTGCGATGCAGTTTGTTGGTTTGATGTGTGCGACCATACCTGCTTCATTAGTAATGGCCCGGATTGGCAGGAAGAACGGTTTCTATCTGGGCAATAGTGTCGGCATACTCGGGGCACTATGCTGTATTTTTGCCCTGCAGCAGGGACAGTTCATGCTGTTCTGTAGCGGTACTTTTCTACTGGGTATCGGCATTGGATTCGGCACGTTATACCGTTTTGCGGCGATAGAAGCCTGTCCTGATGAGCAAAAAAGCCGGGCGATCTCATTAGTGATGGCGGGCGGTGTCATCGCTGCAGTATTAGGTCCTAACCTTGCGATAAGCAGTCGTAGCTGGCTGGATGACAGTGTTTTTACCGGCGCTTTCATTGGTTTGTTGCTGCTCTATGTCATCGCTCTGATACTGCTCTCTTTTGTGCGTATGCCAACACCGGTTACAACCTCGCAAGTGCAGGAGGACGCCCGGCCGATAACTCAGATTATTCTGCAGCCGGTATTTATTGTCGCTGTCACTATCGCCATGGTCAGCTATGCAGTGATGAATCTGATTATGACGGTCACCCCGGTGGCGATGGCTCGCTGTGGTTTTGACTTCAGTACGTCGGCCTGGGTGATTGAATGGCACGTATTGGGGATGTTTCTGCCCTCATTTGTTACGCCCAGAATCATTGCCAGATTGGGTTTGCTGCCGGTGATGGTGCTGGGAGCGCTGTTGATGTTGCTGTGCATCGCGTGCAACCTGCATGGCGTGAGTCAGTGGCACTTCTGGGCAGCTCTGGCGCTGCTAGGCGTAGGCTGGAACTTTATGTTTATCAGTGCAACGCAACTGGTGACCTCCGCTTACCGATCTGCCGAAAAGGCTAAAAGTCAGGCGGCGAATGAATTTTTAGTCTTTGGTATGGTGACCGTGTCCGCATTCAGTTCTGGCTGGCTTGAATCGACGCTGGGATGGCAGATGTTAAATACCCTGATGATTCCGGTACTGATCTGGGCGGTGCTGGTTATTTTTGTTTATCGTAAGCCTGTCGTTCATCATCTGCAGAGAGGGTGAAACAGGTATTGAGCGTAAAAGTTGATTGATAAAAAAGGGGGCCACAGACTCATGTCTGTGGCCCAATTAATGTTGATGAACAAATGTTGATGATTTTACATTACGCTACTGGGGAACCCCCGCCTTGAAACGACTTGCTTCACTTTCTAGTATACCTTGTACAACCTATAACACTTTTTAACGTCCTGAAATATGCTTCATTAGCAGGGAATTTCAGTATTGGCCGGGATCTGAATTCCGTCAAGAAAATTTCTGGTTATTAGTTTATAACCCTTTCGGGACTTGTGTCATATGCCAAAGTGTAGTGCAATGCAGCCCATAACTGATGTTGGAATGAGTCGATGAAAAGTTACCTGTTTACCACTGAAACAGATCGCGGTGGCGTCATGCTGTGTGAGATCGAAGACTTCGATACCGCGGTTAAATATCTGTGTAACCGTTTTGATGGGGTGGTTAAAATTGAATCTGCAGAGCAGGTATGGGAGCTACCTGAAGCGGATAAGCTGGCGGTACAAGCCCCAACCGTTCCTGAGATTGCCGCTCCAGCCGGATCAGTTACCCCGGATGCCGCCCCTGAACCTGCTGACCTGTTCGGCTAAGCGATAAAACCGGTTCATCCCCGTCGCCGCATCAGGTATTCTTACAGTCCGTAAAATCAAAGGATTAACAGGGCGGGCTGAATGTTTCAGATCTATCATTCCAATAAGCTTGATCTGCAAAAAGATCTGTTAGTACAGCTGATAAGTAACCATCCTCTGACCGATCCCTTCCAGCCGGAAACCATTCTGGTGCAAAGCCCCGGCATGGCCCAATGGCTGAAGCTGGAGCTGGCTGAAAAGCTACAGATCGCCGCGAATATGGATTTCCCCCTACCAGCCAGTTTTCTCTGGAGCAGCTTTACTACCGTGCTTAAAGATGTACCCATGCGGTCCGCTTTTAACAAAGAAGCGCTGACCTGGGGGTTGATGGAACTGTTACCTCAGCAGTTGAGCATGGCTGAGTTTGCCCCGTTGCAACGCTATCTTGAACAGGATGAAGGGCAATACAAGCTGTATCAACTGTGCGGTAAAATCGCAGATATCTTTGACCAGTATCTGGTATACCGGCCTGACTGGATTGCCAGTTGGGAAAACGGCGATGATCTGCCCGATATCACCCGCACACAGCCCTGGCAACCAATTCTCTGGCGCACCCTGCAACAGCATATTCTCGGCTTGGGGCTGTCTCACTGGCACCGGGGCAATATGTTCAACGGTTTCGTCGATGCCCTGAACGCCGGTCAGTTTGATCTCTCGCAGCTTCCTGCGCGGCTATTTGTTTTTGGTATCTCTGCATTGCCGCAAAACTTTGTTGAAGCCCTGCAGGCGCTTGGGCAGCGCATTGATGTTCACCTGATGGTGTGCAATCCCTGTCAGTATTATTGGGGTGATATTGTCGACCCCAAATACCTTGCCCGGCTTAATCAGCGCTGGTTATCCAAGCCCGGTATGAGTATTGATACGCTGTCAGAACAGTATCATAGCCACGGTAATCCTATTCTGTCGTCGATGGGTAAGCTGGGCCGGGATTACCTGCATCAGATACAGGATCTGGCGGCCCCGGAGATCGAGCTGTTTGAGGATTGCGGCCGGGCATCGCTGTTGCAATCGGTGCAGCAGGATATTCTCGAGCTTGAGGACCGCTCCGCTGATGGGGTGCTGGAACAGAGCCAGAAGCGAATCTTACCCGCCGCAGACCGCTCGCTGCAGCTGCACAGCGCTCACAGCCCGCTGCGTGAGGTTGAGGTGCTTTATGATCAGCTGCTGGCGATGCTGGATGAACAGCCGGATCTCTCTCCCCGGGATATCATCATTATGATGCCGGACGTGGCTGCCTACGCTCCCTACATTGAAGCGGTGTTTGGTAACGCGCCGTTTGAACGTTTCATTCCATTTTCAATCTCTGACCGGACACTGCAGCAGGAGAGCCCGTTGTTGCTGAGCTTTCTGCGCCTGTTGGGCTTGCCTGAAAGCCGGGTAACGGTATCCGAGGTGCTGGAAATTCTTGAAGTGCCTGCGGTGCTGCGGCAGTTCAATCTTGACGGTGACCGTTTTGAACGCATCTGCCGCTGGATTGATGCCTGTCAGATCCGCTGGGGCATTGATGCTGAACAGCGCGTGAAACAGGGCCTGCCAGGGTTTGAACAGAACAGCTGGCGGTTTGGTTTGCGGCGGATGCTGGCGGGATTTGCTATGGGACAGAGCGAATCGCTGTGGCATGGCATCGACCCTTACGCTGAAATCGAGGGGCTGGAAGCTGAAGATCTGGGGCAACTGGCAGAGTTTATTGAACTGCTGGAATTCTGTTGTGAACGATTACAGCAGGATAAGCCGGTCACCGAGTGGTTTGAGGTGATCAACGACATCCTGCAGCGTGCCTACCAGCCGGATGAGCAGGATGAGATTCTGCTCAGTCAGGTGCGCGAGGTATTAGAAAAGCTACAGCAACAACTCAGTGACAGCTGCTATCAGCAACCGCTCAGCTGGGCAATTATTCGTGACTATCTGACCGCTGAACTGGGCAACAGCCGCGCCAGCCAGCGCTTTATGATCGGTGCCGTTAACTTCTGTACCCTGATGCCGATGCGGTCTATCCCATTCAAGGTGGTCTGTCTGTTAGGGATGAATGATGGTGTCTATCCACGGGCGATAGCGCCAATGGGCTTTGACCTGATGGCGGAACATCCGCAACGGGGTGACCGTTCCCGTCGTGATGATGACCGCTATCTGTTTCTTGAAGCGCTGCTGTCTGCCAGGCAGACCCTCTATATCAGCTATATCGGTCGCAGCGTGCAGGACAACAGCCCTAAAGTGCCCTCGGTGCTGGTGAGCGAACTGCTTGAATACTGCCAGCAGAACTACTCTTTAGAGAACCCATCAGACAGCAGTGCTGATGCCGGTGATCTGAAGCAACAGCTGCTCACCCAGCACCCGCTTCAGCCCTTTAATGAACGTTATTTTTCCTCAGGCTCGCCACTGTTTAGTTATGCCGAAGAGTGGTTGCCGCTGCTACATCGCGAGGGCGACCCGGAACAGAGTTTTATGGTTCGACCGTTAGATGCTGAAGAGTTAACCGAGCTGGAACTCACTGAACTGCTGGCCTTCGCCCGCAATCCGGTGAAACATTTTTTCCAGCGGCGACTGAAGGTCTACTTCAATTTCACTGCGGTTGAGTTGCAGGATGAAGAGCCGTTCCAGATTGATGGTCTGAGTGCCTATCAATTGAAACAGCAGCTTCTCGATGCGGCGCTCAGCGAACAGCAGGAGAGCTTTTTTGAGCGCATTGTTGCCTCAGGACTCTTGCCGGTGGGTATTGCCGCTGAGTTACAAACCCGCAAATTGCGGCATGACTGTCAGGAGATGGCGGATAAGATCCGTCCGCATATTGATCAGCCTGGGCGTATTGAGTGTCAACTGAATATCGCCGGGATAATGTTGAGCGGTTGGCTCACCGGGCTGCACTCAAGTGGCCTGGTACGCTACCGGGCCGCCAATGCCAAGGGGCGGGACATCGTGCAGTTATGGCTGGAGCATCTGGTGCTCTGCGCCAGTGGCTATCCGCTGCAATCCTCTTTTTTTGGACTCAACGGCCGACATTGGTTTGATCCGTTAGAGCAGGGGCGGGCGCTGGATTATCTGCAGGAGTGGCTCAACGCCTACCGACAGGGGATGCGTGAGCCCTTGCCGCTACCGGCGGACACCGCCTGGATACTGGAATCGAAGACCCTGGACAAAGGTGAAGAGAGAGCGCTGCAAGAGGCACAGAAGTGCTTTAACCTCGATGCCTATACCCAGATGGGCGAATCCCGTGATCTCTATATTAACCGGGTCTATCCCGATTATAACGCGCTGGGGCCGCGATTCGTGGCGCTCGCAGAGTTGCTTTACCGGCCACAGGCCGAGGCGTTACAGCAGGGTGACGGGGAGAGTGAAGATGAGTGAAGTGCAGATTCTCGACCCGCTGCTTTTTCCACTATCGGGCCGCCGCCTGATCGAAGCCAGTGCCGGTACTGGTAAAACTTACACCATCACAGCGCTCTATCTGCGCCTGTTGCTCGGGCCTGATGGGCTTGAGTCAGCGTTGCGGGTTGATCAGATTCTGGTGGTGACTTTTACCGAAGCGGCCACCGAAGAGTTACGCGACCGGATTCGCAGCCGCATTCAGGACGCCTATCTGGTGTTCCGCGGGGCAGCGAGCAGCGATCCTTTTTTGCAGCAGTTACGCGATCAGCAGGATGACCTGCAACGTTCTGCCCGGCTACTTGAGTATGCTGGCCGGCAGATGGATGAAGCGGCCATTTTCACCATTCACGGTTTCTGCCAGCGGATGCTGCGTCAGCATGCGTTTGAAAGTGGCAGCCTGTTTGAAACTGAACTGATCACCGACACCGGTCCGTTACTGCGACAGGCGCTGCTGGATTGCTGGCGCGAGCTTATCTATCCGGCAGACAACGATCTGAGTGAAGCGATTCAGCAACTCTGGCCCGGCCCGGATAAACTGCAGTCTGAGCTACGACCACTGTTGGGAAAACCCGCTCTGCAACTGATTCCCCAGCTTGATACCGATAACCTGCAACAGCAGTGGCAGGAGAGTCAGGCCTGGCTGAGGGGTTTCCGGCAGCAGTGGCTTGATCACCTGGAACAGGCAGATGTCGATCTTGCTGAGCTGATTCAGGCCTCCGGGGTGAATAAAAACAGCTATCGCAAGACCTCTGTGCCCAACTGGCTGGCAGAGATCTATGCCTATGCCCGGGGTGAGCGCCGCACACTCCCTGAAACTGAGATCGCTAAGTTCTGTCCGGCACTGTTGGTAGAAAAAACGCCGGCCGGGAAACAGGTGCCGGAACACCCCTTATTTAATCTGTGTGAAGCATTTTTCGAGCACCGGCTGCCCCTGCGGGAGCTACTGCTGACCACTATTCGTCAGCAGGTTGAGCAGCGCTTTAACAAACTGAAGCAGGATTACCGGCTGCTGTCATTTGACGATCTTCTCAGTCAGCTGGACGCGGCGCTGCAACAGGATGGCAGTGGTTTGCTGGCTGAGGCGATTGGACGGCAGTTTCCGGTGGCGATGATCGATGAGTTTCAGGATACCGACCTGCTGCAGTACCGCATCTTCAGCACCCTCTATCCCGATAGTCCCGAGAGGGGCCTGTTTATGATCGGTGATCCGAAACAGGCGATCTATGGCTTTCGCGGAGCTGATATATTCACCTATATTAAAGCCCGTCGGGAGGTTACCGATCACTATACCCTGGAGGTCAACTGGCGCTCATCGAAAACGATGATAAGCGCGGTGAATGAGTTGTTTGCTAACAGTAGTTCACCCTTTATCTATAACGACGATATCCCCTTTCTGCCGGTAAAAGAGGCGGGCAAAGCGGATAAAACCCCCTTTACGCTCTATGGCAAAGCACCGGCTGCGCTGCAGTTCTGGTATTCCGGGGAGGATTTTGTCTCCCGGCAGGACTATCTGCAGCAGATGGCTGCCGCCTGTGCCTGTGATATTGACAGCAAATTACGGGCGGCCGCTGAAGGTCAGGCGCTGATTGGCGAACAGGTGCTGCAGGCAAATGATATCGCTATTCTGGTGCGCAACCGGGGGGAGGCGGCTGCAGTGATGGAGGCGCTGTCTGACAGAGGCATTCACAGTGTGTATCTGAGTGGACGTGACAGTGTCTTCAGCAGTCGCGAGGCGTTTGATCTGTTGCTGCTGCTGCAGGCGGTGGCAGAACCGCAGGATGAGAGTCGTCTGAGAGCCGCGCTGGCGACCTCGCTGCTTAACTATCCGGCCAGCTGGCTGGATCAGCTAAGCACCGATGAGCAGTTATGGGAGACCCTGGTCGCAGAGTTCAGCGATTACCGCGAAAAATGGTTGCAGCTGGGTGTGCTACCGATGCTGCGTCGCCTGATGCGCAGCCGTAAACTGGCTGAAACCCTGCAGCAACAACCTCAGGGGGAGCGCAGGCTTACCGATCTGCTGCATCTGGGTGAGATTCTGCAGCGTGCCAGCACCGAGCAGGAGGGCATCTCCGCGTTGCTTCGCTGGTACGGCGACCAACTGATGAATCCCAACGGCGAGAGCGATGAACAACGTTTACGTCTGGAAAGTGATTCAGGGCTGGTGACCGTGATTACGGTTCACAAAAGTAAGGGATTGGAATATCCGCTGGTGTTCCTGCCGTTTGCCTGCACTTTCGTCAAAGCCCGCGAGCCGCTTTTCCATGATGAGAATGATCGTCTCTGTTTCCATCTGGACCGCAAAGACCCGGATAGCCTGGCACAGGCCGAAAGGGAACGCCTGGCGGAAGATCTGCGACTGCTCTATGTGGCGCTGACCCGCTCGGTGTACGGCTGCTATATCGGCCTGGCGAGTATTGCCGATGGTCAGTCGCGTAAAAGTGGTTTACAGCGCACGGCACTGGGTTACCTGCTGCTCAATGGCGCAGACAGTGATGCCGATCTGCAGGCACAGCTGGATAAACTCTGCTCTGGCAAGACGATGCGTTTATCGCCTCCGCCGACGACTGATCAGCAACGTGGTCTGTTTGACCTGCCTGAGGCGGCTGCGCCGGTGTGTGTGGCGCGAAAATTTCAACGTCGGCTGCGGCGTGACTGGCGGATCTCCAGCTACTCTGCACTGGTCAGCCATCACAGCAGTGCACCTGCGTTGCCGGGGCTGGATCTGGAAGTGATCGATGAGAAAAACCAGCCTGAAACGGAGTTACTCGAAAGCACCGATGATATTTTCAGCTTTCCCAAAGGCGCACAGGCGGGCACCTTTCTGCATGAGCTGTTTGAGGTGATCGATTTTACCGATCATCGTACCGGTCTGGTTGAACTGTTAGAGCAGAAATGCCAGATCGCTGGCTATGAAACCCGCTGGATACCGGTACTGCAACAGTTGCTGGATGATGTGTTGTTTACCCCGTTGGGGGTGCCGGATGATACGGCGGATTACTTGCCACCGCGTCTGGCGGATATTGGCACGCGGCATCGGCTGGTGGAGATGGAGTTTATGCTGCCATCCAACGGGCTGGATGCCTCACGGCTGAATCAGATTATCCGCCAGTATGACCCACTGTCACAGCAGGCCGGAGCGCTCGAGTTTGATACCCTCAAAGGGATGCTGAAGGGATTTATCGATCTGGTGTTTGAATACCGGGGGCGCTATTACATTCTTGATTACAAATCGAACCATCTGGGCAATCAACCCGAACTGTATAGCGGCACTGCACTGGATAACGCCATGATAGAACATCGATATGATCTGCAGTACCAGTTGTATACTCTGGCGTTGCACCGGCTGCTGCAGAGCCGCTTACCCGATTATCGCTATGAAGATCACTTTGGCGGGGTGTTCTATCTGTTTTTGCGGGGGATGCGAGCGGGTTCGCCGGACAGCGGCGTATTCCATTGCCGACCCTCGATTGAGTTAGTCGAGCAGTTGGATCGCCTGTTCAGGGAGGGGCAGTAATGGAACTATTGCATCAGTTACGTCAGTTGCAGCTGATACGGCCGCTGGATCTGCAGTTTGCCCGCTTTATTCTCAGTGAAGAGCTGCGCGATCAAGCCGAGAGGCAGTTACAGAGTCAGACGGATGACGGTGAGCTATTAGCACTGCTGGCCGCGCTGGTGAGTTGGCAGTTAGGCCGCGGAGAGGTCTGCCTGTCGCTGGCGGGTGTTGCTGCTCTGCTCGACAGCTGGCCGACAACACTGCGGGAGAGGGCAGAGCGACTGTTGCGGGCGATGTCTGAATCCCGGGTGCTGAGCTATGCCGTGATCTCCGATGGCTGTTGTGAAACCCCACTGGTCTGCAGTAATGGTCGACTTTATCTCTACCGCTATTGGTATTACGAAACCGAAGTGGCTAATATTATTTTGACCCTGACAGCCCCGGTTGACACGGACCGTGCCGCGATCCGTGCGGGTCTGAAGCGACTATTTAACGCTCCTGACCCCGGCGAAACGGACTGGCAGCAGGTGGCGGTGGCGGTGGCGCTTAGCCGCCGTTTCAGCGTGATCAGCGGGGGGCCGGGAACCGGTAAAACAACCACGGTTGCGCGCTTGCTGAGTCTCTATGCCGAGCAGTTTAGTGTGCGGATGCAGCGCGCCCCTGTGATTCGCCTGGCCGCGCCTACCGGTAAAGCCGCCGCCCGGCTGAGTGAGTCGTTGCAAAGTGCACAGCAGGCCCTGAATGCCAGTGATGCGGTGCGAGCCATGCTCCCCGATCAGGCGGTGACGTTGCACCGTCTGCTGGGGCCACGGCCGGACAGTAAAAACTTCCGGCATAACCGTAATAACCCACTGCATCTTGATCTGCTGGTGGTTGATGAGGCCTCGATGATCGATCTGCCGATGATCTACCGGTTGCTGGATGCTCTGCCTGCTCATGCTCAGCTGGTGATGATCGGTGACCGGGATCAGTTGGCTTCGGTGGAGGCGGGCAGTGTGCTGGGCGATATCTGTGCCTGGCAGCAGCAGGAGGTCACCGGTGAACTCTGTTACAGCCAGGAGCAGTTAAATTACCTGCAAAATGTTTGCGATCTGCAGGATCCGCCATCTGCGCCCGGCAGTAATCCGGTTGCGGATGCGCTGGCGTTGCTACGAAAAAGTTACCGCTTTGATCAGCATAGCGGCATCGGTCAGCTGGCCCGGGCGGTTAATTGTGGTGACGGTGAGCAGGCGGCTCGTTTGTTGAGTGAGAACCTGGGTGATATCGGTTTTGTCCCGCTGTCAGAGAGTGGTTATCAACAGATGGTGACTGAGGTAGCCAACGGTTATGCAACCTATCTTCAATTAATGCACAATGGTGGCGAGCCGAAGCAGTTGCTGCTGGCGTTTAATCAGCTCCAGCTGTTGGCGGTGGTGCGTCAGGGCGTTTACGGTGTTGAGGGGCTGAATCTGGCGATAGAGGCGCAGTTACAGCGGCAAAAACTGATCACTGTTACCGGTGCATGGTATAGCGGTCGCCCGGTCATGATTACCCGCAATGACTACCAGTTGGGCCTCTATAACGGTGATATTGGCATTGCCGCTCCTGATGATAGGGGTAAGCTACGGGTCTGGTTTGAACTGTCGGATGGCGAGATCAAAGGCTTTCTTCCCGGACGACTGCCAGAGCACGAAACAGTCTACGCAATGACGGTGCATAAGAGTCAGGGGTCAGAGTTTGACCAGGTGGTGATGATACTGCCCGCGGAAGACAGTGCGTTACTCACCCGAGAGTTGATCTATACGGGCATCACCCGGGCGAAAACAAGGTTTGTGCTGCATGCGACAACCCATGCATTGATTAAAGGAAGTCAACGACGGACTGAAAGGGCCAGCGGTTTAAGCTGGCGTCTGTGGCAGTCTGCCGGGACTTGTCAGGGGTGAACTCGCGGGTTCTGTATTCGTCAGAACCAGAGAGTTCAGGAGAAAGGGTCAGGCGTTAGCTTCCTGAGCGTCTACAAAGGCTGCAAATTCAGTGAAACCGCCGATGTGTTCCTGGCCGTGGAAGATCTGAGGAACGGTATCAACCGGTTTACCGACCGTTTTCTCCAGGTCCTCTTTGGTGATGCCTTTCTCGTGGATATCGATATACAGATGATCCAGGTTTTTCATTTCACATAGTTGTTTGGCGCGGGTACAAAAGCCGCAACCTTTGCGACCAAATATAGTAATTCGTTGCATATATTGCTCTCCTTAAATCTGTTTGAATGTATTGAAACAGTTTACCAAGTTCAGTGCCAATTGCCTTTTTTAATGTTTTAGATAGACAGAGGTTATCGTTGGAGTATTCTTGGTTTAAAATGATACATACAAAGAGATGAACGGGTAACACTGTGCCAGAGAATATTCCGATCCACCGGCTGAGAGATATGCCGGTATTTGGTGGATTGCGTGAAGATATCGTCAAGTTGATACTTGAAGGTAGCCATTATGTTGAGCGTGAGGCAGGCGAACCGTTCTTTCTCGAGGGCGAACGGGGAGATTCTTCGTTTATCGTAGAGACGGGTAGTGCCGCCCTGTTTAAGGTGGGTGAGTCAGGCCATCAGCATCAGATACGCTCATTTTTGCCAGGCGAGTGTTTTGGTGCCATGGCTTTGCTGGGGGTTTATCCCCGTAGCGGCATCGTCAAAGCGCTGGAACCCTGCAGAGCGGTGGAGATCAAAGCGGATCAGCTGTTTTCAGTCTATCAGGCTGATCCTGAACAGTATGTGTTGATTTTCATGAACATGGCGCGTGATCTTAGCCGACGTCTCAGGGACACCGATGATCAGTTGGTAGTCTGTCTGGATGAACAACTGAAGATAACCCATCGTTAAGCTTAGTCGGGCTATATAGTGCGCTTTCCTGGTAGCCAGTTAAGCCGGTTGTGAAACAGGTTATAAATAAAAGGGGTGGCCTGATGCCACCCTTTTTTGTTGTCTGTTACCAGGTATCGTGGCGTTTTCTGCGTTTAGGCAGGTAGGGTATCATTAGTCCCAGCATTAAACCGCCAAATGCGACTAAACCGCCATAGGTAAACCACTTCATCAGATTGCTTTCATCCATACCATTAATGGTGCGGTTGAGGCTGACAATTTCCTCTTCCAGGGCGGCGACTTTTCCTGCATTGCCCGCGTTCTGGCCTGTAAGGCTTTGGTTATGCTGCTTCAGGGCCGCGATCTCTTCAGCCTGGGTAGCCAGATTGGCTTCATTCTGCTTCAGCTGATCCTCCAGTTTAGGAAAACGATCGGCCATGCTGGTGCCCGAGGATATTTTATCCGCTGGCATCCAGCCCACTTTGCCGCTTGGCGTTTTAATCTGGATGAAGTCGCTTTTCTCATTACGGCTGAGAACCGTCACGGGCGTACCGCTGCGTATTCTGCCGGTAATCCGGTACTCTGTCCCCGGGCCTCCGTGGTAGAAGGTATAAACATCGTCACTGACATAATTAGCGGCCGAGGCCGGAGCAGAGATAGCAATTGCGAAAAGACCGGCGACTAAAGTTTTTTTCGGGAGTCGATTTAACAAATTCATGTTGTTCCTGTTTGTATAGACGTTCAGCTTTCCCCCCCCTAAAACCGAAACCTGGTTTTCAGGTAAAGCTGGACAGGGTAGACCTGTAAGCGAAAGATAAGTTCAGCTAACTGTAGTAATAATTTCACATTATACAATCAAAGTGCTGAGCGTTAAGCCCTGTTTTTTTTAAGGAAATAATTTGTATAGGTGGTGATATACTATGGCACGAATTAACCGGTTGCCATCAGGCCCGAATTGAGGAGTTAGTGAAGTGGCATTTATTCGTTGGTTTCTGGGCAGGATTATCCTGCTGTTGAACTTTGTTTTCAGTCCCCGACCGTTTAAACGAGCGCCGGAGGAGCAGCGTGCACTGGATCTGCGTACGGCTAACCTGTCTCTGTATCAATATGAAGCTTGTCCTTTCTGCGTTAAGGTGCGCCGTGCTCTGCGCCGCAATAGCCTGAACATAGAACTGCGTGATGTAAAAAAAGTCGATCTTTATCGTCAGGAACTTTTGGAAGGTGGCGGTAGAATTAAAGTGCCTTGCCTGAGAATCGACGAGGCAGATGGCGAAGTGCGCTGGATGTATGAATCGTCTGACATTATTCACTATCTCGAACAGTCCTACGTGACCGCTCAGGCTGCCTGATAGCGCCTGTTTTGATAAATCAGATTAATGAAAAGAGCAGCCGTTAGCTGCTTTTTTTGTGCCCTTAACTGGCGTCGGGGGGGAAATTAAGATAACTTATCTGTATATTTAACCAGTATTTTGACAATATGATCCTATACATTGCAGAGAAGCCCAGCCTGGCCCGGGCGATCGCTGATGTTTTACCCAAACCCCATAAAAAACAGGACGGTTTTATTGAGCTGGGCAACGGCGATTGTGTCAGTTGGTGCCTGGGGCATCTGCTCGAACAGGCCGATCCTGCGGACTACAATCCTGATTTTAAGCCCTGGCGCTTTGAACGCCTGCCGATTATCCCCGACGAGTGGAAGTTAAAGCCTCGCAGCCAGACTCGCTCGCAACTGACGGTATTGCGCAAACTGATTCGCCAGTCGAAGCAGCTGGTACATGCGGGCGACCCCGATCGGGAAGGTCAACTGCTGGTGGATGAGGTGATTAACTATCTGGGGGCCAGTGAAACCAAGAAGCGAACCGCCCAGCGGCTGTTAATCAGTGACCTTAACCCTAAGGCGGTGAGCGCTGCACTGGGAAGTCTTAAATTGAATTCTGAATTTATACCGTTATCTGTGTCGGCTTTGGCGCGCTCCCGCGCGGACTGGATCTACGGCATTAATCTGACCCGGGCCTACAGTATTCAGGGGCGGAAGGCTGGCTATAACGGTGTGCTGTCGGTGGGTCGGGTGCAGACGCCACTGCTGGGTCTGGTAGTTCGTCGTGATAAAGAGATTGAGAACTTCGTGTCAAAACCGTTCTATGAAGTCCATGCGGTGATTGAGACAGAGGCTGGCGAGCGTTTTCAGGCGCGCTGGAAACCGAGCGAGAATTGTCAGCCCTATCAGGATGAAGAAGGGCGGGTGTTAAACCGTAAGCTGGCTGAGAATGTTATCTCAAGAATCAAGGGACAGCCGGCAGAGCTTGTCAAACTCACCGAGAAGCGTAAACGGGAAAATGCGCCGCTGCCTTTTAACCTTTCAGCGTTGCAGATAGAGGCCGCGAAACGTTTCGGTATGAGTGCTAAAGCCGTGCTCGACACCTGTCAGGCTCTCTACGAACGACATAAATTGCTCACCTATCCACGTTCTGACTGTCGCTATCTGCCAGAAGGCCATTTTGTGCAGGCTGCAGATGTGATGAATGCAATTACGTCTAATCAGCAGACACTGGCCGCGTTTCTGCCGCAGTTCGATATTGCTCGAAGATCATCGGCCTGGAATGACAAGAAAGTCAGTGCGCACCACGCGATCATCCCGACCACCCGGCAGGCTAATCTTGCCTCTCTGAGTCAACAGGAAAGCCAGATATATGACCTGGTAAGTCGTTATTATCTGGCCCAGTTTATGCCGCCTTACGAGTATGACGATACCCGGGTCGATCTGACTATCGCGGGCGGTCAGTTTATCGCTACGGCGCATCAGACGATTAATTCCGGCTGGAAACAGCTGCTGTCCTCCTCTGACGCGAAACATAGTTCGCTGCCGCAATTGTCAGAAGGGCAGCCGTTACGCTGCATCGAGGGGCTGCTGGAAGAGAAAAACACCCAACCACCCAAGTACTTCACCGATGCGACCTTGCTGGCAGCGATGACCGGGATCAGTCGCTATGTGACTGATCCTGAGATTCGCAAGGTGTTAAAAGAGACCGACGGACTGGGCACAGAAGCGACCCGGGCGGGTATTATCGAACTCCTGTTTACCCGTGGATTTTTTGCCAGAGAGGGGAAAACGATCCGTTCTACAACAGTGGGGCGTGCGTTGGTCGATTGTCTGCCTGAGAGCGCCACCACCCCGGATATGACAGCACTCTGGGAGTCGGAGCTGAGCAGAATCAGTCAGCAGGAAAGCAGCTACAACCACTTTATGCAGCCACTGACAGAGCGTCTGCACCAGTTGATTGCTCAGTCCGCTGCGGTCGTTATCCCTGATACGTTGAAAGCGTTGAGCCCTGCGCCTAAGAAACGGCGAACTAGCGGCAGCCGTAGTGCCACTTCCTCTAAAAAGCCTGCCGCTAAAAAAACGGCCAGTGGCAGAAAACGGACACCTGTCAGAAGTAAAAAGCCCACATAAAAAACGGTTTCGATATTCTGTCTGGAAGCGCTTAGTCAGACTTGACTGTCTGCTAAGTGCCAAATGGAATTAAAAAGTAGCCCTCAGAAAAATAGTAGTAGGGTATGTGGCTGGGAGTTTAATTCGCGCCAGTAATAGAATTTAAGTTAACGTGCCAGTGAGTTTATGATGCGGTGAAATGCTGAAATATTAAGCTTTTAAACGCTCCGCAAGATACCTTCAAAGCGATTTTTATTACATGCCTGTTTGTCATAGATGCTTTCAGGTTTATCAGTCTTTATTTCAACTTGTTGAAAAATATGGTTTTATTTTCCTATTTAAATTCTGTATAGGCTCACTTGTAATCTCAATAGGTATGTTGCTGTGGTTCCGGTAGTCTGGTTTTAGTCCGCATGACTAGAATTACCTTACCTAAAAACAAACAAGGGATACCGAGATGAAGAAGACCGCTTTGCTATTCGCAGGTGCAGCGCTTGCGTTAAATATAGCCAGTGTACAGGCTGCTACATTAAGAATGGCTTATGACGCCGACCCTGTTTCCCTTGATCCCTATGAGCAACTTTCCGGAGGGACATTACAGTTATCTCATATGACGTATGACCCGCTGGTACGCTGGGATAGAAATTTAGGTTTTGAGGCCCGTCTGGCTGAAAAATGGGAGCGTATTGACGAGAATACTATGCGTTTTCATCTGCGTAAGGGGGTTAAGTTCCATAGTGGTAATGAGCTATCAACAAAAGATGTTGTTTTTACTTTTCATCGCTTACAAGACTCACCGGACTTTAAGGGCGTCTTCGCGCCGTTTAAAGCCATTAATGTCATCGACGATTATACTTTTGACCTCGTGACTGAAAAGCCGTTCCCTCTGATTCTGAATAATATGACTTACCTATTCCCTATGGATAGCGTGTTCTTTTCAGGAGAAGACGCCAATGGTAAACCAAAGGATTTGCTGGTAAAGCATGGGGACTCTTTCGCGTCACGCACCATTTCTGGCACAGGCCCTTACACCGTTTCTTATCGTGAGCAGGGTGTTCGGGTTGAATTTGAACGTAACGCCGATTATTGGGATAAAAAGTCTCCAGGCAACGTCGATAAGATTGTTTTCACCCCAATCAAGGAAGCTCCTACCCGTGTAGCAGCGTTGTTGGCTGGTGATGTGGACTTTATTGCTCCGGTTCCACCCACGGATCACGAGCGCATTAAAAGTAATGATAATGTTGATTTAGTTACCATGGGTGGCACCCGTATTATTACATTCCAGATGAACCAGGAACGTAATGCTGCTTTTAAGGACGTTAGGGTACGCAAAGCGATTAACTATGCGATAAATCAGGAAGGTATTGTTAAGAAAATCATGAAAGGTTTTGCCACTCCCGGTGCTCAGTTCTCGCCACAAGGTTATTTAGGCCATAATCCAGCATTAGTTCCACGCTATGATTTGAAGAAAGCTAAAGAGTTAATGAAAGAAGCAGGATATAGTGAAGGCTTCAGCGCTACGATGATGGCACCTAATAACCGCTATGTGAATGATGAAAAAATTGCTCAGGCAGTAGTGTCTATGTTGGCAAAAATAAACATCAAAATTGATCTCAAAACGGTGCCAAAAGCTCAATACTGGCCTGCCTTTGATGAACGTGCTGCAGATATGATGATGATTGGCTGGCATTCAGATACCGAAGATACCAATAATTTCTTTGAGTTCTTATCCGCCTGTGCGAATAAAGATACAGGTGCAGGGCAATATAACAGTGGTAATTACTGTAACCCTGAAGTCGATGCGATGATGGCTGAGGCGAATGCGATTACTGACCCTGAAAAACGTGCCAGTATTATGCAAGCGATGGAAAAAGCAGTGTATGACGATGCTGGATTTGTACCACTTCATTGGCAGAATCTGAGCTGGGGTGCACGCAAAGGTGTTGACATAGAATCTATTGTGAATGTTCAGAACTTCCCCTATATCGGAGACCTCGTTATCGAAGAGTAGACTCCTCTGAGTTTAATCCCGCGTTATGCAATACCTGAATGCAATTTTGCACTCAGGTGTTGCGCGCAGCCTTTGGGGGAGTACTCCCCGTTAGAATAACAAGCTGATACCCTCTGACTTTGTAAATAGCATCGTCAAACTTTAAGGCTGATCATCATGATTGCGTTTTTTGTAAAACGATTTTTTCAAGCGGTTGTTGTTATGTTTGTCATCAGCCTCATTAGTTTCTCAATCCAGGACAATCTGGGAGATCCATTAAGAGAGTTGGTAGGGCAGGCAGTATCAGAAGAAGAGCGCCAGGCATTGCGGGATGAGATGGGATTAAATGATCCTTTTCTTGTGCAGTATGTTCGTTTTGCTAAGAAAGCCGTTCAGGGGGATCTGGGAGACTCCTACTTTTTTAAAAAACCTGCGTTTGAAGTCATTATGAACAAGTTGCCTGCAACACTGGAACTGGTGTTTGGCGCAACTGTTATTATCATTCTTTTTTCCGTACCTGTCGGTGTTTATTCCGCTATTAATCCCCAGAGCTGGTTTTCTAAAACAGTGATGGGATTAAGCATTATTGGTATCTCTATTCCCGTGTTTTTAACGGCGATCGGGTTGATCTATCTGTTTGCTATTGAATTGAACTGGTTACCTTCTTATGGCCGGGGTGAAACATCAACGGTGATGGGTTGGGAAACCGGGCTGTTAACAGTGGATGGTTTACAACACCTGATATTACCCAGCTGTACATTAGCGTCCATTATGTTGCCACTATTCATCCGTTTGATTCGGTCTGAAATGATGGAAGTGCTGCAATCTGAGTATGTGAAGTTTGCCTGGGCAAAAGGCATATCTCCACGACGTATCTATTTTGTGCACGCACTTAAAAATACTATGTTGCCGGTTATTACCGTCGGTGGTGTACAGATCGGTACGATGGTGGCGTACACCATTCTGACTGAAACTGTTTTTCAGTGGCCTGGCATGGGCTTTCTTTTTCTCGAGGCGGTAAACCGCGTCGATACACCATTGATTGTCGCTTATCTGATTGTGGTCGGGGCCATCTTTGTTGTTACCAATACACTGGTTGATCTTATCTACGGTCTGGTCAACCCAACAGTGAAGCTGGCAGGTAAATGATGATGTCTGAGTCTACTCCAAATATGCAACAGCACCCTACGGCATTACAGCGTTTTAAAGAATCTCATTTTTGGCATAGCTTTAAAGCAGACCGCGTGGCGCAACTGAGTTTTATCATTTTTGTAACCTATGCAGTGCTGGCTATGTCTGCTTCATTTATTGCACCGTTTGATCCTTACGATGCTTCTCAAATAGATATTATGAACTCAGAAATTCCACCCAGTTGGCAAGATGAGGGTGAGGCGAGCTTTCCTCTCGGGACTGATGCACAAGGCCGGGATATGCTGTCGACAATTCTTTATGGCACGCGGGTATCCTTGATGATTGGTCTCTGTGCTGTGGCGTTGCAGGCGCTACTGGGTATCGTTATTGGGTTAACCGCAGGATACCTCGGCGGCAGAGTCGATAGCTTTCTGATGCGCATAGCCGATATTCAGTTGTCTTTCTCAACACTCATGGTCGCGATTATCGTGTTAGCGGTGTTCCAGGCGACCTTTGGTACCGAACTGTATCAACAGCTTGCCATGCTGATGTTGATATTGGTGATAGGTATTGCCGAATGGCCGCAATATGCGCGGACAATTCGTGCCTCTGTACTGGCTGAAAAAAAGAAGGAGTATGTTGATGCCGCCAGAGTGATGGGGTTTGGACGGTTGAGAATTATGTTCCGTCACATCTTGCCTAATACCCTGTCACCTATTCTTGTTATCTCTACAGTACAGATCGCGAATGCGATCATATCTGAAGCGTCTCTGTCCTTTTTAGGGCTTGGTATGCCGGTTTCTCAACCCTCTTTAGGGTCGTTAATCTCCAGTGGTTTTGAGTACATCTTTTCTGGCGCATGGTGGATTACCGTTATTCCAGGTGTTGTTCTAGTTGTACTGGTGCTGGTGATGAACCTGCTGGGTGACTGGATGCGCGATGTACTTAACCCAAAACTGTATAAGGGGTAACACATGCCTTTGTTAGAAGTTAACAATTTAGATGTGTGTTTTGGCCTCCGTAGTGGCGCGGTCAAAGCATTACGGGATGTCAGTTTTACATTGGAACGTGGGGAGCGTCTTGGGGTCGTTGGTGAATCCGGAGCGGGTAAGTCGGTACTGGGGTTCTCGATTATTAATCTATTATCCCGTCCTGGTCACATTTCCTCAGGAAGTGTTCATTTCGAGGGTAAAGATCTGGCTAGTTTAGCCCCCGGTGAGTTGCGGTCGATTCGCGGTAATCGTATCTCGATGATTTTCCAGGATCCTATGATGACCCTGAACCCGGTGTTGACCATCGGTGTGCAGATGATCGAGTGTTTATTAGCACATCGCCGGATGTCTAAGGCCGATGCTAAGCGTGTTGCTTTAAAAAAACTCCAACAAGTGCAAATTCCATCACCGGAAAAACGCTTGGATCAATATCCCCATGAACTGTCTGGTGGTATGCGACAGCGCATTGTTATCGCGATTGGCCTGTTGCTCGACCCGGATCTGATTATTGCTGATGAGCCAACAACCGCACTGGATGTGACGATACAAGCTGAAATTATGGATTTGATGCTCAATCTTTGTGAGCAGAATAATGTAGCTTTGATTCTGATTACCCATGATTTAGGGGTTGTCTCGCAGGTTACGCAGCGCATGCTGGTGATGTATGCCGGGCGCATTATTGAGCAGGGCCCGACGAAAGAGGTGATTAATGATGCTCAGCATCCTTATACCCAGGGGTTAATGAATGCCTTACCTCAGATGGCCATTCCCGGACAGAAATTGAATCAGATTAAAGGCTCTATGCCACCATTACAGGATATTCCAAAAGGGTGTTCGTTTAACCCCCGTTGTGAATACGTGATGGATATCTGTCACCAGGCATTACCGCCTTTCACTCGTTCGGGTAACTGTCAGGTTGCTTGTCATATGATGGCTGAATCGGCGCAAGACAAATTGCAGTTAAAAGAGGTTTGAAGATGGCAGAGCAGAATAATTCACTTGTACAGATTAGTGATCTGTACAAACGCTTTTCTATCTCTGGCGATTTGCTGGATCAATTGCAATTTAAAGGTGGAAAACTAACTCGTCGCAAGGAGTATGTTCACGCCATTAATGGGGTATCCCTGAGTGTCATGAAGGGCGAAGCGCTTTGTGTGGTGGGTGAGTCGGGTTGTGGTAAATCAACCGTTGCCAGAACGGTAATGGGATTATTAACCCCAACGGCGGGACAAATCTCTTATCGTGGCGAACGTATTGATAATCTGAGTGATAAGCAGATGCTGCCTTATCGTAAAAAGATGCAGATGATTTTCCAAAATCCGTATGCATCTTTGAACCCACGTATGACCATTATGGAAACGCTGAAAGAGCCGATACGTTTCCATAATCCATCGATGGCAGCATCGGAAATTCGCGACAAAATTGCAGAAGTTATGTTGTCGGTCGGTGTGGACCCTAGCTGGGGAGAGCGTTACTCCCATGAGTTTTCCGGTGGTCAGAGACAGCGTATCAGTATTGCGCGTGCGTTAGCGGTTGATCCGGAATTTATCGTAGCAGATGAGCCCATTTCTGCTTTGGACGTGTCAATTCAGGCGCAGGTACTGAATTTAATGATGGAGGCGCAAGAGCAGCGAAACCTGACCTACTTGTTTATTACCCATGATCTTGCTGTGGTTGAGCACTTTGGTACTCGGGTTGCTGTTATGTATTTAGGCACCTTGTGTGAACTTGCGCCGACAAAACAGCTCTTTTCCAATCCTCGCCACCCCTATACCCAGGCGTTAATGTCGGCTATTCCCCGTTTAGAAGATAACCGCCCCGATTACATCAAGCTTAGCGGTGAGGTGCCAACCCCCGTGAATTTACCAACTGGCTGCGTGTTTCATGGCCGTTGTCCCCATGCAAACGAGCGTTGTAGGCAAGAGATCCCGACACTGACACTGCTTGATGATGGTACTCAGGTTGCCTGTCATGGGGTAGAAGAGAATCGAGTGTAGTTCAGGCCTCAGGGTTGGAACTGTGTTGAAGTTATCTCTGAGTTTATAAAGCTATTGAGTGAAGGTAAATTGCATGCTTAAGGTTAGCAGTCAGTTTGATGCGGGTAATATTGAAGTCGTAGCGTGTGATAAGCGTGACGATATTCAATTAAAGATTTCTAACGATCGAAACTCCGGGTTCTTTCAGTGGTTTTACTATCGTTTGCAAGGCGGAGCAGGTGAAGCGTTACGAATGCGCATTCTTAACGCGGGGGAGGCGGCTTATCCCGACGGTTGGCAGGATTACAAAGCGGTCGCCTCTTATGATCGACAGGAATGGTTTCGGGTGCCGACCCGGTATGCGAATGGCGAACTTATCATTGATCACCAGCCCGAACAGAACAGTGTTTATTATGCGTATTTTGCCCCCTATAGCTTTGAACAACACCTTGATTTGATTGCTGTGGCGCAACAGTCAGCATTATGTGACGTTCAGGATATTGGTCGTTCATTAGATGGTCGGGATATTAACTTATTGCGAATTACCGCTGATCACACTGACGATAATCCGAAGATAAATGTGTGGGTCACCGCACGCCAGCATCCGGGAGAGACCATGGCAGAATGGTTTGTTGAGGGTATGCTGGAGCGGCTTCTGGATGAAGAGGATGCCTTGTCGGGCTGGCTATTAGAGCGCTGCGTCTTTTGGGTTGTCCCTAATATGAATCCTGATGGCTCCGTCCGTGGCCACCTTCGAACCAATGCTGCCGGTGTTAATCTCAATCGGGAATGGCAAACACCAACATTGGAAAAAAGCCCTGAAGTTCTCTATGTCAGAGAACAGATGATGACTAAAGGCGTTGACCTGTATCTTGATATTCATGGTGATGAAGCATTACCCTGTAATTTCATTGCCGGGCAGATCGGTGCACCTGATGTATCTGAGAAAACTCTGTCTGAAGAGGCTCAGTTTAAGCATGATCTTCATCGTGTAACCCCGGATTTTCAGCTAGAAAGAGGTTATGAGCCCGGTAAGTTTGGCCCGGAAACTTTAACGATAGCGTCGTTTTGGGTTGGTAACCATTTTAAGTGCCCTGCAATGACTTTAGAGATGCCTTTTAAAGATCATGATGAACGCCCTGATCCGGTTTATGGCTGGTCAACAGAGCGTTCGCGAAAACTTGGTGCGTCTATATTGCATCCAATCAAAGATTGGCTGTCGGCTTGCTGATGTTGACAGATTCAGAGGCGGGTATGGAGCTTATAATGTGCGGAGCATATGACCTATGGAGATAAGGTGGTTAGATGACTTTATCGCCCTGGCCCGTACTCGACATTTTTCCCGTGCGGCGGAAGAGCGAAATGTTACCCAGCCGACGTTGAGTCGACGTATAAAATTGCTTGAAGACGAGATGGGGGTGACGCTGATTGATAGAAATACCCTGCCGTTGAGCTTAACGCCCGCCGGTGAGATTTTTCTTTCCGGTGCCGAGAATATGTCACGCATAGCCCGTGATACTAAGTCCCAATGTCGGGAGATCCGGAAACAGGTAGAAAGCCGTTTACGCTTTGCCACCACGCAAACCCTATATTTGTTGTTTTATCGGAGTTGGTTGATGCCAGCCTCTGAGCGACATAGTATTTCTATTGATCTGAACCTGAACTCAACCTCCTGGGCCGCGAGCGATTTTATATCCGCTTTAACCCAGGGGCAATGTGATCTGGTATTGTGCTACTGGCATCCCATGATTACTTTTATACAAGATCTGGAAGGGCCAGAGTTTGAATATCTGGTTGTCTGTGAAGAGGAGTTGGTTCCGGTAACCGCCTTAGGGGAAGATAATCTTCCGCTGTATCAACTGCCTGGAAGCTCCCGTAATCCTCTCCCTTATATCAGTTATCACCCGGGTTCATTCTTAAGGCCCCTGGTTGATTATTCGCTTCTCAAAGTAGCACAGCCTCCACATCTGCTAACTATCAATGAAAATATGCACTCAGTCAGTGTAAAAGCGATGATTAAAGAGGGCTTTGGTGTTGGCTGGTTACAAAAACGTTTAATTAGTAAGAACCTTATCCATAACAGCCTTGCATTGGCAGGGAACGAGCAATGGAATATTCCCCTGCAAATTCGTTTATATCGCTTGAAAGATAGCCACCGTGCAACGCTTGATCCTTTTTGGGAGACGATGCGTGAAGAACTACAAACTGACGGGCTTATCGAGGTGCCTTCATGATCGACGTTCTGTATCAAGATCACTTAGCTATTCTGCAGCAACGCGCTGCCCATCTGTTAGAGCAACATCAGCTGGATGCTGTGTTGATTCACTCAGGAAGCACTAAAAACTACTTTCTTGATGACTATGCCCCGGTGTTTAAACCCAACCCTCATTTCGTACATTGGATGCCGTTTCTGAGAGAACAGCCAGAGTGCTGGCTACTTATCCAACCTGCCAGTAAACCCATCCTGTTCATCTATTCGCCTGATGATTTCTGGCACATGACTGCGTCTGAACCCAGTGACTTCTGGAATCAGTTATTTGATATCCATTTATATACAGACCGGGCAGCACAGCTAAAACAGTTTAATATTGCGGGTAATGTTGCATTAATCGCTGAAAACCCCGTTGAGCTACCTCAGTTAAGCGTTAAGCATAACCCCGAGGCATTGATGCATGCTTTGCACTTCCAGCGGGCCGAAAAAACACCCTGGGAGCAGCATTGTATTCGTCAGGCGAACCGCATCGCGATTAAAGGTCATCGCTTTACGCAACAGGGGTTCTTTGACGGGTTAAGTGAGTTTGAATTACATCAGGGCTATCTGGCTGCCACCGCTCAGCTGGAAAAAGAGTTACCTTACAGTAATATTGTTGGCCTGAATGAACATGCTGCCGTGTTGCATTATCAGCATAAAGATCGCACTGCTCCTGAGCAGCACAGAGCCCTGTTGGTCGATGCTGGAGCGGTCTGCCATGGTTATGTCGCTGATATTACGCGCACAGTCAGTCAGGGACATCAGGATTTTGATGCGATACTGGTGGCGATGGATCAGGCCCAACAGGCGTTAACGGAGTCAATTAAACCGGGCGTCAGTTTTCTTGCACTGCACCAACAGATGCATCAGAAACTGTTTTCGATATTATCTACTGCCGGCATAGTGAAGTCTGATGCGGGCCTCGATCCATCGGATAAAGTTGCAATTACGCGGACTTTTTATCCCCATGGTCTGGGGCACTTACTGGGCATACAGGTGCATGATATTGGTGGCTGGCAACAGAACATCAAAGGCTCAATGTCAGCGCCACCGGAGCAACATCCATTTTTACGTTTAACCCGCCTGTTAACCGAACAGATGGTTGTCACTATTGAGCCCGGATTATATTTTATTCCGTTATTGCTGGAGCAATTAAAGTCCACACCCCTTGCTCGTCATATTAACTGGCCGTTAGTTAATGAGCTTACGCCATGGGGGGGAATACGTATTGAAGATAATGTTTGCGTTACCGCTACAGGTGCTGAGAATTACACCCGGGATGCCTTTAATGACCCGATTATTGCGCTCTGATTTACTGATGTCTGAGTCACATATTGGACGTCGGGTAAAATGCTTATTTTTACGGTTAAGATCTATTTTTATTGATGTTGTTGGCGAATAGATCTTTAACCGGCCTCGTTAGCTAACAAAAAACGGTGCATAAATGCACCGTTTTTTTGGCAGCTTTCAGTCTGAATATTTAACCCAGCTTTGGCTCATGCCAGTTAATGCATTTAAGAAACTTATGCGCAGGGTAGAACTTACCGTCCTTGCCGGTCTGATCTTCTGACGACTTAACAAAGGCTTTAGGCAGATCGCCGCCACTGTATACATCGATACCCACTTCTGAACGATAGTAGGCCAGAGTCTCTTCAATCTCAGCTTCGGTTTTGCACAGTTTAGACAGGTTGCTTTCCTGAACCGCTGCCATATCTTTATCCGCATCGATACCCAGCACATGGGCCATGCCATAGGTGACCACTAGAATATCAGCCACAGCATCACGTACTTCAGACATATCTTTGTTCTGAATCCCTTCAACCAGTTCCGCCAGTTCTTCTTGTATCAGGTGTAACTGCTTACCCGCTTTTTCCCAGTCAGGATTGTCTAGGTTGCCCAGCTTATTGCCAAATACAGTGTTCAAAAAGGAAACGTCGGTGAAATTACTCATGGTTGTATGCATACCGTTAACAGTTAAAAACGGCCTATATGATGAACGTTTAAATCCTGAAGCGCAATTTGAAATCGGCTGGTCATTGAGTGGGAGGTGCGACCGCTCAGAAATAGCTTATCTGCTGTACGGTGGTCATCATTATATCGCCCGGGCTAAGTAAATCTGACAACTCAGGCCTGAATAGATACAATCAATTTTTTACACCGTGATGAGGGAGCTTGTGAGCAACAGACCGCGCTACCAGCAGATTAAAGGCTATATTCTGGACGGCATTAAACAGGGGACCTATACCTCTGGCAGTAAAATCCCGGCCGAAGTTGAGCTGGCGAAACAGTTTGAAGTCAGCAGGATGACGGTCAATAAAGCGATCAGGGATCTGGTGCAGGAAAACCTGCTGGTGCGTTATCCGGGCATGGGCACCTTTGTCACCGATGCTAAAGCGGAATCACCGCTGGTGGATATCCGTAATATCGCTGAAGAGGTAGTACAGCGGGGGCACCGTTACAGCTGTTCGGTCATCAAACTGCAAGAAGCGATAGCGGATGAGGTGATTGCGATGCAGATGGGTGTTCCGGTAGGTACGGCATTGTATCGCTCGGTGATCGTGCATCGGGAAAACGATCTGCCCATTCAGCTGGAAAATCGTTTCGTTATCGCCCGCCTGTTGCCAGATTATCTGAAGCAGGACTTCACTGCCGGTACGCCTCACGAATATTTGTCAAAAATGTATCCCGTGTCGAATGTGGAACATATCGTCGAAGCGATCCTGCCGGATTCGAATGCGCAGAAGTTGCTGGATATCGACACCAATACCCCCTGTCTTTTAGTCAATCGCCGCACCTGGTCCGATGATCGTCTGGTTAGCTTTGCCTGTCTGACCTATCCCGGCACCCGTTATAAGTTACGTTCGCTGGCGTCACCGGGCGCGTAAGTGTTCTATTATTGCTGACTAACTCTTTAATTAGTCAGAGGCACCGTTCAGTTACTTCCTCTTTGTTCATCTATCAAATAGCGGAACAGCTCTGTTCCCGTACCGTTATCACTGTCGCTATTATAAGGGCTATTACAAGGCTTCGGCTTTGTTATGTCTATACATATACTCAGATCTGTTCAGTTCGTTGTATGCCCATTTTTCCTGTCTGGGTCGGGACGAATAACGAATATTTTGTAAGCAGAGTAAGCCAAGTCTGATCTATCTATTCCTATAATCTATAAGGCGTTTTTCCGCCATATCAACTTCCATTCAGGTTCAGCGTCAGCAATATTAATAAAAAGAGTTTGGCTTCAATAAAATGCAGTGGTATATATATGTATATACAAAGTGTTTCTGAGGTGTTTCTGTGTTTAAGCGCTGTGAGAAAATCTGGATCAATGTCAACTGTGCAACGCTGGATCCGAATATCGAAGCCCCCTATGGGGCTTTGAACGATCAGGCGGTCGGGGTTCGGGATGGCAAGATCGTGGCGATTGCATCAATGTCTGAGCTCGATCTGAACACTGTGACAGCTGAGCTGATCGATGCTCGGGGCGGCTGGATGACACCAGGCCTGATTGATGCGCATACCCATCTGGTCTATGCCGGTAATCGCGCTGAGGAGTTTGAACAGCGCCTGTTGGGTGTGAGTTATGCCGAGATCGCCCGACAGGGCGGCGGTATTTTGTCGACGGTGAATGCGACCCGTAACGCGACGGTCGATCAGCTGGTGGAGTTGTCCCAGCCGCGTCTGCAAGCGTTGATGGCGGAAGGGGTGACCACGGTCGAGATTAAGTCAGGCTATGGACTCAGTCTTGAGGCAGAACTGAATATGCTGCGGGCGGCTAAACAGCTGGCTGAACAAACCCCGGTCAGGGTGTCGACGACGTTGCTGGGTGCCCATGCGCTACCACCCGAGTATAGCGATGATGCAGAGGGCTATATCGATCTGGTGTGCAATGAACTGATTCCAGCAGCGGCCAGTGAAGGATTGGCTGATGCGGTGGATGTGTTCTGCGAAAGCATCGCGTTTTCTCCGGCCCAATGTGATCGGGTGTTCCGGGCTGCCCGGGCCCACGGTCTGGGGATTCATGCCCATGCTGAACAGTTAAGCAATCTGCACGGGGCGGAACTGGCGGCCCGTTATGGTGCCTGGTCGGCTGATCATCTGGAGTGGTTAGATGAGGCGGGGGTTAAAGCAATGGCCGGGCAGGGCACCGTCGCAACTCTCCTGCCCGGTGCCTTTTATTTCTTGCGCGAAACAAAGCTGCCGCCGATCGAATTGCTGCGTAACTACCGGGTGCCGATGGCTATTGCCACCGACCTGAATCCCGGTTCCTCGCCGCTGGCATCGCTGCAACTGATGATGAACATGGCCTGCACACTGTTCCGCCTGACGCCGGAAGAGGCGCTCGCGGGGGTCACCCGTTATGGGGCGCAGGCTCTCGGTTCAGCTGCGGATATAGGGATGCTTCGCGAGGGGATGCTGGCTGATATGGTGCTCTGGGATATCGCTCATCCGGCTGAGCTGGCCTGTCAGTTTGGCGTCAATCCGATCCGCCAGCGAATTGTCGCCGGGGAGGTAACCCATGTCTGAATACTCAACGGCGTTTGACGCTATCTGGAAAGGCCGTATTGATACGGAAGAGTTGCCAGAACTGGCCAATCGTCTGCATCAGCAGATTCAACCGCTGACTGCCGGGACTGCGGCTGAGACCGCTGACAGTGTGGCGATTATCGGCTTTTGCAGCGATGCAGGAGTGCGCCGAAACCGGGGCCGTGTTGGCGCTCGCCGGGCACCGGATCTGCTGCGCAGTGCGCTGGCCAGCCTGCCCTGGTCTGTCTCCCGGCCGGCCTGGGATGCCGGTAATGTGGTGTGCGAGGGCGATGAGTTAGAAGCGGCTCATCAGGCGCTGGCGGATCAGGTGCAGGATTGTCTGAGCGCAGGTCACTTTCCGGTTGTTCTGGGTGGTGGCCATGAGGTTGCTTATGGCAGCTGGTTAGGGTTGAGCCACTATCTGCAGGGGCAGAGTGACATATCCGGCAGTATGCCCAACATCGGCATTATCAACTTTGATGCTCACTTCGATATGCGTTTGGATAGCAACGGCTGTAGCTCCGGCACGCCGTTTTATCAGATTGCACAACAGTGTCAGGCCAATAACTGGCCGTTTAAGTACTGCTGTCTCGGTGTCAGTGAGATGTCGAACACCGCCGCGCTGTTCCAGCGAGCCGATCAGCTGCATGTCACTTACCGTAAGGACAGTGAGCTGGATATTACCCGACTGACTGAAACAACGCTTCTGCTACAACAATTTATGGCCGACTGCGACCAGCTCTATCTGACCATCGATTTAGATGTGCTGCCGGCAGCGGTGGCTCCCGGTGTCAGTGCTCCCGCCGCCCGGGGGGTAGGGCTGGAGATACTGGAACCGCTGATCGAAACGATTATCGCAACCGGCAAACTGAAACTGGCCGATCTTGCCGAATACAACCCTGAATTTGATATTGATAACCGGACCGCACGCGTTGCTGCGCGTCTGTTCCACTGTATTGTTAAACGAGGATAAGAAAAATGAACGATACCCGCCACGACGCCAGTCGCATTATTAAAGCGCCGACCGGAACTGAGCTGAGTTGTAAGAGCTGGCTGACTGAAGCGCCGATGCGGATGCTTATGAACAACCTGCATCCGGACGTTGCCGAGAAGCCGGAGGATCTGGTGGTTTACGGCGGCATCGGTCGTGCAGCGCGCAACTGGGCGTGCTATGACAAGATTATTGAGGTGCTGCAGCGACTGGAAGAAGATGAAACCCTGCTGATTCAGTCCGGTAAGCCGGTGGGGGTGTTTCAAACCCATGCGGATGCCCCCCGGGTGCTGATTGCCAACTCCAATCTGGTGCCCCATTGGGCGACCTGGGAACACTTCAATGAACTGGATAAGCAGGGCCTGATGATGTACGGCCAGATGACCGCGGGATCATGGGTCTATATCGGTTCGCAGGGGATTGTGCAGGGGACCTACGAGACCTTTGCCGCGATGGCGAAAAAGCACTTTGGGGGTGATGCCTCTGGCCGCTGGGTACTGACCGGTGGTCTGGGGGGAATGGGGGGGGCTCAGCCCCTGGCGGCAACCATGGCCGGGTTCTCCTGTATTACCGTCGAGTGTGATGAGACCCGCATCGATTTCCGTCTGCGAACCCGCTATGTCGACAAGAAAGCCTATACCCTGGATGAAGCGCTGGATATGATCGCCAGCGCTAAAGCTAAGGGCGAAGTGGTTTCGGTAGGCTTGCTGGGTAACTGCGCGGATATCTTCCCGGAAATGGTTGAACGGGGTATCACACCCGACGTGGTGACCGACCAGACCAGTGCCCATGATCCTTTGAACGGTTATCTGCCGAAGGGCTGGACGCTTGAGTACGCAGCGCAGATGCGCCTGAAAGATGAAGCGGCGGTGGTCGATGCTGCAAAAGAGTCGATGGCGGTTCAGGTGCGGGCGATGCTGGCTCTGCAAAGCCAGGGTGCAGCGACCACGGATTATGGTAACAACATCCGTCAGATGGCTTTAGATAAGGGGGTCGATAACGCCTTCGACTTCCCCGGATTTGTGCCCGCCTATATCCGGCCGCTGTTCTGTGAGGGGATCGGTCCTTTCCGCTGGGTAGCGTTGTCCGGTGATCCTGAAGATATCTATAAAACTGATCAGAAGGTCAAAGAGCTGATTCCGGATGATCCGCATCTGCATAACTGGCTGGATATGGCCCGTGAACGGATCGCTTTTCAGGGGCTGCCGGCGCGGATCTGCTGGGTAGGGTTGAAGGATCGTCAGCGCCTGGCGCTGGCATTTAACGAGATGGTCAGAAATGGAGAGTTGAAAGCGCCGGTGGTAATCGGCAGGGATCACCTTGATTCAGGCTCGGTAGCCAGCCCCAACCGGGAAACGGAAGCGATGCTGGATGGCTCCGATGCGGTGTCCGACTGGCCGTTGCTGAATGCCCTGTTGAATACCGCCGGTGGAGCCACCTGGGTGTCGCTGCATCATGGCGGTGGTGTAGGCATGGGCTTTAGTCAGCACGCCGGAGTGGTAATTGTTGCGGATGGTACTGAGGCTGCGGAAAAACGCCTGGCGCGGGTGCTGCGCAATGATCCGGGCACCGGCGTGATGCGTCATGCGGATGCCGGTTATGATATTGCCATCGATTGCGCCCGGGAGCAGGGGCTGGATCTGCCGATGCTGAACAGATAAAAAATCAACTATAACTGATAGTGTATTGCTCATTGGGCCTGATCGACGTCGGGCCTGATTTGATGCAGGCGATAAACATTTTTTAGGAATTATCCTGATGTATCAACTTACTGTTAACCCGGGGCATCTCTCCCTGGCTGAATTACGCCGAATTAACCATGAGCCGGTGTCGCTGTCTCTCGATCCCGCCTGTCATGATAGGATTCATGCCAGTAGTGCGGCGGTTGAACGGGTCATCGAAGCGGGACGGGTTGTCTATGGGATCAACACCGGCTTTGGTCTGCTGGCAAATACCCGTATCGCCATTGAAGATCTGGCGCTGCTACAGCGCAGTATTGTTCTGTCTCATGCTGCGGGTGTGGGTGAACTCATGGCTGAATCGACTGTACGGTTGATGATGACTCTGAAGATCAACTCGCTGGCACGGGGTTTTTCCGGAATCCGTCTGGAAATTATAGAAGCGCTGATCAAACTGGTTAATGCTGAAGTTTACCCCTGTGTCCCGCAGAAAGGCTCGGTCGGGGCTTCCGGTGATCTGGCGCCACTGGCACATATGAGCACCGTACTGCTGGGTGAAGGTGAAGTGACTTATAACGGTGAGCGCATGTCGGGTGCCGAGGGCCTGCGGATCGCCGGGCTGGAACCGATCGCTCTGGCACCTAAAGAGGGGTTGGCGCTGCTGAATGGCACCCAGGCATCTACCGCCTTTGCGCTGCAGGGGCTGTTTGCCGCCGAAGATCTGTTTGCAGCAGCGATTATATCCGGATCCCTGTCTGTGGAAGCGGCGCTGGGTAGCCGTCGGCCGTTTGATCCCCGGGTACATGAAGTGCGCGGGCAACAGGGGCAGATCGATGCGGCGACCGCCTACCGTCATCTGCTGGGTGAGCGTTCCGAGATTGGTGACTCCCATGAAGGGTGTGAGAAAGTTCAGGACCCCTATTCACTGCGTTGTCAGCCTCAGGTTATGGGTGCTTGTCTGCAGCAGATTCGGCAGGCGTCAGAGGTTCTGCTGGTAGAAGCCAATGCGGTGTCTGATAATCCGCTGGTGTTTATCGAAACTGATGAGTTTATCTCCGCCGGTAACTTTCATGCCGAACCGGTCGCCATGGTAGCCGATAATCTGGCGCTGGCCATCGCTGAGATCGGGTCGTTGTCTGAGCGGCGCATGGCGCTATTGATCGACTCCAATCTGAGTAAGTTGCCACCGTTTCTGGTTAATAATGGCGGCGTGAACTCTGGCTTTATGATCGCCCAGGTGACCGGTGCGGCCCTGGCCTCGGAGAACAAGTCACTGGCACACCCTGCCAGCGTTGACAGTCTGCCAACCTCGGCCAATCAGGAAGACCATGTATCGATGGCCACCTTCGCCGCTCGCCGGTTGAAGGATATGGCGGACAATACTGCGGGTATTCTGGCGGTTGAACTGCTGGCGGCTTGTCAGGGTGTCGATTTCCGTGCGCCGCTGAAGTCATCAGAACGGGTTGAGGCGGCGAAAGCACAGCTGCGTGAGGTGGTGCCTTTCTATGATAAGGATCGTTACTTCTCACCGGATATTGAAAATGCCAAGCAGCTGATTCAGAGTGCTGCCTATAACGCGTACATGCCGGAGCAACTGCTACCGAGCGTGTAACAGCAATAAGATTGCAAGGGGCTATAACGCTATCAGGTTATTCCTGGTAGCGTCGTGGCTTCGCTGTCGCTGTTATTCCTGTCCAGAAAAGTAAAAGGCAATCTCAGGTTGCACTGCAGGGGGAACGCAGTGAAGCGATCTGATCTTGAAAGCATGCAGATAACATGCATACAGATGATATCTGCTTCACTGGATAATGATGCTCTTCTGTCTCAGGCCAGCGCAGCAATCGAGATAAGACTGAGCAGCGTGGTTAACACCAGCAGTTGTGCAACCCGGGTGGTTGGTGCCCCATAGAGCATGCCAAAAGAGAACACCGCGGTCGTAATCGGTCCCGCTGAACTGAGCATATATTTGCCACTGTCTGGCGTTACCGGCGCGAATAGTGACATAGCGGCCCATACCGTGAATGGAAAGATGATCAGTTTAATTCCTGTAAAGATGCATACCACTCGGTCAAAACGGATGGGAACCTGTGAAAGAACAATACCCAGTGCCACCAGAGCCAGAGGCGCGGCGGCGTGTCCGTTGAAGCTGATAAATGTCTGTATGGGGTCTGCCAGTTTTATATTCAGCAGGTTTAACAACAGTCCTGCTCCGATTGCCTGTACCAGAGGCAGCCGGGTTATGACTCTGAAGACATGCCGCAGTGATGGTTGTTCAGGGCGTGTCAGTTCGAGGGCGAACAGTGTGCCCATAAACAGAATAATGGTATCCAGCGTCAGAATGGCAACAATCGGCAATACGTTCTCCGCGCCATAGAGAAATTGAGAGATAGGCAATACTAAGAAGACATTGTTGACAAAAACACAGCCGACCGACATGAGTACGGCTTCCTGTTTTTGCAGCCCCAGTTTTAGTGCCAGCCAGAATGCCAGACTGATAATGATCAGCTCCGCCAGCATATAGGATAACAAGGGTTCAGGACTAAACTGCTTGAAGGGTACGTTACTCACCAGACCCAATACCAGAATAGGCAGGAAGATGGACGTCGCCACCCAGTTGACGGTTTTAGCCTGTTCGACCGTCATTCGGTTTGTTTTCCCTAAGAAAAACCCCAGCGCCAGAATCGCAAACACCGGTAATACCGGGTTGATCAGCACCTGTAAAATTCCCATGAAGCGTCCTTATTATTGTTAATTCTTATTGGATAGCGGCCGTTCAGCTTACCGATACTAGCAGTAATCTGGATCTGGGCAAGCGTCGAACCGCAGTGGTTTTTTCTGTAAAAGCAAAGCTTTGCTGGTCTTATGTCAACATGGGGAAAGTTAACGACAGCAAGGTGTATCCCGTAAACCGTGCGTCGATATCATCTTGTAAATTATTCATGTTGAAAAGGGCTGGTATTGGTCGCGTAAATTGACTTTAAGAGATTGATTATATATAAATGCATTCATAAATAATAAAAAATGAGTAGTTATGATGTTTAACGAAGTGCTTCAGGGTAGTGCCATCTATCAGGCGCGAGATCCGCAAGTTATATCCGATTACGTCAATCAACACATTGGAACACATAGGATATCTGTTAAGGGTGAGTGCGACCAGAAAGCGTCTATCTGGCATCGAAATTTTTCCGATGTGGCGCTTTCGCGGATAACCTATGGTGGTAATGTCAGGGTGCAGTCAGCTGATCTGGAAGATATCTACCATCTGCAGATAGTGACCAGCGGAGTCTGTGACTGGAGCCTGGCAGATAAAGATCTGAGAGTCAGTGCTGGCGAGGTGCTGCTGCTCAATCCTAATGACAAGGTTGACCTTAACTACTCTGCTGATTGCGAGAAAGTGATCGTCAAAATCCCTAAGAGTGTGATGGTCTCAGCGCTGGCGGAAAAGGTCGCTTATCTGCCAAAGGATGGGGTGAAGTTCGATCATGCGGTACGTAAAACGGCAGATCACCGCTCTCTGATCCACCTGCTGGAGCTTATCTTTATGGAAGCCGAAGCCGCACAATCTGATTTTTCTCAATTGGCACCCTACAGTAGTTTGCTGGCGGTTAAGTTGCTGGACTGCTTTTCAAATAACATTCAGATTCCCGATGAACTGCAGGCGCCGCACTGTTTTTCTGCCATCGACAGCTACATTGCGAATCATATAAAAGATGACCTTTCCATCGATGATTTGGCTACGCTTAGCCGGGTCAGTCAGCGAACCCTCTATAATATTTTTGCCCGGCACAAGTCAGTTACCCCGATGCACTATATTAAGCAGCAGAAGCTGATGCACGTGCACAAAATGTTGCAGGATGGCGAGGGTGGCTGTCGCAATGTCACCGAAGTAGCTTTAGATTTTGGCTTTATGCATCTGGGGCGTTTTTCCAGCGAATATCGCAAGATGTTTGGCGAACTGCCATCTGAAACGTTAAAAAAAAGAAGCCATTAACGCTATTTGAAAGCTGATATCTCATAAAAAAGGCACCTTAAATCGGTGCCTTTTTTATGTCTCGATTACACCGGAACAGGGCGTCTAAATATAGCCTCTCAATTGCTGCGTGGCCGTCTGGCAGGCACTGAGCACCGCCTGCTCATAGAGGCTGCCTTTATCGACCGGTGTGTCACTGGTTTGACCGAGTAGGTTGATGATAGAGCTGATGTTGTTATCAACATCAAAGATGGGCGCGCTGACGACGTTTATATCCGGCAGATAGTCCTGCTTGAAGCGACAGACTTTTTCCTCCCGGATCTCCTCCAGCAGCTTTATAAACGCACTTTTATTCAGCGGCTGTCCCATATGTCTCGGTAGGGCCGGAGGGTTGTCAAAAAATTCATCGACGATCTCCTGACGTCTTTGATCGGGCAGAAACGCCAGAAAAATGCGCCCGGAAGCTGAGGTAAAAGGTGAAAGCTGTGATCCGAGGCGGATATTGACGTTCAGCGAGCGGCTGGAATCAAGCCATTTAATTACCAGAGGGTAGTTACCGTTCCAGATCGCGACGGTAATGGTTCGGTCGTATTCCCGGTGCAGCTTCTCTGCGCAGAGGAAAGCGCTCTGGATCGGATCGATCAGACGTAATGCTGAGATGCCGATTTTCAGACTGCTGGTGGCAAGCGTATATCTTGAGTTACTTTGCTGGTTGATGTAGCCCAGTTTTACCAGGCTAACCAGATATTTATGTAACCGGCTGGGAGACATCTCAGCAAGCTCTGCGAGTGCTTTCAGGGTAACAGGCTTGCCATATTCAGCAATGTGTTCCAGGATCTTCAGGCCCAGCTCTAAAGAGCTGATGCCCTGTTTCTGATCTTTGGGAATGGTAATCGTAGTGTCGATCATACAGTGCTTTGTTCCTTATAGCAGGCGTCGCGATTGTTACGTGCGACCCCTGCTATCGTATTAGACTGCCAGACTTTGTTCAATGAACTCTTTGTTTTCATTGAGCGTTTCAGAGTCACCGTTAAACACGACTTTACCTTTGACGATCAGGATATGCTGTTCACAGAGTTCATTAAGGACTTTGATGTTTTTATCAACAATGATGGTTGAAACACCGGAGTCTTTAATCTGTCTGATCACCTGCCAGATCTCTTTACGAATCAGGGGGGCCAGCCCCTCAGTCGCTTCGTCAAGAATCAGCAGGTCCGGGTTGGTCAATAGTGCACGACCAATTGCCAGCATCTGTTGTTCACCACCGGACAGTTGAGTGCCCTTGTTGGTTAGCCGCTCTGTCAGGCGGGGAAAGACTTCCAGCACCTGGTCATAGGTCCAGTTGGTTTCACCCCGGGAATTTTTTCGGGCAGCCATCTGCAGGTGCTCTTTTACCGTCAGGTTGTGGAACATACCGCGTCCCTCGGGGACATAGGCGATATCCTGACGCATCCGTTTCCAGGTGGGCAGGCGGGTGATATCTTCACCTTTGTAAATCACCGAACCGCTACGCGGTGGTGCGATTCCCAGAATTGATTTAAGGGTCGTCGATTTTCCCATGCCGTTGCGGCCCATAATACTCACCGTTTCCCCCGCTTTAATATCAAAGGATACGCCATGAAGAATATGGCTTTCACCGTACAGTGTTTGCAGCCCGTGAACCTCAAGAATATTTTGCATGGTTAAAATACCTCGTCATCGTTTCCGAGATAAGCATCCTGAACCAGCGGGTTGTTGCGGATATTGTCTACGGTATCGGTTATTAAGTGCTGGCCATCAACCATTACGGTCATCAGATCTGACAGCTCAAATACGGCATCCATATCGTGTTCGACAAGGACAATGCAGTATTGCTTTTTCAGCTCTTTTAACAGGCTGATAATCGTTTGTGATTCTTCATGGCCCATCCCCGCCATTGGTTCGTCCAATAGCAGTACTTTCGGCGCGGTGGCAAGCACCATAGCGATCTCCAGCTGGCGTTGCTCGCCGTAGCTGACTTCCGTAGCTTTGGTATCCGCCCGTGCACCCAGGCCGACCTGTTCCAGGGCCGACCGGGCTATCTCAGCGATTTTTCGGTTGGTACTGCGTTTTCTGAACAGGTTAAAGCTACCACCGATCCGCTGCTGGGCAGCGATACAACAGTTCTCCAGGCAGGTCGCGTTATGGAAAATATTCGTTTTCTGAAAACTGCGGCCAATGCCTGTACGACAAAACTCATAACCTTTCAGGTGGGTGATCGGTTTGCCATGATAAAGGATCACGCCGCTGGTGGCCGGATAGGCACCACACAGCGTGTTTAGCAGGGTGCTTTTGCCTGCGCCATTGGGGCCGACAATGCTGTGCAACTGCTTATCTTTGAACTCTATATTCAGTTCATTCAGTGCTTTCAGACCTCCCCAGAATTTACACAGGTTTTCGGCTTCAAGGATTGTTTGACTCATGACCGTTTCCCTCCGCTCAGATTATTGAGGAAGCCTGCCATACCGTATTTAAGGGTGAGTACCAGCACAATAATCAGCGCCCCCATAAAGAACATCCAATACTCTGTCAGGTGTTCGATGAAGTAGTGCAAACCTTCATACACAAAGCTGCCAATGATAGCTCCGTAAATAGATCCCAGCCCGCCGAGCAGCGCCATCACCAGCGCGGTGGCAGATACGTCCCAGGACATCATGCTGGGGTTAACAAAGCCAAACTGCAGCGCAAACAGATAACCGGCATAGGCCGCCAGTGAGGAGGCCAGAACATACGCGATTAAGCGAAAATGAAAGATGTTGTAACCCAGCGCAGTGGCCCGGTCAGGGTTCTCTTTCAAAGCATCGATAACCCGTCCGAAAGAGGAGTTCATAATGATTTTAAAGAATACAAAACAGTTAAACAGCGACAGCAGACAGAGATAGTAAAAGTGGGTTTCATTGTCCAGATCGAGAAAGCTCAGCCCGAAAATACTGGTTTCCGGTTTGATGTAAATAAACAGACCATCCTGGCCACCATACTCAATTGAGTCCGCAAAGAAGTAGAAGGTCATCTGTGCCAGTGCCAGGGTGATCATGATCATATAGATACCACTGGTACGCAGCACAATCAGACCTACAATCAGCGCAATAAAGCCACTGATCAGCATTACATAGAAGGTATAAACCCAGAAGTTAACCGCTTCATACTCGGGTGCGAGAATGGTAAATATATAACCCCCCAGACCGTAAAACATTGCGTGTCCCAGGGTGATCAGACCGGTACGACCGACCAGATAATCCAGCGACATAACAAAAATGGCCAGGATAATAATGGTTGAAAATTTATTGATATAAAAGGTGTTACCCTCAAGGAACAGAGGAATAAACAGCCCGATAGCAAAGAACAGATAGATAAAAATCTTTTCTGATTTATTAGCGAAAATTGACATAGTTAAATCCTCAGTTTTTGAACAAGCCCTGAGGCTTGACCAGCAGGATCAGTGCCATCAGCAGGTAGATCGACATACTCGAGATCTGCGGCAGTAGAACGGAGGCGTAGGTATCAACGATGCCGACAATCAGTGCTGCCACAAATGCGCCTTTAATTGAACCCAGGCCGCCAATCACCACGACGACAAAGCAGGAGATCAGCACGTGTTCGCCCATGCCCGGAACCAGGCTGACGATAGGGGCAGAAACGATACCCGCTAGCGATGCGAGAAAGACGCCAATGGCAAATACAATGGTGAACAGTTTGCTGATATCAACACCCAGATTTTCAACCATTGCGCGATCAGATTCGCCCGCGCGGATCATCATCCCCAGCCGGGTCTTATTGATGGTGAAGTACATGCTTGCCGCAACCACCAGACAGAGCAGCGAGATAAACAGGCGATACACCGGATATTCGACGATATCCGTCAGCCTGATTGAGCCTGACAGCAGTTCCGGTACTTCAACGCCCAGAGGATCATTGCCCCAGACATAACTCTGGGTGGCGTTAAAGATAAAGATCAGGCCCACAGTCAACAGAACCTGATCCAGATGATCCCGCTTATAGAGGTGAATAATCAGAAATCTTTCAATGATGATGCCAATCACCAGCGCAATGGTGCCACTGATAATAAAGGCCAGCAGAAAGCTATCAGTCAGGGTAGTGAAGTAATATGCGAGGTAAGCCCCGATCATATACATTGAACCATGCGCCAGATTCAGTATGCCCATGACGCCAAACACCAGCGTAAGCCCGGATGCAATCAGAAATAGCAGCAGGCCGTACTGAACTCCGTTGAGAAGTTGTACTAGGAAAAGTGAAGTATCCATAAATGCTTACCTTAAGAAGAACGTTGAGTGGGCCTCCGCAGAGGCCCAGATCAACTATTTACAGCTTGCAGCCGCGGGCAGGGTCTTCCAGATTTTCGTGAGCGACTTTAACGACGGTGTTCTGACCATCGACGACCTTGCGCAGGTAGATGGTCTGAATCGGGTTATGAGCTTTTGAAAAGTGGAATGAACCCCGGGGGCTATCAATTTCCAGTTTCTCCATCTGCTGAATCAGGGCGGCTTTGTCGGCGGTGTTGCCATGGGTCGCGGTTACCGCATCCACGATCAATTGACCGGCGTCATAGCCTTGCACAGCAAACAGATCGGCGGGCTTGCCATAAAGTGTTTCATACTCCTGACGGAAACTTTTGTTCTTCGGAATATCCAGCGCATCGGCGTAGTGCAGCGTGGTAATCACTCCTTCAGCGGCTGGCCCCTGTGCGGTGGTGGTGCCTTCAGTAAGGAAGCCTGAACCCAGCAGAGGGATCTTGCCTTTCAAACCCATGGCATCGTAATCCTTAACAAATTTAACCGCACCGCCGCCCGCAAAGAAGACAAATACGGCATCAGGATTAATGGACGCGATCTCGGTCAGATAGGACTGAAACTCTGTTTTCGGGAACGGCACCAGCATCTCTTTAATCACTTCACCACCGGCTTTGGTGAAGGATTCGTTGAATGCCTCCAGCGACTCTTTACCAAAACCGTAGTTCCAGCTCATGGTGACGATCTTTTTATAGCCCATGTCATAGGCTTCTTTACCCATCGGGAAAGCGGTCTGCCATGAAGAGAATGAGGTGCGGAAGACGTTGGGCTGACAGAATGCACCCGTGGCAGCGTTAGCACCGGCATTGGGAATGATCATGATGGAGTCTTTACCTTTGATCGTTTTGATCATCCCCATCGCTACACCTGAATGTACCGGGCCAATGACGAAGTCAGCTTTCTGGTTATCAACCAGCGAGGAGGTGATTTCGGGTGCCCGTGCAGGCTTGGCTTCCGTGTCCATCTCGATAAACTCAACCGGGCGGCCAGCGATGCTGTTGCCTTGTTCTTTTAACGCTTGCTTCAAACCATTACGGGTCGATTCGCCCAGTCCTGCATAGACACCACTGAAGGGCAGCATAACACCCACTTTAATCGGATCACTGTCTGCCGCCATCGAGCAGGTGCTCATAGAGATAATGGTTGCAGCAACGGTAGCAGGTAGAACTGACTGGAAGATCTTCTTTTTATTGTTCATCACTAATGTCTCAAAGTTAGAGGATTAAGTCGACCCCAGCCTATGTCTGCAGCGGACTTTCCAATAGCCACTGGTTGCAAGCTTTGTCCATCTAGCGCATTGCATTCGCTTCGCTGCAGAAAACGGATACAGAGTTTCGCTGAGCGGATTTTTTTTACAGTGCTCATTCGCGATAGTGGGGGCATTAAGGCGTTCCATTGCTGATGACTAGCGGGTAAAGACCCGGCAAGCCGGGAAGTCCTACTAATAATAAAAATGAGGAAGAAAAAATGAAAAAGGGTGTTATGCGTCCCGGTCATGTACAGATCCGGGTGCTGGATATTGATGAAGCCGTTACACATTATCGTGACCTGTTAGGACTGATCGAAATGGATCGCGATGAGCAGGGGCGGGTTTATCTGAAAGGCTGGACCGAAGTTGATAAGTTCTCGGTTGTGCTGCGTGAAGCAGATGCTCCCGGTATGGATTTTATGGGCTTTAAGGTTCTCAACGACGAAGTGCTGAAACAGTTAGAAACGGATCTGGTCGCCTATGGTTGTGCGGTTGAGCATATCGCCGCCGGTGAACTGAATGGCTGTGGTCGTCGCATCCGTTTCCAGGCGCCCACCGGTCACGCATTTGAACTCTATGCTGAGAAAGAGCAAACCGGCAAGTGGGGGATCTCAAATGTGAACCCTGAGGCCTGGCCCCGTGATCTCAAGGGGATGAAAGCCACCCGCTTCGATCACTGCCTGCTGTACGGGCCAGATGTCAACAAAACCTATGAGCTGTTCCGCGATGTGCTGGGCTTTGATCTGGCCGAGCAGGTGGTTGATCCGGATGGTAACCGCATCGCCGCGTTCATCACCGCCAGCATGAAAGCCCATGATGTGGCGTTTATCGAATGCCCTGATCCCGGTAAGTTTCATCACGCATCATTCTTTCTGGAAACCTGGGAGCAGGTGCTGCGCGCCGGTGACCTGATCTCCATGACCGATACCTCCATTGATATTGGTCCAACCCGTCATGGTCTGACACACGGCCAGACTATCTACTTCTTCGACCCGTCAGGTAACCGTAACGAGGTGTTCTGTGGCGGTGACTGTCACTATCCCGACCATGAACCGGTCACCTGGAAAGCGGAAGATCTGGGTAAGGCGATCTTCTATCATGACCGGGTTCTGAATGAACGCTTCCTGTCAGTACTCACCTGATCGGCAACGTTGCCCGGAAGAGGGATTTTTCGGGCTACACAGCCAGATATCTTGAGTTTCATATGGCTCTTGTGTCACCGTGTTTTCACGCTTGCTTTGCTCCCTTTCGCAATGTGTTTGGCCTCCTTCTGGAGGTCTTTTTTTGGTTTATCGCAGGTTATGGGAGATAAAGAAAATCCGCTGTTTTGAGTCTGGATGTTAAAAAGGTTTTACCACAGTACCCAAAGGGCATACTAAGCGCACAGAGGACAAGGAGAAGTACTGTTTAGCGGTTTCTCTGTGCTCTCAGTGTCCTTGTGGTGAGTCTGTTTTAGATGATGGCTCCCGTGTTTTATCACGGCAGACGTCGCGCCAAAAACCGCGGGCTTGAGTCTGGATAAGGCTTTACCACAGTGCGCACAGGGGATACGGAGAAGTGCTGTTTAGCGGTTTCTCTGTGCTCTCTGTGTCCTCTGGGGTGCGTATGTTTTTAGATTAAGTCACCGTCTTTTATCACGGCAGACTGCCGTTCTATTAGTAACTACTTGTCACTACCTCGATCCCCCTTTCCTGGTCGACAAAGACGCATTATCCGGTTTCTGTACGGTAGGTGCATAAATAGGATATAGGTCGGCATAAAGCGGATATTGATCGACTCCTCTGTTGAGTATCTTTGAATAAAACAATAGAGGTGGCCCGAATGAACACAGCACTGTTTAATAAAATTGATTCAATGATGGAAGAGAAACCTGAAGAGGGTATCTATCGCTGCAAGCGGGATATGTTTACCGATCCGGAACTGTTCGAACTGGAGATGAAGCATATCTTCGAAGGCAACTGGATCTATCTTGCTCACGAAAGCCAGATTCCTAACAAGAATGACTTTTTTACCTACACCATGGGGCGCCAGCCGATCTTTATTACCCGCAACAAAGACAATGAGCTGAAAGCCTTTATCAACGCCTGTAGTCACCGTGGAGCGATGTTGTGCCGGACCAAAAAAGGCAATCGTGCGGCCCACACCTGTCCGTTCCATGGCTGGGTGTTCAACAACGATGGTAAGCTGCTTAAGGTTAAAGACCCTGATGATGCCGGTTATCCGGAATCGTTTAATTGCAAAGGTTCGCACAACCTCAAAGAGGTGCCTCGTTTTGCCAGTTACAAGGGCTTCCTGTTTGGCAGTCTGAACCCTGATGTCGTCTCTCTGGAGGAGTATCTGGGGGAAGCGGCCAATATTATCGATATGATTGTTGATCAGTCGCCGGAAGGTCTGGAAGTACTGCGTGGCAGCTCTACCTACGTGTATGACGGCAACTGGAAAGTGCAGGCTGAAAACGGCGCGGATGGATATCACGTCAGTGCGGTGCACTGGAACTATGTGGCCACCACCGGTCGTCGGGATAAAGAAACCGATAAAACCAAAGCGATGGATGCCAGCACCTGGGCGAAGCAGAAGGGTGGTTTCTACGCCTTCGACCATGGCCATATCTGTTTGTGGATGCAGTGGCCAAACCCGAAAGACCGGCCAATCTACCAGCGCCGTGACGAGCTGATCGCCAGCAGTGGTGAGGCACGAGCGGACTGGATGATCGGTAATCTGCGTAACCTGTGCGTCTATCCGAACGTCTTCCTGATGGATCAGTTCAGCTCGCAGATCCGCCAGTTCCGTCCTATCGATGTGAATAAAACGGAAGTCACCATCTACTGCATCGCGCCGAAGGGCGAAAGTGCCGAGGCGCGTGCTCAGCGTATTCGTCAGTATGAAGACTTCTTCAATGCCAGTGGTATGGCAACCCCGGATGACCTGGAAGAGTTCCGCTCCTGTCAGAAAGGCTTTATGGCCAGCAGCCTGGAATGGAACGATATGTGCCGGGGGGCAGAGCACTGGATCAAAGGGCCGGATGAGGAGGCGAAAAAGCTGGGTATGAATCCAGTGATGAGCGGTGCCAAAACCGAAGATGAGGGATTGTACACCGTGCAACATCGTTACTGGGTCGATGTGATGAAGAAAGCGGCAGCCGAACAGGAGGAGAAATAATCATGGCTATCTCAATCGAGCAGGTAAATAAGTTCCTCTATGAAGAGACCCGCTATCTTGATGACAAAGACTGGGATAGCTGGCTGGAGATGTATGCCGAAGATGTAACCTACTGGGTGCCCTCCTGGGATGATACCGGCGAGCTGACCGAAGACCCTCAGTCCGAGATTTCGCTGATGTATTACCCCTCACGCAGCGGACTGGAAGACCGGGTATTCCGTATCAACACGGATAAATCCAGCGCCACCAGTCTGCCACAGCCGCGCACTTCGCATAATCTGAGCAATATTGAGATTGTCGAAGCGTCAGATGATCAGTGTAAAGTGCGTTTTAACTGGGTTAACTATGCCTATCGTTATGAGCACGTCTACACCTACTTCGGTACCAGTTACTACACCCTGGATACCACGGGTGATCGTCCCAGGATCAAAGCGAAAAAAGTCGTACTGAAAAACGACTATATCCATCATGTGGTCGATATCTATCATCTTTAATAATAACAATAAGGCCCCCGGTTTGACGGGGGCCGGGATCGATTATGTCTTATAAAATTGCATTAAACTTTGAAGACGGTGTCACTCGTTTTATCGAGTGCAACGAGGGTGAACTGGTCGCTGATGCCGCCTATCGTCAGCGGGTTAATATTCCACTGGATTGCCGCGACGGCGCCTGTGGTACCTGTATGTGTCATGCCGAATCAGGCAAGTACATACTGGAAGATTACATCGAGGATGCGCTTTCTGAGGAAGAGGCAGAGCAGGGGCAGGTGCTTACCTGTCGTATGGTGCCCACCTCTGACTGCGTCGTTTCAGTACCGGTGTCCTCTAAGGTCTGCAAAACCGTTACCGAGACCTATCCGGTTGAGCTGTCGGCGATTAATCGTCATTCAGACACCGCGATCAGCTTTTCGGTGAAAGGTGAAAAACTGGCGAAGCTGCACTTTCTGCCAGGGCAGTATGTCAATATTAAAGTGCCGGGCAGTGATGAAACCCGGGCTTACTCCTTCAGTTCACTGGTGAGTGATGCTAACGAAGTCTCCTTTCTGATCCGGGTGATTCCCGATGGCAAGATGAGCGGTTATATGCGTGACAGTGCTCAGGTCGGCGAACCACTGGAGATCTCTGGTCCGTTTGGCAGCTTCTATCTGCGGGATATGAACCGCCGGGCACTGTTTCTGGCAGGCGGTACCGGTCTGGCCCCATTCACGGCGATGCTGGAAAAGATGCAACGGGATGGTCTGGAATACCCGGTACACCTTATCTACGGTGTAACCAACGATATCGACCTGGTCGAGGTTGACCGGCTGGAGCGTCTGGCGGCAGCGCTGCCACTGTTCAGTTTCGCCACCTGTGTGGCCAGCCCGGACAGCGAACACCCAGCCAAAGGTTATGTCACCCAGTACATTGAAGCCGAACACCTCTGTGATGGTGACGTTGATATCTATCTCTGCGGACCGCCGCCGATGGTCGATGCGGTCAACCACTACTTCTCAGAAAAAGGCATGACACCCGCCAGCTTCCATTACGAAAAATTTGCCTGAGGTAACCTCTATGTCTGTACGTCGTTTTGAAGAAAAGGTTGTCGTCGTCACAGGGGCCGCTCAGGGCATTGGCCGGGAGGTCGCGCTTCAGGCGGCGGCGGAAGGTGCGCTGCTGGTACTGGTCGATTTCTCGCCTCTGGTGGAGGAGGTTGCCGCTGAGATCACCGGGCAGGGCTTTCCAGAGCCACTGGTAGTGCTCGCCAATCTGGAGCAATATGCCGAGTGCAGCAAGGCGATGGCTGCCGCCGTAGACAAATATGGCCGTATCGATAGCCTGATCAATAATGTCGGTGGCACCATCTGGGTTAAACCCTATGAGCATTATGAAGAGGCACAGGTAGAAGCGGAGATACGCCGCTCACTGTTTCCGACACTCTGGTGCTGTCATGCGGTACTGCCCTTTATGCAGAAGCAAAACGCAGGCTCAATCGTGAATGTCTCATCCATCGCAACAAAAGGACTCAACCGGGTTCCCTATGCTGCAGCCAAAGGGGGGGTAAACGCACTGACCGCCTGTCTGGCCTGGGAGAATGGCCAGCGCGGAATCCGTGTTAATGCGGTCGCACCCGGCGGCACCGATGTCGGTGAGCGAAAAATCCCCCGCAACACCCAGCCGATGAGCGATGATGAAAAAGTGTGGTATCAACAGATCGTAGATCAGACCATCGATTCAACAGTGATGGGCCGTTATTGCACCCCCGATGAGCAGGCCAGCGCAATCCTCTTTCTTGCCTCCGATGACGCCTCTTATATCACCGGAACAATCCTCCCCGTAGGTGGGGGCGATCAGGGGTGATGCGCAACGCGTCTATGTCTGAGTCTTATTTGAAAGGTAGCCATTTGGCTGCCTTTTTTATGATTGGGGGGGCGTTATCAGATCGCCGCTTTGCGGCTGGCTAGTCGCTAGAACGTCGCTTCGCGACTCGCTAGAAAAAGCAAAGAAAACAGCAGTTGTAGTCATCAACAAGGCTGGGATATAGTGAAATCCGGTGGGTAACTGGAGTACCCGTATCGTAGTCTGTGATTTTGATGGGTCTGTGTTGCTTGGCCAGGCACTTAAGACGGATATTCAGGATGAATACCATTATCCTTTTTTCCTCTCTGACAGTCTTTGCCTTCGCATAATTAGTCACATTTTCCTGGTACTTTCGACTTCTAAGGTGCATTTTTTATCCACCCATGGAGTTTAACGTAACTTGTAAGGTAGCACAGCTTGCAAGCTTTCCAACCTTACAAGGGCAGACTATAAAATTATGTTTCTAATCAGGAAAATACATGAACCTGGATGATCTCCAATCAAAAATAGATAGAACGTCAAAATTAGTTCTGGCAGCGATAATTATAGTTCCATTAAGCTACTTAGTGTGGTTCGTGCTAAATGGACAAGACGTGTCAACAAATACTTCAGACTGGGGTACATTTGGTGATTTTATTGGTGGAGTACTGAATCCGTTTATAGCATTTTTTGCATTTTACTGGCTCACTCAATCAATACAAATTCAAAAGCAAGAACTTGCTGAAACAAAGGAAATTTGGGAAGCATCAAGTCAAGCCCAAAAAGATCAAGCAGAATTAACGTTTAGAACGTTAAAAGTCCAGGCATTAAACTCTCAGCTAGAATATGTCAATACAAGAATACTTGCTGAGAGAGAATACATTAATCAACTACTGCAGCAGGCTACCACACATGGTTTGCAATATACCGTTATTACAAAAGAAGCAGAGAATAAAACGCTAGACGAGATTTTACCACCACTTAACGAAGAGCTTGCAGAGCTTTCAAAAGAACAAGAAAATCTCGTCACTGAAATACAAAATATAACAAGTCCAGTCTCCGGACGCTGAACGCACCGGTGCTGGAAGCGTTAATGCCCGCATTGTAGAAAGTTGACCTTCGAGGTCATTACATCCTCTGTGAGAATGCCTGTCATCTATTTCAAGTTAAGTGAGTTTCGACATCGTTGAAAGCAACAAACGCCAAGATAAAGTGCTCAGGCCATAACGACGATGGCCTGAGAACAACACAAAAGTAACGTGTTAACCGTGAGACAGGTTATTCCGGTTTTAATACCAGATGGCCCACTGCGGTGTTGGACCCCGGGACGTGATAGTGACGGTGTAGCGGTTTAACATGGTCTCCCAGTGCGCCGCGCATAATCAGCCACATGACCAGTTCAATACCCTCAGAGCCTGCTTCGCGCAGATATTCGATGTGGGGCATCTCCCGCAGACGTTGTGGGTTGGCGGTCAGGTCATCGAGAAATGCATTGTCGAATGGCTGGTTGATCAGTCCTGCACGTGGGCCTTGTAGCTGATGGCTCATACCGCCGGTGCCCCAGATCTGTACATTGAGGTCTTCAGGGAAGCTTTCTACGGCGCGGGCAATCGCTTCACCCAGCATCCAGCAACGGTTGCCCGTGGGTGGTGGATACTGCACAACATTGACGGCAATCGGCACTACTTTTACCGGCCAGGCGTCGGGCTGACCAAACATCAGCGACATCGGTACGGTCAGACCGTGGTCAACATCCATTTTGTTAATAATGGTCAGATCAAACTCATCCAGGATGCAGGACTGGGCAATGTGCCAGGCCAGATCCGGCTCGCCAACCACGGGCGGTACCGGCCTTGGCCCCCAGCCCTCATCCGCTGACTGATACTCTTCAGCACAGCCAATCGCAAAGGTTGGGATAATATCCATCGAGAAGGCGGAGGCATGATCGTTATAGACCAGAATAACCACATCTGGCTTCTCTTCTTTCAGCCACTGTTGGGTCCATTCGTAGCCTTCGAAAATCGGTTTCCAATAGGCATCTTCGGTCTTGCCGTTATCAATCGCTGCACCAATGGCGGGTACATGGCTGCTGGCGATGGCTGCTGTAATTCGTGCCATGATTAATTCCCATCCTTAATTGAACGCAGGCCTTCAGGAGAGCGACCACCGGCGATCATCATTGCCTGGTAGTCTTCCGGGGTCATGCCGGTCATGGTGCCAACCGCTTGCAGGAAGCTTAAGCCATCGGTTGAAAACACTTTGGCTAAAAAGTAGATATTGCCGCCCTCATCAAGGGCCGCATTGTAGTCGCGATCCAGAATGGTCTGTTTTTGCGCTTCAGTCATAGGCCATTCGTCGAGATAGGCCCGCTCATCGGCTTTAAAACGTTCGCGGTTTTCCGGCGTCATCAGGCTCATGCAAAACTGGTTTAACCAGTAACCTTTTCTGCCCCGCTGGGCGGTATACACCCGGGTACCCGGAATATCTTCGAACTCGGCGAGATACTCATGAATTGATTGTTTCATTATATTTCTTCTCATTTTCACAGCTATAGAACGTGCATCGTTTGCCCTGAACAGAGTCAGGATCGATCTGATAAACGGGCAGCGTCTTATCTTTATTACTCCAGACGAGTTGTTCACTGAAGTCCGTAAGAGAGCCAAACGATGAATGAAAATAGTATAGGGTATCGAAAAGGCTAACCCAATCGACAGAAGGCCGGATTCGGCCTGTCAATCATTCAATTTTTGCGTAACGCTATAAGTAATCAGCTTTTTTTGAACCATCCCTTTAAATTACCCGGTTTCTGATACAGCACAGCGTAACTTAGCAGGCCGATAATCACCCCCCAGAACGCCGCGCCAATGCCCAGATAGTTCATCCCTGACGCGGTGACGACAAAGGTGATCAGTGAGGCTTCGAAGTGTGAACTCTCCTGTGCCGCCCCCAGCAGATTGCTGGCGATCGCCCCCAGCAGCGCCAGCCCTGCCAGAACCTCGACAAAATGCTCAGGCAGTGCGGCGAGCAACGCAATGATCGTTCCAGAAAAGGTAGCGCCAATCAGATAGAACACGCCATTGGAGATGCCTGCGATATAGCGTTTGTCGGGATCCGGATGGGCATCCTTGCCGGTACAGAGTGCCGCCGTAATCGCGGCAATCACCGTGGTGATCCCCCCAAAGAGTGCGGTAATCACGGATATGGCTCCGGTGCAGATAAATATGGGCCGGGCCGGGGTGTTGAATCCTGAGGCTTTGAGAATGGCAAAACCCGGTAGAAACTGGCCGCTGAGACTGACTATTACCAGCGGCAGGGCAAGACTGAGGGTGGCGTTAAAGCTGAATTCTGGCGCGATAAACACCGGAGAGGTGAAGCTGAGTTCGACTGACTGCAGATTGGTTTCTCCTAATAGCATCGCCCCGGCAAGACCGGCGATGAGCAGTAATAGCAGACAATATTTGGGTAGCAGGCGCCTGAATATCAGGTAGCTGGCGATCATCATAATACTCAGCTCAGGCATAAACTGGATCGCCAGAAACGCTTTAATGCCGAACTGAAACAGAATTCCTGCCAGCATCCCGTGGGCGATCCCTCTGGGGATAGCGCTCATGATGCGGTCAAAGTAACCCGAGAACCCTAGCAGAATAAGCAGAAACGCCGCCGTAATATAAGCCCCAACGGCTTCATTCAGTGACAACTCAGGAAAGAGGGTGATCAGCAGCGCCGTTCCGGGGGCAGACCAGGCGGTGATGATAGGGGCTTTAAACCAGATGCTCAGGAATATGCCTGAAACAGCAGCACCGATAGAGATCGCCCAGACCCAGGAGGCCATCATTTCGTTGCTGACATCCGCACTTTGCGCCGCCTGATAGAAAATCACCAGCGGGCCGGAATAGGAGATCAGTACGGCCAGTAGTCCGGCGGTGATCGCCGATAATGAAAGGTCTTTATGCATCAGATTAACTATCCGGTTAAGTAATTTATTGTTCAGAATATCAAGTATATATCTTTGGATTGTCGGGATAATTAGCCAATGTATTGATAGACTGTTTTAAATTTCTGAATAATAGGCAGAGTGTGGACAGACTTTTTGCTATGCAGGTGTTTACCCGTATTGTCGATAGCGGAAGTTTTACCCAGGCGGCGAAGGAGATGAATATTTCCAGAGCCTCTGCGACCTCGATGCTAAAGCAGCTGGAAAATAGCCTCGGTGTCAGGTTGCTACACCGAACCACCCGGAAGGTGAATCCTACTGCTGATGGCCGGTTTTATTATCAGCGCTGTCGCAAGATACTTGAACAGGTCACTGAAACAGAAGAGATCCTGTCGCAGGTCGCTGCTATGCCACGGGGGCTGCTGCGAGTGGACCTTCCTAATACATTTTCACGATTGGAAGTGATACCCCGGTTACCTGAGTTTTGTGCCAGTTACCCTGATATTGAACTGGTGTTGAGTGCCGGTGACCGGCTGATTAATCTGGTGGAAGAGTCGGTCGACTGTGCGGTCCGTATCGGTAAACTGGCTGAGACCTCATCCGTGTCCCGCTCACTTAAACCGCTGCCGCAGGTTACCTGTGCCAGTCACCGTTACCTAAGTCAGTATGGAATCCCTGCAGGGCTGGACGAGTTCAAACAGCACCGCTGTGTTGAATACCGATCCTCATCGTCCGGGGAGGTGGAGCCTTTAGAGTTCAGTATCAGCGGTGAACTGCGTAAAGTGCATCTGCCGGCAACGCTCTCGGTCAGCAACGGTGATTCCTATGTGGCGGCCTGTGAAGCGGGCATGGGGATTATTCAGATACCGGAATACCATATCCGGCGTCAGCTTGAAGCAGGCACACTGGTTGAGATTCTGCCCGACATTCGCCCCCCTTCATTACCGCTTTCAGTGCTCTACAGCCATCACTCACATATGAAACCGGCTTTAAGAGTGTTTATCGACTGGATGGTAAAGCATTTTTAGGGATGGTCCCGTTTGACTAACCTGCTGGTGTATTTCAGTCTAAAGTGATTCGTTTAAATGAATCGCAGGTACCCCTTCGATCAGAAAGCCGCTTTCAGTATACGTTTATAGACCGATAATGAACCGTCCGAAAATGGGACAGTCAGCGATTTTAATCTGTCCCTATCTGGGACGATTAAGCTGAAGTTATTAATATCTGAATATTATTAGTTATTGAAAATAATGGCTTTTTTTCTGGTGGCACAGTCGCTGCTTTGACATCTGTACCAATCATAAAAAAATAACATGGTACGATGATGAAAAAACATTTATCTGTTCTTGCTGCAACGACACTGGCAACCGGTGTTGCACTTTTTCCTGCAATTGCCAATTCAGCTCAGGTGGCAACCGATCCGGGAGATTATAGTCCTCTGCCTGCAGGTATTGATCTGGGGCTTTTGTATATCCAACATACCGAACATCAGGAGTTCTACTCTTCAGGAAAGGAGATCTCCGGTCTGGCGGGTATCAATGAATTGAAGACCGATATCGGTTTGTTGCGTTGGGTGCATTTTATTGAAGCAGGTGGTTACATTCTTGATCCGCAGATCATTATCCCGTTTGGTAAGGTATCTCTGGATACCACAGGGGGGACTATCAGTAGTTCAGGTGTCGGTGACCCGATTGTGGGCGGCACTATCTGGCTATACAACAACGCTGAGACTAAGCAGGCTTTCGGTATAACAGCGTTGGCCTCTCTGCCAATCGGGGATTATGACGGTGCTAAAGGCGCGGTAAACATTGGTGAAAACCGCTGGAAAATGATTACCCAGGCGGGTTATGTCACGCCTCTTACGGAAACCCTCTCGCTTGATCTTATTGCTGAATATACCTTCTTTGGTGAAAACGATGATTTTGGCGGTGCACGTAAAGATCAGGACGATCAATACGGTATTCAGGCCCACCTGTCGAAAAGTTTTGGGCCTGGAACAAAAGCCGCGCTGAGTTATTATCATGATTTTGGGGGAGAGACGAGCCTGAATGGCGTTGACCAGAACGATGAGCTGGACAACAGCAGCTGGAACGCCACCTTCTCTCATTTTGTCGCGCCGGATCTGCAGGTGATGGTGGAGTATGGTCGAAGCCTTGAAGTTGAAAATGGATTTTTTGAGGAAGATCGCCTGAATCTCCGTTTTGTAAAAGTATTCTGAATAGGTGTAATTCTATGAAAGATCTGATAATTAGCCGAAGACATTTTATTAAAAATGTTGCAATGATCGCTGCCTCTATCAGTGCTTTACCCGCAGTCAATGTGATCGCAGGTGTACTGACTGATGTGTCGCGTATGGATGATCTTGAGCGTGCGGTGTTTGCCAAAATGCTGAAGATCTCCCTGCCAACCGGTGATAGCACGCTGGTTGACCCTGCTTCACTGCCCGTTCTTCCCACCATTGAGGGGGCGTTGCTGGCAGGAATGGCACCGAATATCCGTCAGGGGCTTCGTGGTGGCATTAGCTACTTCAACGAGGGATCGTTGAAGGCGTTTGGTGATCGTTTTATCAATCTGAATGATGCGGATGCGATCCGTTTCGTCGACCAGTGGAGTGCTTCATCTGCGCCACCTGAAAGGGCTCTGTCCATGGGGATTAAGAAACTGACGGTGTTGGCTTACTGGGCTATTCCAAATACCTGGGGGCCGCTTGGCTATGATGGTCCCGTTTCAGATAAGTGGAATCTCTCTTCTCTCGGAAATACACCCGAGCCTACGATATAAAGACGGCAGGTAGTAACTTATGTCTACAGATAATAATAAATTGAATATAAAAACGGCGCAGGATATTCAGAATCCGAAGTTGACGATTGATGCTGACGTCGTTGTTATCGGTTCCGGTGCGGGTGGAGCTATCAACGCTTATGAACTGGCTAAACAGGGTAAGAAAGTCGTAGTTCTGGAAGCAGGCCCCTATGTTCCGTCATCTGAGTTTAAAGAGATGCTGGCAATGGCCATGGGGACGTTGTATCAGGATGAAGGTGGGCAGTCTAATACTCATGGTGATGTGACTGTGTTACAGGGAGCCTGTGTGGGTGGTTCAACCGTTGTGAATGCTGCGTTGTGTTTCAGAACGCCGGATTACTTTCTTAATTTATGGCGGGATGAGCACGGTTTAGGCAACCTGACACCTGAACGGATGTCAGGTTACTTTGATAAGATTGAGAAGAATCTGAGTATCGAACCTAATGCCAGGCATGAGACCAGTATTGGTGCTGATCTGATTCTTAAAGGCTTGAATAAACTGAATATTGAGCCGGGTATTGCGAAGCGCAATATTCGTGATTGTGCGATGACCGGCTTCTGTTTTTCAGGGTGTAAAACCGATCGTAAGCAGTCGATGCTGGTGACCTATCTGCCATGGGCCTGCAACCACGGTGCAGAGATCTATGCTGATACCCGGGTGACACGGATTGTGACTAAGAATGGTCAGGCGGCAGGGGTTGAAGCCGAAGTAGTTGATCCGAAAACTAAAGTGGTGAAAACCCAGGTAACCGTTAACGCCCCGATTGTTGTGCTCGCTGCAGGGCCAGTACAAAGCCCGATTATTCTACAACGCTCGGGTATCGCGAATTCGAGTGGACAGGTGGGTAAAAACTTTGCCTGTCACCCCAGTATGTCTGTGACCGCTATGTTTGAAGAGAAAGTCGATGACTTTCATGGGGCGACTCATTCTCTCTATGTGGATACTCATACATTGCCAGACGAGGGTGGGTATATCCTGCTAAATGCGGTTCAGGAGCCCGTTGAAGCCAGCTTTCAGGCAGAGCCAGGGACCGGTAAAAACTATGTTGCTTATATGGAAAAATATCGTAACAGCATCCGCTTGATAACCCTGATTCACGATAAGAATGTGGGCGAAGTCAGATACACCGATGGCGTTAAAGAGATTCTCTATGAAGTGGATGATCATGACTTCGATGCGATGAAAGAGGGGCTAAAATTTAACGCTAAGATCCTTTTTGCCTCTGGGGCAAAATACCTGTATCTGCCGACCTCAGACCGCACGGTGATTAACAGCGTGGTTGAGATAGACGATGTGATTGATAGTCTCAAGAATGAGCCTGCCCGCTACCGGTATACCTCGTTCCATCCGCAGGGCACCTGCAGAATGGGCGCTGACCCCAAAACGTCAGTAGTGAATCCTTATGGTGAAACCCACGATGTGAAAAAACTGTACATCTCGGATGCCAGTTTGCTGCCCACCTCAATTGGTTATAACCCGTCTGAAACGGTCTACGCGCTGTCGAGCTATATCGCGGATGAGATTATTAAAGCTAACTTCAGCTGATAGTGGAGATGAGTATGAGTTTTTCAGAGATCTATAATGACAGCTGCAACTTTGTGTCAGACAAGGCATTTTCCGGAGAGTTAATTGATATCACTGAACCCGCCACAAGGAGTCGTCTTGGCTCTTTTGCAGCGGTGACGATTAATGAACTGGATGGGCTGATCGAAACGACTAAGGCCGCTCAGGAAGGCTGGGCAAACACCGATTTTGATGCCCGGGCGAAAGTGATTCGTCGGTTTGCGGCGTTGTTAGAAGAGAATGCTTCGCTGATTAATACCTGGAATACCCGGGAGTGCGGCTCTATTGAGGGCAAAGCACAATGGGAGTTGCAGGCTTGCATCGATCAGGCCTATATGTGCGCGGCGCTGCCGATGACTCCCTACGGGGATATCTATCCCTCAAATATTCCCGGACGTGAAAACCATTGTATCCGTGTTCCGGTCGGACTTGTGGGGGTGATTTCACCTTGGAACTTTCCATTATTGTTGAGTCTGCGGGCCGTTTTGCCAGCACTGGCGATGGGCAACAGTGTCATTGTTAAACCGGATATTAATAGCGCTGTCGTGGGCGGATATCTCATTGTTGAACTGCTCAAACAAGCAGGGCTTCCTGAAGGTATTTGCACCCTGGCACCGGGTGGGGTGACTGTTGGTCAGCGGCTGGTTGAGCATCCTCAGGTCGATATGATCGCCTTTACCGGTTCGACAGCTGCCGGGCGCCAGATAGGGCAGGTATGCGGTGGAATGTTTAAGAAAGTGGCGCTGGAGTTAGGCGGTAATAACGCCTTTGTTGTACTCGACGATGCCAATATAGAAGGGGCATCCTCCTGCGCAGCCTGGGGCAGCTTCCTGCATCAGGGTCAGATCTGTATGCAGGCGGGTCGGCACATTGTTCATGAGTCGGTGGCGGATGCTTATGTTGAGGCACTCTGTGCCCGCGCAGAGAACCTGGCGGTCGGCAACCCCTATAAAGAGCAGGTACACCTTGGGCCTGTTATCAATGCGCGCCAGGCAGATCGTGTTATGGGTTTGATTGCGGATTCTGTTGCGATGGGGGCCCGGGTTGTTTGTGGTGGCAAGCGGGAAGGTGCCTTTATCTATCCAACGGTGATAACGCAGGTTACACCCGATATGCCCATCTTTAAGGAGGAAATTTTTGGCCCGGTTGCCCCGGTGGTCACTTTTACTACAGATGATGAGGCGGTAGCGCTTGCCAATAATACTCAGTATGGGCTTGCCGCCTCTATTCAGGGTGCTGATATATCCCGTGCTAAACGAATCGCCAATCGTATTGATGCGGGTATGGTGCATATCAACGATCAGACGGTGAATAACGAGTATCAGGTGCCGTTTGGGGGTATGAAATCATCCGGCAATAGCGGTCGTTTTGGTGGTCCGGCCAATCTGGAAGAATTCACTGAAAGGAAGTGGATCAGCATACGGGATGAAGCACTTATCTACCCCTTCTGATAAGCATCATAAGGAGCACTTTGCTGGCTTTCGCCTCACTTCGGTGGGGCTTTTTTCTGCTATTTTTTACCCCCCCCGCCCCCCTCATGGTATAGCTGTTTTTACCTCGGTTAAGTCAGAGAGTCAGCTGCTTTAACGCGCCGTAGTTCCACATAACTTTGGCGTTTGCAGTAATTGCATAGTATTTGCGGGAACTGTATAGCGACTTTTAGTGTGTTCTGACAGGATACGTCTTCCTGACCGTTGTATCGGAGTTCTGTTATCTGTTTTGGCAAAGCTCAGTTTTTAAACGGATGAATTTTGTCACCCATCGCTGTATAGTTTTCAACGTAATATAGATAGCTCAAGACCCATAATAAAAATAAGAGGGACCCTATGCTTCCCAATATGTCTGTGGTTCGTCGCGACTTTGAACGCGGTCAGCATGATCTGGCCCGTTTACTCGATAAACCGATCTTTGATTCCTGGCAGCGATGCTATTCGAATAATCTGCTGATGGCGGGTCATGTAGACTATGGTTTTTTAGCCTCGGATCAGTTTAAAGATATTTTTCTGTTTCAGAAACCTCTGCTTGACTGCTCACGTAAACACCTTGATGCACTCTACCAATCTCTGGGCGGGGCAGGCTGGTCAGTTTTACTGACCGACAATGTTTGCCAGGTGCTTGATGTCCGTCGCTCAAAAAATATTGCTGAACCTAGAATCATGGATGCTTTCAGGCAGGGGGCTGTGCTGTCTGAAGAACTGATCGGCACCTCAGCGATGTCTTGTGCCATCACCTCTGAACGTTTCGTAAGTGTGTTTGGTCCGGAACATTACAAAGAGTTTCACAAAAGCTTTAATTGTGCGGCAGTTCCTGTGTATGACCCTTTAGGCTCTGTTTGTGCCACTGTGGATATTACTAATGAAGCCCCCAACCGGGATCCGGCTGCTTTTTATCTTCTCGAAGCCTGCGCCAGAAATATTCAAAACGAACTGATAATGTCGATACCCAATGCGATCGTTATTGAGCTTCAGTCAGGAACGGGGCAATTTGGTGCCAATAGCATTGTGCTGGCATTTTCGTACGAGCAGACAGTGATCGGCGCCAACATCGTTGCGGAACGTTTTTTTAAGCTAGACCTTAAGCACCAGAGTATATATTTTGAGGGGCTGTTTGATGAGTCATTCTCTGTCTTGTTCGATCAGGGCTTATTAAGGAGCCAGTCTTTCAATCTGAACCTGTCGGGAGGTATCTCCTTGCATGGGCGAGTACTTAATGTACCTCGTAGTGAGCAGGAACGACTGTTTCAGAGTGGTGAGCTGAATCCGCCTGAGCTTAGTTTTCAACAGAAAGGTTTTGATCAGAATCGCCTTGAAAAGCATAGCCAAGACTATAAAAACCGCGTGCTTAAAAAAAAGGAAGCTGAAAAAATAGACTCCTCTGCAGCTAAGCCGTATTTCGGTGATCAGCGAATCCACGCAGCGATAGATAACGGACTGAAAGCGATTGGCCGACTGCCGGTATTGATCCTGGGTGAATCAGGTGTTGGCAAAGAGGTGGTTGCTCGTTATCTACATCAATTCAGCCCTGCGAGAAAGGGACAGCTAGTGACGCTCAATTGTGCTTCTATTCCTGAATCACTTATCGAGAGTGAGCTTTTTGGTTATGAAGCTGGAACGTTTACGGGTGCAAGTCGGGAAGGGCGAGCTGGGAAAATACAGCAAGCCAATGGTGGATCGCTGTTCCTTGATGAGATTGGCGATATGCCCGTGGCGTTGCAAACCCGATTGTTACGAGTCCTTGAGACTCGTGAAGTTGTGCGTCTGGGGTCAGCAAAATCTGAATCGGTACAGTTTCAGCTGATCTGTGCTACCCATAAAAATATTTCAGGTGCAATAGAAAACGGGGCGTTCCGGCGGGATCTGTTCTATCGGATCAGTGGTTTTGAAATTACTATTCCGCCCCTGAGAGAGAGAGACGATATCAGGGGGGTTAGCAAACTGATATTAGCGGATGAATCAGATGGACAACGGCAGTTAACTGATGAAGCATTGCACTATATCAATCGTTATTCATGGCCGGGTAATGTGCGTGAGTTACGAAATGCGCTGATCTATGCCGATACTCTGGCAGAGCCTGGTCGCTCAATTGAGCCGGGTGATCTGCCTGATATCGTTTACGCCAATCGTTCAGTCAGCGATGCAACGATCGAAAATTTTACAACCAGTACGATCAAAGCGAGCTGTGATGAGATGATTCTGGAAGCAATCGAACGATTCGAGGGCAATCTGACCCAGGCGGCGAAGTATCTTGGGATTGCCAGGTCAACGTTGTATCGGAAGATGGAAAAGCTTCAAAGTTAAGCGCTAATAAATAAGGACCTGATCTTAAGTAAATAAGATTGGGTCCTTTCTTTCCATGTAAAAGATAACTTCAGGGTTTAACTCGGTGCTTAAAGCCCCAATTTATCCGCCACATAATCAGCGTCTTTATCGCCCCGACCGGAGAGGTTCACAAGAATGCTCTTATCCTTGCCCAGCTTCGGTGCTTCGCGCATCGCCCAGGCGACGGCGTGGGCGCTTTCCAGTGCCGGGATAATCCCCTCTACCTGAGACAGGGTCATAAAGGCGTTGAGGCATTCGTCGTCGGTAACTGATTCATACTCAACCCGCTCGATATCTTTCAGGTAGCAGTGCTGCGGGCCGACACCGGGGTAATCCAGGCCGGATGCAATCGAGTGAACCGGCAGAGGTTCGCCGTTTTCATCCTGAAGGACATAGCATTTGAAACCGTGAATTGCGCCCGGTGTGCCTTTGGTCAGGGTGGCTGAGTGGTCTTTAGTATCCAGACCTTTACCGGCCGGCTCGACGCCGACGATTTTCACATCTTCATCTTCCAGGAAAGCGGTGAACAGACCGATGGCGTTAGAGCCGCCACCGACACAAGCGGTGATGATGTCCGGATTTTTGCCATGCCGCTCGTTGAACTGCTGACGCGCTTCACGGCCGACAATGCTCTGGAAGTCGCGTACCATTTTCGGGAACGGGTGGGGGCCAACAACAGAACCGATGGCGTAGATAAACTCTTCGGGATTTTTCAGATACTCTTCAAAGGCACTATCAACGGCGTCTTTCAGGGTGGCGGTGCCACGGGTCACCGGTACCAGCTTACAGCCGAGAATTTTCATCTTGGTGACGTTCGGGTGTTCTTTCTCGATATCCACCTGGCCCATATGGATCTCGCAGGGGATGCCCACCAGTGCACAGGCGGTCGCCAGAGCTACACCGTGCTGACCGGCACCGGTTTCCGCCAGCACTTTCTTTTTACCCATGAACTTCGCCAGCAGTGCTTCGCCCAGACAATGGTTTATCTTGTGGGCGCCGGTGTGGTTGAGGTCTTCACGTTTGAGGTAGATCTGCGCACCGCCGAGTTTTTCACTCAGGCGTTTGGCATGGTAGATCGGGCTGGGACGGCCAACATAGTCCTGATTCAGCTGCATCAGTTCTTGCTGAAAATCTTCTCTTTTACAGATCTCTTCGTAAGCCTGGTTGATATCATCCATCACTTTTTTAAGTTCAGGAGGAATAATCTGGCCGCCGTAGTTACCGAAAAAGCCTTCTGTATCAGGCATTGGGGCAAAATCAAACTTACTCATAAAACCTCTCTTAGCTCATATTTGACGGCTAACAATGTGATACCGTCGGGCACAATTATTATTAATATGTGTGTTATGTAGTGGGGAATATATCGCTGCGGCAAGCAGATGCCAACCGTTGAGGCTAATTAATTACAGAGTTATTGAGGCGAAGCAGCTTAACCGAAATCCAGTTCGATCTGCTGCTCTTTTGATACGGTTTTTTTAAACCCCAGAGACTTCTGACGTCGGCTGATCTCGCGCAGCTGGCCGCGCGCTTCATGGTAACAATGAAAGATGGTGTGGTTAATTGAGCCTCGGTTGTTCAGCGTATTCCCCCAGGATTCGCTCAGCACCCAGTCCCCCATCAGATCCTGATAGAGTCGGACAATGAAATAATCCTGTTGTCTGCGCCAGCGAATAATCAAAAAACTACCTGAGTAAATTTGCCCGGAAATGATGTCAAAGCGTAAGGCGCGCCATTATAATCGGCGTTTCGCCCCTTAACCAGCTGATTTTATAACCTTTGGAGTGATCATTGAAATCTACCGGACTGAACATCGTTGCTGATGAAAATATTCCTGCACTGGAGCGCTTATTTGGCCATCTGGGGCAGATTCATAAGCTGCCCGGCAGAACTATCCAGAACAGTGATCTGCAACAGGCGGACCTGCTGTTAGTGCGTTCGGTGACCCGGGTAGATCAGCCGCTGCTAGACAATACCCCGGTCAGATTTGTCGGCACCGCGACCATCGGAATGGACCATATTGATACTGACTGGCTTAAGGCGAATGGCATTGGTTTTTCCAGCGCGCCGGGCTGTAATGCGGATGCGGTGGCTGAGTACGTTATCAGCAATCTCCTGCTGGTTGCTGCGGAACAGAACTTCAGTCTGACGGATAAAGTGGTCGGTATCGTCGGTGTGGGCAATGTTGGCCGACGTTTGCAACAGCGGCTGGCGGATCTGGGGGTTAAGTTATTGTTGAATGATCCTCTTCGTGCGGATGCTGGCGAAGCGGGGTTTATCGGTCTTTCAGCGCTGTTAGAACAGGCCGATATTATCTGTCTGCATACGCCACTGACCCACAGTGGGGCTCATCCAAGTTATCATCTGCTGCATGAGCAGAATCTTCATATGATTAAGCCCGGGGCGATATTACTGAACGCGGGTCGGGGGCCGGTCATCGATAATAAAGCGCTGCTTCACTGGCATCAGCAACGCGCAGATGTAACACTGGTGCTGGATGTATGGGAGGATGAGCCGGTGGTCGACAGTCATCTGGCGCAGCGGGCTCGCATCGGCACACCGCATATTGCCGGTTACACCCTGGATGGTAAGATTCGCGGCACCTGGATGCTGTATCGGGCGTTTTGCCTGCAACAGGGAATAACCCCTGAGATCGAACTGTCTGATTGTCTTGCGAATGCAGGGCCTGCGCCTGAGATTTTGCTGGAGGGTTCGGAGACGCTCACCGACATCGTTCACGCCATCTACCAGCCGGAGGCCGATTTTCAGCGCTTTATGGACTCGCTGGTGGACGCTGACGCGCAACCGCTGGCGTTTGATCTGTTAAGGAAAAACTACCCTGTGAGGCGTGAGTTTGTCGCGGCAAAACTGTCTGGAGCAACCCCTTCAGCTGAACTGTCTCAGCAGTTACAAGCGGTTGGCTTTTGTCTGAAGTGATCTTCTGTTAGCTTAGCAACCCTGCTGATCTGTATATATTTTTATAAACCGGAACACGAAAAAGACCTGATGTCGCTAAAACTGGAATCAATGCATACGGATAAAACGCTGGCAGATCTGCGCCTGCAGATTGGGGAGTCGGTCCGGGTTGAGATCAGGACTCCCCGGACGAAGTTCACCTCTAAGTTGCTGGGGTATGCTGAAAATGGCGGCATTATGATCTCCGCACCATCGTTGAAAAGTGGTGCTTCAACACTGACGAATGAAGGTAACCTGGCCAGTCTTCGTCTGATCAGCGGCAATCGAATCTGCAATTTTACCAGCAAAATACTTAAACAGTACGAGCAACCGTTCAGTTACTGGCTGCTGGAATATCCCAATACGATTGAGCTGAAGCGGATCAGGGGGCATAGCCGGATTCCGGTGAACCTCAGTTGTTCTCTCGATGACTATGATGAGATGGCCCAGCGGGAAGGACTGCCTGCTGGTGCGCTCTGTATTGATATCAGTACCGATGGTGTCTGTCTGCAGTTGCCCTATACGCTGGGCAGCGTCGGCGAGCGTTTTTATCTGACAACCCGTTTACAGATAGGCGATATCGATCAGGTTTTACTGGTGCCGGTGGAGTTGAGAAATATTCACAGCAGCCCGGCGGAGGCGAACGGTTTGTTTAACCATGGTTTTAAGTTCCTGGATCTTGATGAAGATACCCGGTTGATTATTACTGCCTTCGTGTATCAGCAGTTTTTGGTAGAAACCGGCAATCTGGATCAGACCGGGCAGGAGTTATAGATGTTTCGTCTTGGGTTGATTGTTAATCCGCTGGCCGGTGTTGGCGGCAGTGTTGGGCTTAAAGGCAGCGATGGTGAAGCGACCGCTATTAAAGCACTGGCAATGGGGGCTGAGCCCAAAGCCAACCTGCGCACCCAGCAGGCATTGGAACCTCTTGCAGGTCTGGATATTGAACTGCTTACCTATCCGGGAGAGATGGGCGAGGAGAGCGCCCGTATTGCAGGTTTTGAGCCTCGTGTGATCGGCGCTATTACTCCGGGCCACACCTCAGCCGAAGATACTGAACGTGCTGCCCGGGAGATGGCTGAACAGGGTGTTGATCTGATTCTGTTTGCCGGTGGCGATGGCACGGCCCGTAATATCTGTCATGCGATTGGTGATTCCACCCCGGTGCTGGGCATTCCCGCAGGCGTCAAAATTCATTCCGGGGTTTATGCGGTCACTCCCAAAGCCGCTGGCGAAGTGGTGGCGATGCTGGTGCGGGGTGAGCTGGTGACCCTGGCAGATCAGGAGGTGCGGGATATCGACGAAGATGCGTTCCGTGCGGGACGGGTTCGGGCTAAATACTATGGTGAGTTGCTGGTGCCGGAGGAGGGGCGCTTTCTTCAGCACGTCAAAAATGGCGGACGGGAGGTCGAAGAGCTGGTGCTGGACGATATCGCCGCTGATTTTGCTGAAAACATGCAGGATAACGTGCGCTATATCATGGGCTCAGGCTCAACCGTGCAGGCTTTGATGGATCATCTGGGGCTTGAGAACACCCTGCTGGGGGTTGACCTGATTGAGAACGGTGAACTGATCGGCAGCGATCTGACCGCGCAGCAGCTATTAGACATGACCGAGGGTTATGCAACCCGGCTGGTGATTACCGTGATTGGCGGTCAGGGACACATTATCGGTCGTGGCAATCAGCAACTGAGTCCTCAACTATTAAGACGCTTGGGCCGCGAAAATATCATTGTGGTGGCGACCAAGAGCAAAATAAAGGAGTTGGAAGGTCGCCCGTTGATCGTTGATAGCGGTGATGCAGAGCTCAATCATCAGCTTTCTGGATTGATCCGTATTGTGACCGGGTATCGTGATGCCATTCTTTATCGGGTCGCCGATTACTGATTCAAACGGCCCTGGTGTTATCCAATGTCAGGTGTCGGACAGGCAATATCCTGATTCTTTGTTAAGCTGTATGAACAGCTTTCGAGGGAGAATCACTATGGGATTTGAATTAATACGCTTCTATCTGTTGTTATTGTTGCCCGAATGGATGCATGTCACTCATCCTGATAGTAATCACTTCTTCCGACGTAAGTTTACCGCTGCCTATAAGGCCCGACTGCGCTGGGTCTACCGTATCTGGCTGGGCTCCTGCTTGCTGATGCTGGCGATCCCCGCACCACCCGTGATTATTGGTCTGGGGTTGTTTACCACGTTTATATCTTTCTCGCTGCTGGATGAAACCTGAATCCTGAATCTTTGCATCGCGACGTTTCGACATCAAACATACTGCTATTTATAGCTGACAACATAGACGTTTTTGAGTAAACGTAGTGTCTCACCATCTGTTTTCTGGACAGGATACTCTTAGTGCAGATCAACAAAGATCAGGCTGTTGCATGATCTGTGCAGAAATGTTCATCCACATATCGAAAGGATCTGCGCACCGACTCCCCGCTTCTATCTGAAGGCTGGTCCGGTTGGAAATCTCGGCGAGACTCGCCAGAGTTGCTAAACTGAACGGGACGCTTTCTTACCTGTTGATAGATAAACCGGTAAGCCATGACGGTTTTACCCACTTTGGCAGGGGTTTATGACGTTAATCATTATTATTCGATGAATAATGTTTGTGCTGCACCTGCGTAATATGGAAGATATAGACTCAGTAGTTGGATCAGATGTACTGATCAGTTCTGAAGGTCTGTGGAGTAAGTCTCTTGAGTACAAAATATCTCAAACGTTTTTTTAAGCCTAAATCGATTGCGGTGTTCGGAGCCTCTGAAAAAGAGAACAGCATGGGTGGCATCGTGCTGCAAAACCTGTTGGATAGTGGCTATCAGGGACCGCTGATGGCGGTTAATAAGCGCGGTTATGACACTGTTTTCGGGGTTACCTGTTACAGCAGTTTAACAAAGCTGCCGGAAATGCCGGATCTGGCCATTATCTGTTCTCCCCCCGAAAGTGTTGCGGAGCTTATTCGCAAGCTGGGTGCCAATATGGTTAAAGCCGCGATGATCCTTACCGGTGGTTTGACTATCGCCAGTGAGCCGTTGGGCAAAAGCATGCGCGATGAGATTATGGAAGCCGCGAAGCCTTATGGTATCCGGATAATGGGACCGGATTGCATGGGGATGCTGGTGTCTGGCCATAATATGAATGCCAGTTATTCACACCTGAATATTCGTAAGGGTAAAGTCAGCTATGTGGGTCAGTCGGGGTTGTTAGGCACGGCGATGATCGACTGGGCCAACGGTCAAGAGATCGGTTTCTCCCACTTCCTTACACTGGGGGAGGGGGTTGATATCGACCTGCCGTCAATCATCGACTATTTCGCGCAGGACCCTTACACCCAGTCGATCCTGATTCAGCTGGATCACTTAGTGGGTTCTTCCCGCAATCTTCTCAGTTCGCTACGATCTGCCTCACGCAACAAGCTGGTGTTGGTGCTTAAATCAAATATGATCTTTGATGAGGAGAAAGAGAATCAGCCCGCGCTGGGGATCAGGGATGAAGATCTGGTCTATGATGCTGCGCTGCGCCGTGCGGGTGTGGTTCGCGTGGATACAGTCGATCAGCTCTACAATGCGCTGGAAACCCTGACCCGTATGAAACCGATGCGTGGAGAACGACTGGCATTGGTGTGTAACGGTATGGGGCCTAATGCTCTGGCAACTGATCAGCTGCGACGTAAGGGTGGAGAACTGTCAGAACTGTGTGAAGAAACGGTGACGGCGCTACGGGAGATATTGCCCGATCACTGGAATCTGAAAAACCCAATTGATATGCACTCTGATGCGACGCCCGAACGTTTTGCCCGGGTGACCCAACTATTGACCAAAGATCCTAATGTTGATGCGGTGCTGGTGCTGCATGCGCCCACCCGGCTGGCCCCGGGTCTTGCCACTGCCGAAGAAATTATCAAGGTGGCGCGCAATACACCGCGTAATATCCTCACCTGCTGGATGGGGCGGAGTACCGCGATTGAGTCCCGCAATCATTTTAATGGTGCGGGTATTACCACCTTTATTACCCCGGAAGAGGCGGTGGATGCTTTCATGCATATGGTTGAGTTTCGCCGTAATCAGGAGGTTATGAAGCAAACACCGGCGCCCTTTGTTGATCCAAACGAGCAAAACCATCAGCGGGCCAAAGCACTGATCGCCAATGCACTGGCAGAGGGGCGGGATTATCTGACCCACAATGAAGCGACAGACTTGTTAGATCAGTACGATATTCCGGTATCCCATACCCAGTATGCAGATGATGTTGATGGTGTGGTCGAGATCGCTAAAAAACTTGGCGGTGCAGTGGCCGTTAAAGTGATACATAAAGAGAACATCTACCCCTTTAACTATGACAATAAAAACCATCCCCGCTGGAAAGATATGGCGCTGGATCTGTTTTCATCTCATGATGTTAATCAGGCGGCGACGCAGCTTGCTTACCGGGTGCGGGAACGTTTTCCTGATGATGATATCCAGGGGTTCTGTGTGCAGCAGATGAAACGTGGTTTTCAATCTTTGCAGATCAATATGGGAATCACCCGGGACCCGGTTTTTGGTCCACTGTTAGTGTTTGGTAAAGGTGGCTATTCCGTCGATGTTCTGGCCGATCGGCAGGTGATGTTACCGCCGCTTAATCTCAGCCTGGCACGTCAGCTGATCAGTACTTCACATATATTTTCTGTGCTCAGTGAGAGCAGTGAGCAACTGGAGAGGGATCTGGAGCAGCTTAGCAATCTGCTGATCAAGCTGTCGCAGATGGTTGTGGAGCTGCCCAATCTTAAGGGGCTGGAGATTAATCCGATGCTGATTAACCGACGGGGCGTTTTGGCGGTTGATGTGGCAGTCTCTCTGGGTGAACCTTCGGTGTTGGCAATCTCCCCCTATCCGGAGTATCTCAGTGAACATATCTCCCTGCGTAAATCGGGCCGCAAGGCGATGGTGCGGGCGATACGGGGAGAGGATGAGCCGAACCATCTGGAGTTTTATAACAAGCTCAGCCCGGAATCGATCCGCTTGCGTTATTTCTATAGCCGTGGCATTCCGACCCACCAGGAGCTGGCGAACTGGACCCAGATCGATTATGACCGGGAGATGGCCTTTATTGTCACTGCACCCAGGCAGGGCGAGCCGGGTTGGGAAACCCTGGGGGTCGTCCGGGCGGTTACCGATGCTGATAATGTGCGCGCTGAATTTTCCGTGGTGATCCGCGATGATCTCCAGGGGGAGGGGCTTGGGGTTGTGCTGATGCAAAAAGCGATCGACTACTGTAAAGCGCGGGGGACTCTGCTGCTGATGGGATCGACCCTCACCTCTAATAAGGGAATGCAGGGTCTGGCGCAGAAACTGGGCTTTAAAAATCACTACAACATGGAGGAGGATGTTGTGGAGATGGAGATGATGCTGAATGAGCCAACCGAGGACTGGCAGCGCTACCGGCTGCAGGGCTGAGTCTGAATCAGGCCATAAAAAACCACCTGTCTCAGGTGGTTTTTTAGTTTAGAGGCCTATCTCAGGTTCAGACAGCAGGGCAGAACATCTCATGCAATGTATGAATAATGCGAGTGGCGGTATTACCGGACAGTGAATAGTAGATCGTTTGTGATTCCCGGCGTGTGCTTACCAGACCATCTTTACGCAGCACTGCCAGATGTTGCGACAGGGCTGACTGGCTCAGGTCAAGACAGTGGTTAAGTTCGGTGACTGATAACTCTTTGCCATCGAGGTAGCAGAGAATCAACAGGCGACTTTCATTACCCAGTGCTTTCATTAGTTTAGCGGCTTTAGTTGAATTCTCTTTCATCATCGCCAGTGTTTCGGGCGTCATCTGCTGAGTTGCTGTATTCAATCTTTTCTTCTCGCCAGTTTTTATTATCTTGCTGAGCCCTGAAAGTATCTTTCGTACCCTACAATACAGTAGTGATTCTACTTTAGCAGCGCTTAAATCTCAATTTACTAATGTAGTACTTTTAAATATTAGTATATTCTAATATAATAAGCGAAATAAAGATTTCCTTATACGTAAAATGGGAACCGCAGATGCTTCGATCTACACTGATTAATATCTCAATGAATCGGCCGAAATGGGTCTTTTTTGCAGTGCTGTTGCTGACTGTGTTGGCGGGCTTGCAGATCCCTTCAATCAAGGTGGATACCGATCCTGAAAACATGCTGCCTGCAGACAATGCAGCGCGGGTATTTCATGATCACGTGAAAGAGCGTTTCGGCCTCTATGACATGATAGTTGTCGGTATTGTGAATAACTCCGCCGGGGGGATCTACAATCAGCAGAGTCTGTCTGAACTGCAGCAACTGTCTGATGCTATTGTGCAGATGGATGGTGTGGTCAGTCAGGATATGATGTCGCTGGACCGCGTCGACAATATCAGTCAGGAGGGTCCCGGGACGATCCGCTTTGAGTGGATGATGAAGCAGGTGCCCAAAGATCAGGCGGGCATTGATCAGCTTAGAGCCTCTGTTGAACGTTTGCCGTTGCTCAATAACACCCTGGTGTCCGGTGATGGTCAGGCAGCCGGTATCTATGTTCCGATTACTAAAAAATCTGAAAGTTACCGTATCTCCGGCTTGATTCAGACAGAGATAGGCAAGCTAAGTGGTAACAATGAGTATTACATCTCCGGCTTGCCGGTGGCTGAAGATACTTTCGGCGTTGAGATGTTTATCCAGATGGCGATCTCAGCTCCTCTTGCAGGTCTGATGATCTTTATCCTGATGTGGGTGTTCTTCCGCAGTTTCCTGCTGATCACAGCACCAATGCTGGTGGCAATGGGAGCGGTGATTATCACCATGGGATTACTGATTGGTCAGGGTTATACCGTTCACATTATGAGTTCGATGATTCCGATCTTTCTGATGCCGATTGCGGTGGTCGACTCGGTGCATATTCTGTCAGAATTTGCTGATCGTTATCGTCCTGGTGAAGATCCGAAAAAGGCGCTGAAAGAGGTGCTGGGCCATCTGTTTACCCCCATGCTGTATACCTCGGTGACCTCTGCAGTGGGTTTCGCCTCACTGGCGTTTACACCGATTCCGCCGGTACAGATCTTCGGTCTGCATGTGGCGTTTGGTATTATGCTGGCGTTTGTGCTCACCATCACACTGGTTCCTGCTTATATTATCAGCCTGTCCCCCAAGCGGATGGCGCAGATGAAAGATCATAATATCGATGAAGACGACAACTCTTTTCTCGGCCGTTTACTGATCTCAACCGGGCGTTTCTCGATTGCTCGTGCGAAGGGTCTGCTGATGCTGTTTGTTCTGGTTATCGTTGGCAGTGCCTATGGTGTGGCACAGATTCAGATTAACGATAATCCGGTTCGCTGGTTTAAACCTGACCACCCGCTGCGTGTGGCTGATCGGGTAATGAACCACCACTTCCCCGGAACCTATAATGCATTTCTGGTGTTGGATAAAACCAGTGATCTGCGCAGCGGGCTTGAGCAAACGCTTCTGGCCCGGGCGGCCAAAGAGGGCGTTGAGCTGCAACAGAAACTGGATAGCGTTAAGGTTGAGAGTTTTATCGAATATACCAATGCGCTGATCAATCTGTTCGACCAGCTAAGCTATGACGACAGTGCCAATGAAACAATGTGGCTGGATCTGTTGGGTATGACTGAGAAGGCTCAGATAGGCAGTAAGTATTTTCTCACCCCTGAGGCGATGAAATATGTGGACGACCTGCAGAACTTTCTCGACCAGTCTGAATATGTTGGCAAAAGTAATGGTCTGCCAACGATGCTGAAAACAGTCTATCGTGAACTCCAGGGCGGCGCTGCAGAACAGTATCGTCTGCCACCTACCGCCACCGCTGCAGCACAGACAGTATTGAGCTTTCAGGGCTCACACCGTCCTAACGATCTGTGGCATATGGTGACTCCGGACTACCGTTCTACGGTTTTATGGCTGCAGCTCAGCAGCGGTGATAATCAGGATATGAGCCGGGTGCTGACACTGGTAGAGGGTTATGTGGCGGATCATCCGCTGCCGGATGGAGTTAAACTTAATTGGGCGGGTCTCACCTACATTAACGTTGTCTGGCAGGACGAGATGGTTAATGGCATGTTGAAAAGCCTGATAGGGGCATTCTTCATGGTACTGCTGATCATGGTGGTGCTGTTCCGTTCGATCAAAATCGGCCTGCTGTCAATGCTGCCGCTGACGGTGACCATTCTCTTTATCTACGGCCTGATAGGACTGGTGGGTAAGGACTATGATATGCCGATTGCCGTATTATCAGCATTGACGCTGGGGCTCTCGGTCGACTTTGCCATCCACTTTCTGGAGCGCACCCGGGCGATCTATCGTCAGTGTGGTAACTGGGAGCAGACCGTGGCTGAGGTTTACAAAGGCCCCTCCCGGGCGATCAGCCGCAACGCTGTGGTGGTGGCTATTGGCTTCACGCCATTGCTGTTTGCGCCGCTGGTTCCCTACATTACGGTGGGCTTCTTTCTGGCAACCATCATGGCCGTGTCAGCAGTGGTAACGGTGATGTTGCTGCCCGCTGTGATGGAGATGATTAAAGATAAAGATAGTTTGTTTGGCGTTAAGCCTGGCATGAAGGAGAGTACCCATGATTAAGCAACTGTTTACCACATTCGTAGCGGGTCTGACCTTAACCGTTTCAGCGCAGCTGTGTGCTGCAGATCTGACCGATGTTAATGAGATAGTGAAGCAGGCAAACCTGGCAGCCTATTATCAGGGTGCAGATGGTCGTTCAGAAGCACGGATGCTGATTCAGGACTCTCAGGGACGTGAGCAACAGCGACAGTTTACCATCCTGAGGCGAGACCATGAGGATGGCGGAGATCAGCAGTTTCTGGTTGCCTTCAGCCGCCCGGCCGATGTACGTGATACGGTTTTTCTGGTTGAAAAACATGCAAGCACCGATGATGACCGCTGGCTCTATCTGCCGGGACTGGATCTGGTTAAACGGATCTCTGCCGGTGATAAACGTACCAGCTTTGTCGGTTCAAACTATTTCTATGAGGATGTGTCCGGTCGTAATCCTGAAGAAGATAATCATACACTGACGGACACTACCGGGGAGTTTTATGTGCTCGAAAATACCCCTAAAGATCCTGATTCGGTTGAGTTTAGCCGTTATCAGGTGTGGATCGACAAAGTGAGTATGCTACCGATGAAGATCGAGTATTACGATGTTGGCGATAAACTGTATCGCCGGGTAGAGGTGCTGGAAACTGAGACGGTTCAGGATATTACGACGGTAACCAAATCCCGGGTCAGTGATCTGGTGAGTGGCGCGAGCACCACGATGGAGTTCCGTTTTATCCGTTATGATCTGGGTATGGACAGCGCGGTATTTACTGAACGATCCCTCCGTAATCCGCCACGTCAGTGGCTGAAGCGTCCAGAGTAATGGCTATGAGTGTAACGAACGTTCTGGAAAATCTAGCCCTTAAACCGGCGCTGCTGATCGCGATTCTGGCCTCGACGTCGGTTGTCGCTGCACAGCAGGACACAACTGCGGCAGCCAGCGATAGTGAGCAGGGCTGGGGGAATGATAGCTGGAGTGACGATAGCTGGGCTGAACCGAAAAGTAGCAGTAAATGGCATGGTTTCATTGAGGGTGGATTGGGCAACCGGTTGAATTACGACCCGGCTCTGAATGATCGTTTCTCCCCCGTGGATGATGCCACGCTGGCGGATCTGCGCCTGCGTCTTGAAACCACCGGTTATGTGGGTAATGACCGCTATACTCTGAAAGCGGATGTTTATGCTGATGGCGTTGATCAGGGTGTGCGGGGCGATCTGCGTGAAGCGTCTTATACCCTGACCCCTATTGACCGTACCGACCTCAAGCTGGGGCAGCAGGTGCTCACCTGGGGCACTGGGGATCTGTTGTTTCTCAATGACCTGTTTCCCAAAGACTGGCAGTCCTTTTTTTCCGGTCGTGATACTGAGTATCTGAAAGCGCCGTCCCTGGCCGCTAAGGCTAGCTACTATGGTGATTCAGCCAGTCTTGATCTGGTGTGGATGCCCGACTATACATCTGATCGCTATATTAACGGCGAGCGTTTTTCCTGGTTTTCACCCCAGGCAGGGCAGAATGTCGCTGCGCCTGCAGGACGGATTGATGCAGAGGAACCCGCAAACAGTTTCACCAACGGTGAGTTTGCTGCCCGGGTCTCTGGAAACATCGATAGTACCGAGTGGGCACTCTATGGCTATCGTGGATTTCAGAAGCAGCCCAATGCGCTGGATAGTCTGGGCGATCCCGTATTCACCCGCTTGAATGTGCTGGGCGCCAGTGTACGGGGGAACCTCGGTTCCGGTTTAGCCAATGCTGAGATTGCACTGCATATGGCTGAAGACAATGATGGCAGTGATCCTTTCAAGCCCAATAGCCAGTTTCGTTTCCTGCTGGGATATGAGCGCGAACTGCTACCTAAGCTGACACTGGGGTTGCAGTACTATCTTGAACAGACGCTGGATTATGATGCGCTGGAAGCCGCATCCGCCTCGCCTTATAACCCGGAAGAGTACCGTTATCTCTATACCACCCGGCTGAACTATCGGATGTGGCAGGATAATCTGGTCTGGTCGATGTTTGTCTTCTATTCTCCCAGTGATGACGACTACTATGCGCGGCCATCAGTTAACTATCGCTACAGTGACACTCTGAGTTTTGATCTTGGGGCGAACGTGTTTGTTGGTGACAAAGCTCATACTTTCTTTGGTCAGTTTGAAGATGCCAGCAATATCTATGGTCGGGTGAGATATGCGTTCTGATTGTATACAGTGATAAAAAAACCGGGCATTACCCGGTTTTTTTGCATTAAATATCACTGTTATGCCGTCGCTGCTTTATTCAGCAGTATCTGGAGCAGGCGTCTGGTCAGCGTTCAGGAGGGTATCCATCAGTGTGACAAGCTTTTCCTGTACCATGGTGTAAGTGGTGTCGATATTTGCGGCAATATCACCTTCCAGAACGTTCAGACCATCGAGAATGTCCCGGGCCTCCGCGAATCCCTGATCAATACCCCCGGAAATAATACCGACAAAGCTTTCAACCTGAGTCTGATAGTCCATCTCCGGGTGCTGGTTCTGATAACTACTAAAGAAGTTAGCGCTCAGCGAGACAATCCTTTCAGCGGTTGCCTCAGGAGTCACATCCAGACCCGAATCATAGGCTTTCTGAATTGCTGATGAGCCCAGGTCAGTTTCGAGTACTTTGTTTAACTCATTGACAGCGGTGCGATACAGAAGTGCCAGTGAATCATTACCTGAGGAGATACTGACATCCAGAGATGCCTGCAAAATTGCCTGGTTCTGTTCGTTTTTGGTCTGCTGTTTTGCTGATATCTCGTCAGTTGGCTTACTGCGTTCAGTCGCCGACTGATTCTGTATTGAACTGATCTCCATATCATCTCCTTTGCTTGTGTTGCCGGAACTCATTTAACGAGCTTTAAGTTTACAAGAGCTTTAAGTTTAGTAACTCCCGTGTGTCACGCAAGGTTATCGGCCGCTGGCAAAATTTCATGCGTGAAAGTTTTTCATGAGGAGATTGGCGTTCTGCGTTTACGTGGCTGAGCGATATGACAGGCCACCGAACGGTTACGTCCTTGCTGTTTTGCAAGGTAGAGCGCTTCATCCGCCTGTTTTATCACGGCCTGACTGTCTTTATGCTGCGGCGTTTTCTCGCACAGGCCAATACTGATGGTGACCTCTGTGGTGTCGTTAGAACCACCTGAACGATTACGCTGCTGGCGGCCCTGCTTCTCATTACCCGGACGGCCTTTATCGCGAATGCGCATCGGATAAGCCTCAATGGTGGTGCGTACTTTCTCAGCGATCTCGATGGCCCTGACCTCATCCATTCTTTTGAACACAATGGTGAACTCTTCGCCGCCATAACGGAATACAGTTGCGCCCCGGGCTGCCTGCTTCATCTGGTTGGCTACCATTTTCAGCACCTGATCCCCCACGTCATGGCCGTAGGTATCGTTAAACTGCTTAAAATGATCGATATCAACCATCCCCAGGGTGTAGTGACGTCCGGCACTGCGGAGTGTGTTTTCCAGGGCGCGACGCCCGGGCAGACCGGTCAGTTCATCAATGAATGCCATGCTGTATGAGTTAAACAGTACTGTAAACAGGATGAGTATTAACCCCAGTGTACAGCTGAGAACGGAAACGGAAGACATACCGAACAGCGCCATCATCGCCGCTATCGACAGGGTAATGATCACCAGGCAGGCATCAGCCAAAGTGGCTCGGAACCAGAGAATGATGAGTCCCAACAGGGTCGCTATTGCGAATGCTGATACCGACCACTGGCTAAGCAGATAGGGATCGGAAAACATCTGAATCAGCCCCATCGGCAGTTCACTGAACCAGGCCGCAAGCAGGCCATTTTCCGCTGCGATCCAGAACAGCAGATAACCTCCGGTGATCAGCGGCAGATGTCTGATCAGCCAGCGGGTGCTCAGACCCCGTTCCGGAATAAAGTTAATAAACAGCTGCAACAGAGGGAATAACAGACTGATGCAACTGAATAAAACAAAATTAGAGGGTTGGCTCAGGCTGGTTTGCAGCTGGTTCTGAATTAACAAAAACAGGCAGAGCAGATTAATGGTTGTGAGCAACAACCGGCCCTGATTAAAACTGATGCAGAGGATGACAGACAGGCCACCCAGAAGAGGGGGGAGATAGCCGAATAGCTGTTGCTGGATAAAGCTAAGATCAACAAGCTGGCTGTGAATAAGCGGAGCGAGCAGCATAAGTATGACGCCAGGTAACATCAGCTTTAATATTTTATGCAGGTTATATCGCAGCACCCGGTGTCTCCTCTTAATCAACTGCTTATCCTACCATGGTGGCAGGAATTCCAGTGATCAGAAGTGGGCAGCAGTTACCGCTTTGGGTAATTAGTTTGCTGTCTGGAGCCGATGCCAGAGGATGCTGCAGCGATGAATGCCAGCATGAGGTTGTAAAAGGTATAAAAAATGCCGCACAGGGCGGCATTTAGTGGAAACTACGAATGTTAAGCCGCTTTTTTAAATCCCAGCAGTGAGGCAACGGTGAACGCGGGGCACCAGCCTGTGAACGCAGACTGAAGCAGACTGGCACCAACCACGGCGGTGATGTACAACACCCATTGCGGCGCGGCAAAAAACATAAAGGCGGCAACGGTAATCAGAACCGCAGCGCCAGCGATGATATGGACTCCCTGATGGACACTCATGCCGGTGGCGCACGTCTGCTCTTTTAGCTTTAACAGACGAAATATTGTCATCGCCGGGCACCACTTGGTAAATGCGGATTGCAGCAGGTTAAGGCCGACAAAGCCGGTGAGGTAATACCAGGCTGGATTGAGGTAAGTTCCCAGTGCCAGGCTGATAAGAATAACGGATCCCGCCAGCAGGCGAAGGGCAGCGTTAAGAGTCATAGGGGTAACCTCGTGGTTAAATTATGGGCGTATAGTTATCGATGAGACTGCATTGAGTTGTCTCAGTACCATCGGAAATCATGTCACCTATTCTATATTAGAAAGACTTAATATAAAAGATTATCTGTGTTTCCGCTGCAATTTTTACAGGCCTGATCTGAGGTTGATGGCGTGTGAATGCGTGTGTTAAAAACTGTATCGCTTATAGGTACCAGATCAAAAGATTGAGTTTGCAAAATAGCGATGCTGGCTCATGCTTAAAGGGTAACCCGCTGAGGAGGTTCTGTTGTGGATATCGGCAAAATTCTGGTGAATATTGAGCACGGTAAAGATTGCAGTCTGATACTGGAAAAAGCTGTACGGCTGGCAGAGGGGAGTGGGGCAAAAGTTGAGCTGTTCTGCTGCTGTTATAATACATCGTTGCGTAACACCTATCTGTTGGATCAGGAGTCTCTGCTTAAAGCCGAACATGGTTATATGCATAAGGTCGAAGCGGAACTGGAACGACTTGCCGAACCCTTTAAAGAGCTTGGTATCGACGTTGATCTGGATCTTTGCTGGCAGCGGCATCGGACAGAAGCTGTGGTGCGTAAAGTGTTACGCTATGCGCCTGATATCCTTTTGCATCAGATAGAGCAGCACAGTCGTCTGGGGCATTACATTTTTGACCAGAGTGACTGGCAACTGATCAGAGAGTGCCCTGTTCCCTTACTATTGGTTAAACAGAAACCCTGGTCTGATGGTGGTCATGTCGCGGCTGCAGTTGATCCTTTTCACGAGTGTGATAGCCCGGCGGCTCTGGATAAAACCATACTGGAATGGGCGCGGCGGATGGTTCAGACCCTGGAAGGAGATCTGAAAGTGATGCACAGCTTTAATGTGTTGCCTCACTCAGCCATCTTTGATGAACATCTGGTGACCGATTTTGAAGGTATGCAACGTAAGGTCAGGGCAGAACATGTTGCTGCTCTGGGGCAGCTGTTGGAACCCTATGGCCTTACAACTGACAGCCCTGCGGTCACGCTGAAAGAGAAAGAGACCCATCATGCGATTCTTGAATATGTAGATGAAGCCCACATCGATATTCTGGTGGTGGGTGCTATAGCGCGAGGGTTGCTGGACCGGATATTAGTCGGTAGCACCATCGAGCGTATTCTGGATGAACTGCACGCCGACCTGATGGTGGTGAAGTCCGCCGGCTTTGTCAGTTCAATTACTGAGTGATTAGATTATATAACGCTATGTATAAAGGGGCTGAGCGCCCCTTTATCCTGTTTTTACGTGCTTTTCTTTAGTGCTCAGATTGTTACTCAAAGCTAGCCCAGATAGGGGCATGGTCTGAGGGCTTTTCCATGCCGCGGATATCATAGTCGATATTGGCATCGGTGCAGCGCTGATAGAGAGATTCCGTTGCCAGCACCGCATCAATACGCAGGCCACGTTTCGGTTGGTCTTCAAAGCCCTTGCTGCGATAATCAAACCAGCTGAACAGGTTGTCAGTGTCCGGATGAATTTTACGAAAGGTGTCCTTCAGTCCCCAGCCTAGCAATCGTGTCAGCCACTGACGTTCTTCAGGTTGAAAACTGGTTTTACCGGTTTTTAACCAGCGCTTGCGGTTAACTTCGCCGATACCGATGTCGATATCTTCCGGTGAGATGTTCAGATCACCCATCACCACCAGTGGGTGTGCCGGATCACACTGCTGTTCAAGATAGTTTTGCAGATCGTTATAGTATTTGCGTTTGGCCGGGTATTTGATTTCATGGGCAATATTTTCCCCCTGCGGGAAATAGCCATTGAGTACTTTCACCCGAGTCCCTTCGATATCGTACTCACCAATGATCATGCGCTTCTGAGCATCGTCGTCATCGCCAGGAAATCCTTTTTCCAGACTAACAGGCGGGAGTTTAGAGATCAGGCAGACACCGTAATGGCCTTTTTGCCCATGATATTCCACATGATAGCCAAGTGCGGTGATCATCTCCGCAGGAAACTCATCATCATGCACCTTGGTTTCCTGAATACCGATAACATCGGGCTGATGCTTTTCTATCAGGGCTTTAATCTGGTGGGGTCGGGCGCGCAGGCCGTTGGTATTAAATGAGATCAGTTTCATGATAAATCCAAAGGAAGGTCGATAAAGAATAAAATCTATAGAGAATAATACAGTGGCGCTTAACTTAACCTTCGTCCGGGCAAAGTGCAAATACCAACCGATTGAAAAACCCTATTACCTATTTTGCCTATCTTTATTGGCATCATAGGGCTACAACAGGTAGATTATTGCACCATAGATTGTTATCAGACGGTTCAGCTTTATCCGACCAGTCTTTTTGTTAATTGTTATCAGTGTTAAGGGGATTTCTGTGGCAGAGTTTGATTTTGACCTGTTTGTAATTGGTGCCGGTTCCGGTGGTGTTCGGGCTGGACGTATGGCTGCAGCGATGGGTGTTCGGGTAGGAATGGCAGAAGACCGCTACCTGGGAGGCACCTGCGTCAATGTGGGCTGTGTGCCTAAGAAACTGTTTGTTTATGGTTCCCATTTTAGCGAAGATTTTGAAAACGCCGCCGGGTTTGGCTGGACGGTGGGTAAATCGACCTTTGACTGGCCTACCTTACGGGATAATAAAACCAAAGAGATAGAGCGGCTCAATGGTATCTACCGCAATATGTTGGTCAATTCAGGGGTGAATCTGCTGGATGGCCGGGCGCGTATCACCGGACCAAACACTGTTGAAGTGTCCGGCAAACAGTACAGCGCTGAACGCATTCTAATCGCTACCGGTGGCTGGCCCTATGTGCCTGAGTTTCCGGGCAGCGAACATGTTATTAGCTCCAATGAGGTGTTCTATCTTGATCAGTTCCCTAAACGCGCCATTGTCGTTGGTGGCGGTTATATAGCGGTTGAGTTTGCCGGTATCTTCGCCGGGCTTGGGGCGGAAACATCGCTGATCTACCGTGGCGATATGTTCCTGCGTGGTTTTGATCAGGAGGTGCGTGAGTTCACCGCTGCGGAAGTGGCGAAGAAACATGTGAATCTGCGTTTCAATAACAATATTGAAAAGATCGAGAAGCAGACTGATGGATCATTGTTGGCGCATCTGACCGATGGTTCTACTCTGGAAGCAGATACCATCATGTATGCGACCGGCCGGGTACCAAACGTTATGGATCTGGGCCTGGAGACGATCAGCATCGAGCAGAAACCGAATGGTGCGATTGTGGTTAATGATCAGTTTCAGACAGCGGAACCCTCAGTCTATGCTATTGGAGATGTGATCGACCGGGTGCAACTGACACCAGTTGCATTGGCAGAAGGGATGGCGCTGGTGCGCAACCTGTATGCCGGTAAAAACCAGCAGGTGGACTATGATCTGATCGCTACGGCGGTATTCTGCCAGCCAAATATTGGCACCGTTGGGCTTTCCGAAGAAAAAAGTCGTGAACTCTATGAAAATGTCGATGTCTATAAGTCTACGTTCAGAGCAATGAAGCATACGCTGAGCGGCAGTGACGAGAAAACCTTTATGAAAATGCTGGTTGATCGTGACAGTGACAAGGTGCTTGGGGTGCATATGGTTGGCCCCGACGCTGGCGAAATTATTCAGGGCATCGCTGTTGCACTGAAAGCCGGCGCCACCAAGGCGGTATTTGATTCCACCATTGGTATTCACCCGACTGCTGCTGAAGAGTTTGTGACAATGCGTGAACCAGCGAGTTAAGTGACCTTCATCGACTATTCCCCCGGCTGTTATGCAGACCGGGGATTTTTTTTGTCTTAAGGGTGTAAAAGGTGCTCACTCAAAGGTTCTGATTCAGGCATGATCGGCGATCTGCACGTTATTCCGTCCGGCTTCCTTGGCTTTATAAAGGGCTGCATCAGCACGGGCAATGAGGCTTTCCGGCGATTCATCCTCGCTTAATCGGGCAACCCCGAAAGATGCTGTGACTGAGCTGATAGTCTCGCCACTCTTTTTCTGGGTGATACGGATTGCAGCAACTTTCTTGCGTACTGTTTCGGCCAGTTTGCACGCATCAGGTATTTTTACACCAGGAAGTAACATGGAAAACTCTTCACCGCCAAAACGAACAGGCAGGAGGGGCTCCGGGCACTCAGCTTTGATCAGTTTGGCAACATATTGCAGAACTTTGTCACCCATCTGGTGGCCATAGGTGTCATTAAACTTTTTGAAGAAGTCAATATCCACCATAATCAGGGATACATCAGGTTCAGGTTTAGCCGCCAATTGACTGATCTCTGTATCAAAGACTCTGCGGTTATATAACCCGGTGAGTGGATCAATGGTGGCTTCCTGACGTGATTGGTTCAGCTGTTTCTTTAGCTCGCTGATCTCAGACTGTGCTTCATCAATCTTCTTCTGAAACAGTCGTGTACTTTCACTGATGGTCTCGGTGTTAACGGTTAAATTCTGGATAATAGATTCGAGGGACTGGTCATTACTGCTTTCTTTGAGTGCTGCCAGGCTATCTATTAATACCTCATTATAGGCTTCTGTGTTTTGCACCGTTGAAGACGCGGTACTCTCCAGATCCCCCATGACAGAGAGGAGTGCTCTCTGCACTATCTCTGCGTTTTCAACCTCATCTTTAATGAGAAAGTCTCGGAAAAGTTGTTCACTTATTCTGTTTGGACAAGTGCCATAGATTTGCAAAACGTTGTCCATCTGCTGGTTAAGCGCAGGCAGTGCTTTGGAAACATAGGCATACCAGAGGGCATAATTAAGCGGGGTTGGCGGGATACCACTTTGTACCATCAGCGGAATCGCCCGGCGAAGATACTCGGTGGCTTGTTGCGGATTATCTGCGAACTGCATAGAACCTTTTCCTATTTCGCGAGACTGTATGTCCTGACATTTAATGCGGTAAAGAATACCATTATTTTTCAATGGGGTAGATAGTGCTTATTGCAGTTTTTTGATGATATCGAACGGTTGTTTCAAAAAATATCGTTTTTACCTGATCTATATCGACTAATTATTGATTGATTCAACCAGACAAGTGATGGAAGGTTGCAGGGCACTTCCGTTGTTTTCTGATCTGTCCAGACACTAATAAAAAAACAAGCATAGTCAGGATCTGATATGTCACTGATTCATGGACTTCACTTTCAAAACCTCAAAGGCGATCTGCTGGGCGGGTTAACGGCCGCCGTTGTTGCCCTGCCTTTAGCCCTGGCGTTTGGAGTTTCTTCCGGAGCCGGAGCCATCGCAGGCCTTTACGGAGCGATTTTTGTCGGGCTGTTTGCGGCGCTGTTTGGCGGTACGCCAAGCCAGGTATCCGGGCCTACCGGGCCGATGACCGTGGTGATGGCATCCGTCTTTACCCAGTTTGTTGCTCTGGATCCGCAAAATGGGCCTCTGTTTGCGTTTACAGTCGTGATGATGGGAGGTCTGTTTCAGATGTGCTTTGGTCTGCTGAAACTGGGCAAATATGTCACTATGGTGCCGTTTCCTGTGATCTCAGGTTTTATGACAGGTATCGGCATTATTATTATCCTGCTTCAGCTGGGGCCGATGTTCGGTTACCCCTCATCAGCGGATGCTGTAACAGCGCTGAAGGCTATTCCTTATTATATGACCGCTGCCGATCCTGCGGCGCTGTTGCTGGGCTCAGTGACGCTGGCAATCGTGATCTTTTGCCCCAAAAAACTAGCTCGTATTATCCCTCCGGCACTGCTTGCGCTAATTACGGGTACGGTGATCTATCAGCTATTTCATGGACATACTTATCTGGCGTTGATTGGTCATATCCCCACGGGAATACCTCAGCTGCAGATTCCCCGATTTTCGCTGGAAATTGTTACCGATATGTTGTTTGCCGCGCTGATGCTGGCCGTACTGGGGTCTATCGATTCTCTGCTTACCTCGCTGGTGGCGGATAATATGACCAAAACTCAGCATGACTCAGACCGGGAGCTGATCGGGCAGGGCGTCGGTAATATGGTCGCAGGTCTGTTTGGCGGATTACCCGGGGCCGGTGCCACAATGCGCACCGTGGTGAATATCAAAGCGGGGGGCAGTACACCTCTGGCAGGCGGTTTTCATGCACTGGTACTGGTCTGTGTCGTGTTGGGTGCTGCGCCCCTGGCGGAGCAAATTCCGCATGCTGTGCTGGCTGGTATTCTGATTAAGGTGGGGCTGGATATTATTGACTGGCGTTTTCTGGTGCGGCTTCATCGGGCACCTTTGTTTGTCGCCTGTCTGATGTTGCTGGTATTGGTGTTGACGGTAATGGTGGATCTGGTGACTGCGGTGTTTACCGGAATCTTCATTGCTAATGTCGTCACCGTTAAGAGGCTGGCGGATAATCAGTTAGACAGTATACGGGTGATTGACAGTGTGGCTGGAAATAATGAGGGTTTGAGTAAGCGGGAACGTAAATTGCTGGCTGAAACCCGTGGGCGGGTAATTCTGTATCAGTTTGATGGCCCGGTAAGTTATGCCGCTGCGAAAGGCCTTGCGGCTAAGCTTCAGGGCCGTAATCCCCACGATGCCCTGTTGCTTGATTTTAGCCGGGTACCTCTGATCGATGTATCAACGGCACTGGCAATCGAGGATATGATTACGGAGGCGCAGCAGCTTGGCCGTGATGTCCATATTATCGGTCTTAATCCGATCGTTAAGGATATTCTCAGTCGTTTGAAAATTCTGGGTTTGATTCCGCAGAGTTTTTGCCATGAGACCCGCAGTGAAGCATTGGCGACTGCGTATGCAATGGTATTTCGTGATGAGATTAACTAATGCTGAGGGTGATCAGATGCTGGAAGGGGATCAGTGCCTCCCGAAAAGACTCCTGCCGGTGCGCTTGCAGATTTGCCGTTAACATAAAGGCTTCACCAAAGCTTCGCGCACAGTCACTCAGCTGGAACTGAGCTATCAGATGTTCCAGCTCTCCGGTGAGGTTATAGGGAGCAGTGAGACTGACCGCAACAGTGGCAATCACAGCAACCGTAGGGAGTTCGTTCAACGCCTCTTGTACCGCCTGAGAGTAAGCTCGCGCCAGTCCTCCTGTGCCTAGCTTAACACCGCCGAAATAACGGGTGATAACCACGCAGATATTGCCCAGGTAACTGTGCCGCAGCACATTCAGCATCGGCTGACCCGCGGTGCCTTTGGGTTCGCCATCATCACTGCAGTTCCATTGGTGGGCATCGTCAGGATTGCCGGCGACATAAGCCCAGCAGTGGTGATTAGCTTTAGGATGGAGTGCACGTACTGATTCGATAAAGCGCATTGCCTCCTCCCGGTCGCAGACCGGCTGAATATCAGCAATAAATCGGCTTTTGCGAATCTCCAGCTCGGCACTATGGGGCCGGGCTGGGCGTATATAATCCATTAGCTCGCGCTCATGCAGTGAAGCTTATTAAATAAAGCCCATCAGAGTTTGGGTGGCTGATACCCCTGCCACAGACGGATACTTCGGAACCAGCTGTGCTGTTTAAATAATCGCTCCAACTCTGCTTCCAGCGCTTTCATATCAATCTGCTGGTTGGCTGGGGTGTCCAGCAACATCAGTTCAATTTCTACAGAGTCTCTGCGGTAATACAGAGCCAGACGGCTGATCCCCAGTTCTGGATGGCCGGTTTGATCAAGCAGTTCCCACAGAACTCCGCTGATTTCGGTACGTACCGGCAGGTTGGTTGAGTTGTCGAATCCCTCTTCATCATCGTACGTATCGATATGGAAGATGATATGTCCAATATCCTCAAACTTTCGCATCAACTGCGCCACGGCTTTATCGCCAATATAGTGACCTTCTGAGGCGCTCAGGTGGGGCGCTACCTGCAGGTGCATCTCCAGCAAGCTTTGGCTGCCCATACTGCGGCTTTTGAAACTATGGACGCTGAGTATCCCTTCAACCTGCATGATGACATCGGTATACGCTTGAGTCTGCTCTTCCGGCAGGGCCGTATCAACCAGTTCGAGAATACTTTTCCAGGTCAGATCCCAGCCCACTTTGGCAATTATCAGCGCCACTGCTACCGCCGCAACGGCATCCAGCCAGGCGATTCCCGCCATGGCACCCGCAACACCGAAAAATACCACAATAGAGGAGAACGCATCGGTACGGCTGTGCCAGGCGTTGGCGATAATCAGATCGGATTTAATGCGCTTGCCAACGGTCAGGGTGTAACGGAAGATAGCTTCTTTAGCGAATACAGAGATTGCTGCAATCACCAGTGCTGGCCATTCTGGCAGTAGTACTACTTCAGCGCGAAAGAGTGTCAACAGGCTGTCATAGGCCATTGCGCCAGCAACTGCGATGAGTATACAACCCAGAATGACGGTGCCGATTGTTTCGAAGCGGGCATGTCCCCAGGGGTGCTCTTCATCAGGCTCCTGATGCGAGTATTTGATAATCCAGACGACCAGTACGTCAGTTAGCAGATCAGACAGTGAGTGGATGCCGTCGGCGATCAATGCGCTGGAGTGTGACAACATACCAAAAACGATTTTCAGCACGCCCAAAATAGTATCGATAACTGAACCGATAATGGTAATGCGTTGTGCTTGTGACTGATTGCTACGTGTTTCTGACATGAGTTAAAACGAGTCCGGTTCTTTAAGAGGCCAACATGTTAAGTGGAACAGAATCAATTGGCCAGATGAAAGCTGATTTTTATTAATTTTTTTACAAAAAACAGGTTGACTTTTATCTGTCACAGTAACGACGCTGAATTGACACTTATCTTGGATAAGTATCCTGAACTATTCGTTTGATCCAGATCAATTGGTTGTAACTGTCTGAAAAATATAGGAAAAAACATCTGGTTAAAAAATGAACATATTGGGCGGATCGGTGAAGTACCGGGTCATCCGGAGAGGTAATTTGAGGGTACCCACAACGTTATCCACAGCTTATGTGGGTAGATTGGGATAGCCCTTTGATTCTGTGTTATCTGGCGGTTGTCTTAGTGGTGTCAGCACCCTACTATAACCGCTCTTGAAATGAGTCTGATGGAGTCATCCTGAATGGAAGGTGGCAATGCACTTTCGCTGTTATTACCAATTGCTCTGTTTATTATTATGCTGGGCATGGGGCTGACACTTAAACCCGCTGATTTTTTATCGCTTCGATACCGGCCGGTCGCTATTATTGCGGGTGTTGCGCTGCAGCTCCTGTTGCTACCGTTGCTGGCCTGGCTGGTAGTGACAGCGCTGGCGTTGCCAGTGACCCTGGCCGCGGGGTTGCTGATTGTCTCTTTCGCGCCGGGCGGTGCCACTTCGAATATGATCAGTTATCTGTGTCGCGCAGATACCGCGTTGTCAATCTCACTGACTGCGATTACCAGCCTGATTATCCCTTTTACGCTTCCCTGGCTTGCCTGGTTCACTCTGGAACACCTGTTAGGTAATGGTGTGATGGTGGAGTTACCGCTGCTAAGTACGATTATGAAACTGATTATGGTGACCCTGCTACCGGTCGCAATCGGGGTGCTTATAAATTACCGCTGGCCGCAAATTTGTGCTCAGTTGCAACGGCCAATGAAGATTCTCTCACTGGTGTTTATGTGTATGGTGGTGGTGATGATCAGCTGGGCGAACCGGTCCGTTTTGCCTGAATTGATGCCGTTGCTAAGCCCGGCCATTATTCTGCTTGCCAGTAGTGCGATGCTATTGGCGATGCTTATCGCTCGTTACTTACTGCGCCTGAACACTGAAACGGCGCTGACGCTGGGTATCGAAACAGGGATTCAGAATGCGGGTACGGCATTGATGGTCACTAGCGCCATACTGCAACAGCCGGAGATGTCCCTCGCGGTGTTGCTGTACGGCATTCTGATGCAGATACCTGCGGTGCTGCTGGTGATATGGCGCAATAGTCCGGCTAGTCTGCGGGCGGCTTCAGTCGATGCCAAGTAGCTTGTGGGTTTGCAGGCTTAGTTTCCATTGCGGATTGGCTAAGCAGTAGGCGATGCTATCCTGGGTGTTCATGCGTTGCATCGGTCCATCCATCGCCTGCAGGTAGAAATGGGTAAACTGCAGCTGCGCGAATTGTTCGGGCTGGGCCAGGGGTTGCGGATAAACCAGTTTTAGCTCATCACCCCGGAGCTGCGCCAGCGGCGCATCCGCTTTAGGGCTGACACAGATCCAGTCGACCTCATCGGGTACTGGCAGGGTGCCGTTGGTTTCTACCGCTATCTCGAAGCCCTCATGATGCAGCGCTGCGATCAGTTCTGCATCAAGCTGCAACAGTGGCTCCCCTCCGGTACAGACGACGTAAGGCTTTCCCTGAGTTTTTCCGGCGTTATTGGGCCAGAAGCTTTTTACCTTCTCTGCCAAAGCATCCGCTGAGCGGAATTTGCCGCCATTCTGACCATCGGTGCCGATAAAATCGGTATCGCAGAAATCACACACTGCTTTACTGCGATCCTGCTCGCGACCGGACCAGAGGTTGCAGCCGGTAAAACGACAGAATACGGCAGGTCGGCCGGCTTGTGCACCTTCTCCCTGAAGGGTGTAGAAAATCTCTTTAACGCTGTAACTTTTACTCACGGAAGGATCCTGATCGGCTGTATGGGCGTAGTCTACACAGTGGCCAGCAATGTTCAAATAGTATGCTTAGCCAGACTGTCGAAATAGTCGGCTTGATTCGATGAGTGCTGGATAAAAAAAACGGTGATTTATAACAGCGCTGGCCTGAAATACAAAAAAACCGGACAGCTGTCCGGTTTTAATCCATTACCTGAGTGTCACTATCAGGGGCGCTGAGCCTCGCCGCCGAAGGCTTCGGTGAGAGCTGGAATCAGACGGGTCAGCTCCAGAGACATCTGTACAAATTCGGCGTCAAACTGGGCAAATGCTTCATCCGGGCTGTCCTGGTCGAGTTTCTCTTTCAGCTGATCTGACAGCCTGATACGTTTAATGCACAGATCGTCCTGGAGAATAAAGTTGAGGCTTTCCTGCCACTCAAGCGATAGCTTAACCACGCGTTTGCCTGCTTCCAGATGGTGGCGGATCTCATCGCTATCGAGATCCTGCCCTTTGCAGCGGATGACGCCGGTTTCCACCGCGCTATCACGCAGCTCGCACTCGTCCATCGGCTCAAGACCTGCGAAGCGGCCCTCAGGATGCTCCAGCCAGCCAGACATGACAGCAGAGGGAGATTGATTAACATCAGGCAGAACGACCGGCAGAGAGCCTAGCAGGCTGCGCAGGTGGCTAAGTAGTTCTTCAGCGCGTTTGTGGCTGCTGGCATCTACAATCAGCAGATTCTGTTGCGGTGCGATCAACGCCCAGGTGGTTTGAAACTTGCTGAATGCCCGCGGCAACAGGTCCAGAACGATCTCATCTTTGAGCTGATCCTTCTCTTTTTTATAGACTTTGCGTGCCTGTTCCTCTTCGATCACTTTGACCCGGTTATCCAGCTGCTGGCGGATGACCTGAGAGGGGATGATCTTGTCCTCTTTCTGTGCTGCGATCAGCAGATAGCCGTTACCCGCATGCACCAGCATGTCAGACAGGCCGCTGCTGGGGCTCACCCAGCCAAAGCGGCTGAGTTCCTGGCTGCCACACGGGGTAAAGGCTTTCTCACTGAGTTTCTCTTCAAGGGCTTCCGGTGTATAGCTAAACGGCTGTGTGAAACGATAAAAGATGGCATTTTTGAACCACATAAGATGAGCCCTTAATAACAGATAAAAAAAGAGTGGCTATTGTAAAGAGATAAGCGAGCTGCGAACAGGAATGATCTGCTGATATTCAGGTTTGGCGTCTGGGTGTTAAAAATAGGAAAGGGTGAGGGAGCGATTTAAAGAGTGTTCCCTCGTCAGCGGATCAGAGGCCTTCGTACGCAAGCAGGGTGTATACCGGAATACCACTTTGCTGGATCAGCTCAGAGCCTTTCAGATCCGGCAGATCGATCAGTGCAGCGGCTTCATAGACCTCAGCACCGAGTTCTTTAATAATGGTACTGGCCGCCAGAATAGTGCCGCCGGTTGCAATCAGGTCATCAAAAATCAGCACTTTATCACCTGCTGCGACCGCATCAACCTGCATCTCAACCGCGGCAGTACCATACTCAAGGGCATATTCACGGTGGATGGTTTTACCGGGGAGTTTGCCTTTTTTGCGCACCAGCACCAGAGGAAGGTTTAACTGGTAAGCGATAATAGAGCCAAACAGAAATCCACGGGCATCGATACTGGCGATGTGGGTAACCTCAGTGTCGATATAGCGTTGAATGAAGGCGTCAGCGATCATCCGTAGTGCTTTAGGGTCTTTAAACAGCGGGGTGATATCTCTGAACATTACTCCGGGTTCTGGCCAGTCCGGAATGGTGCGCATGACGGACTTGATATAACATTCATCGAAACTCATCAGTATTACCTTAAAACTGTGGGGCTATAAAAATAATACCCGCAATCGGCGGGTATTTTTCAATTCTGACAGGGATCAGGTGTGCGGGCAGGTTTGCTCTTCGCATGGATGCAGATCCTGAGACTCACCGGAAAGGCTATAGATCTCTTCAAGATTGCTCAGCTCGATCTCCTTACCATCCACCCGCACCAGCTCCATTTTCTGGAAGCGGGTGAAGATACGACTAACGGTTTCAACGGCCAGGCCGAGATAGTTACCGATCTCGTTTCTGGACATCGACAGGCGGAAGTGGGTTGCTGAGTATCCACGTGCTTTAAAGCGGGTGGAGAGTTTTACCAGGAAGGTAGCGACGCGCTGTTCAGCATTTTTCTTGCTTAACAGCAGCATCATCTGCTGATCATCGCGGATCTCTTTACTCATTGTACGCAGAATCTGACGACGCAGCTCCGGCATCTGACCGGACAGTTCATCCAACCGTTCAAACGGTATTTCACACACGGTGGTAGTTTCCAGAATCTTCGCTGAAACCGGATACTGTTCACTGTCAAAGCCACTCATACCGACCATTTCGCCAGGGAAGTAGAAGCCGGTGATCTGTTCCTCTCCCTCATTAGTGAGGGTGTATGTTTTTATCGTGCCGGCACGAAGCGCGTAGACTGAAGAGAACGGTTCACCCTGATGAAACAGGTGTTCGCCTTTTTTCAGCGGCCGGCTTTTATCGATAATATCGTCCAGCCGGTCCATCTCTGTCATATTCAGGGACACGGGTAAACATAATGAACTCAGGCTGCATGTGCTGCAATGAACCTGCCTTAAGCTATGTAGTTTCCCTTCAGATGCCTTATGGTTGCCCATAACTATGTCCTGTTTTGTTGTATTGTTAGACTTTGCTAGCCAGTGATTATCTACTAAATCGCAAGCCGGGTGAAGTATTTCCCGAATCAAATGATTCGGGAAAATCCTTTTGTTGGTTGTTCTTTAGGAATATAAGCATCAAATGCCATGCAAATACGACGGATCAGCAGACGTCCGGCGGGGGTTACTTCGATGCTGTTATCGTTGAGTTTTACCAGTCCGTCACCGGTGAATCGCTCCAGTTCCTGTAACTCTTCAGCAAAGTATTCGGGGAAACTGATATCAAACTGTTGTTCAATATCGGCCATATGCAGTTGGAAATGACAGATCAACTGGGTGATAACCGCCCGTCGGATGCGATCATCCAGTGTCAGGGTAACGCCGCGTTTGATGGCGAAATTATGATCCTCAACGGCACCGGTGTAAGCGCCCATATCGTGCTCATTCTGATAATAAACATCACCGATCTGGCTGATCGATGAAACGCCCATCGCCACCAGATCGCAATCACTGTGAGTGGTGTATCCCTGAAAATTACGGTGCAACTTGCCACTCTGCTGTGCCAGTGCCAGTTCATCGTCGGGCTTGGCAAAATGATCCATACCGATATACACATAACCGGCGCCAATCAGCTTGCTGATGGTAGTTTCCAGAATCGCCAGTTTGGTTTCCGGGCTGGGCAGGTCTTCCGCTTTGATATGGCTCTGGGAGCGGAATCGGTCTGGCATATGCGCATAGTTGAACACGGAGAGTCGGTCGGGACTCAGCTCGATAATGGTGTCCAGCGTTTTCACAAAACTGTCCAGTGTCTGATGGGGCAAGCCGTAGATCAGATCGATATTGATCGAACGGAAACCCAGGCGCCGAGCTTCGTGGAGCACATCAGCGATCTCTTCAACCGGTTGAACCCGATTGACCGCCTGCTGCACTTTCAGTTCAATATCCTGCACGCCGAAGCTTACCCGGTTGAAGCCGATATCACGTAATACTTTAAGCATTTCGTGGTCCACTTCCCGTGGGTCGATTTCGATGGAGTAGTCGCCGGAATCGTCATCCAGGAGTTTGAAGTTTTGTCGCAGCTTCTGCATCAGCTCAATCATCTGCTCATTGCTGATGAAAGTTGGTGTACCGCCCCCAAGGTGCAGCTGTTCTACGATACGGTCATCGGCATACCATGCAGACAGTTGCTCCATCTCTTTATACAGGGTATCGAGATAGGGCTGGGCTTTTTTGCGGTTGCGGGTAATCACCTTGTTACAGGCGCAGTAATAGCACACATGCGCACAGAAAGGGATGTGGACATAGAGAGACAGTGGAGCATTATGATCTGCTGTTTGCTGACCCGTGCTGACGAGATCGGTAGCGGAAAGATCAGGGTTAAACTGAATCGCAGTAGGGTAAGACGTGTACCGGGGGCCGGAAAGATCATAGCGGCGGATCAGGTCAAGATCCCATTTAATCAGGTTATTCTGGGTCACAACATTTCTCACTTATACTGCAAAGGGACGATTATAGTGATTTTAACCGACCCCGTATTGATGTTTATCAAGCCAGACTTAAACCCAGTCCCCGCCAGGGAATGGTGTACAGGCCGAAGAGTATGATCAGAAGCCCGGCAACGGTTTGGGCGCTTCTATTTTTTAACAGTGCCTGTACCTGGCTCGCGAGTAGCCCTGTGGCTAGCATTGCCGGTACCGTCCCCAGGCCAAAACAGGCCATCAGCAGGGCTGATGTTTTCCAGTCGCTGGCGGTGGCGCTCCAGATCAGTGTGCTGTAGACCAGGCCGCAGGGCAACCAGCCCCACAGCGCGCCAAGCGCCAGCGCTTGCATCGGGTTATGCACCGGCAGTAGTTTCCTGCTGAGCGGCTGAATGTGCCGCCAAAGCCGGTTTCCCTGCTTTTCTAAATAGGCCAGTGCCTTCCAGATCTGTGCGACGTAGAGTCCCATAAAAATGAGGATGACACCTGCCAGGCTGCGTAAAAACAGAGATACTTCCGGTGAACGAATCAGCCAGCCGATGCTGCCTAGCAGTGCGCCTGCCAGGGTGTAGCTGGCGATACGGCCAACATTAAACCCGAGTAGCAGCAGCACGGGCCGTTGGTTTTTACGGTCGATCCCCATGGCCACAGCACTGGATATACCACCACACATGCCCAGGCAATGTGCGCTGCCCAGCAGGCCTAAAAGCAAGGCGGTAAAGGCTGATAGTGGTTCTGTCATCGTTTTTCGGTTGGCGGTTCAGTGGGTTTGCGCTGTTTAGCCTCGTCGGGAATCAGATGCTCATCATCATCATATAAAATACTGTGTGCTGGTGATTCCAGATCATCCAGCTGGCCGTTGTTAACTGACCAGAAAAAGCCCCAGATGCCTATCCCGGCAAGTATGATAGCAATAGGAATAAGCAGATAAATAATTGACATAGCAATACTTCACTCAGGTTGTTGTAGCTATTCTAACCGATCAGGGCGATCAAGTTTAGTCAAACGCAGGGCATTACCCACTACCACCAGGGAGCTGGCGGACATACCTATCGCCGCCATCCAGGGGGCAATCATGCCTGCTGCGGCAAGGGGTAGTGCAATCAGGTTATACAAAAGAGACCAGCTCAGATTCTGGCGGATATTTGCCCGGGTGCGTCTGGCGAGGCGCAACCCTTGTGGCAGGCGCATCAGTTCACCGGATATGAGCACTGCATCGGCATTAGTTTTTGCCAGATCTGTGGCAGAGCCCATCGCGATGGAGGTCTGGGCGCCGGCCAGTACCGGTATATCATTAATACCATCGCCGACCATTATCAGCTGTGCGCCACTCTCCTGAAGTTGCTGGATATGCTGTAGCTTCTGCTCCGGGCTAACGCCGGAAATAACCTTGTCAATCTTCAGCTGCCGGGCGATATGTTGAACCGCAGCGGAGCTGTCGCCGGTGAGCATCTGTACTTCCAGGCCCATTTTTTGTAATTGCTGTACCATCCTCGCTGCTTGTTTGCGGGCCGGGTCATTCAGGCCAAACCACGCCAGGGGTTCAGTTTCGCTGGCGAGCAACAGCCATTGCCCATGGCTATCGGGGGCATCACTGAAATCCAGTGGTTTGCCACAGAACTGGCTGGCGAAGCTGGGTTTGCCGATGAAAAAACGTTTGCCTGCAATATAGCCTTCAAGCCCCATGCCAACATGATTTGTCAACTGCTCAGCTGGAATGACCCGGTCTTGCCGACTGGCCCGGTGGAACGCTCTGGCGATCGGGTGTTCTGAATGTGCTTCTAATGATGCCGCAATATCCAGGCACTCTACTTCAGATAAATCAGAAAGGCGATAAGTGTTTTGCAGTGACAGGTTGCCTTCGGTGAGGGTGCCGGTCTTGTCGAATACGATATGGGTCGCTTTTGCCAGGCTCTCTAATACATGACCGCGGGTAATCAGCAGACCATGCTGACGCAGGGTTCCGGTTGCCGCAGTCAGGGCTGTTGGTGTCGCAAGGGAAAGGGCGCAAGGGCAGGTGACGACGAGTACGGAAAGGGTCACCCAGAATGCATGGTCCGGGCTAATCTGCCACCACACTGTTCCGACCGTGGCGGCAACAATCAGTACCGCTGCAACAAAGTATCCTGAGACTTTATCGGCCAGCCGGGCGACCTTAGGTTTCTCATCATGGGCTCGTTCCAGTAGCCGTACAATAGAAGAAAGCTGGGAACTCTCGCCAACTTGCGTGACTTCCAGTTGAATCGGATTTTCAACATTGATTGTCCCGCCGACAACCGCATCACCAATGTTTTTGGTTAATGGCAGATACTCGCCGGTGAGTGCTGATTCATCAATACTGCTGGTGCCGTTAACAATCAGACCATCAGCAGGAATTGTATGGCCGGGTTTTACCAGAATCCGATCGCCCTGTTGTAGCTCATTAGCGGCGACAATTTTCTCTCCTTCGTCGCAAAGGAGTATGGCGCTGGCAGGCAGCAGGTTGAGTAACGCATTGCCTGCTTTGCCGGTGCGGTGTCGGGCTTTCATCTCCAGAAAACGGCCTATCAGCAGGAAGAAGGTAAACATGCTGACTGAGTCATAGTAAACCTCGCCGCTGGACGTTACCGTGGCCCAGATGCTGGCAATATAGGCACCACCAATGGCGATGGAAACCGGTACGTCCATGGTCAGATGACGGGTGCGCAGGTCACGCAGTGCCGCCTGAAAAAAAGGTCTGGAAGCGTAAAATACTACCGGCGTGGCTAACACCAGGCTGGCCCAGCGAATAAAGTTCTCATAATCGGCTTCGAGGCTTGCTCCGGCACCGGTATAGAGTGCAACGGCGAGCATCATAATCTGCATAGTAAAGACCCCGGCGATGCCCAGCCTGCGCATCGCTCGTTTGGTCTCTTGTTCTAGCAGTTGTTCCTCTTTATCAGGGTGGTAAGGATGACCCTGATAGCCGATGCTGTGCATCGCGAAAAAAATTTCGCTTAGTTTAATCGTTTCATCATCCCACTGCACGCGGGCACGGTGATTGGTCAGGTTAACGCTGGCAACGATAACGCCATCAAGTGAGCTGATGTGATGTTCCAGCAGCCAGACACAGGCTGCACAAGTAATGCCTTCGATGACCAGTGTCGCCTGCCTGGTACCGTCAGGCAGATCAGCCACAAAGTGTTTCTGGACACTGCTGTGATCATATAGCTCGAACTCAGCCTGAAGCTGTTCACTGGCACTGAGCGATTCAGGAGAGGTCGCCTCGACAGTGCGATGCTTGTAGTAGTTTTCCAGGCCTCCGTCAGCGATTACCTGAGCCACCGCCTGGCAGCCTGGGCAGCACATTCGGCGAGGTTCACCTGCAATAACGGTAAAAAACTGGCTGTGATTGGGGATGTCGAGGCCACAATGATAGCAGCCCTGACGTTTGTGCAGATTACCTTCAGCGGCATTCATGACGGGTTACTGGTTACCAAATGTAAAGCTTTGCTGATCGTAAGGAGGTTCAACTTCTTCGATTAACTGCCATTTTTTATCATCCGGGCTGATGATCAGTTTTCGATTGCCATTGAGAGACGTTTGCAACTCACCTACATAGTGTCCGGGCCTCAGCTGACGCAGCGTTGTGGTTACATCCAGACTGGCTTTAGTTGGGTGTCCGATGGTGAGATTCAGTTGTTCCGGAAGCGGTTCGTCTTTGCTGCTCAGGAGTGCAAAGTTGATATCGCTAGTGACCGTGTCAAAGCGCAACGTGCCGCTCATACCCAGTTGAACTGCAACCTCTTGTAGCTGGTTGTCTTCGTGAAATGCCCTGGCGCGCTTGGTATATTCCTCAAGTACTACACCATCATTAGTGACTATTGATGCTGTGATGTAAACAGTAGAGTAGAGGACGGTGGCGATGAGTGGGGCGATAATAAACCATAGCCAGGGCTGCTTATACCAGGGGGCGATTTGTTGGTCAGTCATATGTTTCCTTAAAAAAGAAATAGCTGCACGGAGGTAAATCCGGCAGCTATTCTAACTCAGTCGACTGGGGGAGGGTAGGCTTTGCTTACCGCTTTACCGGTCCGATAAAGCGGTTTTCTTCCTCAACCAGAATACTCTCATCATCCAGAGCCTGAACGCGGAACATAATGTCGTAGTTCGGGCGTTCAAGATAGCGTGGATCTGCCTGGAGACTGATTGGGTGATCCAATAGTTCTCCTGAGCGAATCACTACTTCACTGTCTCCTGACATGGTGATGCCTTCAACTCCTGAAATCTCAATGCTGAAACGGTGATCAACCTGAGACTTGTTAGCAAGCTTGAGAGTATAAACGTTTTCGATCATGCCGTTCGACGCTTCAACATAAAGTTGACCGCGGTCACGAATAATGTCAACTTCCAGCGGAACCCGGTTATACAGGGTAACGCTAAACGCGATGAACATTGCACAGATCGCGACGAAATAGCCGATCAGTCGTGGCCGGAGAATATGCGTTTCTCCCCCATTTAGTGCATGTTCGGTAGTGTAGCGAACCAGGCCGCGTTCATAGCCCATGCGGTCCATAATATCGTCACAGACGTCGACACAGGCACCGCAGGCAACACACTCATATTGAAGACCGTCACGGATATCGATACCGACAGGGCAAACATGAACGCAGTTATCACAGTCGATACAGTCGCCCAGACCTTCCGCTTTGTAATCAGTCCCTTTTTTCCGTTTTCCACGGTTTTCACCGCGGATATTGTCGTAAGAGATGATCAGAGTGTCCTGGTCAAACATAACGCTCTGGAAGCGGGCGTATGGACACATATAGATACACACCTGTTCACGCATCCATCCAGCATTGGCATACGTTGCCACTGTCAGAAAGCCGAGCCACCAGGTTTCCCATGGGCCCAGATTCCAGGAGAGCACCGCGGGGGTTAGTTCGCGGATTGGGGTGAAATAACCGACAAATGCAATAGCAGATGCGGCAGCGATAATTAGCCATATAGCGTGCTTAGCTGTTTTGCGGACGATTTTTTCACCGCTCCAGCCCATTTTGTCCATGCGCATTCTTTGGTTGCGATCACCCTCTGTTACCCGTTCAGCCCAGATGAAGAACCAGGTCCAGACGAACTGAGGGCAGGCATAACCACACCACAGGCGACCGGCAAATACGGTGACAAAGAATAGAGTGAACGCAAGAATGATCAGCAGCCAGGAAAGTAGCATGAAATCCTGGGGCCAGAAAGTAAAACCAAATATATGGAATTGTCGGCTTGGCAGGTCAAATAAAACAGCCTGTTGACCGTTCCATTGAATCCAGGAGAAACCGTAAAACATCACCAGCATCATAAAGCCGGAGATTGTGCGGAAGTTCTTAAAGAACCCTTTGTAGTACTTTACATAGATATGTTCACGCTTGGCATAAAGATCGAAGTTCTCATCACCTTTATTGCCTTTTGGAGTTACGTCCTTTACTGGTATTTGATTCATACCATTCCTCACCATCAAGTAGTCGAAATACCAACACCAAAACCATCATGTAAAAGGTCTATTAGTGAATTTGAATATTATACGCGGTTTGATGCAGTAGTTAAGCGGCGGTACAAAAAAAGGCGATATGATTTTCATCATATCGCCTTTTTTATTGATCTGAACCTTACTTGTTAGAAAGGCTGTACACGTAGGCGGTGATCAGGGTGATCTTGTCATCGCTTAGCAGATCTTTATGTGCTGGCATAACACCGTTACGACCCGCACGGATTGTGTGGCTTATCTGCGCGAAAGAACCACCATACAGCCAGGTGTTGTCGGTCAGGTTAGCCGCACCCAGTGCCTGCATCCCTTTACCGTCAGCACCGTGACAAGCAGTACACAGAGCCTGAAACTGTTGCTGGCCGCGAGCAGCCATCTCAGCGTCGTGCTCAGCGCCGCTCAGTGACAATACATAGCTTGCCACATCACGTACACCTTCTTCGCCCAGTACCGGACCCCAGGCTGGCATAGCACCCTGACGACCATTGGTGATTGACTGCTTGATAGTGGCAGGTGCGCCACCATACAGCCAGTCACCGTCGGTCAGGTTAGGGAAGCCATAGGCGCCTGCACCGGTTGCGCCGTGACACAGTGAGCAGTTGTTTGCAAACATGCGCTGACCGATTTTCAGGCCGTCAGGCTGGTTCTGCAGATCTTCAACAGACATCGCTGCGTATTTTGCAAATACAGGTTTGTACACCTCTTCGGCGTGTGCCATCTCTTCTTCATACTGACCTACAGAAGACCAGCCGTAAAAGCCTTTTACGTTAGCCAGACCGTAGAGTCCGAGATAGGCAATACCAAAGATAACGGTAGCCACAAACATCTGAAACCACCAACCCGGAAGAGGGTTGTCATACTCTTCGATACCATCAAAAGAATGTCCCAGAGTTTCCTCTGTCGCTTCCTTGTGTGGTTCGCTCTTACGCGTGGCAAGCAGTAACCAGGTACAACCCAGAATAACTGCCAGGGTAATTGCCCATACCCATGCGTTCCAAAAAGCACTCATCTTTCATTTCTCCCGCTATTGGTCATATCAGCACTTGCAGAGTCTTCACCGGCAGGTTTTTCATCCTCGTCGGCGAAAGGTAGTTGTGATGCGTCTTCAAACCTTTTTCGGTTACCCGGTAATAACACCCAGATAAACAGTCCGATAAAAGTGATTATCATCACTGCTGGCAGATAGGGACCATAAACTTCGTAGCTCACTCGAATTACCGCTTGTTGGTATATTGAGAGTGGGTTTTACCAAGTGCTTGTAGGTATGAAACCAGGGCGTCAATTTCTGCCTTGCCTTCTACCTGCTCGCGAGCCTTACTGGTTTCTTCCTCGGTGTATGGAACACCCAGTTTAGCCAGCACTTGCATCTTGGCAGCCGTATCCGCACCAGACAGTTTGTTTTCAAACAGCCATGGGTAAGCGGGCATCTTGGACTCCGGTACTACATCACGCGGGTTGTAAAGGTGCGCGCGGTGCCAGTCATTACTGTAACGTCCACCTACACGGGCCAGATCAGGACCGGTACGTTTTGAACCCCACAGGAACGGATGTTCCCATACAAATTCATTGGCAGTTGAGTAGTGACCGTAACGCTCAGTTTCTGCACGGAAAGGACGGATCTGCTGAGAGTGGCATACATAGCAACCCTCGCGGATGTAGATATCCCGGCCTTCCAGTTCCAGTGGAGTATAGGTACGCAGACCTTCAATCGGCTTAGTAGTCGAATTGGCGAAGAACAGAGGTACGATTTCAGCCAGACCACCGCCACTGATTACCAGGATAATCAGCAGGATCATCAGGCCAATGTTCTTTTCAATCGTTTCATGTTTGATCATTTTCTATGCTCCTATCCCTTAAGCTGTCTGCGCAGACGCATCAGCTGCAGGAGCTGTGCTGTCTTTACGGACAGTCTGCCATACGTTGTATGCCATCAGGAACATGCCGGTCAGGAAGAATAAACCACCCAGGGCACGTACGAAGAAGCCCCAGTGACCTGCTTCAAGAGCTTCAACGAAGCTGTAAGTCAGGGTGCCGTCTTCGTTAACTGCACGCCACATCAGACCTTGAAGAATACCGTTAACCCACATAGAGCAGATGTACAGAACAGTACCGATAGTAGCCAGCCAGAAATGGGTGTTGATCAGACCAACACTTGCCATCTGTGCTTTACCCCAGAGTTTAGGGATCATGTGGTAAACAGCACCGATAGAGATCATCGCAACCCAGCCCAGAGCGCCCGCATGTACGTGACCGATAGTCCAGTCAGTGTAATGGGACAGCGCGTTTACAGTCTTGATAGACATCATCGGGCCTTCGAAGGTAGACATACCATAGAAAGACAGAGAAACCACCAGGAAACGCAGTACAGGGTCAGTACGCAGCTTATGCCAAGCACCAGACAGAGTCATCATACCGTTGATCATACCACCCCATGATGGAGCCAGCAGGATCAGGGACATAACCATACCCAGCGTCTGAGCGAAGTCAGGCAGGGCAGTGTAGTGCAGGTGATGACCACCAGCCCACATATAGGTTGCGATCAGAGCCCAGAAGTGTACTACAGACAGACGGTAAGAGTAGATTGGACGCTCAGCCTGCTTCGGTACGAAGTAGTACATCATGCCCAGGAAGCCTGCAGTCAGGAAGAAACCTACCGCGTTGTGGCCATACCACCACTGAACCATGGCATCAACCGCACCTGGATATACAGAGTAGGACTTGAACAGAGAAACAGGCATTGCTGCACTGTTAACAATGTGCAGTACTGCAACTGTCAGAATGAATGCCATGTAGAACCAGTTACCCACGTAGATGTGAGATGTTTTACGCATCTTCACAGTACCCAGGAACACGATAGCGTAGGCAACCCAGACCACAGTGATCAGAAGATCAATAGGCCATTCCAGCTCGGCATACTCTTTAGACTGAGTTAAGCCAAGTGGCAGGGTGATCGCTGCACTCAGAATAACCAGCTGCCAGCCCCAGAAAGTAAAGGCGGCCAGTTTGTCAGAGATCAGGCGGGTTTGGCTCGTACGCTGTACGACGTAGTAAGAGGTTGCGAACAGTGCGCAGCCTCCGAATGCAAAGATAACTGCGTTGGTGTGCAACGGACGCAAGCGACCGTAAGTCAACCAGGCAGTATCAAAGTTTAGTGCAGGCCATACTAATTGGGATGCGATTAACACGCCCACGGCCATTCCGACGATTCCCCATACCACTGTCATGATGGCGAATTGACGCACCACCTTGTAATTGTAGGTTGGGTGTTCAGCTGCTGTGCTCATATCAGGCTCTCATCAACAAGCTATTAGAAAGGTTTAGAAAGTAAATTTCCGCTGGCTATTATGTGGAAACAACGCCCACATTTCAATGCGTCAACGGTATTAGTTGCGACATAGTGCCGCAGTGCGAAATTGAAAAATCTCACACTTTTAAAATTTAATCTTGTTTGTGTTTTTTTTTAAGATATTGATTTATATTGGTTTTATGTGTTGTTTGTTTTTTGAATATGAATTCTTAAACTGGCCTTTAGTGCTGTTTTTGGCAAAGGTTGACGCAGATCAAGCCAGTATCAAAAGTTACTAATTTCTCTTTTGTTGATGTGGATCAAGCGGATTTTGACGCATAATCAGTCGCATTTGTGATTAGGAGGGTAACAATGATCGTTCAAGGCAGGGCAGATAAGGGGCGTATTTTGCTGGCCCATGGCGCCGGTGCGCCGATGGATAGCTTATTTATGAGTCAGATTGCCAGTGGGCTTGCGGCTGGCGGGGTTGAGGTTATCAGGTTTGAGTTTCCATACATGCAAAAGCGCAGGTCTGACGGGAAAAAGCGTCCACCAGACCGCCAACCCCGGCTGCTTGAATATTTTGCTCAGCTGATTGAGCAGTTTGATGATGGACAACCGCTCTGGCTGGCCGGGAAGTCAATGGGTGGACGCATGGCGACAATGCTGACAGAGCATCCTGCTGTAACCGGGTGTTTAGTCTATGGCTATCCTTTCTATGCTGCAGGGAAGCAGGATCTCCCCAGAATTGAACATCTTCTTTGTGTCGCTAAGCCAGTGCATATATTTCAGGGAACCCGCGATGTTATGGGGCGAAAAGAGGTGGTTGAGAGGTACAGGCTTGCCCCATCTGTTCAGCTCCACTGGCTTGAGGATGGTGATCATGATCTCAAGCCCAGGAAAATATCCGGAATTACTCAGGACGAACATGTCTCCGATGCAGTAGAATCCTCACTCAAAATCATTAACCCCTATCAGTGAGGTACTGCCCTGTGAATCACCTTTTACTCTATTGTCGTCCCGGCTTTGAAAAAGAGTGTGCGGCCGAAGTACGTGAGTTGTGTGAGCAACAGGGTATCTATGGTTATTGTAAACTTGAAGAAAACAGCGGCTATGCTCTGTTTGTCAGTCACCAGCCGGACGGGGCCTCTCTGGCCGTGGAGAAGCTGCAGTTTCATGATCTTGTCTTTGTTCGCCAGTGGGTTGCTTGTCTGCCAATAGTTGAGGGTATTGATACTGAAGACCGGATTGGCTCGCTGATTGAACATGTTAGCGGATTACCTGAGTGTTGTGAGTTATGGGTTGAGCCTGCTGATACGACGGAAGGTCGTGAAATGCAGCGATTCTGTAATAGCTTCGGCTCAGCGTTCAGTCAGGTGTTGCGAAAAAAAGGTATTCTGCAACGAAAAGCGGCTTGCAGACTGCATATTTTCGCCCTCACGGGTAGTTGTTTTTATATTGGCTATGCACCGGTCGTTAACTCTGCTCCCTGGCCGATGGGCATTATGCGGCTGAAATTTCCCAATCAGTCCCCCAGTCGCTCGACTTTGAAACTTGAAGAGGCGTGGCACTGGTTTATTCCTGAAAATCAGTGGCATCAGTATATTAGCAGTGGCAAACGTGCGGTTGATCTGGGTGCGGCGCCAGGCGGGTGGACCTGGCAGCTGGTAAATCAGAATATGTTTGTCACGGCGATTGATAACGGTCCGATGGCAGAGTCGCTGATGGAGACCGGGCAGGTGAAACATCTGACCGAAGATGCCTTCACTTATCAACCGCATAAGGCTGTTGACTGGATGGTCTGCGATATCGTTGATAAACCGACCCGGGTGATAAAGCTGATGACGCAGTGGCTGGTTAACGGTTGGTGTCGTGAAACAATTTTCAACCTTAAGTTGCCGATGAAGCAGCGTTATCCAGAGGTGAAAAGCTGTCTGGATTATCTGCAAAATGCGTTAAATGATGCGGGTGTCCGTTATTCTATAGCGGCTAAACACCTTTATCATGACCGTGAAGAGATTACCGTGCATGTGAGACTGCTGGATTATCATGGATAGCAGGCATCTTTGATGCTGGCTGTACTCGGGTGTGAGTGTGACGGTTAATGTTCCAGAACGGTAATCTTTTCGTCTGTTTCCAGCATTGGCATGATCGCTTCCATAATCTGCCGTCTCTCTTCAGATGCGTGCCAGCGCTGCCAGTCCTGAATCGAACGAAAGGTTGCCATGACCACCCGGTGGTTGGCATCATGACTGTTCTTAAGGGACTCGCCTGAGATAAAACCATGGGCCTGCATTGCAAGTTGCAGAGTATTGCGTGCAGCTTTCTCGTAGTGCTCTGCCAGATCGTCGGCAATATGGCGCTCTATCAGTACTCGAATCATTTTTCTTCTCCGTTAACTGAATAAATTTATTTTCATTTATTTCAATATAATAGCACTGTTGAAGCGGGTAAAATGCTATCAGATAAAAAGATGGGTTTTTCTATACCTCTGAATTTGCGACAATATGTCTCCCGATGAAGTTGAGGTGGAGTTGATGGTTGAAGTTAAAGCGGATCAGGTAATGGATGCAACAGGTCTGTTCTGTCCTGAGCCGGTAATGCTGTTGCACAACAGAGTGCGGGAAATGGCGATTGGTGAGGTGTTGCAGTTGACCGCAACCGATCCATCAACTCAGCGTGATGTACCAAAATTCTGTACTTTTCTGGGACATGAACTGATTGACCAGAAAGTGGAAGATGATCGTTTTTTTTACCTGATCCGTAAAGGGGAGTAGTCTCCCTGTTAAGGATCAGGTAGTGTTTTTTTTATAACAGGCCCCGAGGGCCGATAGATAAATGGTTGAGAGAAACTTACTGTGACAGCAACAGATACTACGGATAAATCAAAATCCCGTACCCGCTCAAAAAACCGGGCAGCTAACCAGGCGGCGTTACAGTTGCTATGCGATGCTTATCCCGAGGTCTTTAATCGGGAAAGTATGCGGCCATTGAAAATCGGAATTCAGGAAGATCTGGTTGCTGATGAGAAGTTGGCGAAGAATAAGATTAAGCGGGCGCTGGCTTCGTATGTGCGTTCCCCCTATTACTTTCGCAGCCTGAAAGAGGGTGCTGACCGTATCGGTCTGGATGGTCAGGCTTCCGGCACTGTTACTGAGTCTGAAGCTGAACATGCCAAGCAGCAGCTGAAAGAGATTAATAAACTGCGTCAGCAAAAGCAGCAGGAAGTGAAGGTTCAGCAAAAAGTTAAGGAGAAGGAAGAGCGCCTTAACAACAAGCTGGAAATGTTGCTAACCAAGCGCGGTTAATCACCTGTAGTACTAAAAAAACCGCCTGTTGGCGGTTTTTTTGTCCGTATCAATCCTGCAATAGCCCGATTCAGAGCTGTTCGGGCTTGCCGTGAATCCAGCCCTGTGAGCCGTCAACTTCCAGCTGCCGCAGTGCACTCAGCTGAGTATCCCGCTCCACATGTTCCGCATACGCTTTTATATCCAGGCTGTGGGCGACAGTCACCAGGCTTCTGACAAAGAAGCGGTCTTCTGCGCTATTGTCCAGTTCTCTGATCAAAGAACCGTCAATCTTGATGTAATCCGGATGAACAGTGTAAAGATAGCTGAAACCCGCCGGGTTGATACCGAAGTTATCGACACCGAACTGGACGCCCGCCTGTTTGAGCTGATCACGGAAGAGTGCGACCTGGCTAAGGTTATTCAGCACCGATGTTTCGTTGATCTCTATGCAGAGTCGTTCGGCGCCGGAAAGTTTTTCTGCAGCGCTGATCAGCCATTCGCAGAAAGCAATATCTCTGACTGAATCATTACTCAGATTTACCCCTAGGGTCATTTCCGGATTATTTTCCAGCAGCTTGATGGCGGATTTCAGAACTGACCTGTCCAGGGCCGACATCAGATTTAACTGTTTCACCACACTGATAAACTCACCTGCCATGCAGGGGAGGTTATCCTGGTTAAGTATGCGGGCGTAAATCTCGTTATGAATGACGTCCTGACGTTCAGATACCTGTTTTACTGGCTGAGACTGTAAAAAAATATCGCCGCTACTTATTTTATCACTCACATGCTGATGCCAGCTCTTTTGCGCTTCGCTGTTGTCAGTGCTCTGACAATACAGGGTGACGTTATCCCTACGCGCTTTATCGGTGGCTTTTCGCGCGTTACCCAGCAGCTCTTTGGAGTTGCTTTGTTCTGAATAGGCGGCTGCACCGAGGAAGAATACTTTACTCTCAGCGGTATCACTTAGCTGCTGATAGAAGTCTTTAAGGTTGCTTGCCAGCTTGTTTAACTCTCTCTGTAGCTGGTCAGGGTCGGTAATATCGCTTAGCAGGATAAACTCCGAAATGCTGATGCGCCCGATAACCGGCTCATCTGTTATGCGAGCCAGTTCGTTGAGCTGGTCAGCACAGGCGCGTATAAAATTATTGGTTTTCTCCATCCCCAATTCTTTATTGAGTTGTTGCAGATCGTCTAGTTGTAAGTGAATCAGGTTGCCCTGGCCAAAATCCTTGCGATAATCGATACGTTCATTAAGCTGGGTAAACGTTGCCCGTTGATTGGCCAGTCCGGTAAGGTCATCCTGATAGGCGGTGCGGCGTATCTCTTCGATATTCTTCGCCTGTTCATCAAACATGGTACGTACCCGGCGAACCATCATATTCATCGCCAATACGACCTGTTTTAATTCACGGGTGCCGGGAATGAGACTCTGTTCAATATACTTCTGTTGTGACAGTGCCATTGCCTGCTCTTCGACTCCCTTCAGAGGGTTGAGTATGTAGCGCATTAGCAGGCTGATAAAAAACATGCTGAAAAGAGAGAGCACAACAAACCAGGCAAAGGTTTTCTCGGTTCCCCGCCATAATTGCTCATAAGCATAGCCCGCACGGCTCTGGACGAAAATTGAACCAACTTTCTGCCACTGGCTGGTAACTTCCCGGGTCATCTCGGGTGGGGTGATCTCCACCAGGCGAATAAACCACGTGGGTACGCTATCGTTGATCTGTGCATCGGTGTGTTTGATAAACAGCGGTTGGTTTTCTGCATCGACGACCCGGATCTGTTGATAGAAACCGCTGTCGAAAATTGCGTTTACCGTGGTTTCAATCGCTGCAGTATCCCGTTCCGCCATATACGGAGCCAGATAGAGGCCCAGGTGGGTGGCAGTATCCTGGCCATGGGACTCGAGCTGATGGATCAGCATCTCCTTGGAACTATCTGACATCAGATATACCGTGCCAGACGCCAATCCGATCAGCACGGCTAACACGGCGGCCATTAACTGATTAACGATAGACATTTTCGATTCCTCATCTGCTTATTTATCAGGATTAAAAATCCTGCTTTTCCATTCGTGATTGAAGCTGTACCCAGGGCTTTAGCTGGTCCGAAGTACCCACCAGCGTACTGCGGCGGCCTTTTTTCGATAACCACAGATTGTCGCCGTTAAAACTGTAAACGTGCTGCAGATCCGGGCGCCGGTTTGCAGGTTTTATCTCGGGTATCAGATTGTCCAGTATCAGAGGTGTCGCTTTAGGCGTTGAGTAATAGGTTAACACCATATGTGCCTGGTTCAGTCTGAGTGCCTTAACATAGGCGATACTGAGTTTTTCTATCGGGATGCCTACCTGACGCAGGGTGTAGTATTTGGCGATAGAGAAGTCTTCGCAATCGCCCCCGTTGGTAATCAGAAATTCAACCGGACTGGCCCAATAGTCTTTTTGGTTCCAGTGGACGATATCATCGACAAACTCCATCTGGTTAAAAAAACGATTTACCCGATGAAGTTTTTCATCTTCGTCGAGGTCGGCAATATCTTTGATCAGATTCTGCCAGCTCTGGAGTCGCCGTTCGGCCATATCGCCATACTTTTGCCCCAGTTTTTTGATCTGGGCATCTGACATCAGTACGGTGAATTCAGGGGCGGCAATGAGCGTATAGGTGAGTGATAACAGTATCAGACCCACAAGGAAACTCAGGCTGGATGAAAACCGGCCTGCAGAAGCGTTTCTGGATCTGTACTGGGAATCTCTGGACACGGTTAACCGTTTAAAAAATAAAGAGTAACTTTATTGTTTCACAGCTTAGATGACAACACCTGTGTTATTTACTCAAAATGGTGTTGGCCAGTCGATTAACTGCCAGGCATCAGGTTGCATTGGCTCAGCAGGCGTTGCCAGGCTTTCGTATGACGGTCTCTTGCGGTTGTGTAGTTCAGCCATAGTGGGGCATCGCTGGCGATAATCTGCGCCTGATAATCCTTCATTGCATCGGGAATGTGCTTGAAGTTAAGTAGCAGTCGACGGTTGAGCTCCAGCCATTCCCGGCCCTCTCTGTCTATTCTGGCCATGTAGGGCTGCAGTTCCCCTGCATAGTATTTATTGAATACGTTTTTTACAATCAGCGCTTTTGGCGTTGCCTGTTTATTGAAACAGAGCGGTCGTTGCCCGAGTTTTTGTTCAATCACGCTGGCGGTATGGTTGAGTGTGTAGGTAACCAGATAGAGTGATCGTAGCCAGCGACTACCGTATCGAAGGCTTGAAAGAGCCTGGTAGTGAGGTTCCAGCTGATCAAGATAATCCGGCTCTGTCCATTCTGTCTGAGGGGTATTGATCTCACTGTTCAGAGCGGCGATACGGTTTAACATGAGTAACGCCTGACGGGTCTGGCTGAAACCGTCATCATCGGTTAACGATAGCGGAGGCTCCGAGCGTGAAAAATTCCGCTCTATCGCTTCGCTGGTAAAGATGCCATTCCACAGCGCTACTTCAAAGTTGGCTTTTTTAATCAGAAAAATTTCATCGACCTGTTGTAACAGCTCAGCATCAGAGTCGTGTTGAGTCAGAGTCTGCTGGCAGCGGCCCAAACGGAATAACAATCTTATCTCATAAACCATCTGCCGGGAGGGGGGCATTACCTTACCCAATGAACTGTTGCGCTCAGCTATCAGATTGATCAGCTGACAGTGGCGCAGGTTCAGCACCTCAATCAGGCCCTGCCGCAGATCGGGGACCGGTTGAATACGTTCTCGTCTTTTGGGGTAGGGGGGGAGTGCCAGAGGAATGTCCAGATTCAGCTCTGCATCACTGTTGAGGCTGTTCGCGACCCGGTTGCTGTAGCGCTCCAGCATCGATTCTGCCGGCCGTTGGTCGCAGCCCTGCAACAGCATTGCGAGCAGAATTATCAGGAATGGGCTGGAATATCGCATCTACGTTTAATGTTTTGATACCGGAGTAACAACAGTGTAGCACCAACACTCAGGCCTGCGATCATTCCTAGCCAGAAGCCTTTTGCACCCAGGGCGGGAACCAGCAGGTCGGTGAGGCCAAGCATATAACCCAGTGGCAGGCCGATCAGCCAGTATGAAGTGAATACAATTAACAGTGGCACTCCAGTGTCTTTGTGTCCTCTTAAAATGCCGGCACTGGCTACCTGAATCGCATCAGGTATCTGAAAAATAGCCGCGATCAATAGCAGACTGCTGGCGAGTTGAATGATCTCGTCCTCGTTGCTGTATAGGGTTGCAATCTGAACGGAGAGTAATGCGATAAGAGAGCAGGCGATAACTGAACAGCAGCAGACGATAGCATAGCCGGTAATAGCTGTTGTTTGCGCTGCAACTAGGTCCCGCCGACCGATGCACTGACCAATACGAATGGTAAGTGCCATAGCGATGCTCAGCGGAACCATAAATACCATGCCGGTAAAACTCAGGGTTATCTGGTGAGAGGCTATGACGTTCTCTCCCAGTCGGGCAATCAGCAGGGCGATCATCGTAAACATGCTGACTTCAATCAGCAGTGTAACGCCAATAGGCACGCCGATTTTCAGAATACTGAAGAAGTATTTCGTCCTGGGCCATGGCAGGGTGATCAGTTTGAGTCTGCGAAAGTGACGGGAGTAGTGAAGATAGCAGCCTGCCGATAGCGCCATAATCCACATCACTATGGTGGTCGCCCAGCCACAGCCTACGCCTCCCAGTTCAGGAAAGCCCAGCTTACCGTAGATCAGCAGGTAGTTCAGGGGGATGTTGCAGAGCAGGGCTAACAGGCCAATTTTCATTAGCGGCTGGGTTTTGCCTAATCCTTCTGAATAACTGCGTGCCGCCTGGTAGAGAATCATCCCGGGCACACCCCAGGAAAGCGCATCCAGATAACCGAGAGTCTTCTCTTTCAAGCTGCCGCTAACCTGCATGAGATCAAGAACCGGTGCCATATTGCGCAGTATTAGCCAGGCTGATACGCCTGCAATCAGAGCGATCAGAACCGCTTGATGAAAAATTAATCGGGTACGCCGCAACTGATCGCTGCCTGCATGGTTTGCGACCATCGGCGTGACGGCCATCAGCAGCCCCCCCAGCGAGATCACTACGGGCAGCCAGATCCCCGAGCCTAAAGCTACAGCGGCAAGGTCCTCTGCGCTATAGCGGGCAGCCATCAGTGTATCAACAAACCCCATCGCGGCCTGCGATAATTCAGCGATAAGAATCGGAATAGCCAATGCGAGAATCTGGCGGCTTTCGCGGATGGAGGGTTGCGTGCGTTTTTTCAAAGGTGATGCTTTCACAGGGTATTGCTTCAAAAGTGATGGCTTGCAGGATGTCAGGTCTAAGACTGCAAGCAGAAGTAAAAAAAACCGGGGCACAGGCCCCGGCTTATTATCGGTTGTTATGTCAATTAGTCAACGCGACTTGCGACATAACGACCCGGAGCCGGCTCGATGACTTTGAATTCGGCACTGCCGAGCTCTTTAGGTGCATCAACTTTCTTGCCTGCCTTAGGTTTCAGCCATTTAGACCAGTTTGGCCACCAGCTGCCTTCCTGGCGTTCAGCGGTTTCCAGCCAATGATCCGGACCCTGACCCAATTCGCCACCGGTCCAGTAGTTGCGACGGTTTTTAGAGGCAGGATTGATGACGCCGGCAACGTGACCGCTGGCACCCAGTACAAATTCAATCTTACCCTGCATCATCTCTGTACCTTTGAAAGTACCTTTCCAGGGCGCGATGTGATCTTCGATCGTCGAGAGGAAGTAAACCGGAATAGTGATATCACGCAGATCGATCGATTCACCACAAATCGTCAGGCCACCGGGCTGGGACAGTTTGTTGTTGATGTACATCTCGTTGATATAGAAGTTGTACATCTTCGCTGGCAGGTTGGTAGAGTCAGAGTTCCAGTACAGAATATCAAATGGAGCCGGGTTCTGGCCCTTGAGATAGTTGTTAACAACGTATGACCAGACCAGATCATTAGAGCGCAGCATGTTGAATGCAGAGGCGAGATTGCGACCGTTGAGCAGGCCTTCGTCATCGACTTTCTGAGTCAGTTGTTTGACCTGCTGCTCATCGATGAAAACGCTCAGATCACCAGGATCAGTGAAATCCGTTAGTGTGGTTAGGAAAGTTGCAGAGGCAACAGACTCATCTTTGCGCTTCGCCATCACCGCCAGAGTGGACGCCAGAATGGTTCCGCCGATACACCATGAGACACAGTTGATTTTATCCTGTCCGGTGATTTTTTTAGCCGCATCAATCGCTTTCAGGGTGCCGTTTTCAACATAGTCATCCCACGCCAGTCCGCGCTGTTCAACAGTAGGGTTAACCCAGGAAACCAGAAATACGGTTTGTCCCTGGTCAACACAGTACTTAACGTAAGAGTTATGTTCCTGCAGGTCCATGATGTAAAACTTGTTAATGCAGGGAGGCACAATCAGCATTGGCCGGCTGTATACCTGCTCGGTCGAAGGTGTGTACTGAATAAGTTGCAGCATTTCGTTTTCGAAAACCACGGCCCCTTTAGATGTGGCAATATTTTCACCCAGGGTGAAAGCGCTCTCATCCGTCATAGTGATGCGGCCTTTCTCAATATCACCCATCAGGTTTTGCAGACCATCAACCAAACTTTGACCCTTGCTTTCCAGCGCCTGCTGCAAAACCTCAGGGTTGGTCAGTGCAAAGTTGGTAGGTGACATTGCATCAGTATATTGCTGCGTATAGAACTGGAGCTTCTTTTGCTCAATATCGCTGAGCTGGGCGTTGGCTGCCATCTCGTTGAGCAAATTTGAGGTCAGCAGGTAAGACTGCTTGATATACGAAAATACCGGATTCTGACTCCACTCTTCAGCAGCAAAGCGACGATCACCTTTCTGTGGTTCAGCGATCGGCTTTTCGACCGCTTTGCCTGTCAGGATGTTTTGCCACAGGTTAATCTGGGCTTGCTGATAGTCAGTAATAGCACGAACCCAGACGGAAGGGTCTTCGAAAGAGCGTGCAGCAAGCTCAGTCCAGGACTGCGTGAATTTCTTGAACAGATCGTCACTGTTTCCCTGAGAATACATCTCCAGAACTTTTTTGCTTTCCTGATTTAGATAATTGATAAATTCTTGTGGGTTAGAGAGCATGTTGCTGTTGTTTTCCATAAAACTGCCTTCTTTCTGGAGCCTGCCTGAGTATGTGGTGTCACTTCTATGATGAGCTACCGCATGGACGACTGTTTATAATTTTTATGCCTGTTTGGTTAGCCGTAAGGGCTATCTTCTGAACCCGGAGTAGAATGACTATTATGCAAACAGAGTACCTGAGCATAGACAACTTGATGCGGCGCAGCAAGCCTCAATTTCACTAGTATTGCACTACTTTAGTCCGGTTTATCGGCTTTCCGGTCAATCCTGGCCGTAAATGTAACATTGGTATGTTGCAGTATTTTGTCAACGGTCCAATCCGTATTGCTTCAACGTCTGTCGGGCTGAGACTCCCGTCAGTGTATCTGAACGGCGTTGAGATAGCACAAATTCAGGGTTTAAATGAGGTATGATTATACGCTTATCAGAATTCAAATATTTGTTTCGCCACGGTGATGAGGAGGGGGAATGCGTCAGTTTCTACTTATGAGCAGTGTTGGCTGCCATCTGTGTGATGAGGCGGTTGAAGTGCTTATTGCCGGTCTTGATCCACATCAACACCAGTTGGATGAGGTCGATATCGCTTATGATGATCAGTTGATGGAACAGTACGCGTTATTGATCCCGGTGCTGGTGGATGAAGCAAGCGGGGCTGAGTTGCGTTGGCCATTTGGTGCTGAGGATCTTAGCCGTTTTGTCTCCGGGCTTGAAGTTCAGGTTGTCTGAGTTCTCTTTGAAAAAGCTGTTGTTGATTGGATTTATCGGCCTAATTGAGTGTTGCCTGACTAAAACGGAATAGCCGCTGGCAGTTCGCTTCAGTTTGCTGTGCTAACTCCTGCGGATCATCATTGCGCGCCAGGGCTGCCTGTTCGAGAATGTGTGGCAGATAGGCAGGAAGGTTGCGACGACTTTTGGTCTTAGGTTTCAGGTTGCGAGGTATCAGGTAGGGCGCATCGGTTTCCAGCAGCAGGCGGTTGGCCGGAATCTCTTTGAGCAGATTGAAAAGCTCAACGCCTCTGCGTTCATCACATATCCAGCCGGTAATGCCGATATACAGATCCAGGTCGAGATAGTTGTACAACTCTTCACGGCTGCCGGTAAAACAGTGTGCTACCCCACCGCTTATCTCATCTTTCACATAGCGCAGCATCTTAATCTGCTGCATATGTGCATCCCTTTCGTGAAGAAACAGCGGCAGCCCCGATTCTGATGCCAGCTCAAGCTGTTGCTCAAATGCCCATATCTGTTGTTCGGGGGTGGAAAAATTGCGGTTAAAATCCAGGCCGGTCTCGCCGACAGCACACACGTGTGGGTGTTTCAGTAAAGCGGCCAGAGTATTGCGAACCTCCGGGCTAAACTCCTTACTATAATGGGGGTGAACCCCAACGGTGCAAAACAATCGGTTGGGGTGTTGCTGGCAAAGGCTGATCGCCTGTTCACTTTCCCTGGCATTGGTCCCCGTGATCAGCATTCGCTTAACCCCGGCTGTATCCGCATCCTGAATAACGGTTTCACGATCAGCATCAAACACGCTATCGGTCAGATTGATGCCGATATCGGTCAGTGAATAGCGGCCACTGTGGCTAATCTGATCTGTCATCACCGGGTCTGAGGTGTGTTGGGATTAAGGCGGATATAATCCCGCAGTTGCGCGGCCTGTGTAGCCCCTGTAGAAGTTTGTAACGCCAGGCGGAAAGCTGTTTGTCCCTCAATGATATGGGAAGGCTGTCCCGCCAGCGTACGATAAACCGCATGGTAGGCCATAACGTTCATGACGTATCGGCGGGTTTCATTAAAAGGAATTGTTTCTATCCAGATATCAACCGGCAGATCCCCGCGTTGCTTCAACCACTGCTTAACCCGATGGGGGCCTGCATTATAGGCAGCGGTGGCGTAGATCTGATTGTTGCTGAATGTTTCCTGCATCTCAGCCAGGTAGGCTACGCCCAGATTGATATTGGTTTTTGGCAGATAAAGATCGCTGCTGTTTTTGTAGGGGATGTCGTTATGTTTTGCCGTAAACTGAGCGGTCTTTGGCATCAGTTGCATCAAGCCTCTGGCGCCAACATGGGAGCGAGCATGGGGTTGATAGGCGCTTTCCTGGCGTGCAATCGCACGGGCCCAGTTGGTGTCTATATTGTACTTGCCCGCCAGTTCGGAAAAGATTTCAGAGTAGGGCATGGGGAATCGCAGGGCTATATCATCCCAGTATTTTGCCTTGGCAACACCGATGATCGCCATATTGTGCCAGCCCCAGCGGTGCAGGACAGTGGCTGCAGTGCGCAGCTGATCGGCATCATAATCCCGGGTTAGCTGATTCCATTCACGCCGGGCAAGATAGCGCTCGTCCAGTTGGTAAAGTTCATGCATTCGCAGCATAGCGGGGTGATTCGCCAGTGCCAATACACCCTGCTCGGGTACTTTATCCTGTTGTGGGTTCAGACGAAAACCGGTTTGCAGCGTTCTCGCGGCCAGTAAACCGTAATAGCTGCGCTGGGTACTCAGGTTTACAAAAGCATCGGAATAGGCAGGTTTAAGTCCCTCTATGTGGCTGGCCGAGAGCGTCCTCCAGTAGACCCAGCGTTCATTTAGCTGTGTTTCTGCGGGCAGTTGGTCAATCAACTGATGGACTTTTTTCCAGTTGAGATCGGTCAGCGCAAGCATGATACGACGTTCCTGAATCTCTTCATCAACGGGTTTGTTCAACTGCCGTAGAAGTGTATCGGTTTGCTTATCGGGCCGGTTTGCCACACGTCGTGCCAGTGTCCGGTTCAGATTTTGCTGATCTTCCGGGCTAAAGGTCAGTTTTGTGCGAATTTTAAGCCACGCCTGCGTGGCAGCCTGCGGACTTTTTCTTGACAGACGATCGATGCCATACAGATAGGTTGACTGACTGGCAATATTGTCACCTGGCAAGTAGCTAAGGTCCTGAGCCAGAGAGGGGGTCTTGCTGATCTCGAAGAATCGCTCTGTGGCGCGCTTCTGCTGCTTATCTTTAATAAAACGTGTCAGATATCGAGCCAGGTCTATATTGTTATTATCTACGGCTTTCCAGAACCGTTGGTAGGCCAGCTTGCTGGAGGGTGCATTATATTTTGCGCTCCAGTGGTCAAAAACAGGATCGCAGGCATTCGGTATCGAATGCCCCGCGTTCCATAAACTCTCAATACCTTTCACGGCAAGACTCGACTGACCTGTTTGTAGCAGCGCGTTACGGTAATGACACTCATATAGCTCACTCTCTACGTCAGCGTTCTGATGGGCGGTAATATAGTGCTGCCAGCGTTTATTGGCTGCCAGATAACTCAGCCATTTTTGCTGCAATTGATAAACCGTGGGGATCTCCTGGTATTGCTGTGCGTAAAGGTTTATGTGGTGCTGAGTGACAGTGTCAAAATTGTGTTCAAGCTCTTGTTGTTCAATATAGGGATAAAGAGGGTAGGCCGTTAACCGGGACTTAAGCAGATAAAACTGCTCAAGGTCATCATCTTTCAATGCGTTGAGGGCTTGTTCATAGAGCAACCGTGATTCTGCGGCAGTGGCCACAGCGAGGCCTGCTTCAGAAGCTGACGCAATAGCTGAGTCTGCCAGAGTTGACTCCGCAACAGCCGTATTTATACCTCCCGTCAACAACGTACAGACAAAAATACTGCAGAGGGTTCGGGGTAATTTGGTTGAACTCAGTATATAAAGCATATATCCCTATTTCAGTAGTCACTGTTACCCCAATCATAGCGGCAATGGTGCAGTAAATTCGAGTGAAATATCTGCCGATTTGGTGAAATTGATCAAGCAGCCCTTATATCTTCATGATCTTTAACGGGAACTGTAAATATATTTTCTTTGCGTATCACCGCCCTGTGGTTTTTCTGTAGAATATGCGGCCAACGTTTTTGGTGGATTTAAGCATGGCTCTGATCAGACTGGATAAGGTCTCCGTCGCATTTGGCGATAAACAACTGCTCGATCACGTCGACTTTCAGCTGGATAAAGGCGAAAGGGTTGCTCTGGTGGGTATTAATGGTGCGGGTAAGTCGACCCTGCTGAAAGTATTAGCACGTCATCAGGCAACCGATGATGGCGAGATCTGGCAGGATGGCGGGGCGCGTGTTGCTGAGCTTTCGCAGATGCTGCCTGCGGCCGATGATCGCAAAGTCAGAGATGTGGTTGCGTCTGGCTGTGCTGAAACAGTTGATCTATTAAACCGTTACGAAACGCTGGCCATGAGCCACAGTGATACGGATATGGCTGAATTGGAACGATTGCAGCACCGCATTGAACTGGTTGATGGCTGGCATCTGGAACAGAAAATTCAGCAGGTTCTGGAGCGTCTTGAGCTGGATGGAGATCAACTGATGTCTGCCCTGTCCGGTGGCTGGCGTCGTCGGGCTGCATTGGGGGCTGCACTGGTTCAGTCACCGGATATCCTGTTGCTGGACGAACCGACCAACCATCTGGATATCGAAACCATTGAGTGGTTAGAAAAACAGATTATGGAGTTTCGTGGTGGTGTGCTGTTTATCTCTCACGACCGCTCGTTGGTTGAGCGTCTTGCCACCCGTATCGTTGAATTGGATCGCGGAAATCTGACCTCATTTCCCGGCAATTACTCCGCTTACCTGACACAAAAAGAGAAGTTGCTGGAAGAGGAAGAGCGCCACAATGCGCTGTTTGATAAGCGCCTGGCGGAAGAGGAAAAGTGGATCCGGCAGGGTATTAAGGCGCGCAGAACCCGTAACGAAGGTCGGGTGCGAGCGCTGAAAGACCTGCGGGTTGAGCGCTCTCAGCGTCGGGAGTTGCAGGGTAAAGCGAAGTTTCAGGTCGAGCAGGCCGACCGCTCCGGCAAAATTGTGATTGAACTGGAAAAGGTGAGTCACGGCTATAACGGAGAGGCTGTGATCAGCGATCTGACAATGTCGGTGCAACGCGGTGATCGTATCGGTCTGATTGGCCCTAATGGTGTGGGTAAAAGTACGCTGTTAAAAGTATTGCTAGGACAGTTGAAGCCTGATAACGGTGTGGTGAAGCTCGGAACCAGCCTCAATATCGCCTATTTTGATCAGTTGCGGGGGACATTGAGCCCCGAAAAAACCATTATCGACAATATCTCAGAAGGCCGTGAAAGTATTGTCATTAATGGTAAGTCACGCCATATCATCAGCTATCTGAGTGATTTTCTGTTCTCGCCTGAGCGCGCCCGCACACCGGTCAAAGCATTATCCGGTGGCGAGTGTAACCGAGTGATGCTGGCGAAACTGTTCAGTCAGCCATCTAACCTGTTGGTGCTCGATGAGCCGACCAACGATCTTGATATAGAGACTCTGGAACTGCTGGAAGAGATTCTCTTAGAGTATAAAGGGACCTTATTGCTGGTCAGTCATGACCGGGCGTTTCTGGACAATGTTGTAACCTCAACACTGGTGTTCGAAGGTGACGGCAAAATCCAGGAGTATGTCGGTGGTTATGAAGACTGGCTGCGTCAGCGGTCTCAGGCGCCAGCGGTTAGTACAGCAAAAGCCAGTGCTAAGCCTGCGGTTGCTGCTGAACCGGTTAAGGCCGAACCGCCGAAGAAAAAGCTCAGTTATAAGCTGCAACGGGAGTTAGATCTGTTACCGGGGCAGTTAGAGCAGTTGGAAGCTGAGATTGATCGGTTACACGCTGAAACGGGTGCCGCTGACTTTTATAGCGGCGATCGTGAGCATGTTTCAGCCAGGCTGGCTGCGTTGCAGAGCAAAGAGGCTCAGCTAGAGGAGCTAATGGAACGCTGGGTCGAATTAGAAGCGATGCTATAAGCGTTAACGAGTATTTGAAAGAATACTCGTTAGTGTGGTATGCAGGAACATAGAGGCTGTGCCTCTATGTTTCAATGCTTCTATGCCTCTGCTTTAACCCGGATAGCCAGAACATCACACTTAGCGCCGTGGAGGATGCCGTTTGCGGTTGAACCCAGTAGCAGAGCCAGGCCATGACGTCCATGACTGCCGACCATGATCAGGTCACAACCCTGTTCTTCAGCAATCCGGTGGATCTCAGTTTCGGTATGGCCTGAGACCACATGGCACTGTTTTACCTGATAGTCTAGTTGCTTGCTGTAGCGAGTCATTTTGCTCTGTGCATGTTCATCCAGCTGTGCCTGAATGGTTGTCAGATCCATAGGGACATCGCCGCCATAAGCGAAGCTGAGGGGCTCTATAACGTGAACCAGTGATAGCTCTGCATTGGTGCATTCTGCCAGTTGTTTAACTTTGTCGATCAACTGATCAGATTCCTCTGACAGATCAGTCGCCACTAAAATATGTTTGTATAGGGACATGGGAATATCTCCTTTTGATTCCTGATTATTAGAGTAGCATACACCCGCAGGTTTTGAATCTGACCGGGGTCAATTTGGGTAGTCGAGGATATTGAATGAAGTGGGCTATTATTGTTCTTGTTATGATGTCCTTGCTGGGGTCAATGATGTGGGTGATGCCCAGTCCCCGGGAGCGTTATTTAGCAAAGTTAAGGCAGCAGGCTAGTCGCCGGGGATTTCAGGTGCAGATAGTGCGGGCAAAACCTCCTCGCGCCGCCGGTCAGGTTGAGCCTGAAGTAATGAAGGCGACCGCTTACCGACTGCCGCGTTATAATCTGGACAAAAAACACCGGGCAAACTTTATTGAGTGGCAGATTTTTCGCCAGATTGCGGTTGCTGACGAAGGTCTGCCAGAGGGTTGGTGCTGGGGGGTGGGAGAGCGTCGTCTCAATGAAAAACAGCTAGCCATGCTTAACCTGTTGATTTCACAGCTTCCGGAGGGGGTTGCATCGGTTGAATCGACGCCTATACATATCTCATTGTACTGGAATGAAAAAGGTGGCGAAGAGGTGCTTGAACAGTTGCACGCGCTGCTTCAGCCTTTTATCGATGAACAGTTCTAGAGGCAGTTTTATGACACTTAAGCAGGGTTTCTACCGGCATTATAAGGGCGCAGAATATCAGGTACTTCATCTTGCCAGACACTCCGAAACCGAGGAGTGGCTGGTGGTCTACCGGCCGTGTTATGGAGACCGTGCGGTATGGGTTCGACCTCTGGAGATGTTTAATGAAAATGTCACTGTGAGTGATGGAACCGTCGTGCCACGGTTTGAGTTTATCAGAGATGATAAGCCTTAGTTTTGCTCTTCTCTGTTTTCTTTCTGAGCCAGTTGGTCAAGTGATGCCGCCAGATTACCTGTTGCCATTGCGCTGCTTGGGCGTGCTTTGTTGAGCAGATCTCTGATCCTGTCGACATAGACCTGTTTCTGCTTTTGCGGTACGTTGGCCCGGGCAATCATCGCTTTCGCATGTTTGTAATGGGACATGGCGATTAACTTGTCGTCCCGCTCGAGATAATAATTTCCCTGGTTGATATGTGCATCGACAAAGACACAGACATGCAGCCAGTAGAGGTCATGTTGAAACTGCTTAGCCCGGGATACGCTCAATTTGCCCAGCTGTGCCATTTCAATGCAGAGTTTTTCCGCGTGTTGCACGTGGATCTGAGCTTTTTTCAGTGCCCGGTCATTATTAAAGCCACCGGGAACGGGGCTAACCCTGTCGGTACTCTCTTTCTGCGCACTGATATCCTGCAGTAGGTCAGAGTCTGGTGCCAGTATCGAGATCTCTTCGATCATACTTACGATATATCCGCTTAAGGCATCGGAAATTTCGGAGCGACAGTTAGCTTCCTTGAGAATCGCAAGGGTTTCCAAAGCTTCGCCAGACTTCTGGTTCAGCTCTCTTAATCGCTTGGAACGATATTCCTGCTGTTGCTCTCTGGTAGAAAAAAAATGGTTAACCAGTAGCGCAATGAAACCGACGGCGATTAAAGAAAAAAGAAAAATCAGGTTGTCTTGCAACATATTCTCAGGTAGTTGTAATTAAGGAACAGGCTAATATTGGCGGCAGCATACTGCATTTAAGCTACCAGAAACATACCTTTATTAGCCAATACTCTTGATCAATTAGCGTGTTTTTTTTGGCAGAAGCTTGACCCTGCTGGTTACAGCCCTTATATATGCACGCTGTTTTGTATTGTCACCTTGTCCTTTAAGGATTGTATTTATATGGGAAAGTCCCTAGTTATTGTTGAGTCACCTGCAAAAGCGAAAACCATAAACAAGTATCTGGGTAACCAGTTTGTGGTTAAGTCGAGTGTGGGCCACATTCGTGATCTGCCCACCAGTGGTTCAGGTAACGGGACCGGCTCCGACCCCAAAGAGCGTGCGCGGCAGGCCGCTCTGACACGGAAAATGTCACCGGACGAGAAGGCTCGTCATCAGGCTGAAAAGAGCAAAAAGCAACTGATTGCCCGAATGGGTGTTGATCCCGAGCATAACTGGGATGCGCGCTACGAAATTTTACCGGGTAAAGAAAAAGTCGTGGATGAGTTAAGGCGACTGGCGAAAGATGCTGACACTATCTATCTCGCAACCGATTTGGACCGCGAAGGGGAGGCGATTGCCTGGCACCTGCGGGAAGCGATCGGCGGTGAGGATTCGCGCTATAAGCGTGTGGTATTTAATGAGATTACCAAAAAAGCGATTCAGGAAGCGTTTAAACAGCCTGGCGAGCTTGATCTTAATCGGGTTAATGCACAGCAGGCGCGACGATTCCTGGACCGTGTCGTGGGTTATATGGTCTCGCCGCTGCTTTGGGCAAAAGTTGCCCGGGGACTGTCCGCAGGACGGGTTCAATCAGTTGCTGTGCGTTTGCTGGTAGAACGTGAGAAAGAGATTCGCAGCTTTATCCCTGAAGAGTTCTGGGAGCTGCATGCGGATGTAGAATCAGATACAAAAGAGGCGTTGCGGCTCCAGGTTGATAAATACCGCGATCAGACCTTCCGTCCGGTCACCGGGAAAGAGACTGAGGCACACCTTGCGCAGCTTAAACAGCAGGCCTTCCGGGTAACAAACCGCCAGGATCGGCCGACCAGTAGTCGTCCTTCAGCGCCGTTTATTACCTCGACACTGCAGCAGGCGGCCAGTACCCGTCTGAGCTTTGGTGTGAAGAAAACCATGATGATGGCACAACGGCTCTATGAGGCTGGCTACATCACCTATATGCGTACCGATTCGACTAATCTGAGTGGCGAAGCAGTGGCCGCGTGCAGAGAGTACATCAGTGACAATTTTGGCAGTAAATATCTGCCGGAAAATCCTAACTCTTATAGCAGCAAGGAGGGCGCTCAGGAGGCTCACGAGGCGATTCGTCCCTCTGACGTCACTATCGAGGCGACCGCCCTTAACGGCATGGAGCGGGACGCTGAGCGGCTCTATGAACTGATTCGACGTCAGTTTCTTGCTTGTCAGATGACTCCGGCGCTCTATACCAGTACCCGGATCACAGTCACCGCTGGTGAATTCGAACTGCGTACCAAGGGGCGGATCCTCCGTTTTGATGGTTATACCCGGGTGATGAATAGCCAGGGTAAGAATGAAGATATTATTTTACCGGATGTGCAGCAGGGCGACGTGTTGCAGCTTCAGCAACTGGATCCTAAACAGCACTTTACCAAGCCTGCGCCACGTTATACTGAAGCCAGCCTGGTTAAAGAGTTGGAAAAGCGCGGCATCGGCCGGCCATCGACCTATGCTTCGATCATCTCCACCATTCAGGACCGGGGTTATGTCGAAGTCCAGAACCGCCGTTTTTATGCGCAGAAAATGGGTGATATTGTCACCGAAAGGCTGGTGGAAAATTTCACAGATCTGATGGACTTTAGTTTCACCGCCCGGATGGAGGAATCGCTGGACGGTATTGCGACCGGAACAACGGAGTGGAAATCCCTGCTGAACCAGTTCTACAAAGGTTTCAGTGACCGTTTGCTTGAAGCGCAGGATCCTGAAACGGGAATGCGGCTGAATGCTCCGACAGAAACGGATATCGCCTGCCCAAGCTGTGGTCGGATGATGATGATCCGTACCGGTACCACCGGGGTTTTTCTGGGCTGTTCAGGCTACGCTTTACCACCTAAAGAGCGCTGTAAAACCACCATGAATCTGGTTCACGGTGATGAAGTGGTGAGTGTTGACGGCGACGAAGAGGAAGAGTCCCGAATCCTGCGCAACAAGCATCGTTGTAAAATCTGTGATACTGCGATGGACAGTTACCTGATTGATGAGCAACGTAAGCTGCACATCTGTGGTAACAATCCTGACTGTTCAGGTTTCGAAGTTGAAAAGGGTTCGTTCAAAATTAAAGGCTATGACGGCCCGGTACTTGAGTGTGATAAGTGCGGCTCTGAGATGCAGCTGAAGACAGGCCGTTTTGGTAAATTCTTTGGTTGTACCAGTGAGACCTGTAAAAACACGCGTAAGTTGTTGCGCAGTGGCGAGGCTGCACCGCCCAAGATGGATCCGGTGCCGATGCCAGAGTTGCAGTGTGACAACGTCGATGACACTTTCATTCTGCGGGATGGTGCTTCCGGTCTGTTTCTGGCCGCCAGCCAGTTTCCTCGAAAGCGGGAAACACGGGCGCCGAAAGTCACTGAGCTTCTGCCGCACCAGAGTGAGATCGATCCAAAGTACAGCTTCCTGTTTAGTGCGCCCGTGGAGGATGATGAGGGTAACCCAGCTATCGTTCGCTACAGTCGTAAAACAAAAGAGCAGTACGTGATGACTGAAGTCGACGGTAAAGCAACCGGATGGCGAGCATTTTATACTGGTAGTAAGTGGGTAGCGGAAGCTGCCAAAGCGAAGAAATCAGCGGCTACGAAGTGAGCGGAGACCTAGTATGAGCGGTGTATACCTGACCCGTACCAATCAGAAACTAAACTTTACCCGCATCCATCTGGATGCGCTTAAAGTGGCTCAGGAATCGACAGGTTGGAGTAAACATGCTCTGATTGAGTCCTATAACGAGTCTGTGTTATTTCATATGGTCTCTGCTTACAGTTCATTGCTGAGAGAGATTGCTGAGCAATACCGGTTCGATGCGAATCGGATCAGTAAACTGAGCCAGTTGACTGAGCAGATGGAAGCGCAGGGGTTAGAAGCGCCTGAAGTGATTGAGTTGCAACAGCTGCATAATGATTCTGGCAGTTGGTTACACCAGCTTCTGGCAGCGTATAAAGCCTGCTGGCGTGCCGAAGAGCATAAGGCGTCTGCGGCGCAGGCGCACAGTGTTTCTGAGATCCATGTTATGCAGATCAATCCGGATCATGCTGAAGATGCCGATATTCTCAAAGAATATCAAAATTGGTTTAACCAGTTTAAACTGCTGATAGAGCGTCTGCGTGCAGGCATGCAGGAGTGGTAACCATCGACTTATGCTGGTTTTTGTCAGCCGGTATACGCTGGCAGATGAAGTTTGCCTCTGTAAACGCGTGCCCAGTAGGTTTGGTATAGCAGGCTCGATTGGTTTATCGAGTCGTTTAACAGTGTTTTTTCAGACCCGGGTGTCGCCTGGATTGAGAAGAATATGTCAGATATGTTTTTGGAAATAATTGAGCTGGACGATGGCCAGATAGCCTTGCGACGGGCTGATTCTGACGACGAGCCTATTATGCGGATCAGTTTCTCTGAAAGTGTCAGGGAGCAGCTTGAAGAGGAATGCATTGATGTGGCTAAGGTGATGCTAACCGCGGGGATTCATATGATCTCTGATCTGAATGTGAAAGCTGCAGCTGAAACGGATAATCTTATCAATGAGTCAGACAATGAGTTTGGTGATGACTCAGATTATCAGTCGCGAGTCATTCACTAGCGCTTATCTAACCGAGCTGATCTGTGTCTCTGACATTGATCAGTTAAGGTTTTGCTCAGCTAGAAAAGCAAAAAAAAAACAGCGCCTCGGCGCTGTTTTTTTTGACTCTCATTTTTGGTCAGATGAGTAAAAAAGATGTCTAGTGTGCTTATTTTCTTCAGTTAAGTTGTTCTGAAGGGGCGACTCAGCAGAGTCGACGGTCACGGATAACAATGCCGTGGCTTTTACCGTTAACGGCAGCATCTTCTAACCCTGCCAGCTCTTCACTGCTTACTACGCCCGGCCAGCTGATAACCGCATGGCAGGTGCCTGCTTTAAGCGCCTGGCACGCCAGTTGATAGGTTGAGTGGCTCTGATCGGGCTGTAGTAGCATAACCTTCTTCAGATCGATGCCTGCGGCCTCGAGCAGGCTCTTTGGCAATGCTGTTGGCGGGGCGATCCAGGCAAACCAGCGATCATCTTTACTCAGTTGTGCAAGTAGCGGCAGTAGCATGGTCATTTCCCCAAAATCACTGCCCTGCAAAACTATTTCGGTCACTTTGCCGGCAAGTCCTGATTGATGCGGTTGTGCTGCTGCTGCCGGACGAATAAGACCTGGCAGAACGGGTTCTGAGCTGTTAAAACTGCTAACTGCGTGCAACATGATTACTGTCCTCTTCTGATAACCCCGACACCGAGGCCTTCAATTGAGAGTTCCTGCGTTTGCAGGTCGACCACAATAGGCTCGAACTCTTCGTTTTCTGCGATCAGGTATACAAGGTTACCTTCACGTTTAAAGCGTTTTACGGTGACATCGTTGTCGAGTCTGGCGACAACTATTTCGCCGTTCTTAGCGCTCTGGCACTGGTGAACAGCCAGCAAATCGCCATCCATAATGCCAATATTTTTCATACTGGTACCACGCACCCGCAGCAGATAGTCAGCAGGAGGATGGAAAAAGTCAGACGCAATGGTAATGCGGTCTTCAACATTCTCCTGGGCCAGAATCGGCTCACCGGCAGCAACCTGGCCTACAATTGGCAGGCCTTGCTCATCATCGAATCCAGGTATCCGGATGCCCCGCGATGTACCGGGAATCATCTCGATGGCACCTTTACGGGCCAGTGCCTTGAGGTGTTCTTCTGCCGCATTGGCTGATTTGAACCCCAACTCTTTAGCTATATCCGCACGGGTTGGTGGATAACCGGTGGTGCTGATGCATTTTTTTATGCAATCAAGTACATCTGTTTGGCGTTGTGTCAGTTTCATGATGAACTCTGTGTTTTTATCCAGTAGCTGTAACTATATACAGTATTATTTGTTTGTAAACATTTTTCTGTCTATTTATCCAGTATTATTGCTAGAATGTGCGTGGTTACAGTGTATTAGGGCGGTCAGGTGCTTTCAGAAGAGATAAAAAAAGAGATACAGGGAGCGTACAGGCGTTTTTTGGAAAGCCGTCAGCTGAAGCCCCGAATGGGCCAGAAGCAGATGATAGCGGAAGTCGCAAAGGTGCTCGGTGCGATTCTACAGGACGAAAAATCTCATCGTCTCGGTGAAAAGCATGTCAGCGTGATTGAAGCGGGCACCGGAACCGGTAAAACCATTGGCTATCTGCTCGCCGTTCTGCCGATTGCCAAGGCGAAGGGTAAGAAAGTGGTGCTTTCAACCGCGACCGTTGCACTGCAGGAACAGCTGTTGAATAAAGATCTTCCTGAGGTGGCTGAGCATGCCGGATTATCCGTCACCTTCGGTCTTGCCAAAGGGCGTGGTCGCTACTTCTGTATCAGTAAAGCTGAACAGCATCTCGATGCTCATGGTGTGACAGCTCAGCAGGCGCTGTATGAGGATGAGCTGTCGCTACGGTTAGACAGCGACACTGTCGAGTTCTATAAGAGCCTGCTGAATGAGTTTGCCTCCGGGCGCTGGGATGGTGACCGGGATAACCTGACTCAGGATATCAGTGACCAGGACTGGAGCCCGCTGACCAGTGACCACCTGCAGTGCACTAACCGGCGCTGCAGCAATTTTTCCGCCTGCAGCTTTTTTAAAGCGCGTAAAGATCTTGATCAGGTTGAGTGCGTTATTGCCAACCATGACATCGTTCTGGCCGATCTTGCGTTGGGGGGCGGGGCGATTCTGCCTGATCCCTCTGAAACCATCTATATCTTCGATGAGGGCCACCACCTGTCCGATAAGGCCAGTGGGCATTTCTCCTTTAACCTGCGTTTAAAATCAACCGAGCGCTGGCTTTCCGGGACCATCAAGCAACTGGATAAGATGCTCGAGCAAACCGGCACGCCACAGCTCATGAGTGATTATGTACAGCAGCAGCGCAAGCCCGGCGAAGATCTTCAGGTGGTGCTGAATAACTGGGCTGAACTGATTCGCCCTATTCTGCTGGATGATTCATTCAAGCGCCCTAAAGAGCGGTTTCGCTATACCAGTGGGGTGGTGCCGGATGAGGTAAAACAGTTTGGTCTGCAGGTTGAGCATCTGGGCGCACGTATGGCAGCGAAGATGGAGATGATACTGGATCTGCTGAAAGAGTCGCTTGATGGTGAAGGGGGGATTGATCGTCAGGCCGCTGAGATCTGGTATCCCCGTGTTGGTATGATGGTAGCGCGGCTGCAGAATATTACCGGGCTGGGTCGCGCGATGGGGCATCCCGATGCTGAAAATACCACCCCAACCGCCCGCTGGATCAGTCTCGCCGAAACGGCTCAGGGGTATGATTTTGAATGCAGCAGTGCCCCGGTATCCGCGGCTGAGATGTTGCGTATGAATCTTTGGCAACACTGTTATGCTGCGGTGGTTACCTCTGCGACGCTGACCGCTCTGGGTCGTTTTGACCGGCTGCTGGCTGATCTTGGGTTGCCTGCGGATACGCCCTGTTTCAGCCTGCCCAGTCCGTTTGATCATTATCATGCGGCCGAACTCTATGTTCCGCCGATGAAAGTTGAGGCAAACGACCCGGAACTGCATACGCAAGCTGTTGCTGATTATCTTAATGCGGAGCTGAAGACCGATACCGGTACCCTGGTGTTGTTCAGTTCATGGCGGCAGATGCGATCAGTGCTTGCCAGTCTCGACGAAAAGCTCAACAATAGGGTGTTGTCACAGGGTGATTTCAGTAAAAACGAGATTCTGAAACGCCATAAGACCGAAATTGATGAGGGGCGGGGAAGTGTTATCTTTGGCCTCGCTTCTTTTACTGAAGGGGTCGACCTTCCCGGTGACTATCTCACCGAAGTGATTATTACCAAGATTCCCTTTAGTGTGCCGGATGATCCGGTGGATGCCACCATGGCTGAGTGGATTGAGCAGCAGGGTGGCAACTCTTTTATGGAATGGTCGGTGCCGATGGCATCGGTGCGATTAACCCAGGCCGCTGGACGGCTGCTGCGAACCGAGCAGGACAGGGGAAGAATCGTGCTGCTGGACCGGCGTGTTGTAACCCGGCGATATGGCCGACAACTGCTGGATTCTCTGCCACCATTCAGACGAAATATTAGCTAACCGTTCGCTCCTGCGGATAAGGTATGACTTTGTTAAAGAAATTATTTAAACGTGCAGACGATAGTGCGTCTCAGGAAAACCCGATAACCGTTGCGACACCCGCTTCAAACAAGGCAACGGCAACGAAAACTGAATCCGATAATCACAGAAGCTCCAGAGGGACTAACCGACGTTCGGCCAGCGCTGATGATTCCGGCTCAAGCTCCCCTGAAAAGGCTAAATCCCAGCCAAAACCTCAGGCTAAAGCAAAACCGGTAACGCCGTGGCGCCGTGAAGACTTTGCCGTAGAACCTGTTGAGGGTAAAAAGCGCTTTCATGATTTTGATCTGCCCGATGATGTGATGCATGCCATTGCGGATCTCAATTTCAAATATTGCTCTGATATTCAGGCAGCCACGCTGATTGAGTCACTCGAAGGGCGGGATATGATCGGTAAGGCGCAGACCGGCACCGGCAAAACCGCAGCGTTTCTGATCAGTATCATCACCGATCTGCTCGATTACCCGCTGGAATATAAACCGACAAAAGGGGTTCCTCGCGCGTTGATTATTGCGCCCACCCGGGAACTGGCGTTGCAGATCGCATCGGATGCTGAAGAGTTGGGTAAATATGCCAATATCGGCGTCGTCGCACTAGTGGGCGGGATGGATTACGATAAACAGCGTAAGCAGTTGGCAGCCCGCCCGGTTGATATTCTGGTGGCGACACCGGGGCGCCTGATCGATTTTGTGCGTTCCTCAGATGTCGATCTCGGTGATGTTGAAGTGCTGGTGCTGGATGAAGCAGACCGGATGCTGAGCATGGGATTTATCCCGGATGTGCGTACGATTATCCGTCACACACCGCGTAAAGGGGATCGCCAGACGCTGCTTTACAGTGCCACCTTTACCGATGATGTTATGGCTCTTGCCAGTCAATGGACGGTTGATGCTAAGGTGATTGAGATCGCCCCTGAACAGAAGAGTACCGATTCTGTCGAACAGTTAGTCTACCTGGTCTCCCGTAAAGACAAATACACACTGCTGCGCAACTTTATGCAGCTCAATCAGCTTGAGCGGGTCATCGTGTTTGGTAACCGACGTGATGAAACGCGACGTCTGGCTGAGCGACTGCAAAAAGATGGTTTGAAAGCCTCGCTGATGTCCGGAGAGATCACCCAGCAGAAGCGGGTTAAAACCCTGGAAGATTTCCGCAGCGGCAAGATCAATATTCTGGTCGCCACAGATGTGGCCGGTCGGGGTATCCATGTTGATGGTGTCAGCCATGTGATTAACTATGCGCTGCCTGAAGATGCGGATGACTATGTGCACCGTATCGGTCGTACCGGTCGGGCAGGTTCTACAGGGACCTCTATAAGCTTTGCTACCGAGGATGACTCCTTCCTGCTGCCAGAGATCGAAGAGGTTGCCGGGGTGAAGATGAAGTGCGTTTACCCTGATCCTAATCTGCTGGAACCGGTATAACCACCGCGACGGTAACGCATGATGAACCGGGCTGGATTAGATCAACTGCAACTGGGTAACCGTTTCGGCCAGTTGCCTGAAGCGCTCTATAGCCCGGTCACCCCTCAGCCACTTAAAAATCCATTTCTGGTTGCTTTCAGTACGGATGCTGCGGCGCTGATAGGGCTTGACCCCTGTCAGGCTTCAGCGCAGCAGTTGAGTGAGTATTTCGGTGGTCACAGGTTGCTGCCTGGCAGTGAGCCACTTGCCTCGGTTTATTCAGGTCATCAGTTTGGCGGTTATACTGCTCAGTTGGGCGATGGTCGTGCCGCGTTATTGGGTGATCTCCCGGGTGCTGATGGTCAGCGCTGGGAACTGCAACTTAAAGGTAGTGGTAAAACCCCATTCTCAAGACATGCGGATGGCCGCGCTGCGCTGCGTTCTGTCATCCGTGAATATCTCGCCAGTGAAGCACTAGCCGCACTGGGTGTGCCGACAACCCGCGCGTTGTGCATTATTGGCAGTGAAACCCAGATCTACCGTGAATCGATAGAGTTTGCTGCCTCGATGGTGCGCCTGAGTCCCAGCCATATCCGTTTTGGCCATTTTGAATATTTCTACTACACCCGCCAGCCTGAACAATTAAAACAGCTGGCTGACTTTGTTATCGAGCATCATTACCCTCATTGCTACGTGAGTGAGAACCCCTACCTTGCGCTGTATTCTGAGGTGGTTGAGAGAACCGCGAAGCTAATCGCTCGCTGGCAGGTACTGGGGTTCTGTCATGGGGTGATGAACACCGATAACATGTCTATTCTCGGGCTGACGCTGGATTATGGCCCCTTTGGTTTTCTCAATGAGTACCAGCCAGCTTACATCTGTAACCGGTCTGATGAACATGGCCGCTATGCCTATCAGCAGCAGCCCTCGGTGGCGATGTGGAACTGTGTCTGCCTGGCGCAAAGCCTTAGCGGATTAGTCAAAAAGACGGATCTGGAACGAGCGCTTAATCGTTTTGAGCCTGTTTATGCGGTTGCCTATACCGAGCAGATGAAACTTCGTCTTGGTATGGATGATAAAACCCTGCAGGATGGTGATTTAATTGAGACGTTTCTACAGCTTCTGCAGCAGACAAAGGCGGATTATAATGATGCCTTTCTGGCCCTGCAGCAGTGGGTTATCGGCGATCCGGAACCTATTACTACTTTGCTGGGAGAGAGCGAACCGGTTGCCGACTGGTTGCAGCGCTATCGGACTCGTATCGGTGCTAATGCCGCTGAGTTGATGAGTCAGTATAATCCGCGGATTGTGCTGCGTAGCTATCTCGCTCAACAGGTGATTGAACGGGCGGAGCAGGGGGACTTTAATGATCTGGCTCAGTTACATGCAGCACTACGGGAGCCCTATAAAGCGCATTTAGAGATATACTCTCAGGGATCATCAGACTCGGGTAAGAATGTATCGCTCAGTTGCTCATCCTGAAAACATTAATGGATTGTTATCTGAGTTAAGTTCGACTGTACTGAATAGATATACCGGAACTTGCCAGTTTTTTTGTGATCAACAGGTGGGGAACGATCAAAGAGGAAGATATGGATAAGCACAAAACTGGCCGAATCAGCCAGGTCCTGGCCATTGTCGTCAGCCTGTTTTTTATTATTATTGCGGTCAATGGCTATCAGCGGACCGGTGAAATCGCAGTGGCGATGTCGTTTGGCCTGTTAGCAGTGCTGGGGTATTTTATTGTTAAGCTGCTGTTTCTGGGGGTTAACAAATTGCTGGATTCGCTGGATGAAAAACATAATGAGCGTTCTGAATAGACAGATCAAAAATACACTTACCTTTGCTAAGTGGCAGTAATTATAAGTAATAGTTTTTATCAGTAAGAGCTTTTGTATATTACCGCTCTGCTATAGAAACGTTCTTCAAGCAAATCTATATATGTAAGGAATCTCTGATGACAGACAGGGTAAAAGTTGCAGTACTGGGTGGTGGCAGTTTTGGTACTGTAATAGCAAACCTGATTGGCACTAAGGGTGAAAAAGTTAATCTGTGGATGCGCAATGCCGAGCGGGCTGAAGAGATTAATCGCACCCACGAGAATAATCGTTACCTTCCCGGTCGCCAACTATCTGACAATCTTACCGCTACCGCAGACCTGCAGCGCGCAGTCGCGGATGCTGAGATTATCTTTGTATCTATCCCCAGCCAGTCTTTTCGCGATGTAATTCATCAGGCAAAACCATTTTTACGGGCTGATCAGATCGTGGTAAGCACCACCAAAGGGATTGAGGCAAAGACCTTCAGTCTGATGAGTCAGATTCTTGCTGAAGAGCTGCCCACAAATCCTATCGGCGTGATCAGCGGTCCTAATCTGGCAAAAGAGATAGCGCAACAGCAACTGACGGCGACAGTGATTGCCAGCGCCGATGAGCGGGTAAGAAGCGCCGTGCAGGAGATTCTTCACTGTGCCTTTTTTCGCATCTATGCCAGCACCGATATGTATGGCGTCGAGCTTGGCGGAACCCTCAAAAATATCTATGCAATCGCCTCTGGCCTGAGTGCGGCGCTGGGCATGGGGGAAAATACTAAAAGCATGCTGATGACCCGCAGCCTGGCAGAGATGAGTCGTTTTGCCGTTCAGCTGGGCGCGAATCCCATGACCTTCCTTGGTTTAGCCGGAGTGGGTGATCTGATTGTAACCTGTTCATCCCCCCTGAGTCGTAATTATCGGGTTGGCTATGCCTTGGGAGAGGGGAAGACTCTGGAAGACGCTGTCGATGCGCTGGGAGAGGTTGCTGAGGGTGTTAATACCCTGCGTTATGTCAAAGAGAAAGCCGATGAGCTGGAGATATATATGCCATTAGTCAGCGGTCTTTACGAGGTGGTGTTTAACCATGCTCCGGTGTCTCAGGTGGCGAAGATGATGATGCTCAATACCCAGAGTAGTGATGTTGAGTTTGTTTTACCAAGAACTGATAGCTAATGCGTTTACTGTTATTGCGTCATGGTGAGGCAAGCTACACTGCTCCGAGTGACGAGCAGCGTCAGTTGACCGATCGTGGCAGGCTGCAGCTGCAACAGATGCTCAGACTCAACGCAGCTGAACTTGTCGGGGTTGAGCGGATTGTGCATAGTCCCTTTGTCCGTACCTGCCAAACCGCTGATCTGGTACGCCAGGTGCAGCCTGCTGAGCTGCTTCCTCTGGCGTTACTGACGCCGGAGTCATCACCTCAGCGGGTGCTGGATTGGTTGGCAGAGCAGGCCGATGATGTGCTAATACTGGTGACACATCAGCCGCTGATAGGCTCGTTGGTCTCCCTGCTATGCGAAGGTAACCTAACTCGCCCGGAACCGATGTTACCGGGCGCTATGGCGATTATTGAGCTGGCGTTTCCGGCTGCAGGATTGGGGCAGCTGCAGCGTCTGCTGCGCTAGTTTCTGTACTGTTCACGCTAACAGCTTCGCTCACTGCCGGGTTGTTACTCTTTAGCTGCTGAGATATCCCTGCTGCAGCATTTTTTATTAGTCGGAAACTCTCGTTCAACATTGCAATCTTGGGATAGCGTGCCTGCCCATCCACAATTGTTTTAATCGCTTTTTCTTTCTCGCCGGTTGCCAGGTAGGCCCGTGACAGATCGATATAGAGCTGGGGGATCGGGGTGTATTCAATATAGGGCTCTGCCCACTGAATAAACTGGGGTGCGAAATGTCCCTGTCGGGCGTTCAGTTCGCGTAACAATAGCGTTCGCATAAGGTACAGTTCGGCGTCCTCCCTGAAGAATGGATTGCTCAGCGCCGGTTGTAGCTGTGCCGGTTCTGTCATGCGACCCTGTAAAAAACGGATAATGCTGTTGTTGGCCTGTACGGTTTGAACCATAACCAGTGTTACACCCAGAAACAGGGCGACAGCGGTAGCCCCGGTGGTGATCTCTGCAGATCGGCTCAGGGCCAGAGGTTTGCTTTTAGTACTATGTTGCAGTACCACAAATATCAGCAATAGCATCATAAACCAGGGGATATTGCTGATATAGAAGGGCAGTTCCACCTGGGTATGCAAACCGATGGGAATCAGCATCGCAATATAGCTCAATCCGCGCCGCCAGCCGCAGCTGAAGGCGGCATAGAGCACCGCGATAACCGATATCAGAATCCCGGCTATTGCGATCAGTCCACCCTCTACCAGCCAGAACATCAGCTCATTATGGGGATGACTCAGGCGGTCGGGGGGGAGATTGGCATTCGGAAATCGTTGTAGATAATCTACTTTCTGGTCATGCCAGACTTTCTGGAAACTGCCGATGCCGTGGCCACTGAGCGGCTGCTGTTTAAACACCTCAAAGGCTATTTTATAGATATTAATGCGGCTGTTGTTTCCTGATTCCGCAACCCCTGAGATGCTTGCATCGGAGATATCTCCAATCTTTTTTGAACTAATCTGTATACCCTGACTGCCCATAAAGAGCGCTAAAAAGATTGAGAATACGGCAGCTATAGCGAGCGTTTTACGTTGAAGATAGCGACGCCAGTTACAAATAATGAAAATGGTCCCGCCGATGACCGCAGAGATAAGACCCGTGCGTGAGCCGGAATAGGCAACGATAAAGCTGCTCAGGAAAATACTGGCTAGCAGTAGTAGCATCAATAAAGGGCGGAGTTTGAGAGTGCAGGGACGGCTTAGTATGTAGAGTCCGGTCATCAGCACTGTCGCCTGGAACGATGCATGAATATTGATCTGTTGGAAAATGCTGTACGGGATCTTATGGCTCGGGGTTATAACCAGCGGCAGAATACCGGGCCAGAGGATTTGTGAGATTCCGTAGAGTGCATGGACAACACCCGCGATCAGAATGATGCACAGCACCCGCTCGACATCCCTGGGCGAAAAGCGAAACTGGAACAGGGCGATCAGAAACAGAAAACCGCCGAAAATATAGAGCTGCCGAAACAGCCATTCTGTCGGTAGAAAATTGTCCACGATAAAGCCGAGGATTATCATCCCGATCGGCAGGGCGGTCATTGGCAGCCAGAGCTTCGGATAGCTAAACTGTTTCTCTCTGAGCATCAGCAGGGTGGCGGCGGATATTACTAAAACGGCAGCGACCCAGACGGAGATATTGTGTGAAATCGACATCCCTTCGCCGCCAAGGTTGGGCTGGAAGAACAGGGTTGCAGGCAGAAGCAGAATACCCAGAAGCCACAGCCCCGCCTGTTGGGGTTTAATGCGTGATATGGTGTTCGTCATCTAAGGCCTCGGGACGGGTCGGTTAGCACTATTGTTAATCTTCCGGTTTAAACTATTTTTGAAAACTATCTGTTTTTAAACGAGAAAACAGTGCAGATACTACCCCATTTTTGTATCCTGATATATGCCGTGCGGGGACAAACTCGACGGAAAGTAAGGTTTATAAATAGATGAACGATACCCTGATTGAAGAAGAGTTGCGCTTTAACGTCAATGGACACCGGATAGCGGCAAAGAGCTGGGGTGATCCTGATGCAACCCCGGTGCTGGCGCTACATGGCTGGCTGGATAATGCGGCTACCTTTAATCGTCTGGCGCCCCGGTTAAGGGGTATGCGGTTGATTGCGCTGGATCTGATGGGACATGGTTATTCCGATCACCGGCCCGCGTCGATGCCCTATTATATCTGGGATAATGTACAGGATGTACTGGGTGTCGCCGATCAATTGGGATTAGAAAGCTTTTCTCTGATAGGGCACTCAATGGGGGCCAGCATCGCTACGCTGGTTGCCGGGGCTTTTCCTGAGCGATTAAATAAAGTGGTACTGATTGAGGGGATCGCACCATTGGTGACCGACCCGGAAGATACGGCAGAGCAGTTAGCACTGGCGATCAGAAAACGTGTCAGATTGCAGGGGCGGGTGCAGAAAGGCTATGACGATTTTGCAGCGGCAGTAACCGCTCGGATGAATGGTCGCTGGCCGGTGGACTCGCAAGCGGCCCGATGGCTGGTTGAACGTGGACTTGAGCAGCGTGAGGGGGGCTACTTCTGGCGTAGTGACCCGAGCCTAATGCTGCCCTCTATTCTGCGTATGTCAGAGGCTCAGGTGGAAAGCTTTCTTCAGCGTATCAGCGCAGCAACACTGCTTATTCTGGGTAAAGATGGTATACCTCAGAGTGATCGGCGTATTGCTTTGTTACGTAATATCAGAACAGAACGCTTAGCCGGAGGCCATCATCTGCATCTGGAAGAGCAGGCGGTCGGACTGATTGCTACACTGATTAATGAGTTTGATCTGGTTTAACTTTAGTTAGCGAACATAAGGATTGTTAATGAGGATTCAAGCATTTTTACCGGTAGTGTTGATGTTGCTGTTAAGTTTCACGGTTCGGGCAGAGAGTGATGTCAGTGGCAGTAGTGACCCCCATCAGCTACCCAGATTTCCGTTAAGCTGGATTGTCAGCTATAACACCCGGACGGTACCTGAATATGCCCTTGCTACCGGTCCGATGAGAAAGATTGGCGGCATTATTGCGCCAGAACTCGATAAACGTATAAAGGGCGAACTCACCCGCATCACCTACAGACTTCCGGATATTGATACACCGGATCAGGCGTTTAACTATTACCTGAAATTACTGCAAAGTATGCAGGCAAAAATTCTTTTTCAGTGCAGCAGCCGCCAGTGTGGTAGCAGTAACCAGTGGGCAAACAACTATTTTGAAGTCGCAGAACTCTATGGTCTGGACCGGAGTCAGTTTTTTCTTTCTGCGAGTGCCGGAAATCTTCAGCTGGCCCTGTATACGGTAAAACGGGGTAACCGTCGGGTCTATGTGCATATTGATCTGATTGAACCGCTGAAACAGACATCGGAAACCTTGGCGGCAGATCTGCAACAACAAGGGTTTAGTTGGTTGAATGATAGTGAGCAACTCGAGCCTCTGATCGATTTTATGAGTAATAATCCACAGCAGTCGATTCTGATTGGTAGCTATAATAAGGCCAGTGGCGTGGCGTTAGATGAACTGTTGAGCCGCAGCAGTAACGCGGCGGTTGAAGTTCAGGATCTGCTGATCGAAGCAGGCATTGAGCCCGCAAGGGTCTCGAATGTTGGCGTTGGACCAGCACTGCCGGTTAGTGAGATAGAGCAACCTGCTGGTGTTTGGATTCAGTTACGCTGATCAGATTGGTTAGCAATTTTATATCCGTTTATTTATACGATTTAAGTGTCAGGTTTTAGCCAAGGATCAGAGCTATGAAAACCACAGTGTCGCTGGTATTGGGTAGTGGTGGAGCCCGGGGTTATAGCCACATCGGTGTTATTGAAGAACTTAACCGGCGTGGCTATGAGATCGTCTGTATTGCTGGCAGCTCAATGGGGGCGCTTGTGGGTGGGATCTACGCTGCGGGCCGTCTCGAGCAGTACACTGAGTGGGTAACCAGCCTCAGACGTATCGATGTGTTTAAACTGATGGATCTAACTCTTCGGGGAGAGGGTACTATCAGAGGCGAGCGGTTATTAACCAAACTGCGTGATATCGCCGGTAACCCATTGATTCAGGAACTGCCGATCGCCTACACGGCGGTTGCCACGGATCTGACCCATCAGAAAGAGGTGTGGTTCCAGAAGGGCCTGATGTTTGATGCGATCAGGGCGTCTATCGCGGTTCCTGGTTTCTTTACGCCGGTGATTGAAGAGGATCGGGTGTTGGTCGACGGAGGTGTACTGAATCCGATCCCGATTATACCGACAGTGGCCGCCCACGCTGACTTGATTATCGCGGTTGATCTGAATGCCGAAGCCCAACGGCATCGAGTGCCCCTGCCGGACACTCAATATCTTGAACAGTCAGGTTTTAGTGACGAATGGCAGTTAAATCGAAAATATGAGTCCAAAGTCGAAACCTTGAAAGCCGGCGTCAGGGATCTTCCCCCTCATAAGGCTACCGGTCGAATTGATGTTCTGTTTAACTCAGTTGAAGTGATGCAGGAGTCGCTTGGTAAGTATAAAGTCGCTGGTTATCCACCCGATCTGCTGATTGGTATACCCAAAGATGCCTGCCGTTTCTATGAGTTTCACCGCGCACGGGAGATGATAGAATTGGGTCGTCATCTGGCTCAGGAAAGTCTGAGGCAGATGGAGCTTTCAATGCGTTAATAAAGCGATATCCCTGCTTGTTTTTAACCAATGAGTGTTGCGCAAAACAGGATATGTATAATGCCGCCAGGGGGTTACAGTTAACCGCCTGAGCTTTTTTCATGGTTCAAAAAGCGATAACAGCCTAAACTTCCAAAATTTTCACAGACTATCGTCATCTGACTACTGAGGTTTTTATGCCGCTGTCTCCTGCAGCACGGGCTGATCTGCTGCTGTTACTGGTAACCCTGATTGCTGCGGCAGGATGGATTTTTTCTAAGCAGGCGTTACAAGAGTTTCCACCTCTGCTGTTTATCGGTATCCGTTTTCTGTTTGCAGGATTATTGCTGATGCTGCCAGCCTATAAAGATCTGCGGCCTTTGTTGCAGCAGCATACTCTCGTCCCGGTGATGCGTTTGGGGCTGCTGATGACCTGCGCACTGCTGTGCTGGATTATGGGGCTGCAGCATGGGTCTCATCTGGGGGAAGGTGCGTTTATTACCAGTCTGGGGGTGGTGCTGGTCCCGCTGATGGCGTGGCTGGTGTACCGCGAACGGGCACCGCTGAGCACCTGGCTCTCTCTGCCCGTTGCCATTTTTGGCTTGATGCTTCTATCGCTCGAAGGCGGGATCTCTCTGGCGGCGGGTCAGTTGTGGTTTCTCTTTGCTGCATTGCTGTTTTCGGTGCATTTTGTTCTGGTCTCCCGCATGGCGTTAGCGGTTCCGGCGCTGATTCTGACAGCAGTACAGCTGCTAATAGTCGGTATAGGCGGAATAGTTGTCTCGGCCTGTTTTGAGGTCTGGCCCGATTCGGTGAGTGATGCGGCACTTGGCTGGTTATTCGCCAGCGCCTTTATTGCCACCAGTTTGCGTTTTGCCCTGCAGACCTACGCTCAGAGCCTGGCACCGGCCAGTCATGTCGCGTTAATCATGACGCTGGAACCGGTATGGGCCGCTCTGCTGGCAGCGATAATCTACGCAGAGGAGATGAGCGCTTTGCAATTGGGAGGCTGTAGTCTTATTTTTATGGCGATGCTGGTGAGTCGCTGGCGCTGGCTCAAGCCGCTGTTGCGGACGTTCAGAGTCGAGGCTAAATGACTCAAAGGTAAAATTAAGTAAGCAATAACTAAAAAAGGGATCCTCAGATGAGGATCCCTTTATAGTTAAACATTAACAAAAAGCTCAGTTGATCAGTGACAGGAACTCACTGCGGGTTGACTGACTCTTGCGGAACGACCCCAGCATCATCGATGTTTTCATGCTGCTGTTCTGTTTTTCCACGCCACGCATCATCATACACATATGCTGTGCTTCGATAACGACGCCAACACCGTCAGCGCCGGTCGCCTGCATAATCGCATCAGCGATCTGTTTGGTCATGTTTTCCTGAATCTGCAAGCGTCGGGCAAACATATCCACAATCCGCGCGATCTTAGACAGTCCTATCACCTGGCCCCTGGGAATATAACCCACGTGGCATTTGCCGATGAATGGCAGCATATGATGCTCGCACATAGAGTACAGCTCGATATCTTTAACGATAACCATCTCGCTGTTTTCGGTAGGGAAGAGCGCGCCATTGATGACCTCTTCCAGGTTCTGTTCATAGCCGCGGGTGAGAAACTGCATCGCTTTGGCAGCGCGTTTCGGGGTATCGACCAGGCCTTCACGGGTGAGGTCTTCACCCAGCTGTTCGATTATGCTGGCAAATTCTTTTTCCATTACAGTGTGTAATCCTGTCTTGGCCTGTCTGATCCTCCGCCACTCACTCTGAGAACCGTCTGCGGAACACAGCTGTGTGACAGGGCCGTTAAAAAAGTGTGCTAACTTACGTGATTAGTACACAGAGGTAAAGTGTGTAGACGAAGATTTAAGCATTTCTGCGGATTTTATTACTTAGCCCGTTTCAGTAGTACGTAAAGGGCGCCTGTTCCACCATCTTTTGGTTGCGCAGAGGTGAATGCGATCACCTGAGGCATCTGTCTCAGCCAGTCATTCACATAAGACTTCATCAATGCATGCTGGCTTTCTACGCTGTTCGATTTACCGTGGATCACCATTACACAGCGTAGCTGTTGAAGGCTGCATTCGCGAATAAAACTGCTGAGCTCGGTACGGGCATCGTCAATAATATAGCCGTGCAGGTCGAGACCTGCATCCCAGGGGATATGTCCCTGTTTCAGACGCTTCATCAGTTTTAGTTGAACGCCGGGCGCGGCGAAGATCAATTCATCTTCGGTTTCAACCAGATTGATCACCTCTGAGTTGAGGCCATCGACAATCATCTCTTCATCGGTGACCGCCATCTGCCGTTTATAGCGGGTGGTCTCATCGTCAGCCAGCCGCAGTTTTTTGGGCCGTCCGCGCAAGTCTGCCCGGTCATTTGTTATGCGGGTAACGCCCTGCATGGCAGAGGCAAAATCAACTTCGGTGTTTTCGTTATCAGGCAGATCGTTTTCAGACATAGCGTTCGCAAACATTATTCATTAACATACACGGCCTGCAATAAAGCAGGCATTAATCCGACGAATTATCCATCCAGACATGACCATCAATCAAGCACAGACCCTGAAAGAGCTGCATACGATACGTGATTTTGTCCGTTATAGCATGAGCCGTTTCTATGAACATGACCTTTATTTTGGTCATGGCACCGACAATCCCTGGGATGAGGCGGTGCAACTGGTGCTGGGGGCACTGCATCTGCCGTGGAACAGTAACCCACAACTGCTGGATGCGCGGATCACCCAGGATGAGAAAGAAAGAGTTCTGGATTTTCTTCAGCAGCGGGTCATTCAGCGCCGGCCTCTGCCCTATATTATAGGAGAAGCCTGGTATGCCGGGATGCCGTTCTATGTTGACGAGCGGGTGTTGATTCCCCGTTCGCCGATACAGGAACTGATTGAGCAGCATTTTAGCCCCTGGTTGCGGGAAGGGCCGGTGGAGCGAATTCTGGATCTCTGTACCGGCAGTGGTTGTATCGGCATTGTCTGCGCGTATGCCTTTGAAGAGGCGGAGGTTGATCTGGCGGATATCTCAGCCGATGCGCTGGATGTTGCCCGGCGTAATATCACCCGCCATGAGCTGGATGAGCGGGTCACGGCTATCGAAAGCGATCTGTTTAGCAATTTGCAGGGGCGTCGCTATGATCTGATTGTCAGCAATCCTCCGTATGTAGATAGTGCTGATCTGTCAGGGATGCCCCAGGAGTTTCAGCATGAGCCCGATCTGGCGCTGGGTTCCGGGCCTGATGGTCTGGATATCACTAAACAGATTCTGCGCCAGGCAGAGCAGTTTCTCACCGAGGATGGTCTGCTGGTGGTTGAAGTGGGTAACAGTGAAGTACATCTGCAACAACAGTATCCGCAGATCCCCTTTACCTGGCTGGAGCTGGAGCAGGGCGGCAATGGCGTCTTCCTGCTGACCGCCGCAGAGGTGCGACAGTATTGCAGCGCTGTCTGAATGACTAGGGTATAATCGACTAAATTTTTTTGCTTTAAAATCGGGAACAGACGATGTCAGGAAACACCTACGGTAAGCTATTTACTGTCACTACTTTCGGCGAAAGCCATGGTCCGGCACTGGGCTGTATTATCGATGGCTGTCCTCCGGGAATTGAACTGACTGAAGCGGATCTGCAACGGGATCTTGATCGTCGTAAGCCGGGTACGTCCCGACACACCACGCAGCGGCGTGAGGCGGATGAGGTAAGGATTCTTTCCGGTGTGTTCGAAGGCAAGACCACCGGCACGCCGATCGGCCTGTTGATCGAAAACACCGACCAGCGCTCCAAGGATTACTCTAACATTGAGGAAACCTTCCGTCCGGCCCATGCTGATTACGTATACACCCATAAATATGGCTTCCGTGATTACCGTGGGGGTGGCCGCTCATCGGCACGGGAAACGGCGATGCGCGTTGCTGCAGGTGCTGTCGCGAAAAAGTTTCTTGCTGCAAAAGGGGTTGAGGTGCGCGGTTATCTGTCTCAGCTTGGCCCGATTAAGATCGATGGCTTCGACTGGGATCAGGTTGAGCAAAATCCGTTTTTCTGTCCCGATGTGAATAAAGTGGCTGAGATGGAAGCCTATATGGATGCCCTGCGTAAAGAGGGCAACTCAGTGGGTGCGAAAATCTCTGTTTCGGCGACCGGTGTGCCTGTCGGCCTTGGCGAGCCTATTTTTGACCGTCTTGATGCTGAACTGGCCCATGCACTGATGAGTATTAATGCCGTTAAAGGGGTTGAGATCGGTGATGGCTTTGCCTGTGTCGAACAGAAGGGCACCGAACACCGTGATGAGATGACGCCGGAAGGCTTTCTCTCTAACCATTCGGGCGGCATTCTCGGAGGCATCTCCACCGGTCAGGAGATCACCGCGCATATCGCCTTAAAGCCAACCTCCAGTCTGCGTCTGCCGGGCCGAAGCATCAATAGCCGGGGCGAAGCGATTGAGGTTGTCACACATGGGCGTCATGATCCCTGTGTTGGTATTCGCGCCACGCCTATCGCTGAAGCGATGATGGCGATTGTACTGATGGATCACTTGCTGCGCCATCGGGCACAAAATGCCGAGGTAGTGTGTGAAACTCCGGTGTTAAAAGGTTAAAATTACTCCATTGCATTCGTGAAACCCCTTTTTGCAGATCTGTTTTTGCAACCAAGGGGTTTTTGTTTTTAGTTACCTGTAACTATTTTTTAACGACGGCGAAACGTTCGTCTTCAGTTTTGGTGGATTTACTATGACAGTCTACAAAGAGACACTTTACGATGGCTACGGTCAGGCATTTGATGTTGAAGAGGTGCTGTTTGAACAGCAGACCGATTCCTGGCATCTGATTATTTTCCGTAACCCTAAATTCGGAACTGTTATGGCGCTGGATGGCATTATTCAGACCACTGAAAAAGATGAGTTCATCTATCACGAGATGCTCACCCATGTGCCGCTGATGGCCCACGGCAATGCGAAAAAGGTGCTGATTATCGGCGGTGGTGATGGCGGTATGCTGCGTGAAGTGCTGAAACATCAGGCGGTCGAGAGTGTGACTCAGGTGGAGATCGATCAGGCGGTCATCGATATGTGTGTTGAGTATCTGCCGAACCACTCGCAGGGCGCCTACGACAATCCTCGTGCGAATATCGTGATTGGTGATGGTATCGATTACGTCTGCCAGACCGATGAGAAGTACGATGTCATTATCTCTGACTGTACTGATCCTGTTGGCCCCGGTGAAGTACTCTTCAGCAGCCGTTTCTATGAAGGCTGTAAGCGTTGCCTCAATGAGGGTGGTATCTTCGTGGCGCAAAACGGCGTGGTCTATATGCAGCCTCAGGAGGTGGTGACTACCCGTCAGCGTCTCAGCCCTTACTTCTCGGATCAGACTTTTTATACCGCAGCGGTACCAACCTATATTGGCGGATCCATGACCTTTGCCTGGGGTTGCGATGATGCGGCTAAGCGAGAGCAGAGTGTCGATCTGATTGCCGAACGCTTTAAGGCCAGCGGTATCAAAACCCGTTACTATAACCCGCAGATCCATTGCGGTAGTTTCGCGCTGCCACAATATATTCTTGAGGAACTGGGCGACGCCTGATTTCCTTCCGCTAGTGGGGTAGCGTGCTGTATTGCGCTATCGCAAAGATCCATCGGTTGCACAAATCGGTGGATTTTTGTTTTTATGACCTGAATGCATGACAGGAGTCGTAGCAAAACCTCAATGAAACCAAATAGCTGATGCAACTCAATACCTACAGCCGTCTGTCGGGCTTCTATTTCTTCTATTTCTCGCTGTTGGGTGCGATGGTGCCTTACTGGAGTCTCTATCTGAAGTCGTTTGGCTTTAATGCAGAGACCATCGGTGGGCTGATGGCGATTCTGATGGCTTCGCGGATTGTGGCGCCGAATATCTGGGGCTGGCTGGCGGATCGCACCGGAGAGCGGCTGCGGATTGTGCGTTATGGTGCATTTTTTACCTGCCTGATCTTTATACTGATCTTCTGGCAAGAGGGGGCCTGGGGGATAGCACTGGTGATGGCGGGTTTCAGCTTTTTCTGGAACGCGGTACTCCCCCAGTTTGAAGTGCTGACCCTGACCCACCTTAAGGGCCGGGAAGAGCTCTACAGCCGTATCCGCCTGTGGGGGTCTGTTGGCTTTATTGCGGCGGTGATGGGTATAGGCTGGCTGCTCGACCTGGTCAGTATCCGCTGGCTGCCTGGTATGATGCTGGGGCTGATGGTGATGATCTGGATCTCTTCACTGTTTGTTGAGGGTAAAGCCCCGGCCCGCAACAGCAATGAAAGTGGCTTTATGCAGCAATTGCTGCGGCCTCAGGTTGTGGTCTTTTTTCTCATCTGTCTGCTGATACAGTTTAGTCACGGTCCCTATTACACCTTTTACTCGGTGCTGATGGACAGCCTGGGGTACAGTCGTACCGAGATCGGTCTGCTGTGGTCGGTTGGCGTGGTTGCAGAAGTGCTGATCTTCATTCTGATGCCCAGACTGATTGGCGGGCTGGGGTTGCGTAAGCTGATGATTATCAGTCTTCTGCTCAGCGTGTTGCGCTGGTTGCTGATCGGGCTGATCCCGGAAAATCTCTCGCTGATGCTGTTTGCCCAAACGCTGCATGCAGTCAGTTTCGGCGTATTGCACGTGGTGGGCATTGCCCTGGTGCATCACTATTTTTCACCTTCCAATCACGGTCAGGGACAGGCGATGTTCAGTAGCTTCGGCTTCGGTGTTGGCGGCGCACTGGGCGCATTGTGCAGTGGCATGATGTGGGAAAACCTGGGTGCAGCCGCAACATTCAGTGTCGCTGCTATCGCCGTATTAATCGCCGCTTTGTGCGCAACTATTTGGATAAAACCAGAAAATTGTGCAGTTACGAATCGGTAAATTTGTTTTGCACCGCAGTTGGTATAGTATTAGATTAAATAAAGTTAAGTCATTGAGTCACCATTGTGCAGCTTTACGCAGGGATTGTGGTTGAAAGATCGTGGTTGAAAGTTCGTTGTTAAAAGAACGCTCTGCAAGGCTTGCTCTGTAGGTGATAATTTCTGGCTGATAAGCTGATCCGAATGAGGATAGTGCTGATGAATTTCAAAATAGATGTGGAGATGACTCCCGAAGAACTCCGTAAAGTGTTGGGGTTGCCGGATGTGGAATCGTTTCAGAAAGAGATGATGAACAAAATTCAGGAGCGCATGGATGCCGGTGTAGATGGTTATGATCCGCTGACGCTGTTTCAGCCCTATATGGCTAGTGGGCTTGGCTCTATGGATGCGATACAAAAAATGCTGCTGAATATGATGACTGTCTATAGCAACACCAGTAAAAGCTCGGATAAAAACAAATAAATAGCTTCCCGCCGCACTGATATAGCGTGTTGGAAGCAGGAATAAAACAGCAGAGAGAGATAATTTTGAGAATTCTCAGAAAATACACAAATCGCCGTCTGTACGATACATCCCGCAGCTGTTACATCACGCTGGAAGATGTAAAGCAACTGGTACTGAGTCAGGAAAATTTTCAGGTTCAGGATTCTAAAACCGGAGCCGATCTTACCCGTAATATACTGCTACAGATTATCAGCGAACAGGAAGCGCTGGGACATGGCACGCTGTTGACCAATCAGGTGCTGCAACAACTGATCCGATTCTACGGTGACAGTATGCAGGGAATGATGAGCCAGTACCTGGAACAGAGTATTGCGACCTTCATCGATCAGCAGGAACGTATCCGCGAACAGATGCAGAATATGATCGGTGCCGCCAACCCACTGAATATGATGAACAAGATCGCCGATCAGAACATGGCGATGTGGAATATCTTTACCCCGCCGGGTGGTGAAAAGTCGTCAGACAATCCTGCCAGTAATGATGCCGGGCCAACGAAAGAAGATAAGTAGTGTCTGTTAGTTGAATAAGCCCGCTAATGATCCTTACAGGTCCTAGCGGGTTTTTTAATGCCTGTTCTGAATAAAATAGAGTCTGCATCCAGCGTATTAATGGCGATCTCTCTGTTGACCGGAATCTCTCCGGTCAGTTGCAATGCCAGATAGCGCATACAGCATACCCGCAGGAACGAGGTGAAGTTACCCAGATCATGCCCCGCATCAATCGATTCATGATAGAGACGGGTGAGCATCTGCGGGATATTCATATGGTCCCGCGCGGCGATCTCTTCCAGGGTGTTCCAGAAATAGTTTTCCAGCCGCACACTGGTAACCATGCCGTCGATACGTAGTGATCGGGTACTGCTCTTCCAGTGGGCCGTATCGCCATTGATAAACAGTTTACACATAGTTCAATCCTGTCTGTTCGTTTTGAAAACAGAGCTATTCCTGCCGACAATAAAACGGCTACCTGTTCAGATAGCCGTTGTTGAGCGTTATCAAAGGTTAGCTGCAGGTTAAACTTTTTGCTATTTCTAACGCTCTATTTCAACAGTGCTAGGTTGCAGCTTATTTCAACAGCGCTAAAAACTGCGATAACCAGGCAGGATGAGCGGGCCAGGCAGGTGCCGTGACCAGGTTGCCATCGGTGATGGCCGCATCAATAGCGATCTCAGCGAAAATCCCCCCCGACTGCGTGATCTCAGGCATACAGGCGGGATAGGCAGAACACTTCCTGTCTTTCAATACACCCGCCGCAGAGAGTATCTGAGCGCCGTGACAAACCGCTGCCACCGGTTTGTTCGTATCAAAGAAATGGCGCACCATGGTTAGCACAGCAGGGTTGAGACGCAAGTATTCCGGGGCACGACCACCGGGAATAACCAGCGCGTCATAGTCAGCAGGATCGATCTCTGCAAAGGTGGCATTCAGGGTGAAGTTATGACCCCGCTTTTCGCTATAGGTCTGATCGCCCTCAAAATCATGAATCGCAGTGGCAACCGAATCGCCACTCACTTTATCAGGGCAGACCGCATCGACACGGTGACCCACCGTCAGCAGGGTTTGAAAGGGCACCATGGTTTCATAGTCTTCGGTGAAATCCCCGGTGATCATCAGAATCTTCTTATTACTCATCACGTACTCCTAGCGGTTGCTGATTGTTTTTATATCTCAGAAGGTACGCGTTACAAGGTAGCAGCCTCAGCGTAGCAGGAGGTATTAAATGAATACTACAGGGCAACTTTACGGAAGAGGGGGGGTAACAAATCTGTTCTAAAATGGTTGCAGGTTAGCTATCTGATTCTATCTCTCTGTTTTCATTACTTAACAAGCCGGCCTCTGCTGGGCCGGCTTTTAATCACCATGGTCAGATATAACGGCGACGCTTGAAGGATACCGTCTCTTTATAGTCCTTCATCGAGCTGACCTTACGGATATCGGCCCAGGTCCCTTTGTAATAGGGGATGTAGTTCCGATCGGTCCAGCTGGTGACAACATCGCCTACGTTACCGTTGAAATACCCGAACATCATGAAGGTGTGGCCAGACTTCATGTCCGGTTCCAGGTAAGCCATGGCAAAGGTGGAGCCGAAATCGTTGAACACTTCGACCACATCACCTGACTCGATCCCCAGCTCTTTGGCATCTGTCGGATTGATTTCGATTGGTGCCATGGGATAGCGCTTGGTGCGAAAGTCGACGCGCTGGTCGTGGTAGGCCGTCTGCCAGATATGGTTGGTGCGGCCGTTGTTGATCCAGAACCGGTATTTTTTACGCTGGGATTCAACCATCTCCGGCAGGCCGGTCCACTCGGCAGGCAGGAAGTGTGCTTTGCCATCGGAGGTGCTGAACTTGTAATCGGCATAGACCATCTCGGTACCGATCAGCTGGTCGTCCTTGTACTCCCTGACCGGCAGTTGGACGCCATTATTGCCTTGTTTACGCAATCGTTCATAGGTGACAAGATCGCCCGTTGGCCCTCCCTGACTGTCTATGCCTTCGGGTTTACGGAAGCCATCGTTGAAGGAATCCTCCTCGGTTTTCCAGTCGAAGCCCGAGAAGCGTTCAGCCATCGTCTTATTACCCTCTTTCTCGTACAGTGCTTTGATGCTGTTGGCAATTTCGGCGGCGATCAGACAGTCGGGCTTGGCTTCCCCGGGAGGGTCCATGAACTTTTCCGATAGACGCATGCGTCGTTCACCGTTCATCGAGGTTAGATTCATTTCACCGGGATGAGCCGCAGGTAGCATCAGGTGAGATGCCTGAGCGAACTTAGTCGGGTAGAGATCGATGGTGGTAATGAATAACCCGCCGCGATTAGTGACCGCGCCATAGATGGCGTCGATCATGCTATCTACGCCGCGCCCGCGCACCTGGGCCAGCGCATCACGGACGATGTTGGCACGGCGATATAACGTTTGACGATACTCCTGAGCGTTCAGGGTAGACTGGAAGGCGTTGCAGGCCCACACGGTGAGCATCTTGCCGTTACCTTTGATGATTTCCTGGTCGATGTAGATCGGCCGCTTACCGGGATAGGGCGGACGTGCATAGCCCTCCTGATGACCACCGAGACGGCAGACGCCGGTGCCACGACGACCCACGTTGTGGGTGGCCAGTACCAGATCTACCAGCGCTGACTGAATGAGATAGTTGTCGTTGCCTCAGATAATACCCTTTTCATACAGGTGCGCGGTACGCGGGCGGTGGCCGGATGGCTTCGGCTTATAGGCCCAGTCGGCCGCTTTTTCCAGATCCGCCACTGATACGCCGGTGATCCTGGAGCACTCATCCAGGCTCATCTGGTTGGTCTTGAGGGCTTCATCGAAGCCTGAGGTGTATTGAGCAATGAAGTCCTTATCGTGCCAACCTTTGTTAACGACATGGGTTAGCAGGCCGTTGAACAGTGCGGTATCGGTACCCGGGTTGATCTGCAGGTGAAGTACCCGGTCCCGGGCGTTAGTCTCACAAATCGCCGTGGTCAGTGAGCGGCGCGGATCCACCAGAATGAAGCGTCCATTATCAACAGTTTCCTCTTTGAACCACTGTTTCTTCTTATTCAGGCTGGCGCCAGTCAGGTTAGGTAGAGCATGAGCGAGAAAGTAGTTGGTCTGGGTCTCGTAGGCGTTGGCTCCGATAAACATAATGGTGTCTGCCAGTTCGCTGTCCTCATAACTATTATTCAGCTCGCCGATGCCCATATCGCGGGTGGCGTGACACTCAGAGTTGTAAGCCGGGCGATTATGAATACGCACCATCCGGGTTTTAAGGGCAGAGAACATTAACTTGCCACTACCCCAGGTATTCTCGAAGCCGCCACCGGCACCGCCATGGTCGAAGGCGTTGAACATGATTGAATCGGGTCCGAAGGCGTCAAGAATGCGCTTTGTTACCCCAGCGTAAACCGACATCGCGTCGCTCCAGCTCAGGTCCACCCAGTCATCGCCGGTGAACAGGCGTGGGTATTTGAGACGGTCCCGTGTGATGCTGTCGGCGTTGTACATAATCGTGGCCATCTGACCGCCGCGGGTCGAGCTCAGCCCCTGATTAACCACGCACTCCTTGTCCGGCTGGATCATGATGTTGTACTTCTTGCCGTTATCTTCAACCACGTTGACCATGGCGGGGGTCATGGTGCCCGACAGTGGCGGCTGTTGGCTGCGGAAGTCCTTGCCCAAAGCATTCTCATTAGGTGCACGCCCACCCTCGGCTCCATGGGGCCATTTGTATACATGGTAGCCACAGCCGACGATACAGAAGTGGCAGGTCATATTAGTTTTCTCAGCATCCACAGGGGGTAGTGGTATACGATCTTTATTAAGTGACATGATAATGACCCTCCGGATTATAAAATGTTGGCCTGGCGGCCGAAGATCAGACCATCAACACCAACAGCAGTCACCGAATCGGTACTGGTATCGTATTCCAGGCGAATCTTAGGCAGGTTCTCTGTTGCCTGGCCGGTGACCATCTGGCCTTTTTTCTCACTATCGAACACGCTGAAATGGCAGGGGCATTTGAAATCACGAGATACGGGGTCGTAGCTGACCGGGCATCCCATATGTGGACAGAGGCTACTGTAAGCCACAATATCCAGGTTGGGGCCAACACCACCAGGCACAGGTTGCCCCATACGAATCACAGTGCATGGAGAGCTTTCATCGGGGTAGTTAAAATATACGGCTTTGTTTTGTGGCAGTGACTTGGCTAAGGCAATGGCCAGTTGTGGATAGGGAAGCGTCGTTGCCCCAGGGTTATATACTTCCTGTTTAGCCAGTGCGCTTGATGGCGTTAGAGACGTTACCCCGGCAGCAACGCCTACGCCGCCGAGCTTGATAAAGTCGCGTCGATTGAGATGATTCATAATTGCTCTCTCTACAAATGGGTTTCAGTTTTAATAATTTTTATGTGCCAGACCCCCGCAATCTGAACCTATCTAGTATAGGCAAGAATTCTAAAAAACCATGTAAAAAGTAGGTGATAGATGGGTGGAGGCTGTCGACGTGAAAAATCTACAAGATAAAGGGATAGGTTTAGTTAATGGAAAAGGGGAGTGGGAAGGCAGCGAATAGCGTGTCGAAGCGCTGATACAGGTCTTTGTATTCGAGCAGTGAATCCTCTATGATCCGATGGTTTACGGCTTTGAAACAATGGGTTATGTAGTCTATGGAATAGACAGCAGCCTTGCAGCTCAATAATCTACTGGCTACCTATTTTTTTACCCGCTCAGGTAACCCGACCCTACTCCAATGGTTGTATGGCAGACCGCGATTCCTTTATTTCAAATTGATCGGGTGTATTGCCCGGATCAACACCTTCTCCTTTACCAAATATGGAGTGATCATCGCGGTGGTCGATAATGTTTCCAGCGATGCCACCGCCGATGAAAACTGCGGACTAATCTGCAAAGCCAGAATACTGATGCATAAAAACACCCTCTGGGTAGATGGCCGCGAAGTCGATCTGGTGCTCGGTATGAGTGTTAGTGCTGGAGTGAAAACTTGAAAGTACTATTTGATTGAATATGTATTGACACCGTTGCTTAGGTATAAAAACGATCAACAGGGTCAGAGTCATTGATTTATAAGAATGAGAGTGTGAGAGATAGCTGAGCATGGTTGGTTGAGCACGTTAACTAAGGTATGCATTCCCACGCAGGAGCATGGGAACGAGTGGCTCTTGCTAGCAAGTCGCGAAGCGACGTCTAACCACTAGCGACTAGCAGGCGCGCAGCGCCGTTCTAACTGTTTACTTCCCCTTCATATCCGGCATGTTCCGCCCGTAGAAGATCTCGTTCATCTCCTGATACAGACGTTCGGTAATCTCTTCGATTTCGCGGCCGGTCAGGTCGGCGGTGGTGGTGCCGAACAGGTAGGTGTTGAGGTCGACATCATTGAGCATCATCTTGGTGTGGAAGATGTTCTCCTGATAGACGTTAACATCCATCAGTTGGTATTCATCACGGATATCCTGGCTGATAAAGTTCTGAATCGAGTTGATATCGTGGTCGATGTAATGTTTTACGCCGTTGACGTCACGGGTAAAGCCGCGCACCCGGTAGTCGACGGTGACAATATCGGAATCCAGTTTATGGATCAGATAGTTCAGCGCCTTCAGTGGTGAGATAATGCCGCAGGTGGACACTTCGATATCGGCACGGAAGGTACAGATGCCATCATCCGGGTGTGCTTCAGGGTAAGTGTGCACGCAGATATGGCTCTTATCCAGGTGAGCAACCACCGAATCGGGAAGCGGTCCTGGTTTTTCCGAGGTGTCGACATTTGCTGAGTCTTTCAGGGGTTCTTCTGCCACCAGAATGGTGACGCTGGCTCCCTGAGGATCATAATCCTGGCGGGCAACGTTGAGCACAGTAGCGCCGATGATATCGCAGGTTTCGGTGAGGATCTCTGTCAGACGGTCAGCGTTGTACTGCTCATCAATATATTCGATATATTCAGCTTTCTGCTCTTTAGTCTTGGCATAGCAGACATCATAGATGCAGAAGCTCAGGCTTTTGGTCAGGTTGTTAAAACCCTGCAGTTTGATTTTCCCGTTAGATGGCAACGTCATAAACTCCGGCTAAAAACCAAACGGTTTTTGGTTAACGACAAAAGAAAGGCGGGATTTTAGATGAGAAACCCGGAGGAAAAAAGGGAATTTTCAAAAAAAGCCGGGATTATCTTCCTGTTATTCGTGTTGCTTTAACCAGTCGGCAATGCCCGGGGCGACCTCAGTTTGCGATTTTCCGGACACGAATACGCCAATATGTCCGGAAGCGACCTCATACTCTGTATAGTCATGGCTGTTTGTCAGCCCGGTCAGGGCACGGGAAGCAGAGGGCGGTACCAGGTGATCAGAACTGCCATAAACGTTGAGCAGGGGCTGGGTGATCTGCTTCAGGTCGACAGACTGGTCGCCGACGAGTACAGCGTTGTTGATGAAACCGTTATCTTTGAAAAAGGTAGTGAGAAACTGGCGGAACATCTCACCTGCCTGGTCCGGGCTGTCATAGATCCATTTTTCCATGCGCAGAAAGCTTAACGCAGAGGCTCTGTCTCTCAGTTGTCGGGGGGTGTTGAGGTTTTTTTGCAGCCCCAGGCGCATCGGCATCAGGGCATTATAGGCATCGTTGAGCATGGCGCCGGGGATATTGCCGTAGGTTTCAACGGCCAGGTCGATATCGATCTGTTGTGCCAGGTGGCTGAGCATATTGTCCGGTGTCTTAAAATCAACCGGGGTCACCATGGTGACCAGGTTTTTGACTTTGTCGGGGTTAAGCGCGGTATAGCAGAGGCTCAGAGTGCCACCCTGACAGATTCCCAGCAGATTAAGCTGGTCCTGGCCGGAATCCTGTAATACCTGATCGACACAGTTGGCAATATAGCCGTTGATATAGTCATCCATATCCAGGTAGCGGTCAGCGGCATCGGGGTACCCCCAGTCGATCAGGTAGATATCCAGCCCCAGCTCCAATAGTCGCTTAACAAATGAGCGTTCCTGGTCAAGGTCGACCATATAGGGACGGTTAACCAGCGCGTAGCAGATCAGCAGTGGGGTTTTGCAGCGTTTCTTGCCGGGTGTTTTCTCGCTTTGATAGCGGAACAACTGCAGTTTATCTTCACGATAGATGATCTCTTTAGGCGTCTGGCCGACGCTGACCTCTTCGAGATGCTGCAGCGTGTTTACGCTCTGTAACAGGTGCTCGTTGAACTGGCAGAGTTCTGAAATGATTTTCTCCGGGCTGAATTTGAAACCGCTCATTCAGTTTTGCTCCGGCTGCGGCGTTGCGGCGGCTTCTGCTGCTTCTGGAGTGTGGCAATCAGCGCACGCAACTCGTCGATCTCCTGTTGCTGTCGCCGCAGTTGTTTACGCATCCGATGTTGTGCGCGGATGGTGCTGTCGAGCTCTTCCCGGGTAACCAGACCAAACTCTTTGAGCTTTTTATCCCGGTTATTAAAGGCCAGTTGACGCACCCGGTTAAGGCTGTTGCTGATGCGGCCATGACACGCCTGATACTGTTCGGTGAACACAGTTTCGCGGTAGGCTTTTTCGTAACACTCAACCCAAAGGTTTTGCAGGGTTTTAACACTGTCAATATCGTTTGTTTGCTGATCCAGCAGTTGTTTCAGATCGACACCGGTCTGGTTAAAGATCTGGTCATACTGCTGCAGGTAACCATGCAGGGAGTCCTGATAATCGATGACCGCCTGGGCCAGCGAGCGAATCTGTGCCGGGCTGTAGGGGCCGTTGCCGATCTCCGGGGATTTTGCCAGTTGTTCCAGCAGTTCCCGAAAGGGCGTCTGGGAGAGAGATTCGGGATTCAACAGGGCGTCTTTCATCAGGGTGGCAAAAGGTTCCGGCAGGTTCCATTGGCGGCTGAGCATCTCGTTGCACTGCTGCTGCATATAATGCTGCATCTGCTCCACCAACTGATCGGTGCTGAGATTGTCGCTGTTTTTATCACGCAGTGAATCGGCAAAGTGACTGAACTGTGCTGCCTGTGACTTGACCAGATTCAGCAGGTTAGCCTGCTGATCACTGAAATCAGTAGTAGGGCCGCCCTGAAAACTGTCGAGAAACTGCTGCCACTTTTCAGGTTGCATAGACGTCAGTTGACCTGCCATCTCCTGCCAACGTTGCAGTTGTTCCTGTAGCCAGTTGTCAGTACCGCTACCCGAGTTCTCAGTCATCATCAGTGCCTAATGGTTATCTGTATTAACATCTTAATGAAGCGGGTGAAGATTATGAACCCTTTTCTGCCGCCTGCTCCAAAAGGAGTATAAAGTGACGGGCTGCATTGCTCAGTGTCCGCTCCTTATGGGTAATGTATCCCAACTCACGGGTCACCGGAGGCACATCCACATTGAGCACTTTTAAGCTGTTTTCGGTCATGGTCTCGGGTAATAGCGACCAGCCAAGCCCGATCTGAACCATCATTCTGATGGTGTCCAGGTAGTTCGTCGACATCGCTTTATCTGGCTGCAAGCCCAGTTGTGAAAACTGTAGTTCGGCCAGCTGACGGGTAAAGGTGGCGCTGCCAGAGAGGATTGCCGGAAAATCGCACAGCTGTTCCAGTGTCACCTGATCAAGAGCTGCCAGTGGGTGATCGGGCGCGACAACGTAATTGAGTTTATCGCGCCAGATTGCCCGGGAATGAATGCTGGGGTCGGGATGAGGCGAGAGGGTGATCAGCGCGATCTCAAGATTGCCACGCAGCACATTATCATAGGCGATCTCTGACTCATCAAAGCGCAGATCCAGTTTTACCTCGGGAAACTCGTGAATGTACTGACGCAATACCGGGGGCAGGCGGTGCAGGCTTATATGATGGCTGGCTGCTACTGACAGGGTGCCGCTGACTTCACCGCTGAGGTTGCTCAGGGAGCGGCGCGCGTCTTCCAGTTCCAGCAGAATGCGGTTCGCTCTGGGCAACAGTTCGCGACCCGCTTCGGTCAGTCCGACGGTGCGGCCGATGCGGTCAAACAGACGGCTATTCAGTTGTTGCTCCAGTATCAGAATGCGCTTACTCATCGCTGACTGGGTGAGAAATAGTTGCTCCGCTGCCCGGGAAAAAGAGCCGCTTTCGGCAACTGCGACAAAGGCCTGTAACGAGTTGGTATCCATGGGATCTGTCCTGTTGCTGTTGTCGTCAGTCTATCTATTCCAAACTGGAATGCAAAGTATAAAAATTATGAATTTGTTTTCTGCTATATCCTGCACTAGGATTGCTGCATATAAAAAGGCTGGCTGAACAATCGCCGGTAATAAGACGTAGTGAGGTAACCTCAAATGGCTGGAAAAACGTTATACGACAAACTGTTTGATTCGCATCTGGTGCGAACCAACGAAGACGGCAGTTCGCTGATCTATATCGATCGTCAGGTGCTGCATGAGGTGACTTCACCGCAGGCATTTGAAGGGCTGCGACTGGCCGGGCGTAAGCCGTGGCGTATTGATGCTAATATCGCCACGCCGGACCATAACGTCCCCACTACAGAACGTTCTGGTGGTGTCGATCTGATTGTCGATCCGGTGTCTAAAATTCAGGTGAAAACCCTGGATGCTAACTGTGATGAGTTCGGTATTCTCGAATTTAAAATGAACGATCACCGTCAGGGGATCGTCCACGTTATGGCACCGGAGCAGGGCGCTATTCTGCCGGGTTCCACCGCAGTGTGTGGTGATTCTCATACGGCGACGCTGGGCGCGCTGGGTGCGCTGGCCCATGGTATCGGTACCTCTGAGGTTGAGCATGTGTTGGCGACTCAGTGTCTGATCACTAAGAAGATGCAGAACATGCTGGTGCGTGTCGATGGTGAGCTGGGCGTTGGTGTGACAGCGAAGGATGTGGTGCTGCACGTGATCGGCGTGATCGGTACTGCAGGCGGCACCGGCTATGCGATTGAGTTTGGTGGCGACGTGTTCCGCGAGATGTCGATGGAAGGGCGGATGACCGTCTGCAACATGGCTATCGAAGCGGGTGCACGCGTGGGTCTGGTGGCGGTTGATCAGATCACTATTGATTATTTCGAAGGTCGTCCGTTTGCCCCGAAAGGTGAGCACTGGGATGCAGCGGTTGCTGAGTGGCGCGATCTGACCTCTGATGCTGATGCGGAGTTTGATGCGGTGGTTGAGATTAACGCTGCCGATATCGAGCCACAGGTCACCTGGGGAACCTCGCCGGAGATGGTGGTGGGCGTGTCTGGTCAGGTGCCAAACCCTGCTAATGAGAAAGATCCGGTTAAGGTTGACGGTATCAACCGGGCGCTGAAATATATGGGATTGGCCGCCGATCAGAAAATTACCGACATCCAACTGGATCGGGTGTTTATCGGTTCCTGTACTAACTCCCGTATCGAAGATCTGCGTGATGCGGCCAAAGTCGTTAAGGGGCGTAAAGTAGCGGATAACATTATTCAGGCGCTGGTGGTACCGGGGTCTGGCCTGGTTAAAGCTCAGGCAGAACAGGAAGGGCTGGATAAGATCTTTATCGAGGCAGGCCTTGAGTGGCGTGAGCCCGGTTGCTCCATGTGTCTGGCGATGAACCCGGATAAACTGGGCAATGGTGAGCACTGCGCATCAACCTCTAACCGTAACTTCGAGGGCCGTCAGGGCTTCGGTGGTCGTACCCATCTGGTGAGCCCGGCAATGGCGGCGGCGGCGGCCGTGACTGGCCACTTCATCGATGTACGTGAATTGCTTTAATTAGGTATCGGGAGAGCGAGATGAATAAGTTTACACTGCACACAGGTATCGCTGCACCGCTGGATCGGGCCAATGTCGATACCGATATGATTATCCCCAAACAGTTTCTGAAATCGATCAAGCGTTCCGGCTTTGGTAAAAACCTGTTTGATGAACTGCGTTATCTGGATGAAGGTCAGCCGGATCAGTCCTGCGAAGGGCGTCCACTAAATACGGAATTTGTCCTCAACCAGCCCCGTTATCAGGGCGCTAGTGTGCTGCTGGCGCGGGAAAATTTCGGTTGTGGCTCCAGCCGTGAACACGCACCCTGGGCGCTGGATGATTACGGTTTCCGTTGCGTGATTGCGCCGAGTTTTGCTGAGATCTTCTACAATAACTGCTTTAAGAATGGTCTGTTGCCGATTGTATTGCATGAAGAGAAGGTTGATCAGTTGTTCAAAGAAAGTGCTGCGGCTGACGGTTATCAGCTGAGTATCGATCTGGAGCGCCAGCTGGTCATCACCCCATCCGGTGAGGAGATGACCTTCAGTATTGATGGCTTCCGCAAGCACTGTCTGCTGAATGGTTTGGATGATATCGGTATTACGCTGCAAAACGAGGCGGATATTCGTGCCTATGAAGCGCGCCGTCGTCAGCAGGCACCGTGGTTGTTTGACGCGATTAAATAATCGCCATACTCAAGATAAATGAATTTCCGGCGGCAGAGCAGGCTCTGTAGCCCCGATTAAGGAAAGAGAATAATGTCTAAAAATGTACTGGTTTTACCGGGTGATGGTATTGGCCCTGAGATCGTAGCTCAGGCGCGTCGGGTTCTGGAGTTGGTTAACCAGCAGGACAGTCTGGATCTGCAGCTGACCGAGGCCCTGGTGGGTGGTGCGGCAATTGACGCTCACGGCGTACCGCTGCCTGAAGCAACTCTGGATGCGGCCCGCGCCGCTGATGCTATCCTGCTGGGTGCTGTGGGTGGCCCGAAATGGGACACTAATCCTGATTTTCAGATCCGTCCGGAAAAAGGGCTGCTGGGTATCCGTTCCAGTCTGGGGCTGTTTGGTAACCTGCGTCCGGCGATTCTGTACCCGCAACTGGCACATGCTTCAAGCCTGAAGCCGGAAATTGTCTCAGGACTGGATATTCTGATTGTACGTGAACTGACCGGCGGTATCTACTTTGGTCAGCCACGGGGCGTGCGTTTGAAAGAGGGTAATGTCCGTGAGGGATATAACACCTACGTTTATGATGAAAACGAGATCCGCCGTATCGGTCGTGTGGCGTTTGAAGCCGCCCGTGCCCGCAACAAGCGTCTCTGTTCAGTCGATAAGGCTAACGTACTGGAAGTGACAGTACTGTGGCGTGAAGTGATGGAAGAGTTGTCCAAAGAGTATCCGGATGTTGAACTGAGCCATATGTATGTTGATAACGCGGCGATGCAGCTGGTGCGTGCACCGAAGCAGTTTGACGTAATGGTCACCGGTAACATGTTCGGCGATATTCTTTCTGATGCGGCAGCGATGCTGACCGGTTCCATCGGTATGCTGCCTTCGGCCTCTCTGGATGTTGACGGTAAAGGAATGTATGAGCCATGCCACGGTTCTGCACCGGATATTGCCGGGCAGAATATGGCGAACCCACTGGCAACGATTCTGTCGGTTGCGATGATGCTGCGATACTCGCTTAACGCGGGCGAAACAGCAGATCGTATTGAAGCAGCAGTGAGTCAGGTGCTGGATCAGAATCTGCGTACCGGCGATATCTGGTCTGAAGGGATGCAGAAGGTATCTACCACTGAAATGGGTGATGCGGTTATTGCGGCTTTACAGGCGTAAACCGGGTTTTATGGCTTCAGTTGGTCATAAAATGCTCTGAATCAGATAGTCTATGTGACTAAATTGTTGCATAATTAAAGGGCTTCGGAGCGTCCGGAGCCATAGCAGGCTGCTATAGACTATTGTGGCAGCTTTGTTGTTTTTATTCTCAGGGATCTGTTAGCAGGTTCGAATTTTTGGTGGAACAGATGAAGCGTGTAGGTTTTGTAGGTTGGCGCGGAATGGTTGGTTCCGTGCTGATGCAGCGCATGATAGAAGAAGGTGATTTTGATCATATCGATGAGCCGGTCTTCTTTACAACGTCCCAGGCAGGTCAGCCAGGTCCGGATATCGGTAAAGATATTCCGACCCTGAAAGACGCAACATCCATTGATGAACTGAAACAGATGGATGCCATTATTTCCTGTCAGGGCGGCGACTACACGAAACAGGTTTATGGTGCTCTGCGTGCTGCAGGCTGGGATGGCTACTGGATCGATGCCGCATCTTCACTGCGGATGGAAGACGATGCCATCATCGTACTTGACCCGGTTAACATGAATGTCATCAAAGACGGACTGGCTAATGGCGTAAAAACCTATGTCGGCGGTAACTGTACAGTGTCTCTGATGCTGATGGGGCTGGGCGGTCTGTTCAGTGCGGGTCTGATCGAGTGGATGACCTCCATGACCTATCAGGCAGCATCCGGTGGCGGTGCACGTCATATGCGTGAACTGATCTCACAGATGGGCGTTATCAAAGAATCGGTAGCGGCTGATCTGGCGAACCCTGCCAGCGCAATTCTGGATATTGACCGTCAGGTGGCCGCGACTATTCGTTCTGGTGCGATGCCAACCGATAATTTTGGTGTGCCTCTGGCGGGCTCTCTGATCCCATGGATCGATACCCGTCTGGATAATGGTCAGAGTCGCGAAGAGTGGAAAGCCTATGCCGAAACCAACAAGATTCTGGGACTGAGCGCTAATCCGGTACCGATTGATGGTACCTGCGTGCGTATCGGTGCGATGCGCTGTCACAGTCAGGCATTCACTATCAAGCTGAAGCAGAATGTGCCGATGGATGAGATCGAATCCATGATCGCGGAGGCGAATGACTGGGTGAGTGTGGTGCCTAATGAACGTGATATTACCGCCCGTGATCTGACGCCTGCCAAAGTCACCGGTACGTTGAGTGTACCTGTGGGACGCCTGCGTAAGATGAACATTGGGGATGAATTCCTCAACGCCTTCAGCGTGGGTGATCAGTTGCTGTGGGGTGCGGCAGAGCCGTTACGCCGTATGCTGCGGATTCTGCTGCAGGGCTGATTCATCGAAACAGATATAACCGGCTGAAAAGGCCGGTTTTTTTGTATCTGCAGGTGTGATTCAGGTCAACGAAACCGATATAAATAGTTTTAAGTCGTGTTGTTAAGTACGGTCACCAACTTAGGTAGTGTCAGTTCAGTGGGTTGTTGATTTTGTGTTTAGGTTAAAATATTTTTTATGTTTTGCTTATAAGTCTATGAAATATATGATTTTATATTTTTAATTTTGAACATTTTAATGGTGTGTGACGATGTCGGTTCAGTGCAGGGCGGTTTTAAATACTGAAGTTTCGCTATTTATGGCCGATCTGGGTTGTTGATTAAACATGGGTTTTAATGAATACTTTGCCCAATAAAACTGGATACGTAACTTTCTGAATATTGACGACTTTTGTGATGTTCAGGACCAGGGGAAATTAAGGAAGCGAAAATATGCTGCGCAAATTAGCCCTAAGTTTGGCAATTGCAGGTGTCTTAGGAACCTCAAATGCAAATGCGCTTGGTCTCGGTGAAATTAGAATTACATCAGCGTTGAACGAGCCTCTGCAAGCTGAGATACAGCTTTTGCAGATGCGGTCAGTCGATCCGCAACAGATTCTTCCAAGAATGGCCAATGTCGATGAGTTTGCTCTGGCCGGGATAGAGAAGTTACGTTTCCTCTCTGATGTAAAATTTGAGGTGAAGCCGGGTGCTTCTGGTCGGGGTATTATTATCCTGACGTCATCGGCTCCCGTTAAAGAGCCGTTCCTCAACTTTCTGGTAGAGGTTAACTGGCCCAGCGGACGTCTTGTTCGTGAATACACTGTGCTGCTGGATCCCCCTATCTATGATCCGACACCTGCTCCGGTTGCTGTTCAGCCAGCACGTTCTTCTGCAGCGAGCGCACCTGCTTCTGTTGCGGTAAAGCCGATGGCGCCCCAGGCACCGGTTGATAATATCCGTACCCGCATGACCGACGGTCAGGTGTATGTTGATGTTAATGATACCCTTTGGGATATCGCCAAACGACATAAGCCTAGCAACACAGTCTCTGAAGCGCAGATGATGTTGGCGCTCCAGCGCAAAAATCCCGATGCTTTTCGCAATAACAACGTTAATCAGCTGAAAGCTGGCGTTGTTATGAGCCTGCCTTCGTTGGAAGAGGTTCAGGCGCTGAATCAAAAACAGGCAAATGAAGAGTTCTGGCGTCAAACGCAGATGTGGAAGCAGGGTGTAACCCCGGCTGCTCAGCCACAGCAGATGGATAATTCTGGCGGTGCAGAGGGTGCTGATAAAGCGGCGGCCACCGGAAAAAAGGGTGAAGAGGTTGCAGCCAAATCGGCGCAGGGGCAACTGAAGATAGTTTCCCCTGATGCCAAGACTGATACCAGCGCGGTATCAGACCAGGCGGCTGGCGCTGATATGAGTCAGGCAGACTCTGCTCTTCTGGAAAAAAATAAACAGCTTGAAACTGATCTGGCTTCAGCGCTTGAAAGTGTCGATCAGATTCAGCGTGAGAATGCAGAGCTGACCGGGCGGGTTGATGCGCTTGCGCAGCAGATGGAAACGCTACAGCGCATGCTGGAACTGAAAGATCAGCAGCTGGCGGATCTTCAGGCTGAGTTGGAAACAGCCAAGAAACAACCGATCGCAAGTCAGGTAGCGGCTGCACCTGAGCCGCAGGCGCAACCTAAAAGCTTGTTGGAAGAGTTTGGTCTTTATATTGGTGCCGCTGGTGGCGCTATCATAGCGTTCCTGCTGGCGCTATTGTTTATGCGTCGGGGCAAAAAAGAAGATTCATCCGAGGCTGTTGTGCCGGGTCAGACTATTGATGTCGATCAGCCGCAGGATAAAGACGCTACCGTTATTCCGGCAGTTGCTGCCGCTGCTGCAGTCGCCGCTGCAACTGAGTCCGATGAGTCGCTTGCTGAGGAAACTGATCTGGATGAGCTGGATCTTGATCTGGATATGGATCTCGATAAAGTTGAAGCCGCAGAGTCTCAGGATATTGATGAGCAGGAGTTTGATCTTGGGTTTGATGAAGACTTTGGTCAGACACCGGTTGCTGCAGCTTCGATGGAAGATGAAGATGAGGTTGATGATGCTCTCGATTCAATTCTGGGAGAGGGCGCAGCAGAGTCTTTTGACCTGGATGATCTGACAGCTCAGTCTGATCTGGGTGATCTTGGTGATCTGGGGCCTCTTCCTGAAGTGCCAGAGGAACCTGAGGAGCCAGAGGCTGATAGTATAGAAGACTTATTGGCTGGTGGAGACGTTGAGGAAGAAGCCGTTGATGATGATACAGATCTAGAGTTCGATATACAGCCGATGGCTGATGTCAGCGAAGACGCAGAGCCAGCAAATGAGCTTGAAGATGATCTGGATCTCGACTTCAGTCTTGATGTTGCAGATGCAGAGCTTGAAAATGTTGAGCTTGAGGATGCTGAGAGCGCTGATTTCGATGAGGGTGATTCGCTTGATTTGGTGATGGATGATTCTGTTGCTGATGAAGATGACGACTTTGCTGATCTTGATTCTCTGTTGGGTGAAGAAGAGAGCGCTTCAGATGCTGACGATGAGTCAGCGGACGCTGAGCTGGATGCGCTGCTTGCCGGTGTCGGTGATGCTGATGTTGAAGAGCTGAATGCTGCGGACAGTGATACTGATCTTGATCTTGATCTTGATGATGATCTGGATGCTGACCTTCAGGCGCTGCTGGATGGTGCTGATGATGAGGTTGTCCTGGATGAGGAAGAGTTTGCTGCACCTCAGGCCGATGATGAATCTCCTCTTGGCCATGATCTTGATGCTGAGCTGGATTCTGAGCTGGAAATGCTCTTAAGTGATGCGGGCAGTGATGAGCTTAGCCTCGATATGACGGATGATTCTGAGGATGATTCTTTAGATGGTTTGAACCTTCTTGAAGGTGCTGATGAGGTTGAGACTAAGCTTGATCTGGCGCGGGCCTACATCGATATGGAAGACTTGGATGGCGCCAAAGATATCCTCGAAGAGATCGTTAAAGAGGGTTCTGAAGCTCAGCGTTCTGAGGCGAACAGCCTGCTAAACACCATTAGCTAACACAACAGGCCAGGTGTATGCCTGGCCCGGTTCGATTAACTGCCGAGAAATGATTGAATATGCAGCGGGATAAAACCCAGTTTGAAAATCAGCAAAGGGCGACTTCGGTCGCCCTTTCTTATGATGTTGCCAGTGAAAGTTCTGGATCAGGTAGTTTCCACTCAGAGGGCTTGGATTCAGAAAGCTCTGAATCTCAGTCAGAAAATCCACAACGCGCAGCCGTCAGTCGCTATGCGCTCTGCGTAGAGTATGCTGGCGCAGCCTACCGTGGCTGGCAAACGCAGAAAGAGAAAGATGTCGCTTCGATACAGGAGACTGTCGAGCAGGCGCTCTCTGCAATAGCGAATGAACCGGTTAAGGTTATCTGCGCAGGGCGTACCGATGCCTGTGTCAGTGGCACTTATCAGATTATTCATTTTGACACCGCTACGCAGCGCCCCGACCGGGCCTGGGTGATGGGTACTAATACCAAACTTCCTGATGATATTGCAATTCGCTGGGCTAAACGGGTGGATGATAGTTTTCATGCCCGTTTTTCTGCGCTGGAACGACGTTATCGCTATCTGATCTACTCTGCACCGGTCAAGCCGGGGCTGCTGAGTCGGGGGGTCACCTGGACCCATAAAGAGATGGATATGTCACGGATGCAGGCGGCGGCAGACTATCTTCTCGGTGAACACGATTTTACCTCGTATCGGGCAATTGCCTGTCAGGCGAAAAGCCCGGTGCGTGAAGTCAGAGCGATGGATATCTATCGGGCGGGAGAGTTGATCGTTATCGATGTACGAGCTAATGCTTTTCTGCATCACATGATCCGCAATTTTGCCGGAGTATTAATGAAAATCGGTGCCGGGGAGGCTGAGCCTGTCTGGGCTAAAGAGGTGCTTGATGCCCGGGATCGCACTCAGGGGGGCGTGACTGCGCCGCCCTATGGTCTGTATTTTGTCGATGTTAAATATCCGGATCGGTTTGAGTTGCCAAAATCGGAGCTGGGGCCTTATTTCCTGATGCAAAACGGTTAACCTCAGGCCCTCCTATCTGTTACTATTGGGATCTTTCTAATTAGCCTGATCCAAGTGATGCGAACCCGCGTAAAAATCTGTGGAATTACCCGGCTGGGGGATGCGCTAGCAGCGATAGACGCCGGTGCTGATGCGCTGGGCTTTGTTTTTTATCCGCCCAGTCCCCGGTATGTTGAGCCTGCTGTAGCGGAGGTTATTATCAAACAATTGCCGCCCTTTGTGTCCACGGTGGCGTTGTTTGTCAATGAGTCTCCCGAACAGGTCAGGGCTGTTCTGGATCAGACGGGTATCGATCTGCTGCAGTTTCATGGTGATGAATCGCCGGAATACTGCAATCAGTTCAATCACCCATATTTCAAAGCTCTGCGAATGTCTCCGGACATTGATGTAGCGGCTGAAACTGAACGCTTTGTCGCTGCCCGTGCGATTCTGCTGGATGCGTATCGTCCAGGAGTCCCCGGTGGTACAGGTGAGGCGTTCGACTGGGACCGCATCCCAGCTGATATCGATGTCCCTCTGATTCTTGCGGGTGGCCTCGATCAGCACAATGTGGCACAGGCCATATGCCAGGTTAAACCCTATGCTGTTGATGTTAGCGGCGGGGTGGAAGCGGCTAAAGGCCTAAAAGATAGTTCAAAACTAATATCATTTATGAATGAGGTAGCTCGTGCTAACTAAAGAAGATCTCGCGATCGCAAAGCAGATGCCCGATGCAGGTGGTCATTTTGGCCAGTTTGGGGGCCGTTATGTGTCTGAAACCTTGATGGCTGCTCTCCAGCAGCTTGAACAGACCTACGAAAAGCTTTGGCGGGATCCACAGTTTCAGGCTGAGTTTGACTATGACCTTGCCCACTATGTAGGCCGGCCATCACCGTTGTACCACGCGGAACGCCTTTCCCGTGAGCTGGGCGGTGCACAAATCTACCTGAAACGTGAAGACCTGAACCATACAGGTGCTCACAAAGTGAATAACACCATTGGTCAGGCTTTGTTGGCTAAGTTCACCGGTAAACCCCGTGTTAGCGCAGAAACCGGCGCAGGTCAGCACGGTGTTGCGACGGCAACGGTTGCTGCCCGGCTGGGGCTTGAATGTACTGTCTATATGGGCGAAGAGGATATTCGTCGTCAGGCTCTCAACGTTTACCGGATGAAACTACTGGGCGCTGAAGTTGTCTCTGTTACATCGGGCACCCGCACTCTGAAGGATGCGATGAACGAAGCGATGCGTGACTGGGTTACCAATGTTGATAATACTTTTTACATCATTGGCACCGCGGCCGGTCCGCACCCGTACCCAAAACTGGTTCGTGACTTTCAGTCCATTATTGGTCGTGAAGCGCGTCAACAGTGTCTGGCGCAGACCGGTAAATTACCGGATGTGTTGCTTGCCTGTGTTGGCGGTGGTTCTAATGCTATCGGTCTGTTTCATCCATTCATCGAAGATGAGGGTGTACGCATGATCGGTGTGGAAGCGGGCGGTTATGGGATCGAAACCGGCCAGCATGCGGCACCTTTGAGTTCGCATTGCAAGCCGGGTGTCTTGCATGGCAACCGCACCAGCCTGATGTCCGATGAAGGTGGTCAGGTGATTGGGACTCACTCCGTTTCAGCCGGTCTGGACTATCCGGGCGTAGGACCTGAGCATTCTTACCTGCAAGAGATCGGCAGAGCAGAATATACCGCGATCAACGATGATGAAGCATTGCATGCATTCCGTCATCTGACGCTGACCGAGGGTATTATGCCAGCGCTGGAATCCAGTCATGCTGTGGCTGAAGCGATGAAGATTGCGCCAACGATGGGCAAAGATCAGATTATTCTGGTTAACCTGTCAGGACGGGGCGACAAGGATATCCATACCGTTGCAGAAATTGACGGTATTAACTTTTAAGCCCTGACTGAGTGAAGATTAAGATGAGTCGTATTACTGAGTGTTTTAATAATCTGAAAAGCCAGGGCCGCAAAGCGCTGATCCCCTATGTGACAGCCGGTGACCCTGAGCCTAAAGTAACCCTGCCACTGATGCATGCACTGGTCGAATCCGGTGCAGACATTATTGAACTGGGTATTCCGTTCTCTGACCCGATGGCCGATGGCCCGGTTATTCAGCTGGCCTGTGAACGTGCCTTACTGCACGGTACACGTTTGGTCGATGTGCTGGATATGGTGGCTGAGTTTCGCAAGACCAACCAGACCACCCCGGTCGTTTTAATGGGCTATCTGAACCCGATTGAAGTGATGGGCTATTCAGTGTTTGCAGATAAAGCCAAAGCGGCAGGACTGGATGGTGTTTTGACGGTTGATCTGCCACCGGAAGAAGCTAATGAATTTAACCGGCTGATGAAGGCCTCTGATATCGATGTGATCTACCTGCTTGCGCCAACCACTGAGGTCGAGCGGGTTAAGAAGATCTGTGCGGCAGGTAGCGGTTATGTCTACTACGTATCGGTAAAAGGGGTCACCGGGTCTGCCTCGCTGAATGTTGCTGAGGTAGCGGAAAAGCTGGAGATGATTCGCAAATATACAGATATGCCTGTTGGTGTGGGCTTTGGTATTCGTGATGATGCGTCAGCCCGGGCGATTTCCCAAGTGGCCGATGGTGTCATTGTCGGCAGTGTACTGGTTAATAAGATTGCCGAGCTTGCCGGCAATCAGGAACAGATTCCTGGCGCGGTTGCAGCGATTACTGCAAGCATGCGTCAGGCCATGGATAAATAAAGGCTGCCATTGGCAGAAGCTGGAGTGATTAATGAGTAACTGGCTGGATAAAATTGTTCCTTCCCTGGTTCGTTCCGAGAAGAAGCGAAATAATATCCCGGAAGGTCTTTGGAAGAAGTGTCCAAAGTGTGAGTCCGTGTTGTATCGTCCGGAGCTGGAAAAAAACCTGAATGTCTGCCCTAAATGTGATCATCACATGCGGCTGACGGCCCGGGTTCGTTTGAATTCGTTCCTTGATGAAGGTACCACGCGTGAAATCGGCGCTGAGGTAGAGCCGGTAGATCATCTGAAATTCCGTGATACCAAAAAGTATAAAGATCGTCTGATCGCTGCGCAGAAAGAGACCGGCGAGAAAGATGCCCTGATCGCTATGCGTGGTGAGGTCAAAGGTCTTGCTGTGGTGGCGGTTGCCTATGAATTTAAGTTTATGGGCGGCTCCATGGGTGCTGTTGTCGGTGAGCGCTTTGTGCGTGCGGCTAATATAGCGCTGGAAGAGCGTATTCCGATGATCTGCTTCTCTGCCAGTGGTGGCGCGCGGATGCAGGAAGCGTTGTTCTCGCTGATGCAGATGGCAAAAACCAGCGCTGCGCTGGAGCGTCTGAAGCAGGCGGGTGTTCCCTATATCTCTGTACTGACTGATCCGGTTTATGGTGGTGTTTCAGCGTCGCTGGCGATGTTGGGCGACCTGAACATCGGCGAGCCGGGTGCACTGGTTGGTTTTGCCGGGCCGCGGGTTATTGAGCAGACCGTACGTGAAAAGCTTCCGGAAGGGTTTCAGCGCAGCGAGTTTCTGCTTGAGCATGGTCAGATCGATATGATCATCTCCCGTGGCCAGCTACGTGATCGCCTCTCTTCGATGCTACGCATCATGCAGGGGTTGCCTAGTGTGTCTGATACAGCTCCTGAATCAGACTATGAAGCAGCCGTAGTCTGACCGAAGCTCTCTGATAAGGCCGCTGTAGTTTATTTAGCGGCCTTTTTATTGTCTGGAATAAACTGATGTCCGAAGCACGCTTTACTACCCTGCAGCAGTGGCTGGAATGGATTGAAAACAACCACCCGGTTGATCTGATAGAGCTGGGTCTTGATCGTGTGCGTATGGTTTACCAGCAGATGTCGCTGGACCTTAGCTGCAGTCGGACCGTCATTGTCGGTGGCACTAACGGTAAAGGTTCAACCGTTGCGATGCTTGATCAGGTGTTGCGCGATCAGGGAGTGACCGTTGGATGTTTTACCTCGCCTCATTTTCTGCGCTATAACGAACGGATTAAGCTTGCCGGTCAGCCGGTCGATGATGCGCATATTATTCGGGCATTTGCGGCGATAGAGCAGGCTCGCGGTGATGTTCGCCTGACCTACTTTGAATACAATACGCTGGCGGCATTGCATGTGTTTGCGGCCGAAAAGCCAGAGGTGATGCTACTTGAAGTGGGGTTGGGTGGTCGCCTTGATGCGATCAATATTGTTGATGCGGATATCTCCGTGGTTACTACAGTAGCAGTAGATCATATCGACTGGCTGGGTGATAACCGGGAGCAGATCGGTTATGAAAAGGCCGGTATCTATCGCGCCGGCCGTCCCGCTGTCTGTGGTGATCCGAATCCGCCGGAAACGTTAACCCGTTATGCTGATGAAATAGGTGCACGCTTATATCAGCGGGGCAGAGATTTTAACTGGCAGCAAACCGATAACAACAACTGGCTTTGGCAGGGAGAGCAGATGGATGGCGGCATTTTGACTGTCTCCGGTTTGCCTGAGTTGACCCTGCCAAAAGCGAATGCGGCAACGGTTATGCAGGTGCTGGGATTATTGGGCATGATGCCTGAACCTCAGCAGTTAAAAGAGAGTCTTTCGAAGGCTTCACTGACCGGTAGAATGCAGCAGATTCGCGTTGCTGATACCGATTATATCCTCGATGTTGCCCATAACCCTGAAGCGGCTGAATATCTTACGGGTCAGCTGCGTGAAAAACCTGCAGAGGGGCGTACGCTGATGGTGCTGGGGATGCTGGCCGATAAAGATATTGATCAGGTGTTGAGTCTGCTGCAGCCGGTGATTGATCAGTGGTATCTGGTTAGTCTTAAAGGTGCCCGCGGGCAATCGGCACAGGTGTTATCGGAAAAACTGACGAGCCTGGGTGTAGCCGTTACTCTCCAGACAGCTTGTGATACTGTTGCGGATGCGCTGGAAACTGTACAAAAAGAAGCGAGCAGGGGTGATCGGGTGATCGTTGCGGGCTCTTTCTTTACTGTGAGTGATGCATTAATTGCACTGAATATGGATGGTATATAACAGTGAATGACGGCTTTAAACAGCGTCTTGCCGGCGCGGCAATTCTGATTGTAGCGGCGGCAATTCTTCTGCCGATCTTTTTTGATGGTGCCGGATATCGGGAGCGCCAGTTAGAGAGTGCGATTCCTCCTCCGCCGGTTGAGCCTCAACTGGTGACCATAGCACCTGAAAATAAACCGCTGCCTGATACAACGACGCCTGCTGAGCCTGCAGAACCGGTTACGGTTGCTGTCATGCCGCAACAGGTTGCGGAAGCGGTCGCGAAGCAAAAGCCGCTTATCGAAGAGCGCGATGATCCGCCTGCGCTGGATCAGGAAGGCGTACCCGTCGCCTGGAGTCTGCAGCTGGCAAGCTTTAAGGATGAGGATAACGCTAAGGGGTTGCGAACAAAGCTGATTAAAGCGGGTTATAAGGTCTATATTCGCAAGACGGACGATCTGGTAAAAGTCTTTGTCGGTCCGGATATTCAGAAAACCCGCCTGACTGCTTTACAGGCCAGTATTCAGAAAGAGTTCGGTCTGGAAGGCATTATAGTCCGCTTCACGACGCGATAAACGTTGGGTTAAGCGGAGAGCTCTGGTAGAATTCTGCCCTTGATTCAGATCCTGAAGTAGATTCTTAGTATGCAACTAAACTGGGCCGATTGGGCAATTATCGGCATCATCACAATTTCCGGATTATACAGCCTGCGCGGCGGTTTTATGAAAGAGGCACTGTCGCTGGTTACCTGGGTGGCAGCGTTCATCGTCGCCCGACTGTTTGCCCCCTCATTGAGTACGCTGCTGGAAGACCTCCTGCAGACGCCTTCACTGCGCTTAGGTGCAGCCTTTATACTACTGTTTGTTGCCACTTTGATGGTGGGAGCCGTGATTAACAACCTTATCAATATGCTGGTTCAGGCAACCGGTCTGAGTAGTACTGACCGGATTCTGGGCATCGGTTTTGGCGTTGTCAGAGGCGGTCTGATTGTTATCGTTATTACTGCATTACTGGTGCGCTCACCGGTAATTGAAGATAGCTGGTGGGCCGAATCACAACTGATTCCGCACTTCCTGCTGATGGAATCCTGGACACGGGATACCGCTGCTGACATAGGCCAGATGATCTGGAATCTCAGCGGGCGGAATAGCTAAACGAATTTTTCATTTATACTTGCTGTAACTAACTAAATACCTGAGGTAGCCTTAATGTGCGGTATAGTTGGCATCGTAGCCAAATCTAATGTGAATCAGACGATTTTTGATGCATTGACAGTGCTACAGCACCGTGGCCAGGATGCCGCTGGTATGGTGACCTGTGAGGCAGACCGTTTCTTTATGCGTAAAGACAATGGGCTGGTGAACGAAGTCTTCCGTACCCGTCATATGAAACGTTTAATGGGCAACATGGGTATTGGCCATGTGCGTTATCCTACCGCAGGTAGCTCCAGTTCAGCTGAAGCGCAGCCATTTTATGTCAACGCGCCTTACGGTATTGCGCTGGCTCATAATGGTAACCTGACTAATACCGCAGAACTGCGTGAGCAGATGCGCAAAGAGAACCTGCGCCATATCAACACCACCTCAGACTCTGAAGTGCTGTTGAATATTATGGCACATGAGCTGCAGAAAATTGGCAAACTGGTTCCCGGCGCTGACGATATCTTTGCGGCCATTAAGTCGGTGCATAAGCGGGTTCGGGGTGGTTACGCGGTGGTTTCGGTGATTACCGGGTACGGCATTGTTGCATTTCGTGACCCTCACGGCATTCGCCCACTGGTGTATGGTAAGCGTGATACTGACGCAGGCACTGAATATATGGTGGCGTCTGAGTCGGTTGCTCTGGATATCTCCGGGTTTACCCTGATCCGTGATGTGGCGCCGGGTGAAGCGATCTTTATCACTCAGGATGGCGATGTTCACACCCTGCAGTGTGCTGAAAATCCTCAGTTGCACCCCTGCCTGTTTGAATATGTTTATCTGTCGCGTCCGGACTCCATTATTGACGAAGTGAACGTCTATAAGTCCCGTATGCGGATGGGGGTTAAGCTGGCTGAGAAGGTGATGCGTGAGCGTCCCGATCATGACATCGACGTTATTATTCCGATTCCTGATACCAGCCGTACCGCTGCCCTGGAGATGGCCCACCATCTGAACGTTAAGTTTCGCGAAGGCTTTATCAAAAACCGTTACATCGGTCGGACCTTTATCATGCCGGGTCAGACTCAGCGGACGAAGTCGGTGCGCCGTAAACTTAACCCGATTGAACTGGAGTTTAAAGGTCGGGTAGTGATGCTGGTCGATGACTCTATCGTGCGCGGAACGACTTCGCAGCAGATTGTGCAGATGGCGCGGGAGATGGGTGCGAAGAAAGTTTACTTTGCCTCTGCTGCGCCCGCTGTGCGTTTCCCGAATGTGTACGGTATCGATATGCCATCGGCGAATGAGTTGATTGCACACGGACGTACCGATGACGAAGTGGGTAAAGAGATCGGTGCAGACTGGATGTTGTATCAGGATCTGGATGATCTGAAAGACTGTCTGCTGGCGGGCAATAGTTCAGTGACCGGCTTTGATGCGTCTGTCTTTGATGGTAAATATATTACCGGTGACATCGATGAGGCTTATCTCAATCGCATCGATGCAGAACGTAACGATATTGCCAAAGGTGGCGAAAAGAAATCATCAACCAATCAGAATGCTGATCTGCACGCGACCATATAGCGGATTAGCAGGACTGTATTATTGAATTAATGGGAACTATGGCTGATGTCCAAGTCCAGCTTTGAGCGTCCGGAGCGGATCCAGTTTGAGGATGCTGACTATGAGTTCAGCACCCTGGCGATCCGTGCAGGACAGCACCGGAGTGATGAGGGAGAGCATAATGATGCGATCTATCCCACCTCCAGCTTTGTGTATTCCAGCGCCCGGGAAGCGGCTGCCCGCTTTGGTGGCGAGGAAGAGGGGAATATCTATTCCCGGTTTACCAATCCAACAGTCAATGCCTTTGAGCGCCGTATGGCCGCTCTGGAAGGCGCTGAGCGTGCGGTTGCCACCTCTTCAGGTATGGCGGCTATTCTCAGCACCTGTCTGTCGCTGCTGAAGCAGGGCGATCATGTGGTCTGTTCACGCAGTGTGTTCGGTTCTATCGTTTCACTGTTTGATAAGTACCTCAGCCGTACCGGTATCAGCGTCACCTACGTTGACCCGACAGATATCAACGCCTGGGTTGAGGCGGTAACACCCGCGACGCGGATGTTTTTTCTTGAAACCCCCTCCAACCCGCTGGCAGAACTGGGTGATATAGAAGCGGTCTCTAAACTGGCGCATGAACATGATGCACTGCTGGTGGTCGATAACTGTTTCTGCACTCCAGCATTGCAGCAGCCGCTGAAGCAGGGCGCGGACATCGTGGTTCACTCAGCAACCAAATACCTGGATGGTCAGGGGCGCTGTGTGGGTGGTGTGGTTGTCGGTCGCGACAAAGAGATGGAAGAGGTGTACGGCTTTATCCGTACCGGTGGTGCCTGCCTCAGCCCGTTTAATGCCTGGGTCTTTATGAAGGGGCTGGAAACACTCGAACTACGGATGATGGCTCACAGTGCCAGTGCACTGGCGATGGCTCTCTGGCTGCAACAGCAACCGGGTATCGACAAGGTTTACTACTCAGGTCTGGAAGAGCATCCACAGCACGGGCTGGCGAAAAAACAGCAGCGGGCATTTGGTGGCGTGCTGGCATTTGAAGTGAGCGGTGATAAAGCGGCTGCGTGGCGTTTTATCGATGCGACGCAGATGATCTCCATTACCGGAAACCTGGGTGATGTCAAAAGTACCATTACCCACCCGGGCACTACCACCCATGGACGGATGAGCGCCGAAGCCAAAGCTGAAGCGGGCATTAAAGACAATCTTATCCGACTGTCAGTGGGGCTTGAATCCCTGGACGATATTAAGTGCGATCTGCAGCGGGGTCTGGCTGCAATCTAAGCTGAGTCTGATGAAGATGCCCGCCCGATGCAGATCGGAGCGGGCATTTTATTTGTATTTGATTTCATAGAGTTATTGTCTCTAGTAAATGTTATTTATAGACTTTAAGGGTTAATTTGAAGATAGTTCTGGCACCGATGGAAGGGGTGGTTGATGCGCCCATGCGGGAGATCCTCACCCGTATTGGCGGGATCGATCAGTGCGTCACGGAGTTTGTCCGTGTCTCTGAACGGGTGTTGCCCGCCAAAGTCTTTCGCAAAATTTGTCCTGAGTTGTTTAACGACAGTTATACCAGCTCGGGTACCCCGGTGATCCTGCAACTGCTCGGCAGCGATCCGCAGGTTGTCGCGGGTAATGCCCGTAAGGCTGTGAGTATTGGTGCCAGAGGGATCGATCTCAACTTTGGTTGTCCGGCAAAAACGGTCAATAAAAGTAAAGGCGGTGCCATCCTGCTGAACGAGCCTGAACTGGTGCATAAGATAGTCTGGTGGGTACGCCAGGCGGTGCCTGACCATATTCCGGTGACAGCGAAAATGCGTTTAGGTTATCACGATAAGTCCCAGGCGCTTGAGAATGCGGCAGCGATTGCTGATGCCGGTGCCAATGGTCTGACGGTGCATGCCCGCACCAAAGAGGAAGGTTACCGGCCTCCGGCCCATTGGGAGTGGATCGCCCGTATCAGAGAGCATGTCACTATACCGGTGACAGCTAACGGAGAGGTGTGGAACTGGCAGGACTACCAGCGCTGTCGTGAGGTGAGCGGCTGTGATGATGTGATGATTGGGCGTGGCTTAGTTGCGGCACCTGATCTGGGTTTACGGATTAAAGCACTGCAACGGGGCGATGACCCGGACCACCTGAGCTGGCCTGAGATGCTGATTCTGCTACAACAGTTTCTCGAAATGGTGGAGCAACAGCTGGCACCTAAGTACGTCCACGGCCGGATCAAGCAGTGGTTGAAGATGATGTCACGTGAATACCCTGAAGCGATGCAGATGTTGCAACAGATGCGCACCCTGAAACAGGTCCCCGAAGTGCGGCAGTTTTTGCATCAGTATTCTTTATAAGAACTTTTCTTAAGAGCTTTTTATAAGAGCTTTTGATAAGTTGTCGAATCTCATTTAGCATTGAATATGCCGTGGCTAGATCGCGGCTTCGCCGCTGGCTAGTGGTTAGAACGTCGCTGCGCGACTGGCTAGAAAAAGATTAAAAGCCGTAGCTCGTTGTTCGAACGTCACAAAAGGCGTGACTTGCTTGTCGCTCGAAAGAGCAAAGAAAGAATCGTTAGAAGTATCATCAGTCCAGCTCTACCAAAAACAGTACGTAATTTGTATGTATAAACAGTATATTTTGTATATCGCAGAGGTTATGCTCGTTGAATCGTTAGAGAAGGCTCGTTTTGCTGCTTGATGAGTTAGCAAAACGTCTGAAAAACAAAGGGATAGGTTGAAACGCTGGCGGAATATTACGCCGGGCCCGGAATGCAACTGCGCATTCTCGTTTTTGTCTTAAGGGAGATCGCGGTGTCGGTTTTTTTCCTCTTTATTATCTGATAGTTACCTTTCCTTTAATAAATTCAGTTCGGCATGCATATGCGCCGGCGTAGTATTAAGATGTTATACACAAAGGAGAACCCATGCCTGACCCAAAGATTGATTCCTTTCCATCCGAAGTAGCAGAAAAACTTCAATACTATGTTTACCGGTTAATTGATCCTAGGAACGGAGAAACCTTTTATATCGGGAAAGGTAAGGGCAATCGTGTATTTGCTCATGCTCGCGGTGATATTGAGACTGATTCCCTGTCTGAAAAAATGACCCGAATCAGATCAATTCACATAGCGGGATTTGATGTTGCTCATGTTATTCACAGGCATGGATTGTCTGAAAAATCAGCTTTCGAGGTTGAAGCCGCTTTAATAGATGCTTATCCGGGGATAACCAATATTATGGATGGTCATGGGAATAGTGATTTTGGTGCTATGCATTCTTCCGAAATCATAAAGAAATATTCCGCAGAAACTGCAAAGTTTGAACACAAAGCTTTGCTTATCAGCGTTAATCGAAGCGCTCTGGATAGCTCACTTTATGAAGCCACTCGCTATGCTTGGCGTTTGAGCAAAAAGAAAGCGAATGAAGCAGAGGTTGTTTTAGCAACTGTACAAGGCTTAATTGTGGGCGCTTTCGTTGCGGATGAGTGGATAGAAGCAAATACAGCAAATTTTCCAGGAAGAGAGACGGTTGAAGGGCGCTACGGATTCAAAGGGCATGAAGCTCCAGTAGAGTTACAACAACAGTATGTAGGTAAGCGCACACCAGATGAATTTCGCAAAAAGGGTGCGTCTAATCCTATAAAGTATACATGGTAGGTTATTGTGTATAACAAGCAGCTACACACGGATATTTTGCTACGCTGGCGCTCCGCAAAATCCCGGTGAGCTGAGCGTTAATGCCCGCTTTGCATTATCGTGGCTACTGCTGTTTTTCTTTGCTTTTTCTAGCGAGTCGCGAAGCGACGTTCTAACCACTAGCCAGCGGCGAAGCCGCGATCTAGCCACTGCTTTCAAAGCGATCTAGCTACTGCTTTCGAAGCGATCTAGCCACTGCTTTCAAAGCGCTCTAACCACTGCTCTTAAAACGAACTACCTGCCGCTGTGCTCCCCAGCTCCCCGGTGTCGCCTCAAACTTTCCTGCCAGCGGTGTTTTGCAGTGATTGCAGCAACCGTGTTTATCAAGATTCCATTCGCCCAGCTGGTACTGGCAGCGCTCAATCAATAACTGGCCGCAGTGGCTGCAGTACGTTGAGCCGCTGTTGGTTGCGGCAACATTGCCGGTATACACATGTTTCAGCCCGCAGCTGAGTGCGATGCTGCGCGCTTTTTCAAGGGTTTGTAGTGGTGTGCGCTGCCTGTCCTGCATTTTGTAGTCAGGATGGAAGGCGGTAAAGTGCAGAGGCACCCAGGGGCCCAGTTTTTCGTATATCCACTCACACATTGCTTGCAGTTCAGCGGCATCATCATTCTCACCGGGAATGATCAGGTTGGTAATCTCGACCCAGCAGTCGGTCTGATGTACCAGGTAGATGAGGGTGTCCAGTACCGGTTGCAGATGGCCGCCACAGAGTTTGTGATAGAAGCGTTCACTGAAGCCTTTCAGATCGATATTCGCCGCATCCATATAGCGGAAAAATTCAGCTCTGGGATCGGGCAGGATAAAGCCCGCCGAGACCGCGACAGAGTGGATGTTCTGTTCCCGGCAGGCCTGGGCGACGTCAACTGCATACTCCATAAAAATGACTGGGTCGTTGTAGGTGTAAGCGATTGAGCGGCAGCCTGTTTTGACGCAGGCATCGGCGAGCATCTGTGGGCTTGCCTGGCTGGCGAGGGTGTCCATCTGCCGGGATTTGCTCATATCCCAGTTCTGGCAAAACTTACAGCTCAGATTGCATCCCGCGGTGCCGAATGACAGCACCGGGGTGCCGGGCAGAAAGTGATTGAGTGGTTTTTTTTCAATCGGATCGATGCAGAAACCACTGGAGCGTCCGTAACTGTACAGTACAATTTCGCCCGCTTCGCACCCCCGGACATAACAGAGTCCGCGCTGGCCCTCTTGCAGTTTGCACTGGTGTGGACAAATATCACACTGGGTTCGCCCATCTTCAGAACGATGCCAGTAATGGGTTGGATGGTGGGGATTGACTGATTGCATTGGGGCGGATGACCTATACTGAGCGTATGAGTACGTTTGCTATCTAAGGATCAGTGTATATGAGAATTAAGCAGTCTGCTGTCGCCGGTATGTTCTACCCGGATAATCCTGACGAACTTGCGCTGATGGTCAGTCAGTTATTGGCAGATAACCCGCAGCAGGGTTGCAGGCCGGTGGCTATTCAGGTGCCCCATGCGGGCCTGATCTATTCGGGAGGGATTGCCGCAAAAGCCTATAACCGCATCCGCCCCTATCTCAAAGAGATCCGCCGGGTTGTGCTGTTGGGGCCTGCGCATCGGGTGCCGTTGCGGGGGATGGCGGTGATCGGGGCTGAGATGTGGCAAACTCCGCTGGGGCCACTTCAGATCGATCGTGAGCTCGGGGCTAAGCTGGTTGATGACGGGCTGGCGGTAGTCAACGATACTGCGCATGCGCAGGAGCATTGTCTGGAGATACAGCTGCCTTTTTTACAGCTGTTGGATGGTGCATTGAAGGTGTTACCGGTGCTGGTGGGGCAAACGCCATCAGAGGATGTTGCTGCACTGATCAGCCGTGTGCTGCGGGAGCCGCACACGCTGCTGGTGATCAGTAGCGACCTGAGTCATTTTCACCCTTACGCAGAAGCACAGCAGATCGACCGGGCAACGTTGCAGCAGATTAGCCACCTTGCGACCGATATCAAGCCGCAACAAGCCTGCGGCTGTAATGCCCTGAACGGTATGTTGACCTATGCAGCAGAACACCGACTGGAGGCAGAGCTTCTGGGTTACTGTAATTCCGGGGATACCGCCGGTGATCAAAGCCGGGTAGTGGGGTATTCGTCCTATGCATTCTATTGAGCGTTACAGCGCGACTGAACAACAGTTGTTGCTTCATCTTGCCCGCGACACGGTTGCCCGTGGGCTGGCGGGCCAGGAGCCTCAACGCCCCTCAGCCGAGAATATTCCTGCGTGGCTGGAGAAGTCGCGAGCCTGCTTTGTTACCCTGAAGCTCGACGGGCGGTTGCGTGGCTGTATTGGCAATCTGGAAGCGAACAGTTCGTTGGTTGATGCGGTATTGCGCAACAGTTATCTGGCCGCATTCCGGGATCAGCGTTTTGATCCGGTGTCTGCAGCTGAGTTGGCAAAGCTGCAGTATGAGATCTCGGTGCTGACGCCAATGGTGCCCTTGCCAGTCAGTAGTGAAGCTGATCTGCTGGCTAAGATCCGGCCGGGTATTGATGGTTTGTTGTTCGAAGCTGAAGGGCACCGCTCTACCTTTCTGCCGTCGGTGTGGGAGCAGTTAAATCAGCCAAAGAATTTTCTGAATCAGTTACGACAAAAGGCTGGGCTTGCGGCGGATTACTGGAGCGATGATGTAAAGTGCTGGATCTATCAGGCGATTAAAATTGGGGAAGATGAGAGTGATTCGGGTTGAGGTAACGGACATTACGACGCTGAATGTTGACGCGATCGTTAATGCCGCCAACAGTTTATTGCTGGGTGGCGGCGGTGTTGATGGCGCGATTCATCGTGCGGCTGGTCCCGGGTTGCTGGCTGAATGTCGGACTATCGATGGTTGTCCTACCGGTGAGGCCCGTATTACCCGGGGCTATGAGTTACCCGCGAAGTATGTGATTCATACGGTAGGTCCGATCTGGCAAGGGGGAGGCAGAGGAGAGTCCCGGTTGTTGGAATCCTGCTATCTTAATAGTTTAAAGCTGTGTCCGGCTTATCAGATTAAACGTATTGCTTTCCCTGCCATCAGTTGCGGAATCTACGGATATCCCAAAGCTGAGGCGGTCGCAATTGCAACCAGCGCGGTATCGGCGGCTTATAAAACGTTTGGTTTGGAAGAGGTTATCTTTTGCTGTTTTGATCAGGAGATGGCCGGGCTTTATATACAGGCTATATAAACAAGCTCTATAAACAGGCTTTATCAACAAGCGCTGGCATCGGGCGGTTAGTTACCTATCTTAGCAGAGAGTAGAACAGAGAGTAGAGCTGAGAGTAAAACAGAGAATAGCGGCATAAATTAAAACAGGGAGCTTCAGGCTCCCTGTTATCTGATGGCTATTGAGCTAACGAACTGTCGGGTTAACGACGAATCAGTTGATGTCGATAGCGCGGGGCTTCATCGCTTCTGGGATCTCCTGAACAAGATCGACATGCAGCAAGCCATTTTCCATCGATGCCTCGGTCACCCGGACATGGTCAGCCAGCTGGAATTTGCGCTCAAAACCACGAGCGGCGATCCCCTGGTGCAGATACTGGCGCTCAGTTTCATCGGCATTTTTGCTGCCGGTCACCGTCAGCATACCGTGCTCAGTGTTGATAGAGACTTCAGACTTTTCAAAACCCGCAATTGCCATCGTGATGCGGTAAGCATGCTCGCTGATCAGCTCAATATTGTAAGGTGGGTAGCCGTTCTGGGTTTGTTCGTTGCGGGTGGCGTTGTCGATCATGGATGCCAGACGATCAAAGCCGATAGCGGAACGGTAGAGTGGAGCAAGGTCAAATTGACGCATAATAATATCCTCATAGAGCAATATGTTTTCAGTTGCCTATCACAATGATCAGGCCGTTAACGGACCTCTTCTGAGCCTCCGTTAATACACTTTATAAGGACAAAAAAAAGCCTTTCAAGGGAAAGGCTTCAATTTTTTTGGCTGTTTTATAACCACTTTTTTTGTGATTAGTGTTTAAACTCATCAATATCGTTGGTGATTTCGACTTCCACCCGGTCTGCCGGAATCTTAAAGTCATATACCCGCTGCCATCCTTCAGACTCTGGAGTACGCTCCCATACGGTACCGGCGTTGTACTCCACCAGTTCGGTAAGGGATGGGTCCAGCATGGTCATCTTTTCGACGGCTACCGGAATCAGGTTGGTTACCTCATCTTCGAGGAACTCAGGGGTCTCATAGCCGGTAAACATCCGCCAGCCGGTGTCATTCAGATGGGCAGGCACGGTTTTGTACATAAAGCGTACCGGTAGCTTTTCATCGAAGACCAGCCTTGAGACAAGCGCCAGAAAGCCATTTTTCGTTTGGGCAGTTTCATCTTCTTTGCTTAAAGGCTTATCGATATCGTCGAGACTCATAACAGCTCCGGTTTTATGTGTTTTTACGAAGGCGGTATTCTACGCATTTTTGGGGCTAAAGTTTAGCGAGAAATAGCCCTTTAGTGATGGATGACAACCCAGCCAAACAGGGAGGGTATAAACATCGTCTTCTTAATCTTGCATTTTTGATTGTCGGAACTGTTTCGGTGTCACGCCGCACAGCCGTTTAAAAAAACGGCTGAAATAGGCAGGGTCTGAAAACCCCAACAAGTGTGAAATGTCTGCAGCGGACTTACCTGTAAATATTAAGTTGCGCTGGGCTTCGGTGAGGACGCGCTGGTGAATCAGGCTGAGAGCGGTTTGTTGTCTCAGCTTTTTACATATCTCATTAAGATGGGCTGCTGTGACCCCCACGTTATTCGCGTACCAGTCAACGCTGTGCTCCTGGTCGAAATGGCTTTCTAGCAGATCAGTAAATCTTTTTAGTCTTTGTTCTGAGCGGCTTTCGGGTTGTCCTTCTGCTTCGCTCATGAGTGCATGTTTTCGGGTAATCCAGATTCCCAGAGAGAGTACCCGGTTTTCCATCAACAGGTGGCGGTAGATCTCCTTTCCTGAGCACTCTTCGTTAAGAGAGGAGAGTAGATCATTCAGGTAGTTCTGGTCGGTTCCTGTTGAATAGGTGGTTGCCGTACCGTGGGTCCATGAGGGGTCATCAAGCACTTTTTCCAGTTGTTTTAGCAGGGGGCGGGCGACCGCCAGTACATAGCCGTTGGAGCCGGATTCCCAGCGGAATGTGTGAACACACTGCTCGGGAATGACCAGCAGGTCACCTGCGCTTATCAACAGCGAACGATTATCAACCTGGGCGGAACCCTGTCCTTCGAGGACAAAGAACATCTGCATCAGGTCCCGGTGTCTGTGGGGCTTTATCTGCCAGTCATACAAGGCGCTTCGCAGACTTAACTGTTCACAGTGAACCATATCCTCTAACGGCCAGGCCGTGGATTCGCCATAGAAGTCGGTAATAGGAATAGGGTGGTGAGAGTTGTTATTTGTCATTCTGAAATTGGCTAATCCATGATTTGTACAATAATAAAGCATGAAATTTGCATTTTATCCATAGTTAATGTGCGTAATATACAACTTGTAGAAAGCGCTAATATTTTGATACTAGGGTTTTGGTAGTCCCGCAACTCAATGGAGTCACTATGACTATAAAAAAAATGCGTGCTATTCCAGGCACTACTTTCTTCGATGGGCCGATGTCCACGAAGGGCTATCCCGTGAATAAAATGTTCTTCTCCTTTAATTCTAAGGAGGGCCGTGATGCCTTTGTCGCCGATGAAGAGGCTTACATGGAGAAATTTAAGCTGAATGAAGCTCAGAAGCAGTGCGTGCGTGATCGAGACGTTCTGGGGTTGATTCGTGAGGGCGGTAGTATTTATTACCTCGCTAAAATCGGACCGATTCTGGGTCTGAATGTACAGGATTTCGGTGGTTTACAGACTGGACAAACCACAGAAGAGTTTCAAGCATATCTGGACAGTCAGGGGATAGGTAAAAACAATGGCTAAAATAGTAGGCGGTATCGGTTCATCACATATTCCAGCCATTGGCGTTGCAATGGATAAAGGCCTGGAAGACACCCCATATTGGCGCGACTTCTTTCAGAGCTATGTGCCTCTGAGAAAGTGGTTTAACGAAGTTGATCCAGACATTCTGATTATTTTTTATAACGATCATGGTCTGGAGATGTTTCTGGATAAGAAACCTACCTTTGCCGTGGGTACGGCTGCCGAGTATGAGAATGCCGATGAAGGCTGGGGTATTAATCCTATTCCTCCCGTACGGGGCGAGACTGAGTTGTCCTGGCACATTGTGAATGAGCTGGTTGAGAACGATTTCGATCCGACTGTTTGTCAGGAGATCAAAGTCGATCACGGTCTGACTGTGCCGCTGACCCTGATGTACCCGGGCAAGGATTACGCTAAGGTTAAGGTTATTCCGATCTGCATCAACTGTGAACGTCACCCGATGCCTAAGCTCTCGCGCAGCTATGCATTTGGTCAGCAGATTGGCCGTGCGGTTGAATCATTTGGTGGCGATCAGAAGGTTGTTGTCATGGGTACCGGTGGTCTGTCGCATCAGCTGGATGGCGAGCGGGCAGGTATCATCAATACCGACTTCGACATCGAGTGTCTGGATAAGATGGTATCTGATCCTGAGGCACTGACTAAATACAGTCTGGAAGATATTGTTGAACTGGCCGGTGGTCAGGGCGTTGAGCTGAATATGTGGATGGCTATGCGTGGCTGTCTGACCGGTAAAGTTACCGAGGGCTACCGTAACCTGATCGCGCCGATCTCCAATACGGCTGCGGGTATTCAGTTACTGATCAACGATTAAATCTATCGTTTTCAGGTAACCTGAAATAAAAAAGCCCTGATCTCGTGTCAGGGCTTTTTTGTTTTAAATTTAGAGCTTTGAATTTATAGCTTTAAGTTCATGGCTTTAAACTTAAAGTTTTGAGATCAGTGTCTTCAGGTTTTGCTTCAGCTGATCAGATTGCTCAGAAGATATTGAGGCCAGTAGCCGGGCTTCTTCAGCCAGCGCTAACTGTTTCATCTTTTCACCGATCTCAGAGCCTTTAGCTGTGATGCGTGCGGTGTTATCAGACACTTCAACAAGCCCTTTCTCTGCCATCCAGCTGATGGTCTGATTGAGCGCTACTTCAGGTTGCATCACCCGCTCAGCAAGTTCCTGGGTATCGATCTCCGGAGAGGAGATCATGCGCGCAAGGATACGCCACTCTTCCGGGGTGATATCGTGGTGTTGCTTTAGTTTTGGGTAGAGCTCAGAACTAAAACCCTGGTAAGCAGCGCGTAACAGATAAAGCAGATAGCTGCCAATGAAATCATCTTCCTGTGATGCTGCTGCTTGTGAGCTGTTCATCTCCGGGTGCTGAGAAGAGATCGCATAGCTTCCCCGGGCAAATACCAACGGTTCAACACTATCGTTGTAACGGTAGTCAATCACTTCACCCACTAAAATCAGATGGTCGCCACCTTCATAGACCGCCCAGGTTTTACATTCAAACTGTGCGGCATAATCATCCAGAATAGGAGAGCCGCCCAGGCCTGAGGTATAAGCTGCATTGGCAAATTTGTCTTCGCCCCGGCTGGCAAAATTATTCGACGTGGACACCTGATTCTGACCTAAGACGTTCACCGCAAAATGCTCTGCATTTTCGAAGGCGGACAGACTATGAGCGCCTTTGTCGATGCTCCAGAGTACCAGAACAGGATCCATCGACACTGAGTTGAAACTACTTGCGGTGACGCCAACCGGCTTGTCTTCAGCATCCAGTGTGGTAATGACCGTTACGCCGGTGGGAAACTGAGAGAGTGCGCGGCGAAAATCTTTTGGGTCGAATTCTGTCTGAGACATAGAGGGTCACCTTTGATCAATAGGGGGGATCGTTGTAATTATTATTGTAGCTGCCGTGCGAGGGCAGGACAAAGATTAATATGTTAACTAATTATAGAGTGCGCAGGGTGATAAGACATATATTTTCCACTGCTTTAATTGTACTTTCCATAGATAAATTATTTCAATAAAATAATAATTTAAGTTAGGTTTGTATTTTATATATCTGAAATTATTGATTATTTTTATCTTCTCTATACTGGCTTGCTGTAATTCCTGCATTTCTACGGAAGAATCTTGCGAAGTATGCGGGGTCTTTAAAACCCAGTTGATAGCTAATCTCTGTAATCGGTGCTGAGGAGTATGTTAGCAAGCGACGGGCTTCCTGCATCAGGCGTTCCATGATGAGACGTTTGGACGGAAGGCCGGCCAGACGTCTGCATATCTCATTGAGTCGCGCCTCGGTGACGCTGATCATCTCAGAATACTGTGCCAGGGCAAGATGATCCTGATAGTGGGTTTCAATCAATTCATTGAAACGGTGAAATATTCGAACATCCTCTTTCCGGGTTTTTTGTTTCTGGTGGGTTTGATCTGAAAGTCGGGCGATATCGATCAATACCAACTGTAATAACGCTTTTAACGCCAGAGTATGTTCGATGCTGCTATGGTCATTCTCATCTGCCATAAGGCCTAACAGGTAGAGCATCTGCTTTGCGTTCAGATCCTGCTCGGGCGATAACGCGACGCATAGAGGGGTGTTCATGATGCCGCTATTTCCCCAGTGGGTGGGTCTCATGCCGCTCATCAGCTCCCATACCAGTTGTTGTCTTGCGGTAATTACATGGCCGGTGGCGTCATTGTCGGTAACAAACGCATGGGGGATGGTTGGCGGTGTGAGAAAAAACATCGGTCCTTCGACGGTATAACTGGTTTCATCCAGGTGTACACGAACCGTGCCGCTGAGAATGACATGAATCTGATAAAAACGGTCATGATGATGAACCGGCATATTGCGGCCAAAGAAATTTGCCAGCTTTTCCAGGTGCTCATAATGTATTTCAGCGTCGATGTAATGCTGATCGTAAGCTTTACCGATATCGATGTTGGGGATATCGGTCGTTACGTTGTTACTTTGCGCGAGTGGGCTGGATTGACTACTCATCGTTGTTCGCATCTCAGTCATGGGCTCAGTTACTCAGTTATACTCAATTATAGTGGTTAAGATTCGATGTGAACGTTATCTCTTTTGAATATGGATTTGTACAAGCTGCATCTCATGGTGTAGAACAGTATGTCGTTGTATTCACATGAAAACATCCAAATACAGGGCTTTCGCAGGGTTTTTAAATAATCACCAACCTGATTATACTTCATATATTAACTATGGAAAGTGCAAGTTAGACTGTGAAAGATCCATTCTCTTATGCTGCTAGCTCATCAATAATGTAGTCATGAATTTGATAGCAAGCTTTGCTCTGGTTGCGTAATACCTATAAGTCAGGCAAAGAGCCGGTCAAAGTTTCTGTCACTAAAACAATAATGAGAAAGGTAATGAGTAATGGAACGATCCAATCCAATGCTGGGTGAGCTCAAAAAAATTCTGCCTGCTATCGCCGCAAATGCTGTGCAGGCTGAAAAAGAGCGTAAAGTGCCGGATGAGAATATTCGTCTGTTAAAGTCAATCAATCTGCATCGTGCTCTTCAGCCGAAAGCGTATGGTGGCCTGGAGTTGTCACTGCCTGAGGTTACCGATTGCATTGCGGCGCTTGCCGGAGCCTGTGGCGGTACTGCCTGGGCTTTCAGCCTTCTGATTACTCACAGCCATCAGATGGCGATGTTCTCAAAGCAGGCTCAGGATGATTTCTGGGGCGATGATCCGGATGCGGTGGCCAGTAGCTCTATTGCGCCTTTCGGTAAAACCGAAGAGTGTGAAGGCGGGGTTATCTTTAACGGTGATATGCGTTGGAGTTCAGGTTGTGACCATGCTCAGTGGGCGATTCTGGGCTTCCTGCGTGACAATAAAGAAACCGGTGAAAAAGACTACTGTTTCGGGGTTATACCTTCCAGCGATTATGATATTGAAGATGACTGGTACTCTGCGGGTATGAAGCCTTCTGGCACTAAAACCCTGAAGATCAAGCCGAACACCTTCATCCCTGAGCATCGTATCGAACGTGCAAAGGCGATGATGAGCGGTCAGTCTTCAGGTTTTGGTTTGTACCCTGACAGCAAGATCTATTACACACCGTACCGTCCTTACTTTGCCTGCGGTTTTGCGGCCATGGCACTGGGTATCGCTGAGCGGATGCTGACCGTCTATACCGAGATGACGAAAAACCGTACCCGTGCCTATACACTGGCCAGCAGTGGTAAGGAGATCCCGCCGCTGATGCGTCTGGCTGAGGCGACTCATCAGGTATCTGCAGCGCGTGCGTTCATGGAAAAAACCTGGGATGAGCACAAAGCTTTTGGTGAACAGAAGCGCTATCCAACCGATGCTGAACTGGCTTTCTGGCGTACTAACCAGGCGTATGCGATTAAGATGTGTTGCGAGGCGGTAAATCGCTTATTTGAAGTGTCAGGCGGTTCAACCTGGATTCACGACAATGAGATTCAGCGTCTGTGGCGCGACTGCAATATGACTGCGGCGCATGCGTATACTGATTATGACGTGTGTAAGCAGATTCTGGGACGCTCGCTGATGGGAATGGATCCCGATCCTACCATGGTTTAATGTTTTTAATCTTTTGAAAAGCCCGCGATTATCGCGGGCTTTTTTTTGTCAGGTTGCGACCAATAATCCTATCTGTTCCAGCTAATATTATTTTTTAAAAGTGTTAGTATTGCTGACAGAGTTTTGCCGATCTTGGCTAAAACGGTTTTTTAAACATATAGGTTTGCATGAAAGCACCAAAATCTCTTCTGCCTCTGATCGATGAGGGTTTAATCGACGAAGTCATTAGCCGACTAATGAGCGGCAAAGAGGCTGATATCTACATCGTCAACTGCTCCGGTCAGATACGTTGCGCCAAGGTTTATAAAGATGCGGTGAAGCGTAGTTTTAAAAATGCTGCTCAGTATCAGGAAGGTCGGAAAGTTCGCAGCGGTCGCCGTGCCCGGGCGATGGAAAAAAATTCTGCATATGGTCGCAAGCAGCAGGAGGAGATCTGGCAGAATGCTGAGGTCGATGCGCTGGCAAGACTCTATCGGGCGGGTGTGCGTGTGCCGGAAACCTATGGCTGCATCGATGGTGTACTGCTGATGGAGCTGGTGGTCGACGATCAGGGCGATGTTGCGCCTCGTCTTGGGGATGTACTGCTCACTGAAGAGCAGGCGCTGGAAGATTATGCGGTAATGATGCACTACGTTAAGCTGATGCTGTGTGAAGGTATTGTGCACGGCGATCTGTCTGAATTTAACGTGCTGGTGGATGAATATGGTCCGGTCGTGATTGATCTGCCGCAGGCTGTCGATGCGTCAGCAAACAACAGTGCGCGGGCAATGTTGCTGCGTGATGTTAATAATATGACCCGTTACTATTCCCAGTTTGCCCCTGTTTTGAGTCTGTCGCGCTATGGTGAAGAGATGTGGTCGCTCTATGAAGAGGGCGAGCTGAAACCGGAAACCGAGCTGACCGGTCTGTATGACGGTGACGCTGAGGGTGCAGACGTTGATTCTGTATTGGAGGAGATTAAAGCGGTCATGCAGGAAGAGCGTGAACGGCAGGAGCGGCTTAAAGAGGCAGAGGAGGTTTAATTTGCGTTAAGCCGTCTCCGCCAGGCTGGCGCTCTACAGACTGTTGCTGAAATAAAAAACCCGCCTCAGGCGGGTTTTTTGTCAGTATTTTTCGCTTACGCTATTCTGTTATGTATTTGCGGCGATAATATCTCGTAACACCATCGGCAGGATCCCTTTATGACGTATCTGATCCAGCTCTGATGAGGTATCGATACGTGAAAGCAGTTCTATTTGCTGAGAAGAGCCATCCGCTCTGTGAATGGTCAGCTCTACAGATCCCCTGGGCTCAAGTGTATTAATACCATTCAGGTCAAAGGTTTCTGAGCCATCCAGATTGAGCGAAGCGCGTGTCACCCCTTGCGGTAGTTGCAGCGGTAAAACACCCATTCCCACCAGGTTGGATTTGTGAATACGCTCAAAACTTTCAGCAATAATCGCTCTGACACCCAGCAAAGCAGGCCCTTTCGCGGCCCAATCACGTGACGACCCCGTGCCATATAGCTTGCCGCCAAACACAACGGTGGACGTGCCTTCTTCACGGTAGCGCGCAGCGGCATCGTAAATCGACATTTGAGCAGGTTCGCCTTCAGCAGGGTGATAACTCGTTACCGCGCCAGTAGTGCCAGGCAGCATCAGGTTTCTGGCTTTACCATTGCCGAAAATACTGCGCAGCATCACGTGGTGGTTGCCCCGGCGTGACCCAAGCGATGTCAGGTCGCCCTCTGCAACACCTTGTGAGATCAGGTATTCGCCAGGAGGGGAGTCTGCGCGTATGCGGCTTACCGGTGAAATATGGTCTGTGGTTGTGTTGTCATCACACATCACCAGCATGCGCGCCCCGGCGATATTGTTTAACGCATCTTTTGGTGTTTCCAGTGAGAAACCGTCGAAGAAAGAGATCTCCTGGATGTAGGTTGAATCTGGATCCCAGTCATAAACAGGACCGGTAGGCGATGCCAGGTTCTGCCAGGTATCAGGGCCGTCGAGAGAGTTCTCGTAGGTTTCTCTGAAGGCTTTCGGGTCCATACACGCATGCATCGTCTGAGTAATTTCAGCGTTGCTCGGCCAGATATCTTTAAGGAAAACATCATTGCCTTTGGCATCCTGACCAATGGGCTGAGTGGTGACATCAATATTCACGTTGCCCGCAATGGCCATGGCAACGACCAGAGGGGGTGACATAAGGAAGTTGGTATCAACATCCGGATGCACACGGCCTTCAAAGTTCCGGTTACCGGATAAAACAGAGGCTGCGATAATGTCGTGGTTTTGTAATGCGGCTTCGATGCTCGGGGCCAGAGGGCCAGAATTACCCACGCAGGTTGTACAGCCATAGCCGGCGGTATTAAAACCCAGTGCATCCAGATGCTGTTGCAGTCCCGCCTTGGTTAAAAAGTCGGTTGCAACCGGTGACCCCGGTGCCAAAGATGTTTTAACGCCATCAGGTACTTTCATCCCAAGCTCATTCGCTTTCTTGGCAAGTAAGCCCGCTGCAATCAATAAGCCGGGGTTGGATGTATTGGTGCAGGCCGTAATCGCCGCAATTACGATGTCGCCATCTTTCAATTCTCTTTCAGGTAACGGTGCGTAAATACCGGCTTCATCTGCTTTCATTGGCGTCACGTTAACCACTTCAGGGTTGCGTTCTCCTTCTGCAGCCGCTTTTCTGAAAACGTTGCCAAGCTCAGCCAGCGGCAGCCTGTCCTGAGGCCTTTTAGGGCCCGCCACAGAAGGTTCAACAGTAGAAAGATCAAGCTGAAGAAGATCGGTATAGCGCGGAAGAGTCTGACCTGGCGTCCAGGCCATATTTTGTGCTTTATAAAATGCGAGTGGCAGATCACCATCCCTGCCGGTTGCTCTCAGGTACTCGGCAGAGATTTCATCAAATGGGAAAAAGCCCATGGTTGCGCCATATTCAGGCGACATATTGGCGATGGTTGCACGGTCAGGCAGGGAAAGGTTAGCGCACCCTTCACCGATGTATTCAACAAACTTACCAACAACACCCCCTGGATATTTTCTCAACATCTCTGTGATGGTGAGTACCAGGTCTGTCGCGGTGACACCTTCCCTTAATGCGCCTGTGAGTTCAACACCCACCACTTCGGGTGCCAGCATCTGCATGGGTTGGCCAAGCATGGAGGCTCCGGCTTCAATGCCACCAACGCCCCAGCCCACAATACCTAAAGCGTTAGCCATTGGCGTATGGCTATCCATACCAATGAGGGTATCCGGGGTCATCAGCCCATTAATGTTGAGGTAGCCCTGTGCCAGATACTCCAGGTTAACCTGATGAACAATGCCGGTTTGCGGAGGAATAATCCTGATGGTTTTAAATGCCTGCGCGCCCCATTTCAAAAAGGCATAACGCTCCCTGTTTCTGGCCGCTTCCAGTTCGCCATTGATTCTCAGAGAAGCGGGGCTACCGGTATTGTCCATTGTCACCGTGTGATCGATAACCAGATCTGCGCGTACCAAAGGCTCAATGATCGCGGGGTCCATGCCCATGCGCTGCACTGCTGAACGCATAGCCGCAAAATCGACAATGGCGGGGGTGCCACTCAGATCGTGCATAATGACACGACCTGCGGTGAAAGGAATTTCGATCGGCTTTGTGCCCTGATGTTCTGTCCAGCGTCCAAGCGCCTGAACCTGTTCAGCGGTTACACCGTTCTGGCCAACATTCCGGGCGATACCTTCCAGGATAGGGCGAAGAGAAAAGGGAAGTTCATCAAGGTTTATACCAAATAGTTCAGCGGTATCTGGAAGGCTATGGTAACGGTGTGCTGTTCCGGGAAGTGTTTTTATGGAACGGGCGGGATCAAAATCGATAGGACTTGTCATATTTTATACCTCACGCAGATAGGACGTTTCTGAACTTATAACCTTTTAGGCACGAGCTTCCAGTCATGATTGGAGCTGCCCGATCTCTCTGTTAGTTATATTTTCAGCCGTTTAACGAGCCGCTATTACCTGCAACATAAATCGTTATTTTGTTAGGATTGTCGACAATACTAGTCATTGATCATCTTAAATCAAGGCTGAAGGTGTTGTTTTTGTCTAAATTACAGACAATCTACGACTATTTGCTAGTGCATCTGGCCTTTTTTGAAAATTTTATAAGTGGTGTCGGGCTGGTGTATGCAACGCAGAATGGTTGTGACGCTTGTCAATTGAGAGGCTATTGAATGAATAATGGATCAGGATTGAAGAAGCATGGCGAAGCCAAATGGGCGACTAAATTCAAGCCAATGAGAGAAGAGTTTCATGGATGGCGATCGAGAATGTCTCTATGCCTGAGTGATCGGCGAGCGCCAGTCAATTTTCTGCATTTTTGTTACAACTATACTCACCCCGTCAGTACTCGGAGGCTCTGCATGCTCTGAAGACGACCGGCATCAAGCGACTGTTAATGGTGTCTAACTGATCGATTAAATCACTATCGACACGAGAGTCGGTTAACCAATCCTGTATTAAGGACGGATGGACTCGCCCCGCGTGTAAAAATATGTATGCCTACAAAGAATGTAAGCCTACAACCAATGTATACCATCTGGAAAACGTTGATTTTGCTGGCATTTATTTTATTTATATCGACTATAAGCTTAATTTAAATTGTTTTCATTGAGCTGTTTGTAACTTTTTCCTTATAATCTGTTACCGATTCATAATTAGAATTAACTGAGACGAGACGCTTTACGCTATGAGTTACTATTCTGACTACCTAGAAGAAATCGAGGTTCGTAAAAAAGACCTTGGACTGAATCCCAAACCGATTGATAGCGCTGAGCTACTTTCTGAAATCATTGCCCAGATTAAAGACGTTGGTAATGAACATCGCGAAGCATCTTTAAACTTTTTCATCTACAACACTCTACCGGGTACTACTCCAGCGGCTGGCGTTAAAGCGGCTTTCCTGAAAGATATTGCTCTGGGTAAAGAAACGGTTGCAGAGATCTCTCCTGAGTTCGCCCTTGAGCAGCTTTCGCACATGAAAGGTGGCCCTTCTGTTGAAGCTCTGCTGGATATCGCTCTGTCTGACAATGCTCAGGCTGCTGCTGCGGGTGAAGTTCTGAAGTCTCAAGTATTCCTGTACGACGCTGACTACGCTCGTCTGGCTGATGCTTTCAAAGCGGGCAGCGCCATCGCTAAAGATATCCTGGAAAGCTATGCAAAGGCTGAGTTCTTCACCAAGCTGGATGACATCCCAGAGAAGATCAAAGTTATTACCTTCATTGCTGCTGAGGGTGATATCTCTACTGATTTATTGTCTCCGGGTAATCAATCTCACTCCCGTGCTGACCGTGAACTGCACGGCCTGTGCATGATTTCGCCAGCAGCTCAGCAGGAAATCGCAGAGATGGGCAAACAAAACCCTGACGCTAAAGTGATGCTGATCGCTGAAAAAGGCACTATGGGTGTTGGTTCTTCCCGTATGTCTGGTGTTAACAACGTTGCACTTTGGGCGGGTGAAAAAACATCCCCATACATCCCATTCATCAATAACCGTCCGGTCGTTGCAGGTACTAATGGTATCGCGCCTATCTTCCTGACGACTGTTGGTGTAACCGGTGGTATCGGTCTGGACCTGAAAAACTGGGTTAAGAAAACCGACGCTAACGGCGAAGTTGTTCGTGACGCAAACGGTGACCCGGTTCTGGAAGAAGCATATTCTGTTGCTACCGGTACTGTTCTGACTATCGACACTAAAGCTAAGAAGCTGTACAACGGCGACCAGGAGCTGGTTGATATATCTGACGCTTTCACGCCACAAAAAGTGGAATTCATGAAAGCGGGTGGTTCTTACGCGGTAACCTTCGGTAAGAAGCTGCAAACTTTCGCTGCTGAAACGCTGGGTGTTGAAGCGCCTGCTGTGTACGCATCCTCTAAAGAGATCTCTATCGAAGGCCAGGGCCTGACAGCTGTTGAGAAGATTTTCAACCGCAACGCAGTCGGTGTTACTTCTAAGACTCCTCTGCACGCAGGTTCTGACGTTCGCGTTAAAGTGAACATTGTAGGTTCTCAGGACACTACAGGTCCTATGACCTGTCAGGAACTGGAAGCGATGGCTGCTTCTACTATCTCTACAAGCGTTGATGGTGCTTTCCAGTCTGGTTGTCACACAGCGTCTGTATGGGATAACAAAGCTAAGGCAAACACGCCCAAACTGATGGCGTTCATGAACGCGTTTGGTGTCATCACCGCGCGTGACCCGAAACACGTTTATCACTCAATGACTGACGTTATTCACAAAGTACTGAATGACATCACCGTTGACGACCGTGCAATCATCATCGGTGGCGACTCTCATACCCGTATGTCTAAAGGTGTTGCGTTCGGTGCTGACTCAGGTACCGTTGCGATCGCACTGGCGACGGGTGAGTCCGCCATGCCAATTCCGGAGTCTGTGAAAGTAACCTTTAAAGGTTCTATGAAGCCTCACATGGACTTCCGTGACATCGTACACGCGACTCAGGCACAAATGCTGAAGAAGTTCGGTGGCGAAAACGTCTTCCAGGGTCGTGTTATCGAAGTACAGATCGGTACGTTGCTGGCTGACCAGGCTTTCACCTTCACTGACTGGACTGCAGAGATGAAAGCGAAAGCTTCTATCTGTATTTCTACCGACGATACGCTGATCCAGTCTCTGGAACTGGCTAAGTCCCGTATCCAGATCATGATCAACAAGGGTATGGATAACGAAGCAGCTATGCTGCAGGGTCTGATCAACCTGGCTGACAAGCGTATCGCTGAAGTGAAATCCGGTGAAGCGCCTGCACTGGCTCCGGATGACAACGCTAAGTACTATGCCGAGCTGGTTGTTGACCTGGACGTAATCGATGAGCCAATGATTGCTGACCCGGACGTAAACAACGAAGATATCTCTAAGCGTTATACCCACGATGTGATCCGTCCTGCTTCATACTACGATGGCCGTAAGGTAGATCTGGGCTTCGTTGGTTCTTGTATGGTTCACAAAGGCGATATGCAGATTATCGCTGCGATGCTGCGTAACCTGGAGAAGAAAGGTCCTATCACCTTTAAAGCGCCTCTGGTTGTTGCGCCACCGACTTACAACATCGTGGACGAGCTGAAAGCAGAGGGTGACTGGGAGTTGCTGGAGAAATTTGCTGGCTTTGAATTCTCTGACGAGAATCCAAAAGAACAAGCACGCACCAAGTACGAAAATATTATGTACCTGGAGCGTCCCGGATGTAACCTGTGTATGGGTAACCAGGAAAAAGCAGAGCCTGGTGACACCGTGCTGGCTACGTCTACCCGTTTGTTCCAGGGCCGTGTTGTAGAAGATACAGCAGGGAAGAAAGGTGAGTCTTTGCTGGGCTCTACGCCAATGGTTGTACTGTCTTGTATCTTGGGTCGCTTCCCGACTCTGGCAGAGTACAAAGAAGCGGTTGAAGGTATCAACCTGACCTCTTTTGCTCCACCGAGCCAAGACTTGAGCGTAGCACCTACTGCTATCCCGGCCGTACGTATTTAATCACTGATAATGTGATTAACGAAAAAGCCCTGATCATTCAGGGCTTTTTTTTTTGCGGGTTGGCTTCTCATTCTTATCCAGGGCGGCTAACGTTTCGTTAGCCGCGCTTTTCTCCGAACGTATCGCGTACTCTAATTGTCGCCCTGTTTCTTTTACGAGCGCCTCATGCGGGTTATGCCCCGTTATTACTATCATCTTTACAGCAATAGACTGGCAGACTGTTGTAAAGCTAATCTCGGATAAAGATAAGGCTGACTTCAACGATTCCACGGGAATATTATGAGTAGAGTGACTGAGGTCAGAATAATTATTGAGGTCAGAAACATTAAACCGGTCGCTCAGATCGAGCAGGGCTGAACAGGCATAAAAAAATCCGGTGTTGATATCAACACCGGATTTTTTATTAAGCCCTTGTTAGAGCTCAAATGCTTATGTGAACAGCATAGCGCCAACAGACGGGTTTTCGATTATGCCGTAGCGATAACGTTAGAAGCCTTGTCGATGTAAGAATCGATCTGGTCGAAGTTCAGGTAGCGATATACATCGGCAGCCATGCTATCGATCTGAGTCGCGTATTTCATGTACTCTGCAACCGTCGGTAGTTTACCCGTCAACGCTGCGACTGCTGCCAGTTCAGCAGAAGACAGGTAAACGTTAGCGCCGGTACCTAAGCGGTTAGGAAAGTTACGGGTAGAGGTAGACACAACAGTAGTGTTATCGCCTACACGTGCCTGGTTACCCATGCACAGAGAGCATCCTGGCATCTCAATGCGTGCACCGGCTTTGCCAAAGATGTTGTAGTAACCCTCTTCAGTCAGCTGAGCTGCATCCATCTTAGTCGGTGGAGCGATCCACAGACGAGTTGGCGTTGTCGTACCCGCAGCTTCAAGCAGCTTACCAGCAGCACGGAAGTGGCCAATGTTGGTCATACATGAACCGATGAATACTTCGTCGATCTTTGTGCCAGCAACCTCGGACAGCAGTTTAACGTCGTCCGGATCATTAGGGCAGGCCAGAATAGGCTCTTTAACGTCAGCCAGATCGATTTCGATAACCGCCGCATAATCTGCATCGGCATCGCCTTCCATCAACACAGGGTTAGCCATCCATTCCTGCATGCCCGCGATACGACGTTCGATAGTACGTGGGTCTCCGTAGCCTTCAGCTATCATCCATTTCAACATGGTGATGTTTGAGCTAAGGTATTCTTTAATGGGGGCTTCGTTTAGTTTGATTGAACAAGCAGCAGCTGAACGTTCAGCAGCGGAGTCAGACAGTTCGAATGCCTGCTCAACTTTCAGGTCTGGCAGACCTTCAATTTCCAGAATACGCCCAGAGAATATGTTTTTCTTACCGGCTTTCGCAACCGTCAGCAGACCTTGCTTGATGGCGTAATAAGGGATAGCGTTAACCAGATCGCGCAGCGTAATACCGGGCTGAAGCTTGTCGCCCTTAAAGCGAACCAGTACAGACTCAGGCATATCCAGAGGCATAACGCCGGTCGCAGCAGCGAAAGCGACCAGACCCGAACCTGCCGGGAAAGAGATACCGATTGGGAAACGGGTGTGAGAGTCACCACCGGTACCCACAGTATCAGGCAGTAGCATGCGGTTCAGCCAGGAGTGAATAACACCATCACCAGGGCGCAGAGACACGCCGCCGCGGTTCATGATGAAGTCTGGCAGCGTGTGGTGAGTCTGAACATCTACAGGCTTAGGATAAGCGGCAGTGTGACAGAAAGACTGCATCGTCAGGTCAGCAGAGAAGCCCAGGCAAGCCAGGTCTTTTAGTTCATCCCGGGTCATAGGTCCCGTAGTATCCTGAGAGCCGACAGTCGTCATTTTAGGCTCGCAGTATGTGCCTGGACGAACGCCTTCAACGCCACAGGCTTTACCTACCATCTTCTGCGCCAGGGAGAATCCTTTGCCGGTATCAGAAGGCTGTTCAGGTTTGCGGAACAGATCAACAGGCCCCAGACCGAGGGCTTCACGGGCGCGATCAGTCAGACCACGACCGATGATAAGAGGGATGCGTCCGCCAGCGCGAACCTCATCCAGGATCACCGGCGTCTTCAGACTGAACTCGCAAAGCAGTTCGCCGGTTTCAGCATTCTTGGCAACACCTTCATACGGGTAGATGTCAATGACGTCGCCCATGTTCATTTTTTCAACATCCATTTCGATCGGCAGTGCGCCAGCATCTTCCATAGTGTTGAAGAAAATTGGCGCTATCTTACTACCGAAGCAGTAACCACCTGCACGCTTGTTAGGTACATGCGGGATATCGTCACCGAAGAACCATAGAACAGAGTTAGTTGCAGATTTACGCGAAGAACCGGTTCCCACAACATCGCCTACGTATGCAACAGGATAGCCTTTTGCTTTTACTTCTTCGATCTGAGTGAGGGGTCCTACGCTGCCTGGATTAACCGGTTCGATACCTTCGCGCGCCATTTTCAGCATTGCATTTGCGTGCAGTGGAATATCAGGGCGGGTAAAGGCGTCCGGAGCAGGGGACAGGTCATCGGTATTGGTTTCACCCGTTACTTTAAAGACGCTAACGGTAATCTTCTCTGGCAGTTCTGGTTTAGACGTAAACCATTCACCGGCAGCCCAGGACTCAAGAACCTGCTGTGCGAAAGCATTGCCGGCAGCCGCTTTGTCCTTAACGTCATGGAATGCGTCAAACATCAGCAGTGTATGGGACAGTGCTTTAACAGCAGTCGGGGCCAGTTCTTCTTCGTCAAGTGCTGTAATCAGAGCCTGAATGTTGTAACCGCCCAGCATAGTGCCCAGCAGTTCGACAGCTTTGATTTTGCTGATAAGTGGAGACGCCGCTTCACCTTTTGCGATTGCAGCCAGGAATCCGGCCTTAACATAGGCTGCCTGGTCAACACCAGCAGGGACCCGGTTTTCCAACAGCTCCAGGATAAATACTTCTTCGCCAGCAGGCGGGTTCTTAAGTAATTCAACCAGGGCTGCAGTTTGATCTGCATCAAGTGGTTTCGCTGGCACGCCTTCCTGAGCGCGTTCTTCTACATGTTTACGGTAAGCTTCAAGCACGATATACCCCTCATCTGTTATCTTTGTCAGACAATACTGGTATGCGATGGTCTGACAGTAGGTCGGAAATCTTAGACCCGAATCTTGAATTGGTGCGTGATTTTTAGCCTAAAAGTACGCTAAAGTTACGATTCGTAAGAGATTTTCCCGCTAATGCTTTAGGTTTAGGCTGAGTAGTTGTTCGTCTAAGTTAATGTATTTGTAGTTAATTTAGCGGCTTGGATCTATGTGATATAGATCAACATTACCTCTTGTGAGTAAGGAAAGCATCAGGTATTTATGTATGATGTTAATAAGGTCACTAAAATGTGTAGTGAATATTACCCAGCCGCACGTTTTTATATTAACGTTATTTACAAGTTAGTCCGGTTGAGTGATGTTCAGATACCGGATTTGAAAAATCTAAGTAGTCGAGGGCGGGCTTGTGAATTCACCAATTTGGGCTGCAGTTTCCGGATGGGAACTGAACGCTGAACTTGAAGGGCTAAATGCTCTGAATATCGAGACTCTTTTTACCGCACTGGAGGGTAAAGAGCTAATCTATGATGGGCCGCACAAGTCTGTACTGCTACATCATTTCAGTCGATTAGTGGCTTCACGGCCAAATAATCTGCGTAGCCAGGTGCAGAGGGTTTATCTCTCAATCTTATGCCATGACGAAGCAGAACTGACCGGCGCACTTCTGGATCTTTATCTGACCCTTGATGGTCGGGGGCTGGCACTGCGTAAAAGGCTTCTGGATCAGGGTGCTGAAATGTTGAGAAAAGAAGAGCTGGATCTGTTTAGTGAAATTCTGGCAGATGGCGATAATTCGAGACTGTTACAGTTAAGTAAACAGAAATCAGTGTTGTGTAACGGTAACTTTTCACTACATTAATAATTTTTTTATTTTTATTTTCTCGCTACAACGGGGTGGACGAAGTCGTGGGGGTATCTCATATCAAACTGAATAAGCGTGCTGCAAGCAACGTCATTAAGCTGGGAGTCGTCGGCTTTGAGTTGCAATCTAAAACAGCGATCGATCTGTTCTTTATGCAGCACCAGAACCTGTACAGCCTTGTTTCAACTGAGCAGGCAGATGTACTTATCATTGATATGGAGCACCCGGCGGTTAAACCTGTGGTTGAGCAGTACCGGGATAGCCGTCCAATTATTGCAGTCACTGCCACCGAAAATCAGTTTTCCGGCTTTGAAACTCTGCGCAAGCCCTTAGAAGGTAAGCGCCTGATAAAAGCAATCAAACAGTCCGTCGAACGTTTTGTACCTAATGAGCGCGATCAGAATACTGCTTCCAGCGTCAATAATGAGGGTGAAAAAGCCTTTCAGGAATATCAAAAGCGACTCGCGTCAGGCCGTCAGGCAATGGCAGACTACAAAACGATTACGTCTGATCGCGTTCTGAGCTCCTCTCAGGTACGTCAGCGTTTTCAACTCGATCAGGATCGCGTACCGGCTACAACCAGCAATGGTGACGAAGTTGTTAGTTTCGAAACAGCGGCAAATGCGGGTAATCAGACTGCACAGCCGGTTTCTTCCTCTTCGGCGCTGACCTCTCCGACAGTTGCTCCCGTTGAACGAAAAACTGCAGAAAAGAAACCGCAGGATGTTAAAGCGCGACTGTCCTATCAGATGGTTTATGAGTGCTGTGGTAATGCCCCTGATGTGAACATGTATGAAGTGGATCAGCGTCGCCGTGTTTTCTTTAAAGAGGATTCGACCCTGCTGGCGATTTTACAAGAAGTGATTGTTGCGGGTGAAGCCCAGAAAGTTCCTGTTGAAATCACCGGTTTGCCCGGTACTCTGGCATATCTGCCAGAGCATAAGAAGTTTCTTTTTGACTTCAGTGAAGACCTGCTGATTCCGCTGGCCCTGACGCGTTTTGGTTATCAGGAACTGACACTCAATGTACGGGCTGATCTGGATCTTGATCGTCCGAGTGTTGCCGGATCTAAGGTTTCTCTTGTTGATAGTGATGAAATGATCTGGAAGCTGGCGCTTTGGACCTCAAAGGGCCGCCTCAACCGCGTTATCGACCCTGAGAAGCCTCATCGTCTGACCCGGCGTCTGGATTTTGATCATTTGCTGGCAATACCCCATGCAACCACCATTAGCAGTTTATGGGGACGGCATAGCCTGTCCGCTTTGGAAGTGGTTAAAGTGTTGAAGATTCATCAGCGTTATGTGTTTTCATTTATGACTGCCGCCTATGCCCTGGGGGCATTTAAGTAATAGCAGTGGTCAATGGGCCTTTCTAATTGTCAGTCGTGTCATGGCAATATGGTATTTAGTAACTTATAAATGTAGCCGGAGATATTTTGGTGGGAGATTATAATCAGGACTCCATTCGTTATATCGCTATCACCCCTAGCGGAGCCTATTTTGCAACATTGAATTCAGCTCCGGATGATGCGAGAGCGATGTTGTTGCAGTTACTATCAACGGATTTTGAGCTGCTTTACTCGCTCGAGCTGGTGGCTGAATTGGCAGATCTCGACGAGACTCAGGCTATGGGGTTGTTTCAACAGCTCCTGGATCGGGGGTTTGTTGCTCTGTCCGAAACCCCGCCTGAAATTAAGCGTGGGCCTCTGGAAGATATTCTGCCCGACCTGCTTAAGCAGATCTCTGACAGTGGTAAAGCGCTGTTGGCCGATGATCAGGGTTTTTGCCTTTCCTCAACAGGTTACTCTGTTGAACAGTCTGAAACCCTGGCGGCACTTGCAGCCGACCTGTTGTCACTGCAAGAGCGTCATAAACATATTTTAACCAGTGATCTTGGTGTAGCGGGTGACTCCTGGGGCATTATGAATGCCGTAGGGCAAAGTCAGGTGGGTTGTTGGGTGATTTATATCGGTCATCAGCGTTTTACACTGGTGATATCTGATATGCCTAAGCTGAATCAGCAAGCATTTGCTGAAATTCTGGCAAGTCTGGCGCGGCGTTATCTTGATTATTAACTTTAGATTTAATGAGCTCCCATAAAGGGAGATTAAATGGAAGGAGTGTTCTATGCGTTCTGAGATGCTTACCTCAATTTTGAGTGATCTCAACGGCACATCAGCTGATATCGAAGCCTCTGCAGTTATTTCTACAGATGGTCTGATGATTGCGGCCCTGCTGCCATCAAGTATGGATGAAGACCGTGTTGGTGCTATGAGTGCCGCAATGTTGTCTTTGGGGGAGCGTACGTCAAAAGAGCTTGCCCGGGGAGATCTTGAGCAGGTGCTGGTAAAAGGGGATGAGGGATATATCCTGATGATCCATGCAAACCAGGACTCAGTACTAACTGTTGTTGCTAAACCAAATGCACGTCTGGGTCTTATATTCCTTGACGTTAAGCGTGCGGCAGAGGCGATCGGTAAGATCCTTTAATCGTTAACATCGGGCACTGATTAAGGGTTAAACGGCTGTCATGGATGATGTGCAGTGCCTGTGCGAAGAAGGCTTTAAGTATGTCTGAACAAGACACATTAGAAGTACGTACTGTTGAAATAAGCTATTTTGATGGTACGAAACGCACGGCAGAGATTGTTGATCGGGAAGTTCCCTATCCTGACGGCAAGCTGATCGTGTCCCGTACTGATCCGCAAGGTATAATAACTCATGCGAATCAATCGTTTATAGATATGTCTGGTTACAGCGAAGAAGAGTTGATCGGTACTAATCATTACATTTTGCGCCATCCTGATATGCCCGCAATCGCTTTTAAAGGTCTTTGGGACACGATTGATCAAGGTACAAAATGGCATGGTTATGTCAAGAATCTGCGCAAGGATGGTGCCTATTACTGGGTTAAAGCGACTGTTATTCCCAATATTCGTAATGGCCAGCTGGTCGGCTACACATCGGTGCGGCGAAAGCCTTCGCGCAGCAAGATTGAAGAGAGTGAAGCGCTGTATAAAACATTGATGGCTGAGGAGTGATGGCGATGACATTTAATCTCACGGTCAGCCCTGACTTCGCACCTGATCACATTTCAGGCTGGTACTTTTTTAATACCTGGCTTCAGCGCAAACTTGACGTCGGTATTCATCTTGAACTGTATGATAACTTTGAGGCGCAACGTAACGATATCCGTGCTGATAAGTTTGATATGATTTACGCGAACCCATACGATGCTTCGATGCTGGTTCGGGAGATGGGTTTTCAGGCTATTGCGCGTCCTGCCAGTAAATCAGATGAAACGGTTATTGCTGTCAATGCCGAATCTTTATTTCAAACGGTCGAAGATCTAAAACCGGGCAGCAGGGTAGCGACGACAGATGATCCGGATGTGCATACCATGGGCATGATAATGCTCGAGTCTGCGGATCTGGATAAAAGTAATACCGATATCAAACAGCATAGCAGCTATGTTGTGGTGGCTAAAAATCTGTTGAATGGTGATGCGGACGCGGGATTCTTTCTTAAAGAAGCCTATGATGAGCTCTCCGAGCTGATCCGTTCTAAAATGCGGGTCTTGGTCAGTAGCGAGATCAGTGTTGTGCACCATAGCTTGTTGGTTGGGCCTCGAATGGTTGAACATATTCCGGCTATTCAGACCGCATTACTGACCATGCAGGATGATGATAAAGGTAAGGGTGTGCTTGAAAGTATGGATATTAAGCACTGGGAGCCGATGGACTCTGAACAAACAGAGTTTATGATTGACCTGATAGATACGCTTATCGAATAAATCGTGTCGCATCGTTAAATAGTTAAAGAAAACGCCTCAATTGAGGCGTTTTTTATGTCCGGCATCCCTATTAACTAACTGCTAACTTTGAAGCGTTTCATTTTTCCATAGAGTTCACTGGCAACGTGCTTAAAGGAGATGGCGATTGTCTGGGTTTCCTGTGACAGACCGCTGGATACTCTGTTCTGGTCATTCAGCTGAGTCAGGTTGCGGTTGATCTCATCGGTTACCAGGCTCTGCTCTTCTGTTGCAGAGGCGATCTGAATGGCCATGTCATTCACCAATGTTGCTGATGTTTCAATGTCGTTCAGCAGTTCCTGGGTGCTCTCCACCAGTTCAACGGAAGAGCTGACCTGTTCTGATCCTTCCCTGATTGAGCTGACAGCCTGACTGACGCCTGATTGCAGCTTTTCAATCATCGCCTGAATCTCTTCAGTGGAAGCCTGTGTCTTACTCGCCAGAGAGCGCACCTCATCGGAAACGACAGCAAAACCCCGACCATGATCTCCGGCCCTCGCTGCTTCAATCGCGGCGTTTAGCGCGAGCAGGTTGGTCTGGTCAGCAATGCCTCTGATAACGTCAAGGACGGAGGCAATGTTTTCGGACTCTTTCGCCAGATCTGAAATAACCTTTTCGGAATGTGTAACTGAGCGGCTGAGGTTTTGAAACTTGATAACCGAATTGTTAATAATCTCTTTGCCCCGATGGGATATATCAACTGTCTTGGCTGTTTCTGATGCGGTATGCTGCGCATTTTCAGCGACATCGCGAATCGCAGTGCTGAACTCCTCAACTGCGGTAGCAATCATCTCAACGCCCTGGCTTTGTTCGTTGACAATTTTCATGCTGCTGTCTGCTGAATGTTCCAGTTGCTCAGAGTTGCTGTTCATTGACTCTGCTTGCCGGCGAATATCTGCGATCAATACCTCTAGGTTTGTGACAAAGGTATCAAAGGCACTCGCGAGCTCCCCAAGTTCATCCTTTCTCTCAGAGTTGATTCTCAGTGTCAGGTCTCCATCCCCCTGGCTGATATCCTCAATGCTTTTTGTCAGACGCCGGATGTTTGCGACTAACAGTTTAGGGGTTAAAAAAGTAAACAGGCCGGCAATGATAAGTACTATAAAGATGAAGGCGCCTAACCCGAAGGATACCTTTGAGAGCTGGTGTGCCAGACTGTCACGCTCGCGAAGTGACTGCGCATCAAGCTCTTCACCTGCAAGGTTGTATAAGTCTCGAAGGCTCTTAAACGCAGTCAGTGCTTCGCCATCGCTCAACGAGTGCGCAGCGTCTGTTTTGCCTTCTTTAACAAGTACAAGCACCTGCTCAGCTTTGCTTTTCCAGTTTTTGAATCGTGTATCAAAAGAGTCAAGCTTACGGATGATTTCAGGATAGTCTGCCATCAGCTCTTTATACTTGTTCATTCGGTCCAGAGCTTGTTGAGCATTCTCATTAAAGTCTTTGAGTGTTTTCTCGTTGGTATTTCCCAGCAGATACTCCAGCTCAGCTTCTCTGGCCTGGTACAGGTCTCTGTCTGCATTTAATATACTTGAAATTGCTGGCAGGTAATTCTGACCAAAGGTGTTTATCCCGGATTTAAGGTCATCTGTCAGAATTTTGCCCGCGGTAGCGACGATGAGTATCGCAAGGGTGAGCATTACCATGGTTATGGATAATTTAAAGCGTATGCTTTGAATTGGGCTGGATTTCATAAATACTCTCAACCTGTACTGGCGGTGTTTGTTTTAGTGTGTTCACGGATAAGAATAACTGGCAGTTGATATTAATCAATGCAAATACATCTCATAGTGACAGTTGTTGTATTGTTCTTCCGAATATATTTTTTTACATAAGGCTTATATCGGGATGCTAAAGTGTTTTAAAAATTAGCTGTGTTGCGATAGGGGCGTTGCGAAGTTGAAGTTTAAGCCGGGGGAGGGAGTAGAAAGGGGTGCAAAGAGATTGCCTCTGAATCCAGCGGATTCAGAGGCTGAAGGGCTCAGGAAGTGCAGCTTTCTGCCAGTGCTTTTGCCCGGTTGTAGACTTGTTTGGCGGGTAGTCCATTGGCTTCCAGCGCATCGATGTAGGTTTTTGAAGCTTTATCCAGAAGCGGTTTCCAGGCTGGGTTTTCTGCGCCCCCATCAATGGTATAAATGGTATGTCCAGCGTCTATCGCTTGTTGCTTGCCGACATTATCGAGCGCGTCAAATACTTCACCGGCCTTTTTCGCCCACGCCAGTCCGGAGTTCTTATCGATTACAGTCTGAAGGTCTGCAGGCAGAGCGTCATAGGTGTTCTTGTTCATAGTGACAATGAAAGACAGCGTATAGAGTCCACCGACTTCTGTGTGGGTATTGGCAAGTTCATTCAGGCGAAATGAGGCCATTGCTTCCCAGGGAAAGGCTACGCCGTCAATAACGCCTCTTTGCATTGAAGGGTATGATCCAGGCGCTGGCATTCCCACAGGCTGAGCGTTCAATTCTGTCAGCAGTTCTGCTACGACCGTGGTCGGACGGCGGATACGCAGGCCGGAAAGGTCCGCGGGCACTTTGATCAGTTTATCTTTCGTATGCAGCAGACCGGGGCCGTGGGTATAAAGGAAAATAGGCTTAGTATCTTCATACTCAGCCGCAATCAGCTTCTCATCAAGCAGGCTTTGTAGAATACAGGAGCCATTGACTGCGTTTTTCGCAACCCCAGGGAGCTCGACAATTTGCGTAAGTGGGAAGCGGTTAGCTGAATAACCCTGAACGGTTGCTGTCGCATCCATAATTCCATTTTTGACTGCATCATATTGAGCCGGTGGTTTAGCCAGGGTACCTGATGGATAAACCTCTATAGATATTCTTCCGCCCGATTCCGCTTCAATTTTATCAGCCCAGGGCTGAATCAGATTCTTGTGAGGGCCAGAGACAGCAGGCCACAGATGCCCCAGTCGAATAGTGAATTCGGCGGCCTGGGCTGAGGATAACGGAACTAAGGCCAGAAGGGATGCTGATATGAGATTTGTGGCTATGATTCGAGTCAGACGTTTCGACATTGTATCTCCTATGCATCATTTATATGATGCGCAGACTTTTTAGCGATAACGTCCTGATCTTACTGTTGGTGTAATGGTCAGGCAGGGGTCTTATATGGCTGTTATCGGCTAAGCCGGTCCGCTATGTGTTTATTTTTATAAGATATATAGGTTTGTTCAGGTTTTTCTAACGATTGAGTACGATTGACAGGCGTCTCAGTGAAGTCCTGTTCAGTCGTTTATCTAGGCTTTGTAGATAGCGATATTCAATGCTCAAAAAGAAAAAAATGTTACTATGAGCGCCAGTTTGTATCGTTACCTGATTCCTGTTTCTGCAGCCCTTGCGGTTGAGGTTAAAGCCTTGTCAGTGCTTTCAATCGTGTAAGAAATATAGATTATTGGATTCAAAAATGTAAAGTGTTTTTGATTGCGCTACGTTGGCTATGCTTTTTTTTGGATTAAAAACTCAGTAAAAACAGTCATATGAGATGTTATTGTTTTTTGATTTTTCATGTAAGTTTTTGGTTTTTGTATCCAAGTAAGCTGTAATCAGATAGCTTGAACTATCTGGTTTGGTTTTAGACAGTGGTTTAGAAACAACGCTAGGAGTATTGATGAGTAAGCAGGGGCAGCGAGTTATTTTATCGTTACGACAGATGATTGTGAACGGAGATCTGGCGGCAGGTGAGCGGCTGCGCGAAGAGTCGCTGGCTGAACGCTTAGGTGTTTCACGGACGCCGATCCGTGTTGCGCTGAAGTTGCTGGCTCAGGAGGGGCTACTACAGACGGTGGGTGCGCGGGGTTATGCCGTACGTGAGATCAGCACTGAAGAGATCAGAAATGCGGTGGATGTACGTGGGGTTCTTGAGGGGATGGCTGCACGTTTGTTGGCAGAAGCCGGGATGACTGACGTGGTACGCGACACCCTTAAACAATGTCTGGATAAAGGCGATGAACTGTTTTCCGCAGGTTCAATTGATGAAGAGGATGTGGTGACATTTCATGATCTGAATATGAATTTTCATAACACAATCATTGAAAATTGCGGTAATGGTGCGGTTAAAGGAGCCATTATGCTGAACGATCATATCCCTTTCGCATCGGTGCACTCCATCGCTATTGACAGTTCGGCGATGGACCGGGAGTATTTGCGCCTGACCTTTGCTAATGTTCAGCATCACTTAGTGTTTGATGCACTGATCAACAGACAGGGGGCTCGGGCAGAGGCGCTGATGCGTGAGCATGCTAACGCTGCACTGCGTTATGCGGACATCTTTCGTGTGGGTAGTGCCGATAACGGTGCTATCAAAATGTTACGTTCCGAGCAGTTGCCAGAATAACTGAGGCAGCTTTTAAACTCAGGATTAACTGCAACATAAGCGTGACTAAGCGCCGCATTATCGCTCTATTGTGTAGATAATATCCCCTCCGTTATGCTGTGTGGCCGATTGGGTTTCTACGCTCCAGGCATCATTCAGCTTATAGCGCATAAAGAAGGTATGGGTGGGCTCCAACAGGCCGACGCCATATTTAACATACAGGCGGGGTGAGAGGTATTTACCGATATACAGAGATGTATCGGTGGCAGTGTCTCCCCCGGCAACCCCTAGTTCGTCAATATTGAAGGTCTCGGAAATCTGCTCGGCAACTGTGTTGCCTCCCTTGAGTGTCAGTGCGGAAGCTGCTTTGAATAGCAGCTCCTGCTCGGTCATTGAGCTGCCGCCCTCGCCGGGAGCATGCCCGAACATCAGATAGGACAGCTGGCTGCTTTCTGGCATTGAGGGATCAGAGAACAGGCTGAGTCGTGGTTCATTCAGCGTTCCGGAGACTTTCGCTCCTGCGGTTACCTCACCAATGACCCGCGACACTCGCATATCAAGCCCTGGGTTGTCCATCGGACCGCCGCTGTATACCAGGCTGCCCCGGTCGATGTTCAGATCCTGTCCATACAGCCGATACTGGCCTGACGCGACCTGCATGATGCCGGTTGCCCGCGTCACCTGACGGCCATCATCTTCAATCAGGACGCTGCCCAATAACCGTCCTTCAAATCCTAGTGCATCAAGATAGACTTTATCCCCCAGGGTGATCCTGACCTGTGCATCCAGTACACGTTTTATAGCCGCTTCGATTTGTGTGTCACTGGACGGATCGATAATCACCACATCATCAGATATAGGCGCAGTCGCCTGGATATCCGGTGGTTGTATTTTAGCTTCCGGTATTGTGATCTCGCCCCGTAACCTGAGCTTTTGCGGCTCGATATTCAGTTTGATTGAAGGGGAGACCCAGGCCTGAATCTCTTCCGTGGCGATCGCTTGAAAACGCTCACCTTGAAGTGAGACTTCACCGCTATCCGTGACCGGGTTGTATTGACCGCTCAGCGCTACAGGCCCATTGCCAGAGTGCATCTCCCCCTTGAGTTGAAGTGCGTTATTTCCCGGGGTGCCGATGACGGACAGGTTGATCCCCTCAAGCCTGATACCCAGTGCGGGCAGGTCGGCAGTTGCATTACTCAGTGTCAGGTGGCCCTCAACGACAGGTTTATCTATAGTGCCAGCGATCGATATCTTTGAACTGATGCTGCCGGTGATCGCCTGAAGCTGGGGTGTGAACAGCGAAATAAACTTGAGATCATCCAGCGCCAGGTTCAGGTCGCCATCGAGGTTCTGCCCAGCGTTGAGGTCTTTAATGCTGATGTTGGCTTCTAGCTGTCCTGTGGGCTGTTGCAATGGGACAACGATATCAGCCTTTAGCTGGTTGTTTCGCCCATTAATATTGATGGTTATTTCATCAGCGATGATATGCAGATCATCCTCTTCAAGCAGTAATTCGCTCTCTTTTAGCACCACAACCCCTTTTATTCTTGGTGGGTTATTGGGCGACTGGGAAAATGTCGCATGGGTCTGCAGATAACCTTTCAACTCACTTTGATTGGGAACCCAGGGGGCCAGATGGGTTAATGAGAGTCGTTGAGTGTCCAGTTGCCCCTGAATACCCTCAACAGTTGACCAGTTAGCGCTGAGGCATAGCGAACTGTTCTCTTTAGCGGTGGATTCGAGGCAGAGGGTATTTAGTTGTGCATCGGTTTCACTCAGCTGCACCGGTACCGGCTGCTGTAATTGCCAGTTACCCAGCTCCTGTTGAATCAGATTCAGCTTATTCAGCGTGCCATTCCACTGAGCGTCTTTCCAGCGTCCACTAAGGTTGAGCTGCAAATCTGCCGGTCCCTCTTCGGTGTTGAGTGTCAGGGTGTGCTGATCGGTGGTTCCCTGTCCATCGATGCTGAGTTGTTTCCAGCGGTTACCCGCGATATTAAGCTGCGAGGCTGACAGTTGAATATGTGAGAGGGCGGAAGTGCTCAGGTTGATATCCAGATCAGCGGTAAATGAGGCGGCTTGATCTGTATTAAATGCCAGATTCTGGCCGTCCAGTTTGGCAACCAGGTGCGGAGCATCTTGTGTGCCTGTCAGCGAGCCTGATCCAGTCAGGTTGCCTTGCAGGCTGGGTAACAGCTGGTTCAGATTCGGGGAGTTGACTACCCAAACCAGATCCAGCTTTTCATCAATGGCGCCACTCGCTGTTATCTCGGTGGTGGCGATGTTCAGCTGCAAATGGGGAATCCCCAGTTTATCGCCATTAACCCTGAAAGTGCCGTTACCCGTCAGCGCTTCGCTGCGAAGCTCACCACTCAGTGAGTTGAGTATTAGTTCCAGCTGCAGTGGTTTGTCTGCTGGTTGCGCTCCGTTTACCGCTGCCTGAAAATTGAGTTTTCCTGGCCATTCAGCCCAGTGACTCCCCGGATTAAGTTGCTTACCAGAGGCGTTAAATCTCCAGCTTAACGCTGGCTGCCAGGCCAACTCCCCACTGACCTGCACGACTCCCTCTAGGGTCTTTCCACTCAGCATTATCTGACTTAACGCATGCTCGTTGCCGCTGCCGGTGAGTGTCCATTGGCCAGTCGGGATGTCTGTGCCAGCAACGGAACTGTTGAGGCTGAACTGATAGCGCTGCAGGTCGCCGCTGATCTGCAGTTTACCTGTGGGGCTGACATACGCAGCTTTGCCGGTCATAGGGTAGTACAGATCATTCCACTGGCCGTTAATGTCAAAACTGATGGGGGCGCTGGCGATGTCGACTTCGCCCTGGAGTTTAAGTGTTAAGCCTTTGCGCTGCTGACTGTCTGGGTTATCAGCTGTACCGCTGTGTTGCTGTTTAACCTGCGTCAGGTCCAGTTGCTTGATGCGCAGAATATTATCTGCAAAGTGCAGCTGAAGCTTGAGTGATAGCTGCGTTTCGCCCATCTCAGGCAGACGTGTTTGCAATTGACTCGTGAGGCTGGCCTGGTCGCTATCACCCTGTGCTTCAATTGTACCGGTAAGGGTGCTGCCGGATAACTCAGGGGTGAACTGCCCAAGTTCGGTTTTAATCTCACTCAGGCTGAGTTGACCCTGTGGCGCTTCAAGCAGGTTCTCCAGTGTTGCAGAGAGCTGCGTGCTGAGCAGGCCGGAGAGTGTCTGTTGCACCGCCAGGCCATTTTTATCTCCTTTAAGTGTTCCGGTTATCGTGCCATGCCCCGTCAGCGTTTGCTGTTCCGCCAGGTTGAGTGTCCATTGGGTGTTCAGTTGCACCGGGAACTGCCCGCTGGGTTGAAGTTGCCCGCTAACATCGATACTGGCTTGTGGGGCGACCAGGTGCAGTTGATCGAGGATCAGTGTATCTGCATCCGTATGGAGGCGGAGTGAAAACTGTGAAATTTCAGTTGCTGGGGCAGGCTCACCTGCCGCAGTCGAATTTATCAGTTTTAACTGACTGATGTTCAGTGAGTCGATCTGTAACTGTATAGGCAGGGTAATATCGGCTAATACCGGTGTGGTGGCAGTGTCCTCAGGGGCTGTTTCTGCGCTGCTTATCTGAGTAATAACCGGCTCTTCTATGTTCAGTTGAACTATGTGTAGCTTGCCGGATAACAGGGCGGCCGGTTGCCAGTCGAGGGTGATACGACTAAACGAAGCGGTTAACTCCGGTTGGGTATAGGTGATCTGCTGAAGGTCCGGTTGATTCAGTATCGAGCCGTTGATTTGGCGGATTTGCAGTTGGCCAGGCAGCCACGTCTGACTGATCGAGATCAGTTGCTGAAGACCGCTGTTAGTGCCCACGAAGTAGAAAAACACAACGATAAGCAGTATGCAAAGGAGGGCGAGCAGCGATAACGCTACTTTAATGAAGCGGTTCATAATACGTCGGCGATGGCGTTTTTCAGGCTGCTTGTTAGATGATGGCTCTGAAGGCGGTGTATTGGCCGCTATAGGGGGATGGGTCACAGATCAGCCCCCAGATTAAAGTGCAGATGTACGCTGTTACTGTCACCATTATCCTGTGGTACGGCCAGGTCAAAGCGCACCGGTCCGACCGGAGAGAACCAGCGCAGGCCGATACCTATACCGGTATGCAGGCTGACATCCACATCATCAAAGGCGTTTCCGCTGTCGATAAATGCAGCTACCCCCCAGTTCTCTTTGAATCGGTATTCAATTTCTGCACTGCCGACCACTAAGTTCCGCCCACCAATGACATCATTACTGGCATTGCGTGGCCCAAGGCTTTGGTAATCATAGCCCCGTACACTGTTATCACCCCCGGCAAAAAATCGCAGGCTGGCTGGTAGCAGATCAAAATCATCGACCCAGGTTGTGCCTGCTTCAGCGCGCCCAAGCAGGCGAATATTATTGCTCAGGCTGTATATTCCTTTTGCGTTCAGCCGCAGCTGGACAAAATCTTCAGTCGACAGCAGTGTCTGGCTGCTACCCCGTAGTTGCGTGGACAGGCTATAACCGTTTTTAATCCGTAAACGGTCTCTGGTTGAGATTGTGCTGTAGGTTATCTGGGGGATAAGGAAATAAGAGGTATCGGTTACGCCACTGAAGGTTGATTCCTCCTGCTGATAATTTAGCGCAATAACCTGCTGCCAGCGTCCCCGTTGTTGCTGTTTGGATATACCAATGGAGTAACTTCGGGTTTCAACGCTGTCTGAATTTTCATCCATCAGATTGAATAGAATGGCATAGCGGTCCTCGCGCGGATTTTCTCCGGGAATCGAATACTCTGCTGACAGGTTGGTAATTATTTCTGAGGCCAGTAACTGGGTGTTGAACTGGTGACCCTGGTGATTCACCCAGCGTTTAGTCATACCTAATTTAGTTCGCGCACCGGTATCGGTACCGTAGCCTAAACCGGCATGGTATTTAGTGCGCTTATTGGTTTCCAGATCGACAAATACGGGTACCTCTGTGTCACTCATCTGGTTCCACAGGGGGCGCACCTCGACGCGCTGAAAATAGTCGCTATCGATCAGCGCTGACTGCAGATCGATCAGACTGCTGTTCTGTACCGGATCACCGGGTGAGAAAGAGGCATATGATTTAAGGTATTCATCATCAAAGGGGTTAGGGGCAAAGGAGATCTCACCGATATTAAAACGGGGGCCGCTGTCAAAGTGAAGCATCACTGTTGCGGAATACTCCTTCAGGTTTACTTCGACACGATGAAGGGTCAGTTTTGCCTGATAATAGCCCCGTTCAACGGCTAACGAGCTGAGCTGTTTTTTTAGCTGTTCATACTGGCTGTGTATCAGCGGTGAGCCAAGCTTCAGGGTCGTTTTGGCTAACAGTTGTTTAAACGCGATATCTTTATCTGCAGCTCCGCTGAGCTGGACATCAAATTTTGAAATCAATAACAGCTTTCCAGGGGTGATACTGTAGTGGGCATGCCAATCCTGCTCAGCTTTGTTCAGCTCTGCATTAATCTGCGGCTGATAAAATCCCAATGGTTGCAGTGCTGTTTTTATCTCGTCTTCAGCAAGATTGTGCAGATATCGCAACCGACTGGGGTTAATTACCTCCAGGTTTTTCAGTTGCTCAATGCTCAGAACACTGCGGATATTGATTTCCTGTTCTTCGTTGACCCCATCTATTGTTATGGTGAGGTTGCCTGCAAGAAGTTCAAGGGGGCTGCTGAGCAGTATAAGAAGTATCAGGCGTGTAAGAGTCATGGTTTGTTTTCTGGCGCTGGCAGGAAGCATAGGGTTCGATTATACCGGGTAACGTTGCTATTTATACTGCAATTCAGAAATCAGCATCCGCTGTCCCGTGTTTTCATATTGGTGATGTAACTCCTTTGCTTGTTCACTTCGATATCAGGTGGGGAATTTCTGGCTTTATTGCTTCTCTGAAGATGCTGATGTCAAAGGTGAGGTGGCTATTACACTATTTAGTTGACCCTCTGCTGCAGATAAAGTTTTATATAACAGTAGTAATAGGGGCCGGTGGTGAATTTTGCTTTTTTTTAACAACTTTCATCAGCCGGCTATCGGTTTGGCTGAGAATGGTGTATATCGTCATCGGCAACAGCGCTAACCAGCAATTCAGAGTGTGCCGGATGATTTTGAGTGCTTTGACCGGGATCTCGGGTCATACTCAATTCGCGGATTAGTGAGGGAGGCGTTATCTTGAGTAAAGAGAGTAAGCCGGTTATCGGTTGGCGTGAATGGGCATCATTACCCGATCTGGGAATTGAGCAGATTAAGGTTAAGGTGGACTCCGGTGCCCGCACCTCTGCGTTGCATACGTTTCGGGTGGAGCCTTTCCAAAAAGATGGTCAGGACTGGGTCAGTTTTGATGTACACCCAAATCAGTATGATCTTGAAAAGGTTGTCACTTGTGAAGCTCCTGTTAGCGATATACGTACGGTTACCGATTCAGGAGGCCATCAGAGTCAGCGTTATGTAATACAGACAGACATTGTAATTGGTGCTCAGCGCTACTCTATCGAGCTGACACTGACAAATCGAGATACCATGCGTTTTCGGATGTTACTGGGAAGAACGGCAATGAACGGCCGTTTTTTGATAGATCCTCAGGGAGCATACTTAACTTCACATGGCATACATCCGCCAGAGTAATAAGGTTTTTTAATGAAAATTGCTATTTTGTCCCGTAACTCATCCCTATATTCAACCCGTCGTCTGATTGAAGCCGCAGAGGCAGCAGGCCATGAGGTTAAAGTATTGGACGTATTGCGCTGCTATATGAACATCAACTCCGAGGAACAGAGTATTCACTTTAAGGGGGTTGATCTGGGTAAGTTTGATGCGGTGATTCCCCGTATAGGCGCATCGGTTACGTTTTATGGCACAGCGGTTCTGCGTCAGTTAGAGATGATGGATGTGTATCCTTTGAATGAGTCTGTCGCCATCAGTCGTTCGCGGGATAAGTTACGTTCGATGCAGCTATTATCGCGCAAGAAAGTTGGCTTGCCGATTACCGGATTTGCTAACAAGCCCAGTGACATTCCCGATCTGTTAGATATGGTCGGTGGTGCACCGGTTGTGCTTAAGCTGCTTGAGGGCACTCAGGGTATCGGTGTAGTGCTGGCAGAGACCCGTAAAGCGGCAGAGAGTGTGCTGGAAGCCTTTATGGGCATGAAAACCAACATCATGGTGCAGGAATTCATTAAAGAAGCCGGTGGTGCTGATATCCGCTGCCTGGTGATCGGCGATAAAGTTGTTGCGGCGATGAAGCGTCAGGGTAAAGAGGGGGAGTTCAGGTCCAATCTGCATCGTGGCGGATCGGCTTCACTGGTTAGAATTACTCCGCAAGAGCGCGCAACAGCAGTCCTGGCGGCTAAAACGATGGGGCTGAATGTAGCCGGTGTTGACCTGCTGCGCTCAGAACGGGGGCCTCTGGTGATGGAGGTGAATTCAAGCCCTGGTCTTGAAGGTGTGGAGCGGGCTACCGGTAAAGATGTGGCCGCGAGTATTATCAACTTTCTTGAGAAAAACGTTGCGGCTAAAAAGCATCCAACCCGTACCCGCACCCGTGGGAAAGGATAAACGATCGTGTCTTCGCTGAACCGTCCAATAGAGATTGCGGGTTGTATTGTAAAGCCAGGTGAGCGGAAAACTATCCACGTAGACCTGGCGAGATTGTATACCAACACCCATCTGGATCTTGATATTGAAGTTATCCATGGGCGCCGTTCCGGCCCCACGCTGATGGTGTGCGCTGCTATTCATGGGGATGAACTCAATGGGGTAGAGATCTGTCGTCAGTTATTAAAGTACAAATCTTTGCACCGCATCGCGGGAACCCTGATTATTGTTCCGGTGGTTAATATTTTTGGATTTATTCAGCAGAGCCGTTATCTTCCGGATCGACGTGACCTGAATCGCTGCTTTCCCGGCAGCGAGAAGGGGTCTCTGGCGAGCCGGATTGCTTATATATTCCGCACCCAGATTCTCAGCCACTGTACCCATGTACTTGATCTGCACACCGGGGCGATTCATCGCAGTAATATGCCGCAGATCAGAGCTAACCTGGACAATCCTATAGCCAAGGAGATGGCCAATGCGTTTGGGGCTCCGGTGATTATTGATTCAAAGCTCAGGGACGGATCTCTGCGTCAGTGCGCCGATGAGGCCGGTATATCACTGATTCTCTATGAAGCAGGTGAGGCGCTGCGGTTTGATGACCGGGCCATTCGTGGCGGGATTCGCGGAGTATTGAATGTGGTGCGTTATCTGAAAATGTTACCGCAACTGAAGAAAACCAAAAAAGCCCTGACGCCTGTCGTAGCGAATTCATCAGCCTGGATTCGCACCAACTCTGACGGGGTTTTTCGCTCGGTGGTGTCCGTAGGTCAGCGGGTCAGCAGGGGCCAGCAGATGGGGATTGTTGCTTCACCCTTTGGTACGCATGAAGAGGAGGTGATAGCGCCTAACTCAGGAATTATCATCGGACAGAATAATATCCCGGTGGTCAATGAGGGCGATGCCCTCTATCATCTGGCCCGTTTTGAGGCCAGCAGTCTCGCTGCTGAAAAACAGGTTGAACGGATTACAGAAGAGATTGAAGCCCAGCAGATGCCCGAGGATTCTGAGTTTGGGTACATATAATTCAATTGGTTAAGCTGGTTATGTAAAGTGAAATGTTGGTTTTAGTTGGTTTGAAACCTGCGTTTTCTTTAACGTTCTGCCATCAGTTTTTTATTTCCGGCTTAGTATTTAATGGCGTTTTTAACCAGCGCATTGCTGAGTTTACGAATGTTTCGCGCCATATCCCGAGCCAGATTCAGGGTGATAACCCCGAAATCGAATGGGTAGTTTTCATGTATACGGGCGAACAGATCTGAAGTGATTTCGAGCACCCGAGTGTCGCAGTTTGCAATGGCGTAGCCTGCGTGATCGTGAAGCGCAATCATGGCAACAAAACCTACTTCTTCACCAAAACTAATATCACGGGTGTTGTAGAGTTGGCCGTGGTGGAGCTTAACAAAGCTAAGACTCCCCTCCAGCACGACGAAGAAGGCATCGCCTTTATCGCCGCTGTCAAACACCTTTTCACCTTCAGCAAGCTCAAGTATGCGGCCCTCTTCGAGAACAAAGTTGATACAATCATCTGAGAGTGCTCCGAAAAGAGAACCCTGGCGGATTGTTTCCTGAGGCAGGCGATTATGAATGGCCTCTGCAGTTATCGTTTTCATCGCTGACTGAATTATTGACCCTTTAAGGTTAGCCTAGTACAGATCTGCTGCATTAGGTGAATATATTGTTAGAGGAACTGCTCAATATTAAGCGGCTTGCTGTCGCCCAGCCACATAATATATTTAGTATGGTCATCAAGATCGTTGCCGGTAACGGGGTGGATAAACAGGGTAAGACCGTTACGGTTTAGCATTAACCAGGGCAGCACCTCGCCAATTTGTTCGGCGCTGAATGAAAGCTGACAGCTCCACTCCGGGTGGGGGCCGACCAGTTTCTGGTGAACTCTGCCCATCGCGACGCCCAGTATATAGCGGGCTTGTTCACAAAACTCTTCAGCTTGATGGAGGCTGTTAGAATCAAAATAGACATGTGCATGATAGGCTGAAATTTGTGAAGACGGCTGGGTCATAATCATTCCTGTATGTGTCGGCAGCGTTAGATCATAGATTAAAGCAATTTTCTGAAGCAATTGTTATCGTAAAACTGAATACCACTGAAACAAAAGAGATAGGCTATAAATCTCTATATCTGCGATCCTGTATGACCAATTAAGTGTAAAATCAGCGCCTTAGATAACCGGGCAACAGCGTTAACAGGAATATACGATGAACAAGACCCATGTGCAGGCATCACTAACACTGGATGCGGCTCTGGTGATTGCGAAGGCCGCAATCAGTAAAGGAAATGAGCTTGGCTTTAAAATGATTGCAGTGGTGGTTGATACGGCGGGCAACCGTCTGGTTTCCCTACGAGAACCGGGTGCACCCATGCCCGCGATGGATTTTGCAGAGAAAAAAGCCTATACCGCTGCCAACTTCAAATCACCGACTGAGAAATGGACGGAGATACTGGAAGGGCGTCCCATCGTGGCTAATGGTTTGGCGCAACATGAAAAGGTCGCACTGTTTGGTGGTGGCTTACCGATTTTTATGGAGGGCAGTGTGGTCGGGGCCATCGGCGTATCGGGGGGGAAAGTGCCTGATGATATACAGTGCGCTGAAGCGGGTGTTGCAGCGTTTAATGCGCTGATCTGATCTGACCTGGAGTGCAGAGTGTTTAGCTGGATAGCTCGTTTTAGAAAAGCTGACATCAAAAAGCTAATTATTATAGGCATCGGTTACTCAAGTCATAACCTGTCCAAAGCGCTATTGGCAACGGGAGGTTATCAGATAATTGCCTATATCGATGAAGAGCCCTGGAATCACCTGAACCAGATGAACGGCGCAAAACTTTACTATCCCAGTGAGCTGTTAGCGTTGGCAGAAAAGCATCGTGTCGATGGCGTGTTGAAATTTGAGGGCGAGGGGTGGCAGCCAGACAATCAGTCTCTGGTCGCACTTAAAAAATTATCGGCGGTATATATTGATCTGGACGGGAGTCTGAAGACGGACGAACAGGTCAGAATGGTTAATCAGTGCTTATTGTTTTAATAGAGGAAAGCGACTGGCTCGCTCAGCGGTGAGCCAGTGGACTACGGATGAATTCAGGCAGTTCTGCTGATAGCAGGTTGGTTAGTTTTTTAGCGATATTAGAGAAGAACTCTTGCAGATATTCTGCGCGCATGCGATCAGCTTCTGCAATAACTTCATTAAGGTCATAGTCAGTGGATTCCTGTCCGTATAAGTGTTTGCTCATGATTGTCTTCCTTTGAATATTTAAGATAGAAACTATTCTAGACTTTGGTCTAAGACTAAACAAACGAGTAATTCTTGAATAAAAGATTAGAAAAACTCATCTTTTCTGTTGCGATGAGGTTGGTAAAATAACGGCTAGGCTGCAACAGGATGATAGCTTATCGAATTTTTCTATAGCGATAGCAACATATGGATTCGTTTTTGACTAACCGGTTTTCTATCATTGCCCCTCAGTTCTGACGATTTTATTCATCGCTTCTTACCCTACTTACAGGCCGCTTTCAGTGTTCGGAATATTGCGTAAGTTTTTTCTGCCAGTCGTTTGTCCCTCGGCAATTGTTTCAACCATTCACCAGGCATTACTGGTGGTGCTGCCGTTGTATGTGTTGACGATTGGCGGATCGCTGGCTGAATCCGCAATGATTATCGGGCTTAAGGGGATCGGTATGATGGTTGCAGATCTGCCTGCGGGGCTTCTTTTGGCCCGTTTTGGCGATAAGCGGGTGATGCTCGGGGCAGCAGTAACCTCATCGCTGGCGCTTGGGCTGATGGCGTTGTTTCCGATGCTCTCGGTATTAACCGCTTCGGCACTGTTACTGGGTTTTGCCCATGGCAGTTGGCTGGTAGGGCGTATTGCTTATGTTACGGATACTGCGGCTCCGGGAGAGCGCGGCAGGGTTATGTCTTTGTCTGCGGGTACCATTCGGCTGGGTAATGTAATCGGGCCGTTACTGGCAGGACTTCTTATTGCCGCGCAGGGATATCAGTTTACCTTGGGTGCATTTGCTGTCAGTTCTCTACTGGTCGTTTTGTTTGTCTCCTTATGGGTTTCCTATATCAAACCTCATGGGCAGGATAATCACAGTGTTCTGGCCTTGCGCGATGCGCTGGTAGACAACCATAAGGTTTTTCTGACCGCGGGCGTCGCATCGTTGGCACTGATGCTGGTGCGTGCATCCAGAGCGTTGCTGCTGCCTCTGACAGGCGCTGCACTGATGCTGGATGAAACCAGTATCGGTATCGCTATCTCTATTGGTGCGATGATAGACACGCTGCTGTTTTATCCTGCTGGCAGTATGATGGATCGTATTGGGCGTAAACCGATCTTTATCGCCAGTCTTGTGCTGCTGGGCCTGAGTATCAGTCTGTTGCCTCTTGCCGAGGGGTTATGGAGTCTGGTGTTAATTGCCTCATTGATGGGGGTGGGCAATGGTGTTTCAGCGGGGGTAATTATGACCGTAGGATCTGATCTTGCGCCGAAAATGAACCGGGGGGGATTCATCGGTATCTGGCGTTTGCTCTCGGATGTCGGTTCTACATCCGGGCCACTGATCATTGGCCTGATCGTTAAACTTTCAGGCCTTGCGATGGCAACTTACAGTATTGGATTTCTGGGACTGTTGGGAGGGGCTTTCGTGGTAAAAGCGGTTACAGAAACGCATCGAAGGCCCGCTGAAACTAAACCTGATCGCTGATTCCTCGACCAGGCTTACAGCTGCTCTTTTTTGGCCACTTTGTGACGGTCTTCTGTCATACCGTGTTGCCAGTAGCTGCTGATATACATCTTGCCTTTCTCTATCGGTGGCTGGGTTTTGATGTGACTGCGAGCTTTAAGCACCTCTTCGAGTTCTGCGGCTATCCAGACTGAGGGCTGCCCCGCGAGCCAGGGTAGTTGGAGTATCGCATCACTAAATTTTTTCAGATCACCTGGTTCAGGGTTGATTATCCAGATCACTTCAAGGGCCGCCGGGATGGTGATGGCATCCAGAGCAGCTTTATCCTCCTCTGAAATAATCTCCAGAACGAGATAACCCCGTGCATCTTCCGGCAACTGCTTCAGGTTATTCCGGATCGCGGGCATCGCTGTCATATCACCAGCGATCAGAAACCAGTCTGCGGGCAGTGATATCGGTTTGCCAGGGCCAGGGCCACCAATTTGGATCGTATCACCAGGCCTGGCCGAATCGGCCCACACAGAAGCAGGGCCGCCGTCAGTATGGATAACAAAGTCCAGTTCCATTGTGCACTGCTCATAATCGATCTGACTGATGGTATAGGTACGCAGGCAGGGTTTCTGCTCATCTTCCTGTGGAAATACCAGCTTAATGTAGTTCCCTGCAGCGTTTTCCGGATATTGGGCAATGCCTTCGCCATATACAGTTATGCGGCGCATATTAGGGCTGATGAGTAGGTTTGATTTGACGGAAAACTGCAGAGGCGTTGGTTTGGCCATTGATACTCCGGAAGTGGGCGTTAATTACGCTTAAAAAGATACCATTTTAAGCCCTTGACTTAAATAGTTGACTCTAATGGTTGGTTATTGGTTCTGTTGAATCGCAAGTGGGTAAACACTGGCTAAATAACGTTGCACAAAAGTGTTGTACTGTCATGCAGGTAAATAAAAAGGCCTCGCAAGAGGCCTTTGACATTGATGCTTAAACAGCACCAACGTGGGACGTGGGGGAAGTTATAAGATTATTTTTCCCAGTAGAGTCGCATTGGGTTATCAATCAGCAGCGCCTGTTGCAGCTCAGCAGTCGGTGCAATCATCGGGATAACATCAACCAGTTTGCCGTCATCAGGCACATGAGACTTCATGTTGGGATGTGGCCAGTCGGTACCCCACAGCACCCGGTCCGGGAACTTCTCAACCAGGGTGCGGGCGAATGGTACTACATCGCTGTAATCCGGCGCTTGCAGTGTCAGACGCTCAGGGCAGCTGACTTTGGTCCAGACATTGGTGTTTTCAGCCATGAGATTGATAAAGCGCTGAAAATCTTCGTGATCAACACCGTTGGCAACATCGGGGCGGCCCATATGGTCAACAACGATGGTGGTATCAAGCTGCTTGAGGAACGGGATCAGGTCTTCCAGGTCCGGCGCTTCAAAGTAAACCACGATATGCCAGTCCAGCTGTTTGATCTTCTCAGCAACACTGAGAAACACCTCTTTTGGCGTAGTATCAACCAGTCGCTTGACGAAGTTAAAGCGTACGGCGCGCACACCGGCTTCATGCATCACTTGCAGCTCTTCCATGCTGATAGCCGGGTCGACAACAGCGACGCCACGTGCCAGCTCACCGGCTGTATTCAGCGCATCGATCAGGGCAGCGTTATCGGTGCCATGGCAAGAGGCCTGAACGATGACATTGCGTTCAAAGCCGAGATAGTCGCGCAGGGCAAAGAGCTGCTCTTTAGATGCGTCGCAGGGGGTGTATTTACGCTTTGGATGGTAGGGAAACTTATCCGCCGGGCCAAATACGTGGCAGTGTGCGTCTACAGCACCAGCCGGTACTCTGAATTCCGGTTTACTTGGGCTGTCATGGAATGGAAGGTAATCAGCGTCCATTTTTTATTCCTATTCTTTCGTTGGCAAAGGCGCGGTTGGCCAGGCTTTAGCTGGCAAACACTTCGCCATCAAACAGTTTGCGGGCGGTACGCAGGATAGCAGCGCTTATCGCTTCGCCCTGATCATTCATCTGCAGAATCACCGTCATCTCACCGATCGGGTGTTCTACCGGCATTGTCTTCGTGGCACCCGCAGGGATATCCGCCAGTGCGTGCGCAGGAGAGTCCGGCAGAATGCAGGCGGTGGCAACACTGACAGCGCCTAATACTCCAATCGATGCGTGGCAGCGGTGGGGGATAAAGGTGCGGGTGGAGATTGAACCGCCCTGAGTCGCCCGGCTGACCATGCTCATTTTAGGTACCGATTTGTGGGTGACATCACCCAGATTCATCATCGGGCCAGCCTGCAGGCGGATCGATTCTAAACGTGATTTCAGCGCTTCGTTCTGTTCCAGCTGTTCCCGGGTTTCCGTGCCGGTAATACCCAGGTCTTCCGCTTTAATAACCACGACAGGCATACCGTTATCGATACAGGTAACCGCTACGCCATCAATGATGTCGACCTGGTTGCCGGTTGGCAGCAGGGCGCCGCAACTTGAACCGGCAGTGTCCTGAAAGGTAACCGGAATGGCGCTGGCGGTGCCAGGAACGCCGTCGATACGGGCATCGCCCAGATAGCTGACTTTACCGTTCGGGGTCGGCACCTGTTCGATGGCGATCTGACCGGTGTTCTCCATGTAGATAGCAACAGAGGTTTCATCTGCGTCTACAGCGACCAGTCCGCGTTCTATTGCAAACGGGCCGATACCGGCGAGAATGTTGCCGCAATTCTGCGCATCAGTCACGGTCGCCTGATCGACGAACACCTGAAGGAACAGGTAATCAACATCGACACCAGGACGTTCCGATTTTTTAACCACGGCCACTTTCGACGTCAGTGGATCGGCACCACCGATACCGTTGATCTGACGAGGGTCCGGCGAGCCCATAATGGCGAGCAGAAAAGCATCCCGCTCCGCAGTATCCGTCGGCAGATCTTCAGCGAGGAAGTAGGCACCCTTGGAGGTGCCGCCACGCATCCACATACAGCGGGCTGAATCAGACATATTTGAGGCCTTTTTCTTCCAGGCGAGGGCGCATGTTGTAGATATCCAGCCCCAGCTCACCATTGGCCATACGCACGCGTTTATCCTCTTCACGTGCTTCACGGGCGAGTGCTTCTGCCAACACCTCTTCCGCTTCTTCGCGGCGAACGACGACCACGCCATCATCATCAGCGATGATGATATCACCCGGGTTAATGATCTCATCGGCACAGGCCATCGGGATATTGACTGAACCCAGGGTCTCTTTAATGGTGCCCTGGGCAAAGACATGTTTAGCCCAGACAGGGAAGTTCATCTTACGCAGATCACGGGTATCGCGAACACCGGCGTCAATGATCAAACCAACGACTCCACGAGCCTGTGCAGAGGTCGCCAGCAGATCACCAAAAAAACCAAAGTTAGACGGGGAGGTAGGTGCAAACACCATGATATCTCCCTCCTGGCATTGCTCAATTGCCACGTGCATCATCCAGTTGTCGCCCGCTGCGCCAGAGATGGTGATCGCGGAACCGGCAATGGTGACATCCATCTGAATCGGGCGCAGGTGATCGGCTAACAGACCACGGCGGCCCTGAGCTTCATGTACTGTCGCCACACCGCACTTACCCAGCGCTGCAATGACTGCCGGATCAGCTCGCTCAATATTTTGTACAACAACATTCTCTTGCATAACTGCTCTCCTAAAGTGTCAGTTCTGAATATGGCAAGCTGAGCTTATTCTGCAATTTTCAAACGGCTGAATACCCGACGGGCATTGCCTTCAAAAATCATCGTTTTCTGCTCTGCGGACAGCTTACTGTTGTTGTCGATATAGCGCTTGGTGTCATCGAAGTAATGACCGGTTTCAGGGTCGATACCGCGCACCGCGCCAATCATCTCAGAAGCAAACAGGATGTTTTCAGTTGGAATAATATCCAGCAGCAGGTCGATACCTTTCTGATGGTATACACAGGTATCGAAATAGATGTTTTTCAATGCCGAGATCTCCAGTGGCTCATAGCCCTGGTCCTGCATCAGGCCACGGAAACGACCCCAGTGATAAGGCACCGCGCCGCCGCCGTGAGGGATGATGATCTTCAGTTCCGGGAAGTCTTTGAAAACATCAGACATCACCAGTTGCTGGAAGCCTGTAGTATCGGCGCCAAGGTAGTGTGATCCGGTGGTGTGGAAACAGTCGTTACACGAAGCACTGACGTGAATCATCGCCGGTACGTCCAGTTCGCACATCTTTTCATACAGCGGATAGAAAGAGCGGTCAGAGAGTGACGCATCCTGCCAGTGACCGCCAGATGGGTCCGGGTTCAGGTTGCAGCCGATAAAGCCCATCTCTTCGACGGTACGCACCAGTTCAGCCACTGATTTAGCCGGATCAACGCCGGGAGACTGAGGCAGCTGAGCGACCGGTGCGAAGTTTTTAGGATACAGATCACAAACCCGTTTGATCAGGTCGTTCTGGTGCTCGGTCCAGTACTGGCTGGTGTACTCATTACCGATATGGTGTCCCATCCAGCTTGCACGGGGAGAGAAGATGGTCAGATCTGTGCCACGTTCCTGTTGCAGGCGCAACTGGTTGTTCTCGATACTTTCGATAATCTCGTCATCGCTGACAACAACCTTGCCTTTTTCACCCTTGAAAGTAGGGTCCTTGGCTACAGCGGCTTTTTGCTGGTCGCGATATTCACCAACACCGGGAGGTGTGGTGGTGTAGTGTCCATGACAGTCGATAATCATCTGCGCTTCTCTCATACCTTGTTGTTGTGTGCCTGCCGATCTGGCTATGGGCAAAGCCTGAGAGGCGGGTACCTGACAGGTAAGTTCTGCATAGCAAAGATAGCAAATATACCTTAAAGGTATTCTGAACAGCCCTTTAAAGGCTATTCAATTTTTAAAGTGATGGTATTAGTTTTTGAGATAGACTATGTTTTATAGATAGTTTTTCAGAGGATGCCACCTTTGTTTGAAGTACCGAATATACGCCACCTCAGAGTTTTTCTTGAGGTTGTTGAGTGTAAAAGTATTAGTAAAGCCTCCGAACGGGTGTTCCTGTCACAACCGGCGATTACCCAGGCGATTGCCAAGCTTGAGGCCGCTTTGGGCACCTCTTTATTCAGCCGCCGCAGTGACGGGATGTATGTCAGTGAGTCCGGCGAAGTATTTGCTTTGCGGGTTCAGCGGGCACTGGATATGGTTCTGGAAGGGTTGCGCGGGGCGGTCAGGTTAGGAGGCAGTAAATCCCAGCCCACACACCTGTTGCAGATGTTGACGACTACTCAGCTGCGGGCGTTGATAGCAGTGACAGAAGCTCACAATTTTAGTATCGCCGGGCGCAACCTGGGGATATCACAATCCTCTCTGCATCGGGCAGCCCGTGAGCTGGAAGCGCTACTGGGGGTGGTGCTATTTGAGAAAACCAGCACCGGCATCAGTTCAAGTAAAGCGGCCCGGGCGCTGGCCAGAGCCAGTAAACTGGCATTTTCAGAGATTACTCAGGCGCGGGATGAGGTTGATGCTCTGCACAACCGGGAGATCGGACAGCTGGTGATCGGCAGTATGCCGCTGGCCCGGACATCGCTGCTGCCGAAAGCGATCATTGAGTTTTCCAGTAAGTTTCCCGATTTCAGAATCCGGGTAAACGATGGCCCCTATGATGATCTGCTGTATCACCTGCGTCATGGTGATATCGATCTGCTACTCGGAGCTTTGCGCTTTCCGGTACCTGCTGATGATGTTATTCAGGAGGAGCTGTTTTCATCGCCGGTTGAGATCGTGGCACGCCCCGGCCATCCGCTTTGCCAGGACCAGAATGTTACCCTTGAAACACTGCAGAAATACCCCTGGGTGATACCTGGTCGGGGCACACCGACCCGGGCTATTTTTGAATCAACCTTCACCGAAGCAGGCCTTGATGTGCCGTCCCGGCTGGTGGAGACGGGATCCCAGATTCTGGTTCGGTCTCTGTTAACGGGCAGTGATCGTCTGACCATGATCTCTGAACACCAAATACAGCATGAACTTTCAATGGGGGTTTTTAAAGCAGTTCCTTATGAGGTGTCGCATGCTTACCGGCCTATAGGCGTGACAGTCAGAAGCAGCTGGAAGCCAACAGCGACGCAGTCTGCATTCATAAAGTTATTGAGTAATACCGATCATGATGTTGACCTGGAAGACCTGTAATAAAATTTATTCTATTCAAAAAATGAATAGCTGTTCCGGTTAATGGATTATCCTGCTTGGTATTCCGATGTTAGTTTTATCACCATCTGTAGATTTAACTATAACGAATAGGTTACGCATTATCGTTGCTGTGGAACGTCTGGTGAGCATATTGATTTGTCAGATTCGCAACTGTGTTCCGGTAATTGAAATATGGGAGAGGGTTCAATGAGAGTATGTATTGCTGGCGCTGCAGGCGCTTTTGGTATGAAACACCTGGAAGCGATCAGCGCAATTGAAGGCGCTGAAGTCGTTTCAGTTGTTGGCGGTTCTAATTTAGAGAAAATTAAAGCCTTTGCTGCTGAGCATAATATTCCTCATTACACCACTGATCTGGCCGAGAGCCTTGCGCGTGACGATGTTGACTGTGTGATTCTGGCGACTCCGACTCAGGTTCATGCGGCTCAGGTTAAACAGTGCCTTAAAGCAGGCAAGCATGTGCAAACTGAGATCCCAATGGCCGATAACATCGAAGATGCCAAAGAGATCGTTGCGCTACAGAAAGAAACTGGCCTGGTTGCGATGGCCGGTCATACCCGTCGTTTTAACCCAAGCCATCAGTGGATTCACAACAAGATTCAGGCGGGTGAGCTTAACGTCCTGCAGATGGATGTGCAGACCTACTTTTTCCGTCGTACCAACACCAATGCAAAGGGTGAAGCACGCTCCTGGACCGACCACTTGCTGTGGCACCATGCCTGCCATACAGTTGATCTTTTTCAATACCAGACTGGCGAAACCGCCACTCAGGTACAGGCGATGCAGGGGCCGATTCATCCGGATCTGGGTATCGCGCTGGATATGAGTATCGGCATGAAAGTACCCAGTGGTGCGCTCTGTACACTCTCTCTGTCATTCAATAACGACGGTCCTTTCGGCACATTCTTCCGCTATATCTGCGATAACGGCACCTATATTGCCCGTTATGATGATCTGGAAGATGGCAAAGGTAATCCGATTGATCTTTCCGGTGTGGCGGTTTCTTTTAACGGTATTGAGCTGCAGGACCGCGAGTTCTTCGCGGCTATTCGTGAAGGTCGCGAGCCAAACTCCAGTCTGAGCCAGTGTTATCCGGCAATGGAAACCCTGGATCAACTGGAAAAATGTCTGGAAGCCGCGCAGTAACATAAAAGAACAGATACAGCAGGAGAGATTGTTTTCATGAATAGCCGCAAACTTGGCTCTTTTCAGTGTTCACCGATTGGTCTGGGTTGTATGAGTCTGTCACACGCCTATGGCACGCCACCTTCAGAGAAGGAAGCGGAGCAGGTTCTGCTGCAGGCCCTCGACATGGGTTACAGCATGCTGGATACCGCAGCGCTGTATGGCTTCGGTAATAACGAGACGCTGCTGGGCAAGGTGTTGAAAGGGCGTCGTAATGAGTTTGTGCTGGCGAGTAAATGCGGCATGTTCAAAAACGATGCGGGTGTGCGTGAGATTAATGGTCGTCCGGAGATGCTTAAGAAGACCTGTGAAGACAGTCTTCGTCGTCTGCAAACCGATGTGATCGATCTGTATTACCTGCACCGCTGGGACCGTAATGTGCCTATTGAGGACAGTGTTGGTGCACTGTCTGATCTGGTTGCCGAAGGTAAAATCCGCGATATCGGGCTGTCAGAAGTCTCTGCGGATACCCTGCGTAAAGCTCACAGGACTCACCCTATTGCTGCTGTTCAGACAGAGTATTCCCTGTGGACCCGCAACGCTGAAATTGCTGTGTTGGATGCCTGTCGTGAGCTGGGCGCTACGTTTGTTGCGTTCAGTCCGTTAGCCAGAGCGTTTCTGACCGGAAAACTCCGCGACGTTAATGCCCTTGAAGAGAAAGATATACGCCGGGGTATGCCGCGTTTTTATGCGGATAACTATGCCGTAAACCTACAGCTTTTAAGTCGGGTAGAGGAGATCGCTGAAGCAGAAGATATGACGCTGGCGCAACTATCTCTGGCATGGCTATTAGGTCGTGATGAGAACATCGTGCCGATTCCGGGAACAACGAACCTGAATCACCTGAAAGAGAACTTCAGTGCGGTCGATCTGCAACTGAGCGCTGAAGCTTTTCAGCAACTCGATCAGTTGATTAATCAGAACACCGTCGCGGGTAGCCGGTATAACCCGGCAACTCAGGCGGAGATCGATACTGAAGAGTTTGTTTAAGCATTAATAAAAACGGTTCTGTGCCTGCATGACCGAAATAATAAAAAATATAAAATTTATATAATTTACTGAGGAGTCTCAAATGAAACAGCCCCTGCTGACAACAGCAATGGCGCTTACGGCCGCCCTGATGGTTCAGGTTCCGGCTCAAGCGGCAGATTACACGCTACGCCTGGCGCACTTTTTTCCACCGGTTGCCAGCCAGCACAAAAATATCGCCCAGGCCTGGGCCGATAAAGTTAAAGCCGATTCAAATGGTCGGATTGAAGTTGAGGTTTATCCCTCTTCGACACTGGCTAAGCCACCGGCACAGTATGATGCGGTTAAAAATCGTATTGCTGATGTAACCATGACGATTCAGGGTTACACCGCTAACCGTTTCCCTCTGACTCAGGTAGTAGAGCTGCCCGGCGTCGCTCAAAATGCGGCCAACGGTTCCTGTATTATTCAAGGCCTCTATGATGAGGGTTTGATTGCCAGTGAGTATAAAGAGACCCATCCGCTGTTCTTCTTTACCCATGGGCCGGGTCATATCCATACCACTGAAAAGTTGGTGAAAGAACCTTCTGACTTTGAAGGGCTGCGTATTCGCCGTCCGACCGCGGTGGTTGCTAAGCTGCTTGAAGGTCTGGGTGCTCAACCTGTCGGTATGCCAGCACCACAGGCCTATCAGTCTGTGCAGCGTGGGGTGATCGATGGCGTTTCGCTGCCATGGGAAGGCCAACTGGTATTCCGTATTAACGAACTGACGCCTAAGCACACCGAAGTGGGTGGTCTGTATACGTTGTCGTTCCTGATGACCATGAACAAAAGTGTTTACAACAGCATGCCTGCCGATCTGCAGAAAGTTCTGGATGATAATTCCGGTACCGAATGGTCACAGAATGCCGCGAAGGTCTTCGATGATCTTGATATCAAAGGCCGTGCACAAGCGGTTGATAGTGGGCATGAAATCTACACCGTAGAAGGTGGTATTGAAAATCCAGCATGGAAACCGGTTATGGATCAGGCGATTGAAGAATACCTGTCGGAACTGGAAGCTAAGGGATTACCTGCTCGTAAGGTATATGCCCGTGCGAATGAACTCGCCGCAACCTGTAAGTAATGTTTGTTGCCTGTCGGGTTTAGATTGCTAAGTCTGGCAGGCGCAAGCTTAACTGTTAAGCCCCGCCTTACTATTCCGTTAAATGGAGTATTTTATGATGGCTTTCAGCCGGCTGTTTGATCGTATTACCCATGCAATGCATGTGATCAGCGGCGTTGTTCTCGTTTCAATGATGTTTATTACTCTTGCCGATGTGCTGTCCCGTGCCTTGTTTAAAGCAACTGATGGCTCGGTTGACTTAACCTTTATCGGCGGGGTCGAACTGATTAAATATGGTTTGCTATTGATGGTTGTGTTTGCGTTGCCATATTCAGTAGGCCGGTCGCAGGTTATCGTCGACCTTTTTACCGATAACTTTAAACCCCGTATAAAAGCGCTGTTTGAAGGTTTTTATATGCTGGGCTTCGTGTTGCTGGGAGGCGGTATGAGTTATCGTTTTTATGAGGCAATAGGCAGTGCTGAAATGTCCGGTGAGACCACTCAGGATCTGTTGATCCCTCTGACCTACCTGTATGGCCTGACGTCATTTGCAACGGCCTTTCTTGCACTGGCAGCACTGCTGATCAGTTTTCGCCTGTTCTTCTTTTGGAAAGGAGAGAATCTGTCATGAGCGGATCAATTATCGGTTTAATCTGTATTTTCGGCATGCTGGGAATGATCGCATTGCGTATGCCGATCGCACTGGCAATGGCGGTGACAGGCTTTGTGGGTTTTGGCTGGATCGTTGCGTTTGAACCGGCTCTGTCAATTCTGGATAGTGGCCCGTTCGAAACCCTGTCTAACTACAGTTTCAGTCCAATACCTATGTTTATCCTGATGGGGGTGTTTGCTTCCAAGGCGAAGATGTCACAGGAACTGTTTGAAGGTGCGCGTACCCTGTTTGGCAGCTGGCGCGGCGGTATGGCGCTGGCAGCAGTCACCTCATGCGGTATCTTTTCTGCAATCTCCGGCTCATCAATGGCCACCGCGGCGAGTATGTCACGGGTCGCATTGCCTGAGATGGAAAAGAACGGTTATGCTAAGTCACTGGCATCCGGCACGCTGGCGGCTGGTGGTACCCTGGGTATTATGATTCCGCCATCGATTGCGCTGCTGCTCTATGCGCTAATCACTGAACAATCCGTGGGTGATATGTTTATTGCGGGGGTGATTCCGGGCTTATTAGGACTCTTCCTTTACTGCGTCACTATTGCCATTGTGGTGATGCTTTTTCCACACCTGGCACAGCCGGGTACGAAAACCACCTTTGCTGAAAAAATTATCGGTCTGAAAGGTCTGGTGCCTTTTACCGGAGTATTTGCGCTGATTATTGGCGGTATCTATACCGGTCTCTTTACCCCGACAGAAGCCGCCTCAGTCGGCGCTGCCGGTACGTTCTTTATTGCTCTGTTCCGCGGCATGCAATTTCAGCAGTTTAAAGAGTCGATTGAAGAAACCCTGTTTATGTCTGCGATGATCTTCTTTATGATTATCGGCGCAGAGATCTTTGGTTATTTTCTCTCCGTATCACGTATCTCTTTCTCGCTGGTGGAATTTGTCGACAGCATGCAACTGACACCCTATATGATCCTGTTCTGTGTGTTGTTGCTGTTTATTCTGTTGGGTTGCGTCATGGACAGTATAGCGATGCTATTACTGACAGTGCCGGTGGTATACCCGTTGATAGAAGCGGCTGGGTTTGATCCTATATGGTTTGGTATCATCGCGGTGATCACCGTTGAGCTCGGGTTGATTACACCACCGGTAGGTATGAACGTGTTTGTTATAAAATCGGTCGCACCGGATATTCCTATCAAGGAGATCTTTAAGGGTGTTTTCCCGTTTGTCTTGTCAGACATTGTGCGACTGGGTTTGATTATCGCGTTTCCAGTGTTATCACTTGGTCTGCTATAGGAGTTTAAGGCTATGAATATTACCTGGACCAGTGATCTCAGCGTTGGTGATCACAGTATTGATGATGACCATAAAGGCTTATTTGCGCTGATAGATGAACTCGACTCTGCGGATATGAGCCATGATTACATCAACTCCATACTGGACCGCCTGAAAGCCTACACTCGCGGCCATTTTAGCCGTGAAGAGGTGTATATGAAGCAAGCGGGGTTTCCGGGGTTTGATGAGCACCTGGGGCAACATGAAAACTTCGTTGAGTGGCTGGAAACGATACGCGCAACCTATGCACGGTTTCCACAGAGTCCCTTCATCATTGGTGATTCAGTTAACGGTTATCTGCAACGCTGGCTGCGTCAGCATATCCTCGAAGAGGATATGAAGTACCGGGATTATATTCTCGGGCAAAGCAACAACGCTGCAGAATAACACTTTAAGATAGCGCTTTAAGATAGAACTTAAAGACAGCCCTGAAGTCCGGTCTGACACTATAGTCGTTGTCGTTATCGGCGAATAAAAAGCTCTGGCAATCATATTGTCGGAGCTTTTTTGCTTTATGGCAGCGGCTTCAACAGCATCTCACTGGTCAGAATCCTCGCATTGATAAAGCTCATTTTTATAACCCCATTGGTGAATAACTGAACTGGCCGGTAGTTCTTTATAGAGAATGGTAGCGCCTGGGTCTGGTGTTAAAACTGGATGTCATAGGTAAAGACCGGATTAACCTATATAATTTTCTCACGGCTAATTTAAGTCATACCCTTCAGTTAACAAGTACAGGAGGTCAGCATGCTGATCAGCAATATGGAGATACTACCGGGAAAAGAGGTGAAGACGCATCTCGGTCTGGTTCAGGGCAGTTCGGTACGTGCCAAGCATGTCGGCCGGGATATTATGGCAGGGCTCAAGAACATTTTCGGCGGCGAGTTAAAAGGTTATACCGAGCTGTTGCAGGAGTCCCGCGACGAAGCGATGGAACGGATGCAACGTCAGGCGCAGGCAATGGGGGCCAATGCGATACTCAATGTCCGCTTTTCTACCTCCTCCGTGGCCCAGGGTGCCGCTGAGATCTACGTTTATGGCTCCGCGGTTATCCTGGAGTAATCTGATGACAAATCTGATTATATTTCTGCTGCTGATGACGCTGGGCTATCTGGTCGGCCAGGTAGCCGAGAAAAAACATTATAAATCGATTATTCAGCGTGAAAAACGACTGAGTGGTTTGCCCACCATAGCCAGCCGCTTTCCACCCACCGACAGGCTGTTTGATCAATCCCTGGTGATGGGCAATACGGTCATCTCGGTGGATTACTTCAAACGCTTTATCGCTGCACTGCGTAACCTTCTGGGTGGCAGGGTCACCTCCTATGAATCGCTGCTCGATCGTGCCCGTCGGGAATCCCTGTTGCGAATGAAACAGCAGGCTGAAGCGATGGGGGCGGAATATGTGTTTAACGTAAAGTACGAAACGGCCTCAATCTCCAAAGGACGCAATAACGCCATCGGTTCAGTTGAGGTGCTGGCCTATGGTACGGCGCTGATCGCGTGTGGACCGAGCGATGAAGTTTGAACACCGGGAGATACCGGATGGGATAAATGTCACCGATGTTCATCCCCTGAAAGAACTGGTCGTGCTGCTCAGCGGCGCAACCATTCTGATTGTTGCACTGGTCTATATTCTGGGCTTGTCCGCCGGCTTTATGGCGCCCTATATCCCGTTCGACACCGAAAAGAGATTAACGGCCAGCTTTCCGGTTGAAGCACCGGCGGACACAGCAGTGGAGCACTACCTGCAACAGGTGACTGATCGGGTGGTTGAGGTGATGGATCTGCCTGAAGAGATCGAGGTAACACTGCACTATTCTGATGGCGATACGGTTAATGCATTTGCCACCCTCGGTGGCAATGTCGTGGTGTTCCGGGGGTTGTTGCAAAAGTTGCCCAATGAGAACGCACTGGCGATGCTGCTGGCCCATGAAATCGCGCACATAAAGCACCGTGATCCGATTGTCAGTCTGACCCGAGGCGTGACGATCAGCGCTGCTCTTGCGGTGTTACTGGGTTTCAGTGATCTTGATCTGATGGGGGAGGCGGGTGTCTATACGATGCTGCACTTTAGCCGGACGATGGAACAACAGGCGGATAGTGAAGCGCTGCAAGCCGTGTACACGCTCTATGGTCACACTCACGGCGCTTCTGATCTGTTTGACACTATTAGCGCCTGGCACAAAGCATCCGGCAATAGCGAGGGCGTCGAGTTTATGCAATCCCATCCACTTGACCAGAAGCGAATTAAAACACTCAGCGCCCAGGCAACGTCAAAGCACTGGCCTCAAGCGGGAGAGACCACTCCCTTGCCTCAGCGTTTTATTGATGGGTTGAAGGGCCAGTAAACTCGCAGCCGCGTCTAACAACGGGCAACCCAAAAGCGCGTTTTGATCATTACTTTCCGCCACCCGATCCACTGCCGCCGTTACCTGCGCCACTACCATTGCCCATGCCGTTGCCGTAACCCATACCACTGCCTGTACCCATGCCAGCACCTGTGCCCATACCGCTGCGTTTAGCCGGCATGTTGTCTGGCAACGTCACGCCACGCTCTTCGGCACGTACCTGCATACGTTGATGGTGTTCTGTACGGATCTGCGCGCGTTCTTCGTCCGTTTTAGCGGCCTGCATCTGTGTGCGATACTGGCTGCGCTCCTCATCGGTCATTAGGTGGCTGCCATAAACCATGTCGCGTGTCTGATCATTGTCCTTGAGTTGGTCTGTATCCCGAACACGATCATTATCCTGCATCATATCCATGGTTTTGTCCGGGTCTTGCAGACGTGTTTGATCCTGGTCTGCTGCGAGAACAAAATTATGGGTAAATAGCAGAGAACTCGCCATAACGGTCATCATTAACGTTTTATTGAACATGATTAACTCCTGGTAATACATTGAGGCTGATATGAACAGTTCAGCGTTATCACCCAACCCCTTATTTGATAATGCCTGGCAGGTCTCAGGCCGATCTGTACGGTCGACAACATTGACGACCGGTGGCTGATCCTGAACATTGATTTCCCGGTGGCGATGAAGCGTAACCATCCAAGGATTCTTAACTCCCCCAACATACTGTAGATAAACGTAGTAGACCGTACGTTAGCGAACATAAAACACGGAATTTTCTGCCGATGATGATTAAACTGACAGGTGTCATAGAATCATTGTAACCAGAGCGACTGATCGCCTCGTTTGCAACAGTTGGCATACCTTCTGTCCTGTTGGGATTCGTACCTCATCCCAACCTACGGTAATGTTTTTTTGAAAGTTTGTGTCACAGGTTTGGTGCCCGAAGGTCAGAGTCGACGCGCAACCTGTGGTTAAAAATGGACATGTGCATATGAAAAAGTGTCAATCAGAGTTTTTCCAATCGATACGTTGTTTTGGTTATGGTTTGGTTATCGTTCCTGCTATCTGGGTGTACCCGGTTGTCGCAAGTGAATATCGTTGTGCGGCGACTCCTGAGATTTTAATATCGGCACCCGATGACAGTATGGTCGATTATGTTTGTGATGCGGCTGACAGGACGATCAGGTTTCTTAATCGGTATACGTTGCAGTCGCAACGGCCAATAGCGATAGAGATTATTGAACAGAGCATCGATCACGAGGGCTATATGGCCTATGGCAGTTATGACCGCCAGAGCGATCGTATTCTGATGATGTCATTACCCGCGATATTGCATAGCAGCCAAGCGCCAGAGATGTACAGCATGCCCTTTGATGCTGAACACTATGTTGGTGCTTTCGCCCATGAGATCACCCATGCAATCTTCCAGCACAACGCCAACAGCGCAAAGGATGACTGGAGCAATGCCGCGCAGGAGTATCTCGCTCACGCCACCCAGCTCGGAGTTTTATCAGATTCCAGAAGAGCAGAGATCATTGATGCGGCAGCGACAGGCCCGTGGGAGAGCGGAGACGAAATAAGCGTCACCTATATGGGGTTTAATCCCACCGGGTTTGCGGTGAAATCATATCTTCATCTCTCCGGGCTGAGCGATCCGGAGGCGTTTATCACGTTGCTCCTGAATCATAAATGGTTATATGTATCGGTGCCTTGAAAAGACGTAGCTCGGGGTTAGACGTGGCTTCGCTTCTAAAAGCAGTGGCTAGTGGTTAGATGTGGCTTCGCCACTTGCTTATGTGGACTCCCCTCTGTCAACAATGAAACGATTTTGACTTAGAATAAATGCACGCTTATGTTCGAGCTCTGATTGAGTCGCTAACTCTGGCTCACTGATATTTGCGCGAACTACCGGATCATATCTAGAACGCGAGCTTTAATGCTCTTAGCAAGTCACTGATTACGGTAGCTGATTTTCATCTAAGTAAAGCATTTCATTGGGACATATTAGGCTCAGGCAGTCATTGCCTGGGCCTGATATTCTGTTCCTTTGCTCAACATAGCAAAG